>CP004348.1:1363813-2045720 GCA_000342265.1 beta proteobacterium CB
TGGTGATTTAGTAAATCATCCCCGTATGCATTTCTTTGAGGGTGACATCACTATCAATAAGGAATGGGTTGAATATCACATTCGTAAATGCGACGTTATTTTGCCTTTGGTAGCAATTGCGACACCAGCCACTTATGTTCAGCAGCCATTAAAAGTATTTGAGCTCGACTTCGAAGCCAATTTACCAATCGTGCGCTCAGCCGTTAAGTACAAAAAGCATTTGGTATTTCCATCTACTTCCGAAGTCTATGGCATGTGTGAAGACGGTGAATTTGATCCCGCTAAATCCAATATGGTTTACGGTCCAATCAATAAGCCACGCTGGATCTACGCTTGCTCCAAGCAATTGATGGACCGCGTGATCTGGGGTTACGGTATGGAAGGTCTGCGCTTTACCCTCTTCCGCCCATTTAACTGGATTGGCCCTGGTCTAGATAGCATCTACACACCAAAAGAAGGCTCTTCTCGCGTAGTGACCCAGTTTTTAGGTCATATCGTTCGTGGTGAATCTATTAATGTGGTTGATGGTGGCGCACAGAAACGTGCTTTTACTTATGTTGATGACGGAATTGATGCCCTCATGCGCATCATCGACAACAAAGATGGTGTTGCTAACGGCAAGATCTATAACATCGGCAATCCAAAGAATAATCATTCTATTCGCGAACTTGCCAATCAGATGTTAGAGATTGCTCGCAGTATTCCAGAGTACGCAAAGACAGCCAATGAAGTGAAGATCGTAGAAACCACCTCCGGCGCTTACTACGGCGAAGGCTATCAAGACGTTCAAAACCGCGTTCCTGCAATTGACAACACGATGAGTGAGTTGGGCTGGAAGCCAACTACCAATATGAGCGATGCCCTGAAAAATATTTTCGAAGCCTATCGCGAGGATGTGGAAAAAGCACGTCACTTGGTTGATAACGAATAAGCACAGAGGTTCATGGCTAAGATTGCACTCAAAGTAGACGTTGATACCTTACGCGGTACCAAAGAAGGCGTCCCCAATCTAGCGCGGACGCTTGAGCGTTTTGGTCTCAAAGCGACTTTCTTATTCAGCTTAGGCCCTGACCATACCGGCTGGGCCCTTAAGAGGGTCTTTAGGCCCGGGTTTCTAAAGAAAGTGAGCCGCACTTCAGTTGTTGAGCACTACGGCATTAAGACTCTGCTCTACGGCGTCCTTCTTCCCGGACCCGATATTGGTAAACAGGCTGCTGCCGAAATGCGTGCAATCGATTTAGCAGGCCATGAGACTGGTATCCACACTTGGGATCATGTGGCTTGGCAGGATGCTGTACGTAATCGCGATGCCCAATGGACTAAAGCGCAGATGCAAAAAAGCTGGTATCGTTTTGTGAAGATCTTTGGCCACCCACCAGTTACTTATGGCGCTGCCGGCTGGCAAATGAATGAGGCAGCTTTTGAGCAACTCGATCAATGGGGTATTAAATATTCTTCGGATGGCAGAGCCCAACCCAATTTGATGCCCTATCGTTTTGAACTACCCTCAGGCAAAGCAAAGCATGTTCAGTATCCAACGACCTTGCCTACTTTTGATGAGTTGATTGGCATTGATGGCGCCGATGAGTTTGGCGCTGTGAAGAGACTCCTTGAAATCACCCAAAGCAATCCCAACGACCAAGTATTTACCTTGCATGCCGAGCTTGAAGGCCAAAAGTTGCTTCCAGCCTTTGAGCAATTGCTCGCAGGGTGGCTAAACCAAGGTCATGACCTGGTCACTATGGGCGAACTACATCAATCCTGGGAAGCCACTAAGCAACTCGATAAAATAGCGGTACAGCCGGTCACTTGGGGTGAAATCCCCAACCGAAGTGGCGAACTGATTTTGCAAGCAGCTTAACTGGCATCAGAATACGTAATATATAAAATTAGAGAGATCATCATGACAGTAGAAATTGGTAAGCCAATACCCCAGTGCGCAATCCCAGCAACATCGGGTTTAACTTTTACGCCGGATTCAGCTAAAGGCAAAAAACTGGTTATCTACTTTTACCCAAAAGATATGACTCCGGGTTGCACGGCCGAGTCTGGTGAATTCCGAGACAATATTGATGCTTTCACTCAAGCCAATACATTGATCGTTGGCGTATCTCGGGATAGCCTTAAGTCGCACGATAACTTCCGCAGCAAACTTGAGCTGCCATTTGAACTCGTTGCCGATACTGAAGAGACTCTCTGCCAACTCTTTGGAGTGATGAAACTCAAGAACATGTATGGCAAGCAAGTTCGTGGCGTTGAGCGCAGTACCTTCCTCTTTGACTCTTCGGGCAAGCTCGTTAAAGAGTGGCGCGGCCTTAAGGTTCCCGGGCATGTGTCAGAGGTATTACAAGCAGCCCAAGCAACTAAATAATTTTTTAAATTAATTTAATCTGGGGTACTTGCAAAGCTCAAAATTTGGGGTAAAGTTGTTCATATGCACCGTAAACGACGGGAAAGTCTAACAATCCGTTTGACTCATCAGCCTGAAGATTTAAGAACAGGCTCGGTAAACATCCCCCGCCGTTTTACAGATCGTTTTACACCCAGTTTCGTTATAAACCGTCAATGCAATCCGCTTGGCGGTTTTTTCTTTTAGGAGAGTCTGCATGCCATTGCCCCCAATCCCAACTCAAATTGCTGGCCAAGTAAAAATTAGCAGTAAGGACACTCCAAACTTAAAGAAGCGTCCTGCCCCAGCAAAAACTGTTGCGATGGAAAGCCATGCTCCAGATTGGGCAACGGATGCTGAGGAAGATCTCTCCGCTGCCGAAGTGGCGCTTGAGAAAATCAAAGGCGATCGCCGGCCTGCAGCGGCCCGTAGCGAACGTAGCGAGAGCAAAGTAGCAAGCATTCCAGAAAAGCCAAAGCGCATTATTCGTACTGGCCCACCAAGCTTGTTTGTCCTTGATACCAACGTATTGATGCATGACCCCAGCTCCCTGTTCCGCTTCTCTGAGCATGATCTTTTCTTGCCAATGACCACCCTAGAGGAATTGGATAATCACAAGAAAGGGATGACTGAAGTTGCACGCAACGCCCGTACTGTTAGCCGCTCTTTAGATCAATTGGTCGCAGGGACCAGCGGTACATTGGATGAGGGGATTCCACTCAACAAGCTTGGCAATCAAGATGTCTCTGGTCGACTCTTTTTCCAAACTAAGTTAACCACCCAAGCATTGCCAGAGGGTCTACCTGAAGGCAAAGGTGATAACTTAATCTTGGCCGTTGTCAGCGAACTCCAAAAGGCACGTAAAGGCCAAGAAGTTGTCCTGGTATCAAAAGATATTAATATGCGTATTAAGGCTCGTGCCTTGGGTCTGCCTGCTGAAGATTATTTCAATGATCAGGTGCTGGAAGATCGTGACTTAATGTACTCCGGAGTCATGGCATTACCTGCAGATTTTTGGCCAAAGCATGGCAAAGATATGGAAAGCTGGGCTGATGGTAAATCCGGCACGATGTTTTATCGTGTAACCGGCCCTTCAGTCCCTAGTATGTTGGTCAATGAATTTGTCTATCAAGAAAATCCGGATGGCTCTACACCTTTCTATGCACAAGTAAAAGAGATCAATGGCAAAACCGCCCTCTTGCAAACTTTGAGAGATTTCTCTCATCAGAAAAATAATGTGTGGAGCGTGACTGCACGCAATCGCGAACAAAACTTCGCTATGAACTTGCTAATGAATCCTGATGTGGATTTCATAACGCTATTGGGCCAAGCGGGCACTGGTAAAACCTTGTTAGCCTTAGCTGCCGGCTTGGAGCAAGTGCTAGATAGCAAGCGTTACAACGAAATCATCATTACTCGCGCTACTGTTCCTGTTGGCGAAGATATTGGCTTTTTACCAGGCACCGAAGAAGAAAAAATGCAGCCTTGGATGGGTGCATTTGATGACAACCTTGAGGTGCTCCAACGTAATGAAGACGGTGCTGGTGAATGGGGTCGCGCTGCCACTCAAGAGCTCATTCGCTCACGCATTAAAGTAAAGAGTATGAATTTCATGCGCGGCAGAACTTTTGTGAGTAAGTTTGTGATTATTGATGAGGCACAAAACTTAACGCCCAAACAAATGAAGACCCTGGTAACGCGTGCAGGCCCAGGAACTAAGATTGTTTGCTTGGGCAATATTGCTCAGATCGATACACCTTACTTAACCGAAGGCTCCTCAGGCCTTACTTATGTAGTTGATCGCTTCAAAGGCTGGCGTCATGGTGGGCATGTGACTCTGGCTCGAGGCGAGCGTTCACGTCTTGCGGATCATGCTGCTGACGCACTCTAAGCAATCCTCCTCATGCCGCACTCTGATCGGGTGCGGCATTTTCATTTCCATCCTAACGTTATCAGGATGCAGCATTTTTAGCTCAAAAAATAATGCTGCTAAGGTAGTTCAATTCAAACAAGACACCAGCGTTGGCACTGAAGATATCTCGATTGCCGCAGTGGGTTTGGTGGGCGTTCCCTATCGCTATGGCGGAAACAATCCCAAAGGGGGATTTGATTGCAGCGGCTTGATTGCCTATGTTTATAATAAGTCTGCCAATATCAAGCTACCGAGAACTATTCAAGAGATGAGCGCCAAAGGTCAGAGTGTTGAGAATCAACCCCCTGCACCAGGCGACCTCATTTTCTTCAACACTACTGGTGAAAAGTATTCACATGCAGGAATCTACGTAGGGCAAGGCAGATTTGTGCATGCTCCAAGTGCTGGAGGCACTGTGCGCCTGGAATACATCACCACACCCTACTGGGCCGCTCGGTTTACTGAAGCAAGAAGACTGACAACGCCCAATTAATAAGTTAGCTCTTAAGCCAATATCTAGCTGGCAAGTTATTGGAAATAATCCCTGCTATAGGTTTTCAATACCCTTACTTTAATCAATACAGGAATTAAGCAATGAAAGAAATTGATTTAGACCGTATTCAGGAAATATTGGTCACAGCAGCAACCGATATCGGCCTCAAGATTTTGGCTGCAATCGCATTTTGGGTTATTGGTCGCTGGCTGATTAGCCTCGCACTTAGCATTCTGCGAAAGGGATTGGAGCAACAAAAACTTGATCCAACCATTCTTCGCTATGTTGGATCCGTAGTTTCGGTAACTCTCAATATCCTTCTGGTTATAGGTATTTTGGGTTACTTCGGCATTCAAACTACAAGCTTTGCTGCTCTTATTGCAACCGCAGGTGTAGCTATCGGCGCAGCATGGGCTGGCTTGCTATCCAATTTTGCTGCAGGTGTATTTATTATTGTTCTCCGCCCATTTAAGGTGGGGGACTTTATTACTGCTGGCGGCATTACCGGAACAGTTAAAGAGATTGGCCTATTCTCCTCAACCATTAATACCCCTGACAACATTGCCACCATGATCGGCAACAATAAGATTCTGGGCGACACCATTCAGAACTTTAGTAACACACCCTATCGTCGCGTAGAACTCAAGTGCCAACTCTCTGGTGCTGCAGATCAGGTAGCTGCGATGCAGCTATTACGAGAAAAGATTGCAGGCATTCCAAATGTGTTGCAAGATCCTTCTGTAGAGGTGAATATTTTGGAATTTAATCTCGTTGGCCCAGTATTGGCAGTTCGCCCTTACTGTAATAACGATCATTATTGGCAGGTGTATTTTGATACCAATCGCGTCATGAGTGAATCTTTGGCAGCGGCTGGCTTCCCAGCCCCGATGGCTTCACAAAACATGATCATGAAGCAGAGTTAATTTTGCAGCAAATAACCAGGAGAAGTGAACATGAAAAAAATCATCATCGCCCTAAGTATTGCCTTGAGTTTCGCAGTTCCCACTTTTGCTTTTGCGGATCAAGCAGCCTGTGAAGCTAAAGCGGTTAGCAAAGAAGGTAAGCCACTCTACGGCGCAGCCAAAGACGCTTCCATTAAGAAATGTATGGGTGATGCCAAGCCGAATGATTGCGAAGCTAAGGCAGTAAGCAAGGATGGTAAGCCGCTATATGGCGCTGCCAAAGCCGCATCGATCAAGAAGTGTGAAGGCGGCAAGTAAACACTTTCACCCTAGCTAAAAAGCCTCGCATTGCGAGGCTTTTTTTATTCTTGGCTGCTTATGAATTAGAACGGTTCATATCCACCAGAAGAGTATCCAACCGACCCCATCGCTAGGTTATCAAACTTGGTGTATGGACCCTGCCAACTTAAACGCACAGTACCAATAGGTCCATTACGCTGCTTACCAATGATGATCTCTGCCATGCCTTTATCAGTCGTTGTATCTGGGTGATAGACCTCATCACGATAGATGAACATAATTAAGTCAGCATCTTGCTCGATCGCGCCTGACTCACGTAAGTCTGACATGATTGGACGCTTGTTAGGACGCTGCTCCAGACCACGGTTTAACTGTGACAAGGCAACTACTGGACACTGCAATTCTTTTGCGAGCGACTTAAGGGATCGTGAAATTTCTGAAATCTCTGTTGCACGGTTCTCAGAACCAGAGCCACTCATCAACTGCAAGTAATCAATCACAACCAGACCAAGAGTGCCGCCAAAATTACGAGCAATACGACGCGCACGCGCACGCAACTCTAAACTTGAAAGAGCCCCAGTCTCATCAATCAAAATTTGGGTATTGCTTAAGCGGGCAATCGCATCAGTAACGCGTGGCCACTCATCATCTTGTAGCTTGCCAGTACGCATACGACCTTGGTCAACGCGCCCTACCGAGCCAAGCAAACGAGCTGCTAATTGCTCACCCGACATCTCCATTGAGAAAACAACGACTGGCAATCCTTCTGCTAATGCGACATTCTCTGCAATATTGAGGGCAAAAGCAGTATTGTGGGTCACTACGTAATCATTGGTGACATAGGTTCTGTCTGGATGGCTAACTGAGATACATTGAGCCTCAGTAACTCTAGATGGCTCAATACTCGTAAATGACAGTCTGCGTTGGCGATCCCAGCTTGTTCTGAGTCTTTCTTTCTTTTCGGGCAAAGTAAATGCTTGAAAGCCAGGGCCAAAACTCATGTTTAGAACGTAAGATGGGCGCCCCTGCTTCTTCTCGCCTTTGTAGCTGTAGCTTGTCTGTTTTTGAGCGATTGAGCAAAAGCCACCTAATGATCTAGCCAAAGAGGCAACATCTTCTGACAATTGCTTGCTTGCAGTACAAAAGCGAATGGAGCCCCATTTCTCAATCCAGCCATCGGTGTCCATCAGACCCTGAAACAGTGCGAGACGAGAGGTCTTATTTGCCTCGAGATAGGTAGCAGGAATGTATTTATCAAAGCTTCTGCAGCCCAAAACACCTAGGTCTTGCAATGCAGAGCGGAAATAATTTGTTGGCACTGACTGACGTTGGCCATTGGCAGCAATTCTGGTTTTGGAGACCAGTCTCCAGTCATATGCATTAGCGTGAACCAATTCCATCTCGTAGCCAGCTAGAGTATTCATGCGCTCAATAAGCTCTGGAGACTTGGTCGAGAACATAACGCTGCCATGGGATAGGGCTAAAGTTCCATCACCTAGCAAGGCTCCGAGAACCCAAGGGTGAATTGGCAATACATTTGAGTGACCAAAATCCCCAGAAACAGGATCGATCCACAGACGATTCTTGTAGCGAACACAAGAGAGCATCTCCATTAAACGCACAGTATTGATCACTTTGGGAGCATCCCAATCGCGATACATGACACGCCATAGATGCTCATCGCAGCACTCAGCTATACGACCATCTGAAAAAGTAACTTTGTATATCTGCTTTACGCCTTGCGGATAAATGCCGGTGACCATTGAGTGTTGACCATCCACAGAAGCTAGACGATCACCGAAACGCAAATCACCCATCAATTTCCAACCGTCAACTGTTTTTACTTTGGCATCCAGCGGCTGAGCCTTGCCCATCGACGGTCTTCCAGCAACAATCACCAAGTCACCCTTTTGCAGGCCGCTAGTTTGCTTGTCTAAATCAATAAATCCAGTTGCAATTCCGGTGATATCACTCCCACCTTGACGGTTGTAGAGCTCATCAATACGAGCAACAACGGTTTTAAGCAAAGGCTCAATCTCGAGGTAATCCGCTTTACGGCTACCCTCTTCACCAATTTGTAGAATACGGGACTCCGCTTCATCCAAAAGCGTTCTCACTGAACGACCCTCTGGAACAAATGCAGAGTTCACAATGTTGTCAGATACTTCGATTAGGCGACGCAATATGCTGCGATCACGAACAATGTCGGCATAGCCTTTGATGTTTGCTGCACTTGGAGTGCTTTGCGCTAATGAATTAAGGTAATCAATTCCAACTAAATCACCACCCTGTTCGGACTTAACAGCCTCATGAACAGTAATGACGTCAGCAGGATGATTGTCACCAACTAAACGCTGAATGACCTTATAGATCAGAGCATGTTCAGGGCGATAGAAATCTTTATCAGTTAACACACCACCTAGGCGATCCCAGGCTGTGTTATCGATCAGTAGACCGCCGAGCAAAGATTGCTCGGCTTCTACAGAATGCGGCGGTACTTTTAAAGCCTGCAAGGCTGCATCCCCAGAACCCATCATGCCAGGATTTGACATAAGGGAGCGTGAGCGGGATTCAGCCATGAGGCTAGCTTACAGATCTAAAACTTACGCTTGCTCGCCAACTACGCGGATAGTGATGTCAGCCACTACATCGGTATGAACAGCTACCGCTACAGGGTGATCACCAACCATCTTCAACGGGCCAGTAGGCATACGTACAGAAGCTTTTTCGATTACAAAGCCTTTTGCTTTCAAAGCATCAGCGATGTCATGGTTGGTTACAGAACCAAACAAACGACCGTCAACACCTGCTTTTTGACCGATTTCGAGAACCAAGTCTTTGAGCTTTGCGCCAACCGCTTCGGCAGCAGCCAATTTCTCAGCAGCCAATTTTTCCAACTCAGCACGACGCACTGCAAAGTCAGCGATTGCTGTTTCAGTTGCACGACGAGCTTTGCGTTGTGGGATTAGGAAATTACGAGCGTAACCGTCTTTAACGCGAACGATGTCACCGAGGTTGCCCAGGTTAATTACTTTTTCTAAAAGAATGATTTGCATTGAGGGCTCCCAATTATTTCTTGTGTTGATCAGAGAATGGCAACAAAGCCAAATAACGAGCACGCTTGATAGCAGTGTCTAACTGACGCTGATACTTCGCTTTTGTGCCTGTCAAACGTGCAGGAGTAATCTTGGCGTTTTCGCCAATGAAGTCCTTCAATGTGTCTACATCTTTGTAGTCAATCTGTTCTACACCAGCAACAGTGAAACGGCAATAACGCTTACGCTTGAACAATGGGTTCTGAGCTGGTTTCTTTTTGAAATCGGGTTTCTTTCCAAACGCCATGATGATTTCCTCTTTAATTTTTCAATTGAATATGGGTGATATGGAAAACAAGTCTTTGATTACGTAGAGTCTTGGGTGCTAAAAATCCTTCAAACACCGCCTCGGCTCCTAAATCCATTTGCTCTAGACCCTTTTGTATCGGGCCGATTGCTATGGCTTCAACACTCATCTGAATTTTCCTTGCGTTTCCTACCTCGCTTACCTCGCCGTTATGTTCTAGCTGGCAATGCATCACCGGTATTCCTGCTGGTGTAAATCGAATCGCGTCTTTAGCTACCAAGAATGCAGTTAGGGTGAAATGATTCAACGCCGCTCCGTCACTCTGATACGTTTTCTAGTCTGTGTATTCCTCTTCAAATTTCTAACTTAAGCCGCTGCTACAGGAGCGTCGGATTGAGCTGATTTGCGCGCTTCTTCACGTTGCACTTCTTTCATCATGATGGAAGGCTCTGTTTCAGCTTTCTTCGTCTTGATGATGAGGTGACGCAAAACAGCATCGTTAAATTTGAATGCGTGCTCGAGCTCGTCCAGAGTTTTCTGGTCACACTCAATGTTCATACAAACGTAATGGGCTTTAGCAAGTTTGTCGATCATGTAAGCCATCTGACGACGACCCCAATCTTCCATACGATGAATTTTGCCGCCAGCAGCAGCTAATGTCGCTTTGTAGCGATCGATCATCGCAGGCACTTGCTCGCTTTGGTCCGGGTGGACGATAAAGACGATTTCATAATGACGCATCTAACACTCCTTAAGGATAAAGTCACCTGGGCGTCTTGCTAACTTCCGATGGTTTTAAAGTTAGCGCCAGTGTGACAAGGTAGTAACAAATTGTAGGTAAAACTAACTACACGTATTTACAGCTTTTTAAATCCCTACCTAATCTCAGGTAAGTCCGCTATTCTAGCAAAAAAATCCTGCCAAGTCAGAGGTTTACCGGCTTTATTTGCCTGCTTTGCCGCATTTAAAGCCAATTGAAGGGCGATTCTGGCCCTAGGCGCAGTTAAGGACCCTGAAGCACGGCATCCGATTGGATCTACCTCCGGAAGGTTTCGCAAAGTAGCGCCAGCGCCAGTTCTAGTTGTCCTCACCAAAGCAATACCCTGAGTCATTGCCTGATCCAAAGGCTTTGCCCAGTCATCATGAAAGCCGCCATGCCCTGTTCCAGCCACTACAAAGCCCTGAACAGGACTTTTGAGCCAATTGACAATGGTTTCGGGGCGTGCGCCTGCATGACTAGTCAAGATCTCAACCCAAGGCCACTCACCTTCCTGCGGAATGGGTAAATCTTCATTCCAGGCAGCCTGCACGGCCTTGACACCAGATAACCAGGACGGATTGATTAAGCCAACTGAGCTTGATGGAGCATCCTGTAATGGGGCATTGAGTGCCGTGGCATGGCGCTTAGCCAAATCTATTGCCATGCATCCACGTCCATCCATCACAGCGTAGATGCCACCAGGGCAGTTATCAATCGAGGTAGAGGCCCAGCGCAAAGCGTCAAGCAGATTGGAGGGGCCATCAGCTCCAGGTGCATTGCTTGGCAGCATCGCCCCCGTCAGAATCACTCTCTTAGCCTGAGTCTGAGCTAATTTTCCGCAGGTTACTTGCAGAAATAAACCCGTCTCCTCAATCGTATCGGTGCCATGGGTCACTACTAGACCCTTTACGGCGGGATCCACTAAAGCATCTCTTACAGCAAGACCCAAGCTCGTGAGGTGGGCATCGCTTAGATTGCGGCTATTGATATTGGCTAATTGGCGTGAAACCAGCTTAACCCCAGTGGGGACTACCGACTGAATATGTGCCAGTAAGGCATCAACCCCAACCTGGCCAGCTTGATATTGGAGAGGGTTTTCTTCGGGGTTGGACGCAAGGCCTGCAATGGTGCCACCCATACCTAAAACCAGGAGATGGGGGGTATTTTCAGAAATACTGGGTTTTGAGCTCATCCCCCCATTATCCGCCTCCAAATTGCTTGAATATTCAAATAGTGCTGTATACAATCCCAGTATGGACATAAATACAGTCGATTTTCCAGAGGAGCTGACTGCCCTCCCCAAACTTACCTCACGTCAAAGTGAGATTTTGGAATTGATCACCAAGGCCATCGATGAAAGCGGCTCACCCCCGACGCGCGCGGAAATTGCAACACAACTGGGCTTTGCTTCTGCCAATGCAGCTGAAGAGCACTTACGCGCATTAGCAAAAAAAGGATACATCGAGCTGACACCAGGAACTTCGCGTGGCATTCGCATTCCACAGCGCTTTAACCAGACCCACAATCCAAATAAATATCGTCAGATGTCTTTACCTTCAGGCGCACTTCAGCAACTCACACTACCGCTCATTGGTCGTGTTGCCGCAGGTTCGCCGATCACAGCTATCGAGCACATTGAAAAACAAGTGCCGATTGATCCCAGTTTATTTAGCAAGGGTGCTGATTACTTATTAAAAGTAGTCGGCATGAGCATGCGTGATGCTGGTATTTTGGATGGTGACTATCTTGCTGTACGAAAAACTTCTGAAGTACGCAACGGCGATATCGTGGTTGCGCGCTTAGATGATGAAGTCACAGTAAAACGTTGGAACCAAAAGAAAACTGCGGACGGTATGGTGATCGAATTACAAGCCGAGAACCCAGACTTTAAAAATATTTTGGTGGATAGACGTCAACCAAATTTTGCAGTAGAAGGTCAAGCTGTTGGCCTCATCAGGGCTGGCGGACTATAAGCCCCGTCCTATTAAGCAAAAGGCCTCTAAACGAGGCCTTTTTCTATTGCTGACAGCGATGTAACTATTTTTATTTCTTACTTGGCGCAACTACGTTTGCGTTCTTTGGTGATGCGGTAATAGTGATGATTGTCTTTGGGCCGGTGAATGGACCTTCATTTAATTCTACGGTTGATGTGCGATCACCTTTAGTGAAAACCAAAATACTTGTTTTTGATTTCACAGCACTCACAGTGGTCCATCCAGCCTTTGGATATTCAGCCTGGAAGAATGCATAAATATCTGTTGGGGTTTGCACACCAGATAAAACTACACGCCCTACCCAGTTATCACCACGACCTATGATTAAAGAATCTGCGCCAATAATTTTTGATGCTGCAGGTAATGGCATATCACCCAAGAGTTGGGACTGAATTTCTTCGACCTCCCTCGGAGTACCGACAGGCGAATCGCCAGACGAGGCGCATGCAGCCAACAGTAAGCCCAGGGAGAGGGCTAAAGCAGACCTAAAAAGTAGAAATTTATTCATCATTTTCATTGAACCAGCCAAAAGAAGGATATTACATTAGCTCAGCTCGATTTAATAGTGCACCTAAATAGTACAAATTCACCAATTACTGTATATCCAAAAAGAAAGTAAACGATAATTACCAAATATATAAAATATATGAGCATAGCAATCCTTACGCTCTTAATTTTCTAGTAGCTTAATAAATAGGTTATTCCCATTACAGAAATGACTAAACAACTTCACTTCGCCTTAATTGGACTGGAATCACCTTGGTTTATTGAGCAAACTCAGCAACAAATTCAACTCCAACTCATTCGCTCCCCCAGTGAGATCAAAGGCACTCCTGACTGCATAGTACTAAACCCCGAAAAAGCCGAGCAACAGTTAAGTTGGTTACGTGAATTACGTAGCAATAAAAATTTGAGTAGTTTATTAATTCTCACATTATTGAGTGAGGATAAACTAGACCCCGAATCAAAAATACTGATAGATCATCCATGGCAATCTTTGGATATCGAATTAATGAATGTTCGCAATTGGCGGCAGCAATTAGAATTATTTCATTCAGATAAAGCCGAGTCCCCTGTCTCGCAGACACTAAAGTATCTCTGGACCGACAATAAAAGAAAGTTAATACCTTTGGCTGACTGGCAGTCAGCGCAAACGTATCGCTACCCGCTCCTGCAATGCTTTGGAAAAAACGATGAGGGCGCCAAACTACTCTTAGAGGATTTGCGCTCAAGAAGGTATATCAAACATGATTTAATGGTTGACAGAGTAAGAACGTGCCCTGCTTGCAAACGGGCACATCTGAGCTTCATTGACGTATGCCCCAGCTGCAAATCGGTAGACATTGAAAAACAAAAATCACTTCACTGCTTTAATTGCGGATTTGTCGGCCCAGAATCCAAATTTCAACGCAATGGTGTATTGGTTTGCCCAAATTGCGATACGCGTCTACGCCATATTGGAACGGATTATGACAGGCCTTTCGAGCAATATCTTTGCAAAAACTGCAATGATCTCTTTATTGAGCCTGACATTCGCGCTCGCTGCATGCAATGCGGGAAAAATTCCAGCCCCGACGAATTAACCCTCGATGTGATTTATACCTATCTGCTGGGAGAAAAGGGGCGGGAGGATTGTCGACACGGGGAGGTAGAAAGCGTATTAAACAATCTCATGCATCTTGATTTATTACCGACCGAAGTCTTTACTTTTGCTGCAAATTGGCTCGATAGGTTAGCTGTTCGATATCAGGAGCAGCCCTATTCATTAATCGCACTCAAAATCAATAACGTTGCTGCTTTGGTTGAGTCAAAAGGTTACGAAGAAGTTCAGACAACCATCATCGCCCTTTCTGAGCGAGTAAGGGCGGAAATGCGAAAAACTGATCTTTGCACCAGAACAGCGGATGATTTGTACTTCTTTTTATTCCCCTCTACGACAGATGAGGGTGCTCGAATTATTAAAGAGAAATTTGCGGGCATTATTGCTATTGCGCAGACTGATATTGAATTCTCTTTAAAAATTGATATGGCCAGTTTTTCGTCTGCGAAAGATAAGCCAGAAGCTCAAAACATTCCTGAATTGATGAGCATGCTGGCAAATGAAGTAAGCGAATAAGATGTACCAATTTTTTACCCGTGTTGAAACTGCTTTTTTTCAACTACTAGGGCAATTTAACCAATCCAATACCTCAGGGCTATTGGACGTATTGCCCTTTGTTTTTGCATTTGAACTCCCTTATTACTGCATTATTTTTTTGGGAGTAATGCGCTACATTATTCGCCATGCAATGTACGAGGAAATATCCCGCCCGTATACCCCCAAAATCAGCTGCTTAGTATTGTGCTACAGCGAGGGGGAGACCATTAAAAAATCATTACTCACCCTTTGCGAACAAAACTATGCAGGTGTCATTGAAATCATTTCCGTGATTGATGGCGCCATTCAGAATGAAAAAACATTAAAAGCAGCCCAAGACTTTTCAAGGGAATATGCCTCTCAATATCCCAACAGAATCTTGAGGATATTGCCGAAGTGGCAAAGAGGGGGGCGAGTTTCCTCACTAAATGCCGGCCTTTCCATCTCGAATGGCGAACTTATTATGGCCTTAGACGGCGACACATCCTTTAACAACGATATGGCGCAGCAAGTTACCAAGCACTTTGTGGATCCTCTTGTATGCGCTGTATCGGGCGCCCTTGAAGTTAGAAATGCGAAAGAGTCTTTAGTTGCTGAATTGCAGAATATCGAGTATCGAGTATCTATTGTCTATTCCAAGATTGGGTTATCAGAATTTAATGTAGTCAATAACATCTCAGGCGCCTTTGGCGTATTTAGAAAAAGTGTGCTCAATATTCTTGGTGGCTGGGGAAGTGGTACTGCCGAAGATTTAGACCTCACTCTCCGTTTGAAGCAATACACCAGACGTAATAAATTGCGAATTGTATTTGAGCCTATGGCTATTGGATTAACTGACGCACCAACAACATTTGTAGGTTTTCTGATGCAACGCTTACGCTGGGACGGAGATCTCATATTTCTTTATTTATATAAACATAAGAAAGCGTTTCAATCGAAGCTGATAGGTTGGCCAAATTTAATTATCCTTGTTTGGAGTGGCTTATTTTTTCAATTTATATCTCCATTTTTAATCGGCACCTATTTAATTATTCTTTTCTTCACCGCACCATTCGCTAGTTTTATCGCCATCAACCTATTTGTATACTTCTTTTATTTAGGAATTACGGTTGTGCAATACATTTTGTATTTAATCGTAGGATCGCAACGCCCCCTGGAGGAGAGCAAAGACTTTATTTTTATGCCACTTTATCCTTTTTTTGGTATGGTGTCACGACTTTGGACTGTTGTTTCGATCCTAAATCAAATCCTACGCAGAGGACATGAAGAGTCTGCTATGGCGCCTTGGTGGGTTTTAAAGCGCCCTACAAAATTTACCTTACGCAATGATTAAATATTTATTTCTTTGCTCCCTGGCTGCGCTATATAGCCCTTTATCTCAAGCAATCAGTCTTCAAGAGCTTGAGCAAAGTCTTTTGGTTAACGAGCGCAGGATGCAAATATCAACTCAAGATTCTCGAATCGCATCTGCCCTTCTTCAGCAACGAGAAGTAGAGAGCGGTTGGAAGGCATTTACCAATGCGAATGGCGGTAGCACAACTGGTAGCCTCTCCAATCCAGGGATACAAGCAGGCTCATCTCAATATGGAACCTATGGGTATACCGCTGGATTAAGTTATCCATTATTAGGCACCCAGACAACCCATCAAAAAAGAATTACGGAAGCCAAAAAACAATTGGAGACTAGTAAGTTTGAATTTGAGACGGTAAAAAGACAGGCTCTTCAAGATTTACGTCAATCCTATTTAGATCTTTGGGTATCCCAACAGCAAATCGTGTTAGCCCGTTCATACCTAGATCATTGGCAACAATCATTAAACATTCTTGCTAGTCGAAAAAATGCCGGCCTACTCCTCTCTTCGGATGAAAAAAAATTTCAAGCTGGGTTTGCTGAGGTCGACTCCCAAAATGAACTCGCGATGCAATTAAATTCTGTAGCAAAAAAAACCATCGTTTACCTAACAGGGGTTCCTGTCCAGGAGCTCAATAAAGTAGATCCTCCTAACTTTCTCATTAAGACCCATAAGGATCCCGAAAGAGCAAGCCGACAACCTGAGCTACAGGCTGCCAAATTACGTTTAGAAATCCAAAAGGAATACGCTAGCAAGGCCGACTGGGAAGGGGTCGAGGCATCCATGGACCTCACCTATAACGATGGTCGTCAGTACTGGAACCCGACCGTACCAAGTAGTAATGCCTTAGTTGCCTTTAATGTGAGAATTCCGTTGGAATTATCAAAATTTCAACAAGGTGCTCGCGACGAAACTCGTGCCAATCTTGAAAAGCTCAGAATAGAAAGCGAAGATCGAGAAGCCAGATATGTCATTGACTCTGAGACAGCGCTCATGAATTACCAACAGGCAATTAATGCCTATAAAGTATCTGAACTAGAAAGATCAGCAGCTAAGCGAGCTCTAGAAGAAAATTCATTACGTGCGCAATCATTGCCAGGTGATGTAATTGAAAAAAAGATGCAGGCTCGCTATGCTTACTATAAAGCTGCTAGCAAACAACTTAATAATTGGCGTCTAGGTCAAATTGCTTCCATTCAATTAGCATCCCTGGGATTCCCCCTAGAATCATCATCTCAAGTCTCACAGATAGCTTCAATAGCATTAAGTAGCGCACCACAAATCCCTCAAGCAAAACAGGATAGGATTTCTTTTGGCGTGCCAACAGGCGTCTATGTGTGGAATAGCAGTCAAGCGCTTAATGACCCCGAAGGGCATACACAGGAGTGGCTCAGTTTTGGGATCAGCAAAGTCTTAATTGGATTAACCGGTAAGCAACTAAATGATATGTCGCTACCCTCTTCTTTATCGAAATTGGTGCAGGTGGCACACCGATTAAATATAAAAGTAGAGGTTGTTTTGGGGGATGCGGAATGGATACCTCCCGAAGGTAGGCAGAAACTAACCGGGCTATTAAAACCACTCTCCTCCCTACCTATAGATGGCTTTAACTTAGATCTAGAAATAGAGCAGCTTCCAAATTGGAGCGGACAAAGAGACCAACTCACTCAAGAATGGTTTGCAACGCTTCAGGCAGCCTCAGAATCCAGCTTAATTCCAGTTAGCGCTACATTTCATCATCGTCATTTAGATATCCCCGATTTGGGGGCAAAACTTAAAGAAATAAAAATTAAACGTGCAGCTGTAATGATTTTTACAACCAATCAAAAACGCGTCTTAGAAGTTTCTGCAAATGCTAAGAAAAGTTTAGGTGACCTACCTTATTCAATTGTCCAAAGTGTTGAAAAGGAAATTCCACGTAGCGAAAGTTACGCCACTTTAGGCCTTAACCCGTTAATTAAGCTCTCAAAAGAATTGAAGAAGCAAGGCAGTCCTGATTTATTAATTCAATCTTGGAGTAATCTGAAAACCTTATCCCCATGAAAATTAACTTTAATCGTAAACCCTCAGAGCCAAATATTGAGCGGAATTTAAAGGTTCCTTATGCTCCCGCTAAGCGCAAACTATTTCAATTTCGTTGGTACCTTATTCTTGCCCTAGTGGTTAGCCCCTTTGTTTACGTATTTTGGTCGGCGCTTATCGGTTGGTTTGTGGTGGATGCGCCAGGGTACGTTGAAATCCCAACGTATCAAATGTTTGCACCTCAACCTAGCGTGGTAAATAAGATTCTTGTCAAAGAAAATGAAGCGGTAGAAAAGGGTATAGCACTCATTCAATTAATTAGACCCGAAAAAGAAAAGCGCTTAGAGATATTGCGTGATGAAAATTACAATCCAAGCTCAAAAGTCTTATATGGCAAACAAGTGGAGCTCGTTCGCAAGTCTCTTAAAGACTATGAGGCGCTATATAAATCAGGTGCTGCAACAATCGGTGAAGTCGATGCAGCTAGGATTAGGTTGCTACAGGTATTGTCCATAGATCAGCGCTGGTTAACGCAGCTAGCAGATTCCGAACTCGCAGCGCAAAACATTCTTATCAAGGCACCCAATAATGCAATTGTCATTCGTATAGAAACCAAAGAAGGGGTAAGCGTCCAGCAAGGGGATCCATTGATTACCATTCAAGAAACCACTAAGCCACGAGTCATAGCATTATTAGCCCCCCGCTTTGCTCTTTATGCGCACACAGGGCAAATGGCAACAGTGAAATGGGAGTCTGGACTAGAGGTTGAAGCAACAGTCTTATTTGAGGGCACTATCAGCAGTCAAATACCGGAAAAAATGCGGAACTTTAAAAATCAAAACCAAGGGGTAGTGGTTCAGCTTGAACTACATTCTGATATTCCAGGGGCGTTGGCTGTAGATGGCCTCCCTGTAAAAGTAAAGTTCAAGCGCAACTTTTTTTAAGGCCTGGAGTTGGCGCTATGTTGCTGCCAACGCCAAGCATCTTGGCACATACGATCAATATCTAATTTCGCTTCCCAAGAAAATAGCTTTTTTGCCAATGTGGGATCGGCATAACAAACCGCTATATCACCAGGGCGTCGAGCCACGACCTTATATGGCACTTTTTTACTAGCCGCCTTCTTGAACGCCTCAATCATCTCGAAAACGCTATACCCTCTTCCTGTTCCTAAATTTACAGCAACCAGCCCAGGCTCACGCTCTAGGTATTGCAGGGCCGCTAAATGGCCCTCAGCCAAATCCTGCACATGAATATAGTCGCGAACACCTGTACCGTCCTTGGTTGGGTAATCATCCCCAAAAACCAGCAATTCTTTTTGCTGACCAGAAACAACCTGAGCAACAAAAGGCATTAAATTATTAGGGGGGCCAGCAGGATCTTCCCCGATTAAGCCAGACGTGTGCGCGCCTACTGGATTGAAATACCGCAGGAGAACAATTCTCCATTGAGGATCTGAGTGATACAGGTCTCGGAGAACATCCTCAACCATGAGCTTGCTTCGCCCATATGGATTTAAAGTCTGAAGAGGAAAATCTTCAGAAATTGGCATGGTCTTTGCATCTCCATATACCGTGGCCGATGAAGAAAAAACCAATTTCTTTACATTAGCTAGAGACATTTCTTCAAATAAGATAAGACTTCCACCTACATTGTTATCAAAATATTCAAGCGGTTTGGCGACAGATTCGCCAACGGCTTTTAGTCCTGCAAAATGAATAACGGCATCGATTGGATGCTCTGCGAAAATTGCTTTTAACGTCGCGCGGTCACGTATGTCACCAGCTATGAAACAAATTGGTCTTTTGGTAATGTACTCAATTTTTTCTACAACTTCTTTTTTACTATTGCAGAGATTATCAAGAACAATAACGGACATATCGGCCTGTAATAAGCTGATAACAGTATGAGACCCGATATAGCCCGATCCGCCGGTAATTAATATCGTTTTCATAGACATGGAATTGGCCTTAATCAAGTATGCAAAGGTCGATAACAGCAACTAAGAGACTGGCTTTATTGTGCCATCGTTCTCTCCATAAGATTGCTTATGGAGGCGCGTGAGGGAATCGAACCCCCGTACGAAGCTTTGCAGGCTCCTGCCTAACCACTCGGCCAACGCGCCATATGCTTGAATCAAAAATGGGAAGCTTTTTAGGGCTTCCCATCGAACTTGGAGCGGGAAAGGAGGTTCGAACTCCCGACCTATACCTTGGCAAGGTATCGCTCTACCAGCTGAGCTATTCCCGCATAACAGGTCAGTAGTTTAACAAACAATTTGAGAGAACGCATTATTTGTGACTAAACCTAAAAATGGATGAGGCTCACGTTTCTACCAAAGCCTTATCAGCCATGGGTTTGTAGACTTTATTTAGCCTTATCAACCAGCTGAGGTAAAGCCTTTTTCATGTAATAGAACATTGACCAAAGCGTTAAAAAGGATGCAATCCAGATTAGCCAAGTGCCAACTTGTGCGCAATTCAACCAGCCAAATAAAGTGTCGTTTAATAATAAAAATGGAATCGCCACGAGTTGAGCGGTAGTTTTTAACTTTCCGACCATATGTACGGCAACGCTTTTTCCGGCGCCTAACAACGCCATCCACTCCCTCAGTGCTGAAATAGTAATTTCACGACCAATAATGATTAAGGCCACCCAGACCTGGACGCGATCCATATTCAACAGAACCAGCAATGAAGCGGCCACGATTAATTTGTCTGCTACAGGGTCTAAGAATTGGCCAAATGTCGACTCTTGTTTCATTTTGCGGGCCAAAAAACCATCTAACCAATCTGTCACGGCAGCAAAAACAAAAATCACGGTAGCAGTGAGGTTCTTGTCAAAGGGAGTTAACCAGCTATTGGGTAAATAGAACACCGCAACAACAAGTGGAATTGCGGCAACGCGCAACCAGGTCAGAGCGATAGGCAGATTAAAAGGCATAGCTCAAGCATAAACCAATGTGAGCACACTGGGAAATCAATGGAGCTGCCTGTAGATTTGCTCGGCCAATGCAGTGGATATTCCCTCAACGCTTGAAAGCTCTTCAATAGTGGCATTGGAAACGCCGCGCAAACCTCCAAAACGGGCGAGTAATTTTTGACGCCTTTTAGCGCCTATCCCCTCAATCTCCTCAAGCTGAGAAACCGTTCTAGCTTTCGCGCGCTTAGCACGCATACCGGTAATTGCAAATCGATGAGCCTCATCCCGAATCTGCGCTACCAACAACAAAGCAGCACTATCAATACCGAGCTCAAGCGACTTACGTCCATCCGCAAAGATAAGAGTCTCAAGACCTACCTTACGCCCCTCCCCTTTGGCAACACCAACAATTAAGCTGATATCCATACCGAATTCAGAAAGGACTTGCCTTGCCATCTCAACTTGACCCTTACCACCGTCAATCAAAATGACTTGCGGCATCTTCTCAACAGGAAGCTCTTGGAAATTTGCGTAACGGCGTTGTAAGACCTGACGCATTGCTGCGTAGTCATCACCCGGGGTGATGTCATTAATATTGAAGCGGCGGTATTCGCTAGGTTGCATCGCATTTTTGGAATACACGACACAGGAGGCTTGGGTGGCCTCACCAGAAGTATGGCTAATGTCAAAACACTCGATACGTAGCTGTTCAAGACTTTCTAATTCCAAAGCCAGAACATCGGCTAATGCTCTTGCTCTTGCCAGTTGCCCACCAGTCTCTACCAAGCGCTTCGCTATGGCAATCTTGGCATTACCCTCAGCCATAGCCAACCAATGACGTCTCTGGCCCTGTGGCTGGTGCAAAAAAGTAATGCGCTTACCAGCTTGCGCATTCAGTAAATCATGTAAACCTTCCGGAGCTGTGTGATCAGAGATATCTTCAGCACTTTCCCCCGGTGCCGAAACATCATCAACGAGCTTTCTCAAAGGATGATTCAGAATCAGTACTGGTGGAATTAAATTAGTAGTCGCCTCGCCATCACCTGACTTCTCCTCTAAGTAATGCTGAGCAATGAAGGCCTCTAGAATTTCGGCTGGTGGTGGCAGTTCTCCTGAACTTGAGCGCAAGCCTTTCGGGAAATAGGCGCGATCACCCAAATGGCGACCGCCACGAATCATTGCCAAATTAACACAAACCACACCCTCCATTTGAGCTACAGCAATGACATCGACATCGCCTTCGCCGTCAGCAACCGTATCCATTGATTGTTGCTGTAAGACGCTGGAAAGATCGGCAATACGATCCCTTAATACTGCAGCCATTTCAAATTCCATGGTATCGCTATAAGCGTGCATTTTCTTTTCAAGCTCAGAAAGCACACGACTATGGTCACCCTCTAAGAAACGTGTTGCCTGGGCTACATCTTGCCCGTACTGCTCGACACTTAAACGACCAACACAAGGGGCACTACAACGATGAATTTGATGCAATAAACAAGGGCGACTACGGTTTTTAAATACAGAGTCTTCGCAAGTTCTCAGACGAAATACCTTTTGTAAAATCTGAACACTATTCCGCACAGCCCATGAATTCGGGAATGGCCCAAAGTAGTGATTGCGCTTATCTGTTTTTCCTCGATACGAGGCTAAACGAGGAAATTGGTGCCCCGTCAACATCACGTAGGGATAAGACTTATCATCTCGAAAGAGAATATTGAATGGAGGCGCCAACTCCTTAATCAGATTGTTCTCTAAAATTAGGGCTTCAGTTTCTGAGCGTGTTACTGTGGTTTCGTAGCGAGCAATTTTTCCCACCATCAGCTCTATGCGTGGTGAAAGCTGTGTTCGCTGGAAGTAACTTGATACACGCTTTTTGAGGTTGCGCGCTTTACCGACATACAGAATATGTCCCGCCTCATCAAAGAAGCGATATACCCCCGGCAATCCGGGTAGCCGTTTAACATCTTGCTGAAGGGTTTCAAAAAGCGAATTGCTCATGCGTTGGGATATTTTCTGTCAAATCGTAGACAACTATGGTGATGCCGGTGTTTGCTGGCGCCTAGCAAGAAGCTTAACAAGTCTTCATGGCCAAGACGTGCGCATTTTCTGTGACGATCTGCCAACCCTTAATTTACTCGCTTCTGGAGTTAACCCCGAAATCAAAGGCCTGATTGATATCCAGCCTTGGGAAGCTAGTCATAACAATAGCCGTCATCCAGTTCAACCCCCTGATGTCGTCATTGAGGCATTTGGGTGCGATCTTCCCGAGCGCTACCTTGCGGGCCTGCTAATTGCCCCCCAAAAACCCATCATCATTAATCTAGAGTACTTAAGCGCAGAACCCTGGATCGTAGACTTTCATCAAAAAGCATCCCCGCAGGCGCATGGCATACCAAAGTACTTTTTCTTCCCAGGCTTTCAGGAAAATGCGGGCGGTATTTTGATTGACCCAACTCCGAAGGAAGCATCGGTGACTGAGGCTTTGGTTCCTGAGAGCCTTCGGGCCAGCTGGAGTCTCTTGAGACCTAATGCAAAGCGCATCAGTGTTTTTTGCTACCCAGGTATACCGCTCCTGAAATGGCTAGAAGATCTGACGACTCTGGGTGAGAACTTCGACATCGTGCTGACACATGGCCAACGTGAGCAATTGCAGTTCAGCTCTGGTCACCCTACTCAGCCACTTGCTTTGCCCGACTCCATTCAGTTGATCTCTATTCCTTTTGTTTCTCAAGATGAATACGATTGGATGCTTTCTCAATGCGACTTCAACATTGTTCGAGGCGAAGATTCTTTTGTCCGAGCACAGTTAGCTGGGAAACCTTTCATTTGGCATATTTACCCCCAAGAAGATCGCGCCCACGAAACCAAGTTAGCCGCATTTTTAGATCTCTATCTTGAAGACGCATCACAAGAGCTTAAACACGCTGTCATAGCCGCGATGACTTGGGCAATGCCGAGTGAGTGGTACCAGTCAATTGATAGCTGGGATGCCCATTCCAAGGCCTGGAGAGCTGATTTACTTGAAAAACAAGCTGATGGTGGCCTAGCTGCCCGTCTAATGGGCTTTGTAGCCTGATCTTGTGCGAAATCTGCCTGCGGGCGGTTACAATCTTGTTTTTGATAAAAACCGCAGAAAATCAGCTCTGCACCCAGGAATAGCAAGATGAAAACAGCACAAGAACTCCGCGTTGGTAACGTAGTAATGATCGGCACTGATGCCATGGTCGTTTTAAAAGCAGAATACAGCCGCTCAGGCCGCAACTCTTCTGTTGTAAAAATGAAATTCAAGAACTTGTTAACTGGCGCGCCTAACGAAGGCGTATTTAAAGCAGATGACAAGTTTGATGTTGTGATCTTAGATAAGAAAGATTGCACCTACTCTTACTTCGCAGATCCAATGTATGTATTTATGGATGGTGACTACAACCAATATGAAGTTGAAGCTGAGTTCATGGGTGATGCATTGCATTACCTTGAAGAAAGCATGCCTTGTGAAGTCGTGTTCTACGAAGGCAAAGCGCTCTCAGTAGCAATGCCAAACTCTTTAGTTCGTGAAATCATTTACACAGAGCCAGCAGTTAAAGGCGATACCAGCTCAGGCAAAGTACTGAAGACTGCAAAATTGGCTACTGGCTATGAATTGCAAGTTCCATTGTTCTGTAACACTGGTGACAAGATCGAGATCGATACTCGTACCGGTGAATATCGTAGCCGCGCTAATTAATTAGCTCGCTCGATAGCAAAAAGCCCGGCATGCCGGGCTTTTTTTATCGTCTTAATTTTTACTGACCTTCTAGGTAATGAGCTTTAGCTGCTGGAGTAAGCCTTTGGCATGTTGATATTGCGCTTCAGACTGCAACTCGTCCCATGTAGGGGCTGTAGCAGTCGGCATCAGTCGATTCAATCGAATAGCAGAATCTACCTGTTTTGCTTTTGAGACCTTTAACTGACTGAGTAATTGATCTGCAAGATCAGGGCGATTGCAAATCAACACTGCATCACATCCTGCCTCAAGCGCCATATCAGCACCCTTCACTACCGAACCGGCAACACTAGCGCCTTCCATTGATAAATCATCACTAAAGATGACACCCTCAAAGCCCAACTCTTGACGCAAGATGGAATGCAACCAAACCTTAGAAAATCCAGCTGGATTTTTATCCACCTTGGGATAAATCACGTGAGCTGGCATCACCGCAGTTAAACTCAGATCCAACCATTCATATGGCTTAGCATCGTCATTCAAGATTTGTTTCAAGGGACGCCCATCCACAGGAATGGCCACATGAGAGTCTGCCTCAGCCCAGCCATGGCCAGGGAAATGCTTGCCACAATTCGCCATACCCGCAAGGCGTAAGCCTTCGTTCAGGCTTTTAGCTAAGGCAAAGGTAATTTGTGGATCACGACTAAATGCACGATCCCCAATCACACCACTGCGACCAAAATCGAGATCCAAGACTGGGGTAAAACTAAAGTCGACACCGCAAGCACGCAACTCAGCGGCTAGGAGATAACCAGAAGCCGTAGCCGCTGCCATCGCAATAGCAGCAGATTCAGCAGAGTGAGATGACTTATTTTTAGCACCCCAAAGTTCACCTAACTTTCGCATGGCGGGTAAATGGGTAAAGCCATCAGTCCTGCAGCGCTGAACACGTCCACCCTCATGATCAATCGAGATCAATACGTCGGAACGGAGTTTTTTAATTTCTGCAGTGAGTTTGGTGAGTTGCTTGCGATTAGCAAAGTTTCTGCCAAACAAAATCACGCCGCCAGTAAGAGGGTGCAAGATGCGACGACGATCTTCTGCGTTTAACTCAAGGCCAACAACATCTAAGGTAACTGGGCCTGGATTCATAGTCGACTTACTCATGTGTTCCTCGTCATTTTCTATTTGCTTTTGATGATTATTTATTTTTGCACTACGATGACATGAGCTATTGCCATGTCTTGCTCATCACTGACGGTGACGTGAGCTTCCCAGTTTTTTTCCTGCATGAATTGTGCAAGCACTCCTAAATAAGAGGTAACTGGTTTGCCGCTAGGCTCATTGAGAGTTTGCAGAGAGCGCCAAGTCATTGGCATTCTCATACCCAAGCCAATTGCCTTAGAGAAAGCTTCCTTTGCTGCAAAGCGCGTAGCCAAAAATGCAATACCTCGCTTGTGATTTCTGGCTAAGCGATGCTTAAAAATCAGCATCTCATCAGGGCCTAGGATTTTTTCAGCCAAGCGGCCATTGGTGCGATCGTAAGCTGCTTGAAGCCGCTCGATCTGCAAAATATCTGTACCTATGCCAATGATCATTTGATATTTAATCTTTTAAGCTTTAGCTCTACCCTGAATCATCAGAGCCTTCATATCCGTAATCGCTTTTTGCCAACCCTTAAAGAGTGCTTCAGCAACAATAGCGTGTCCGATATTGAGTTCAGAAAGCTCAGCAATGGCAGCCACGGGCATCACATTGCCCTCATGCAAGCCATGGCCCGCATTAACGCGTAGGCCAATACTTTTTCCAAACTGAGCTGCATTTCTGATGCGCTCGAGCTCTTGCTTCTGTTGATCACCAGCTAGATCTGCATAACGCCCGGTGTGCAATTCAACCACTGTTGCACCCACATCTTTAGCTGCCTGAATTTGCTTTTCTTCGGGATCGATAAAAAGAGATACCCGAATGCCCGCATTTTTTAATTGCGCAGTAGCTGCTTTGACTGCTTCAAAGTGACCAATGACATCTAAGCCGCCCTCAGTAGTGACCTCTTCACGCTTTTCGGGAACCAGGCATACGTCCTGCGGCTGAACCCGACAGGCGATATGAATCATCTCCGGTGTAACGGCGCACTCTAAATTCATACGCGTCTGAATTAAGGGGCGAAGAGCTATCAAATCGGCATCTTTGATGTGACGACGGTCCTCACGCAAGTGCAAGGTAATGAGATCTGCACCAGCTACCTCGGCCAAATGCGCAGCCTTCAGGGGATCGGGATAAACCGTGCCACGCGCATTACGGAGAGTGGCGACGTGATCGATATTGATGCCAAGCTCAAGGTTATTAGAGTCGCTCATATTTGTAGATTACTAGATTTTCTTAAGGTCAATCAAAATCTGACGGGTGGTGAGCACTTGATCCTGGAGGTGCAAGCCCAACAAAAAGCGCATTAACTGCTTACTCTCAGAGAGAGTCTCCTGATCAGAAAAATCTCCCGCCGCTATTGCTAGCAGGGATTTACCGCTCAAGACTGGCCAGTGACCCGGATCATCTCCTTGCGCCGGCCTAACGCCACGTTCAGGCTGATAAACATACTGCTCATTGGATATAGGAGCACTATTCGTTTCGACGCAGCGATCCAGCGCTGCTGCATAACCAGTTTCCTGCAAAAGCGTTAACTCAAAAGGTCGCAGAATTTCTTCTAAGCCCTTGGATTCAAATTCGAGATTTGATAAAGCAGAAATGGTGTCCGTGTAATGATCGTAAAGTCTTTCATAATCATCCTCACGAGCTAGAAACTTGACCAATAACTCATTGAGATAAAAGCCACAGAGCAATGCATCACCCACTAAAGATGGTGTACCACCAACCCACTCTGACTTCGTTAAAGTCCGTAACTCCGACTTCCCACTCCAAGAAACTAGTAGAGGCTGAAAGCGCTGTAAGACTGGGCGTAGCACTGAATGTGGACGCTTAGCCCCCTTAGCAATCAAGGCCATGCGACCATGTTGCCGAGTAAATACATCCAGAATTAGGCTGGTTTCCTTGTAAGGAATGCTGTGCAATACAAAAGCGGGTTCGTCAGCAACACGAATGGAGGCCATGAATAATTACTCTAATCCTTGCGCCCGCAATTCAGCGCGATCATCTGCCCACCCACGCTTGACCTTGACCCAAGTCTCTAGGAAGACTTTACCGTCAAAGAGTTTTTCCATATCAATGCGGGCGTCGGTTGAAATCTTCTTTAATCTCTCCCCCTTAGCGCCAATAATCATCGCCTTATGGCTATCACGATCAACCAAAATCGTTGCTGCAATACGGCGCATCTTACCGTCCATCTTGAACTGATCAATGACTACTGTGCTCGTGTAAGGCAATTCCTCACCAGTAAAGCGGAACACCTTCTCACGCAGGATCTCGGCAGCCAAAAAGCGCTCACTACGATCCGTAATGGTATCGCCATCGTAGACCGCCGGTGCCTCAGGCAAATAACCCTCGAGCACATCTAATAATCTTTCAACATCCCCAGGACTTTTGGCACTCATCGGCACGATTTCAGAGAACTCGCACTTCTGATCTTCATGACCACCCAACTCACACCAAGGGCGGGCCATCTCTTTAATAAAGTTGAGTAGCGCCTGGTCCCGCTCAGAGGGAGTCTGAAAGCGACTATTAAATAAATCCAATTTGTTTAAAACCAAAACAACTGGCAAGTCATCTGGCAGTAATTTCAAGACCTTCTTGTCATCCTCACCAAAGTATCCAGCCTCCACTACAAAGCAGGCTACGTTCACATCTTGCAAAGCCGTAGTTACTGTGCGGTTCAAAGCCTTGTTCAGAGTATTCATTAAGCGAGTCTGAAAACCTGGTGTATCGATAAAGATGAACTGCGCCTCTTCACGATTCTGAATACCTAAAATACGGTGACGTGTGGTTTGCGCCTTACGGGAAGTGATACTGATCTTCTGACCAACCAATGCATTCAAGAGGGTTGATTTGCCCATATTAGGACGGCCAACAATGGCGATAGTGCCGCATCTAAACACGATTAGCCCTTCAGCTTAAGATTTAACTGCTCTTCGGTTGCTACTTTTTTTGCTGCCTTCTTTTTAGCTGACCGAGTCTTTTTAGGTTTACCAAGTGCTTGTGGCAAGGCTTTCAGAGCTGAGACTAAAGCCAACTTCGCTGCCGCTTGCTCTGCCGCACGTCGTGACGCACCCTCACCCTTAACGGCAACCTTGAGATTGGGTATTAAACACTCCACCTCGAATTGCTGATTGTGGGCCGCACCACTGGTACCAGTGACGTTATAGGTGGGCAGCGGCAACTGATAACTCTGCAAACATTCTTGCAATAAGGTTTTGTCGTCTTTACCCAAAGTCTTTGGATCAACGTTAGCCAAAATAATGGAATAGAGCTTGCGCAAACATGCCTTAGCAGCATCAAACCCACCATCTAAGAATATTGCGCCAGTGACTGCCTCCAAGGTATCAGCCAGAATAGATGGGCGACGAAAACCACCACTCTTCAGCTCACCCTCGCCTAAGCGTAGGTAGTCAGATAACGATAGAGTTTGAGCGATTTCATAGAGTGCTTGCTGCTTAACTAGATTAGCTCGAACGCGCGAGAGATCGCCCTCATCTAAGTCGGAATAGCGCTCGTAGAGCATTTCAGCAACCACGCAATTCAGAATCGAGTCTCCCAAGAACTCCAGGCGCTCATTATTTTTCTTGCTATGGCTGCGATGTGTGAGAGCTTGATTGAGCAGCTCTAGTTTTTTAAATGTATAGCCTAGTTGCGCTTGCAGCGGTGCAGTTTCGATGATGGCGCGGGCGTTCATGATCTTATTCGAAGCCGCCAATGCGACCGAGATTTCCGAGATTCAGCCAAACAAAGAATGCTTTGCCAACAATATTTTTATCCGGCACAAATCCCCAGTAACGAGAATCGGCACTGTTATCACGGTTATCGCCCATGGCAAAGTAATGCCCTACCGGGACTTTACATGTAAGGCCAGCATTGATGTATTGGCAGTTTTCAAATCCAGGGAAACGCTCTGCAGGGAACATGCCAGCAGGACGATCAGGGTCGTTCAAGATCTCATGCTTATTGCCACCCAAGTCTGCAGGAAATGATTCTGCAAACCGTTTGGCATAGCGCATATTTTCTGGGTCTAGGTAAGACTCACCACCACTGTATTGCAATGGCTGACCATTTACGGTTAAACGCTTGTCTTGATAGGTAACAGTGTCGCCTGGCAAAGCCACTACGCGCTTAATGTAATCAACTGATTCATCGCGGGGGTAACGGAAAACCACAACATCGCCACGCTTTGGCGATCCTAATTCAACCACCTTCTGATTGATCACTGGTAAACGAATACCGTAGGTAAATTTATTTACCAGAATAAAGTCACCAATCTGCAGTGTCGGAATCATGGATCCGGATGGAATCTTAAATGGCTCAACAATGAAAGAGCGCAACACAAACACCGCACAAATCACTGGGAAAAAACCAGCTGTGTATTCCAACCACAATGGCATACGGTCGATGCCAGCTAGACGTCTTTGCGGAGCAAAGTAATAACGGTCAGCAATCCACGCAATTCCAGAGACCACCACCAATACAAAGAGGATGAGAGCAAAGTTCATTAATCGTCTACCTGCAAAATGGCTAAGAAGGCCTCTTGTGGGATCTCCACGTTACCTACTTGCTTCATGCGCTTCTTGCCTTCTTTTTGCTTCTCTAATAATTTGCGCTTACGGGAAATATCACCACCGTAACATTTAGCCAAGACGTTCTTACGCAATGCCTTGACGTTTTCACGGGCAACAATATTGCTGCCGATCGCCGCCTGAATAGCTACATCAAACATTTGACGCGGAATAATTCCGCGCATCTTAGCAACCACTTCGCGTCCACGATGCTGGCTATTGCTACGGTGAACGATCACCGATAACGCATCAACTCGCTCACTATTAATGAGGATGTCAACTTTAACCACATCAGCTGGACGATATTCTTTGAACTCATAGTCCATCGATGCATAGCCACGAGAAATGGATTTCATTTTGTCGAAGAAATCCAAAACAATCTCAGCCATCGGCAACTCATATGTGAGCTTCACTTGACGACCAAGGTAATTCATATCCATCTGAATACCGCGCTTACCAACGCACAGAGTAATGATCGCGCCCACATACTCTTGTGGCATATACAAATTCACTGTCACGATAGGCTCAAGAATCGTATTGATCTTGCTAGCCTCTGGCATCTTAGATGGGTTATCTACCGACAAGATGGTGCCGTCAGACTGCTCAACCTGGTACACCACCGTTGGAGCGGTAGTGATGAGATTCATGCCGTACTGACGCTCTAATCTCTCTTGCACGATCTCCATATGGAGCAAGCCCAAGAAGCCACAGCGAAATCCGAAGCCAAGCGCTTGTGAAACCTCAGGCTCATACAAGAGTGAGGCGTCATTTAACTGAAGCTTCTCCAAAGATTCGCGGAGCTGATCGTATTCGCTCGACTCTACTGGGTATAGACCCGCAAATACCTGAGGCTTAACCTCTTTAAAACCAGGCAGCGGCTCACTCGCAGGTACTCGACCTTGTTGTCCAGGGGTATGCGTAACTGTATCGCCCACCTTGGCAGCTTTTAGCTCTTTAATGCCAGCAATCACAAAGCCCACTTGACCAGCAGACAATTCTGGGCGATCTACGGACTTTGGACTAAACACACCTACATGCTCGACCAAGTGGCTTGAGCTATTGGACATCAAAGTAATTTTTTCTTTTGGCTTGAGAGTGCCATTCACAACGCGCACCAGCATCACCACACCAACGTAGTTATCAAACCAAGAGTCGATAATTAAAGCTTGTAAAGGATCCGCTGCATTGCCTTTAGGTGGCGGTACGCGAGCGATCATTTCCTCAATGACATCCTGCACACCCAATCCTGTTTTAGCTGAACAAGTCACCGCTTCCGATGCATCGATACCAATGACATCTTCAATTTCTTTTTTAGCGCGCTCAGGGTCAGCCTGTGGCAAATCAATCTTGTTCAGCACCGGCACCACTTCAACACCTAACTCCAGCGCCATGTAACAGTTAGCAACAGTTTGAGCCTCAACGCCTTGGCTGGCATCGACTACTAACAATGCGCCTTCGCATGCTGAGAGTGAACGACTCACCTCATACGAGAAGTCGACGTGTCCCGGGGTATCAATCAAATTGATGTTGTAGGTTTTACCGTCTTTAGACTTATAAGTCAGCGCTGCTGTTTGTGCTTTGATAGTGATGCCACGCTCACGTTCGATATCCATCGAATCTAGAACTTGGGCTTCCATTTCACGATCAGAGAGACCGCCACAAAGTTGGATGATGCGATCAGCAAGCGTTGATTTGCCGTGATCAATATGGGCGATGATAGAAAAATTGCGGATTAAATCCATAGCGTCTTATGTGGTCTTCAAAAAACGCCTTGTCAGAGCGCACCACAATGATGCGCTGCAAAAAGCCGTCTTGGAGTGATTGTAATGGGTGGCGCCAAAATAGCGCCGAACCCGTTTATTTCATCTAAAAACCCTGCTTTTGGCTTATTTTGGCCTAACAGGAATAACCATGGTACTGTCGGCTCGACGGACGAAAACGGGGACCGCCTTATTGGAGTCCAAACCCTTCACTAGGCCCTCAAACTGCTTTACCCCAGTGATATCAGCATCTGCAATCCGAATAATGACATCTCCTGGACGAACACCTGCACGTGCCAAGGGACCATCTCCCAAGCCAGTAACCTCAACGCCACCACGGATATTGAGTTCCTTTCTCTTGCTATCCGAGGGCTCGGAAACCACCACTCCAAGAGAATTCGCATTTCCACCTGATGAACCTAAGTTGTCTGACTTCTTGACGGCAGCTTGACCTGCTTCGGTATCCACCACAGAAACCATCAAATCTTTGGTAGAGCCTTTACGCCAAACCTGTACGCTGGCACTAGTACCTGGCTTAGTATCACCAACAGCTCTAGGCAGATCGGTAGATTTGCCAATATCACGGCCATTGAAGCTGAGAATCACGTCACCAGACTCAATACCGCCCGCTGCCGCTGGTCCACCCGGCTCAACGTTGCGAACATAAGCGCCACGTGGCTTACCCAATCCAAGGCTCTCTGCAATTTCTTTGGTCATTTCACCTAAAGCCACGCCAATACGACCACGCGTCATTTTTCCATTGGTACGTAATTGATCTGCTACACGCATGGCCTCATCAATCGGAATCGCAAATGAGATGCCCATATAACCGCCAGAGCGGCTAAAGATTTGTGAGTTAATGCCGATGACTTGTCCGGCTGTATTTAGCAAAGGGCCACCTGAATTGCCTGGGTTAACCGCAACGTCAGTCTGAATGAAGGGCAAGTAGTCGCCAGTATCACGACTCTTGGCAGACACAATGCCTGCAGTCACGGTATTTTCTAAACCAAATGGGGAGCCAATGGCTAACACCCACTCACCCACCCTCACGCGAGAAGAGTCACCCAATGGCAACTTAGGCAAATCGCGTGCATCAATTTTGACAACTGCCACGTCGGTCCGCTTATCCATACCTAATAGCTTGGCTTTGTACTCACGCTTGTCGGTCAAGGTGACATAGATAGTATTAGCACCCTCAACTACGTGGGCATTGGTCAAAATTAAACCATTCGATTCAATAATGAAACCGGAGCCTACGCCGCGATCTGCTTCTTGCGGCTTACCGGGATTGGGTTGGGCTTGTTTGGGTCCACCAGGCAAACCTGGAATAGGTACTCCGAAAAAGCGACGAAAGAACTCAGCCTGATCCTCTGGCATGCCTGGGAAGCCACCCTGAGATTGTTGCTGCATCACTTTTTCGGTGGTGCGAATATTCACAACGGCCGGACTTGCTCTTTCAACTAGATCGGCAAAATCAGGGATAGAGACGCGTGGGCTCTGAGCGCAGGCCTGCTGAATAAACGCAATTTGCCCCAAGCTAAAGATAGCCAAGAACGCAATAAGGTACTTTTTCATAATGCTATAGACCTGCTTGGTAAAAACCAATAATTAAAGAAACGAAGAAAGGAAATAACCTATTAAGGATATTAGGTCAATTTGCCAAAAATCAAGGTACCGTTAGTACCCCCAAAGCCAAAGTTGTTTTTGACAGCATGGTCGATCTTCACATCACGAGCAGTATTGGCGCAGTAGTCCAAATCACACTCGGGATCTTGATTGAAGATGTTGATGGTTGGTGGAGACTTCTGGTTATGTAGAGCCAGAATAGTAAAGACAGACTCCAAGCCGCCGGCACCGCCTAAAAGGTGGCCAGTCATCGACTTAGTGGAGTTGATCAAAGTCTTCTTAGCATGATCGCCAAGAGCAGCCTTGATGGCGCCGGTTTCATTCTTATCGCCCAAAGGTGTCGACGTACCATGCGCATTAATGTATTGAATCTGATCGGCATTTAAGCCGGCATCGCGCATAGCGTTGACCATGCAACGACGTGGGCCATCCATATTTGGGGCGGTCATGTGATACGCATCACCACTCATACCGAAGCCCAAGAGCTCGCAGTAGATTTTTGCACCACGTGCTTTTGCGTGCTCATACTCTTCCAAGACAACAACACCAGCACCCTCACCCAGAACGAAACCATCACGGTCTCTATCCCATGGGCGTGAAGCTGTTGCAGGGTCATCATTACGAGTAGATAGCGCTCTTGCTGAAGCAAAGCCACCAACACCTAATGCAGAAATCGTAGATTCAGCACCGCCGGCAACCATCACATCGGCATCGCCGTACTGAATTAAGCGTGCTGCCAATCCAATGCTGTGCAAGCCAGTAGTACAGGCTGTCACTGCAGCCACATTTGGACCTTTAAGACCAAACAAGATACTGAGGTGACCAGAAATCATATTAATGATTGAGCCTGGTACAAAGAATGGGGAGATGCGACGAGGGCCACGAGCCAATAACTCAGCGCCAGTTTCTTCAATCATTGGCAAACCACCAATACCTGAACCAACCATAACGCCAACGCGCTCAGCGTTCTCTTCCGTTACCTGTAAACCGCTATCGCGAATAGCTTGCGTACCAGCAGCAATGCCGTAATGGATGAAGGTATCCATATGGCGCGCCTCTTTGGCAGAAACATATTCTTCGACATTGAAATCTTTCACCTCGCCGGCGAAATGCACGCTCAGCGGAGTGTGGTCAAACTTCGTGATGGTAGCAATGCCCGATTTGCCCGCGAGCAAATTAGACCAAGCTACATCAACCGAGTTACCAACTGGTGAAATAAGGCCTAAGCCGGTAACAACAACCCGGCGACGGCCATTTGATGCTGACACAGTAATAGCTTTTAACTAAGCTCGGGAATTAACCCTGAGCTTTAGACTGAGCAAAATCGATAGCGAGCTGAACAGTAGTAATTTTTTCAGCTTCTTCATCCGGAATTTCAATTCCGAATTCATCTTCCAAAGCCATTACCAATTCAACAGTGTCAAGAGAGTCTGCGCCTAAGTCATTCACAAAAGAAGATTCATTCTTGATATCTGCTTCTGCGACGCCCAATTGCTCAGCGACGATCTTCTTAACGCGTTGTTCGATGTTATCCATTAATTCCCCCAAGGGTTGTAAAAAAACGATGAAAAGGATTTTATCAGCTTGGCGGGCTAAATTAGTAAATCCGCCAAAAAATGATCAAATTTCTGCTGTATTTTTAGGCTAAATAGAGGCCACCATTGACATGCAAGGTGTTCCCAGTAATGTATCCAGCCGCTGGAGAGGCTAAAAACGCCACTGCCTGCGCTACATCCTCTGGGCTACCTAAACGGGCCAAGGGAATATTCGCTTTTAGGCTGTTTTGCTGCTCTTCACTCAAAGCGCGGGTCATATCGGTATCAATAAATCCTGGTGCAACACAGTTCACAGTGATATTGCGGCTACCAATTTCGCGGGCTAAAGCACGGGTCATGCCCGAAACACCCGATTTGGCAGCGGCGTAATTTGCCTGCCCAGGGTTGCCCATATGACCAACAATCGAGGTGATATTGATAATGCGGCCAGCGCGCGCTTTCATCATCGGGCGCATTACAGCCTGTGACAAACGGAAAACCGCACTTAAATTGGTGTCAATCACATCAGTCCACTCATCTGTTTTCATGCGCATAGCTAGGTTATCGCGGGTGATACCGGCGTTATTCACCAAAATATTGATACCCCCAAAATCCTTGACGATCAAATCGATGATGTCTTCGCAAGCCTTTGGATCGGTCACATTCAATACCTCGCCACGACCACCGCTCGCTTGTAAACGGGCATTGATCGCTTTGGCGCCATCCTCAGAGGTGGCAGTGCCAATGACCTTTGCACCACATTTCACCAGTTCATCCGCAATGGCCTGACCAATCCCGCGCGATGCGCCGGTTACCAATGCAATTTGTCCGCTTAAGTCGAGATTCATATTTGTCTTCCGTCGTTTTTTGTTGCTTCTTTGTATTTTTACTTTACTGTACCCAGTGCTTCGGTAAGGCTAGCCTCATCAAAAATAGGAATGCCAACAACATTCTCGTTAATACGCTTAGTCAGCCCAGCCAATACCTTGCCAGGGCCGCACTCTACAACCTGAGTAATGCCCTGTTGTGCCATGGCATTGATAGTCTCTTGCCAACGCACGGGCTTGGCAGCTTGGCGTACTAAGGCGTCTTTGATAGCCGCTGGATCATTGAGGACATTGACATCAACGTTATTAACTACAGAAATAGTGGGGACCTTAAATTCAATATCCGCTAAGTAGCCTTTGAGTTTTTCAGAGGCAGGCTGTAGCAAGGATGAATGAAATGGTGCTGATACCGGCAATGGCAGAGCGCGTTTTGCGCCAGCCGCCTTCAATAATTCACAGGCTTTCGTCACAGCATCGCTACCACCAGCAATCACTACTTGTCCTGGGGCATTGAAGTTCACTGCCTCGACTACGCCACCAGAGGCTACAGCAGCTTCAGCGCAAACCGCCTTCACAATCGCGTCATCCAAACCTAAGATCGCAGCCATACCGCCCGTACCAACTGGTACAGCGGTCTGCATAGCTTCAGCACGAAAGCGCACCAAAGGCACGGCGTCTTTAAAAGAGATTACGCCAGCAGCAACCAAAGCAGAGTATTCACCCAAACTGTGGCCAGCCATCATCTGAGGAACAGCACCACCAGAGGCCAGCCAAGCACGATAAAACGCAATCGCTGCAGTCAACATCACAGGCTGCGTATTGGTTGTTAAAGACAATGCTTCTGCAGGGCCCTCAGCAATCAGTTTTGCAACATCTTCACCCAAAGCTTCTGAAGCCTCTTGCAAAGTCGCGCGAACTTCAGGGCGATCCGCAATGGAATTGAGCATGCCAACAGATTGGGAGCCTTGGCCAGGAAATACAAATGCAAATGTCATAGGATTGATCGCTGAATAATAGTTGTGAATGTATTTTTAGCTTTAGTAGTTTGCTTTAGTACTTAATGACTGCCGCGCCCCAAGCAAAGCCACCGCCCACACCCTCTAGCAAGAGGTGCTGGCCGCGCTGAATTTGACCAGAGCGAACGCCGACATCCAAGGCAAGCGGTATAGATGCAGCAGAAGTATTGCCATGTTCATGGACAGTCACAATGACATTGTCCATCGACATACCCATCTTGCGAGCTGTACTCTCCATGATGCGAATATTGGCCTGGTGTGGCACCAACCAATCGATTTGCTCTGGCTTGAGATTGGCTTTTTCCAAGGCTTCATGTGCAACTTGCTCAAGCACTTTGACGGCCAACTTAAATACCGCAGGACCATCCATAGTTAAGTAAGCAGAGCCATCTACACCACCCTGCTTAGCACGCCCTGGTACGCATAGAATATCGCGCTGACTACCATCAGCATGTAAAGCCGTTGCCAAAATGCCAGGCTCAGAAGAAGCTTCTAGCACGACTGCACCAGCGCCATCACCAAACAAAACAGAAGTAGTGCGATCTTGAAAATCCAAAATGCGAGAGAAGGTTTCTGCACCCAAAACTAATACTTTTTTGTAAGCACCTGTACGGATAAATGCATCTGCAATGGCGAGGGCATAAGTAAACCCAGCGCATACTGCCTGCACATCAAATGCTGCGCAATTGGTATGGGCTCCAAGCTTATCTTGCACTACACAAGCTGTACTTGGGAAACCACCTAAATGATCTGGCGTCGATGTTGCTAAGATAATCAAATCAAGATCTTCTGAGGTACAGCCAGCTGCCTCTAATGCTGCTTGCGCAGCTTTGACTGCCAAGTCACTCGTGAGTTGATTTTCTGCAGCAAAATGACGAGCAGAAATTCCGCTGCGAGTCACAATCCATTCATCACTAGTCTCAAGACCAATCTTTGCTAAACGTTCAACGAGGTCTTGATTACTTAAACGTAACTCAGGAAGATAGCTTCCAGTTCCCGCTATCCGTGAATAGGTACTCATGATTATTTTGTCTCCGCCACAAAAGCTTGAGCGATACGCTCTACCATGCGATTTTTTGCTGCCTCATATGCGCGATCAAGCGCAAAGCCAAATGCAAAACGATCTGCTGAACCGTGACTCTTGATGACGCAACCGCGCAAACCTAAGAGTACTGCACCGTTATAGCGACGATGGTCAACACGCTTACGCACACGCAACAATGGCACCATAGCGCAGATCGCCATCAGCTTGGTGAGCCATGATCGATTGAATTCTTCTTTTATTAAGCCGCTCATCATCTTCGCCAAGCCTTCGCTTGCCTTGAGAACTACGTTGCCCACAAAACCATCACACACCACGATATCCGTGGTGCCCTTAAAAATATCATTGCCTTCTACGTTTCCGTAAAAGTTTAAATTGGTTTGACGCAGCAGCTCACTCGTCTGCTTAACCACTTCATTCCCTTTAATCACTTCTTCGCCAATATTGAGGAGACCAATAGAAGGATTTTGCGTGCCATCAACCACTTGAACCATCACGTTAGCCATTTGCGCAAACTGCACCAAATGCATAGGCTCGCAATCTGCGTTGGCACCCAGGTCCAACATAGTAGTGCCACGCCCTTTTTCATTGGGAATCGCAGTAGCAATCGCAGGACGATCAACACCATCCAAAGTTTTAAGAATATAGCGGGAGATTGCCATCAAGGCACCGGTATTCCCAGAAGAGATGATTGCATCAGCCAACCCTTCCTTGACCTGCTCAATAGCAACGCGCATGGAGGAGTCTTTTTTACGACGCAGTGCCACCTCAATGGGGTCATCCATCAAGACAACTTCACTAGCGGGAATAATTTGAATGCGTTCCATTGGCGCTTTTGGAAATTTACTCAAGGCTTGCTTGAGCGCTTCCGGATTACCAACTAAGGCAATCTTCACATCCGCATGTTTTTCGAGAAAATCGCAACAAGCTGGGACCGTAACAACTACCCCATGATCTCCGCCCATGGCATCGATAGCAAGAGTGACACTCATAAAATCAGGTATTGCTGCAAGTGGTTTTTTTCAAAGAAAAAAGCGGCTTTTATTGGAGCCGCTTCTATCTTTTAGACTAAAGAATTAGTCGTTTTTTGTTTTAACAACTTTACGACCACGATAGTAGCCGTTTGGTGAAATGTGGTGGCGCAAATGAGCCTCACCAGTTGTGGCTTCAACAGCCGTAGCAGGTGCGGTCAAAAAGTCGTGCGCACGGTGCATGCCACGTTTGGATGGGGATTTTTTATTCTGTTGGACGGCCATATTGAACTCCTAAGCAAGGCGACATTCTAGCATGTAAATTGAGCTAAATGCTTGATTAATTGATAAAGCAGATTTGAAATACCACCCCCAATACATGGGGTGCAATCAATTTTTCTTCATATTTTTCAATATGTTAAAGGGATTTTGAGGCTTTTCAGAGGCATCGCCATCTTCCTCGCGATCACCAAATGAAGAGGCATGCGGTTGGCAAGCGCCCTCAGGATGCTTTGGAATTAAAGGCATAGACAAGAGGATTTCATCCTCAATTAAGCCCAAAAGGTCAAAGTGCTGGCTTGCTACCAAAGGCTCTTGTTGGTCATCTTCCATAGGAAAGGCATCTGCCTCCTCCTCGGTGGCGACCAGGACAAATCGACTCTTTTGAGCCAAATCCAGGCCGCAATCTCGCAAACAGCTCTGACAAACTAGGTGAATGCGGCCTTTTACAGCCAATTCCAAAATTTGCTGAGACTCAGAACCTGGAGAATCAACAAAATGGGTCTTTACCTCCCATTGAAAACCATCTCCCGGCTCAATACTGGAGGCTTCCTCAGCCACCCTGGGCAAGGCTGAAATGTCCAGAAATCCAGCCCCTTGATAGGACTGAGGGGCACAAAAATCGATCCGGCTCAAAGCCTTGGGATCAGCGGATAGCTCAACTTGAGGTAAAACTTGATTACGATTCATGACATCAGTCTAAATGAAGGCTTCAGCGAAAGTACAAGTAGTGATGAGTAATTCTGCAAAAAAACTAATCCTGGCATCTACCTCGATCTATCGTCGAGAGCTCTTGGAGCGCTTGCGCATCCCCTTTGACGTGATCTCGCCAAAGGTTGATGAAACTCCTCTCCCAGGAGAAGGCACTGTAGATTTAGCCTTGCGCCTAGCCAAAGCGAAAGCTGCAGCAGTAGCTAAAGATCATCCCGAGGCTTGGGTCATTGGCTCCGATCAAGTAGCCGACCTTTGTGGAGCTGCGATTGGTAAGCCGGGAAACTTTGAGCGTGCCATGGCGCAACTACAACTCATGCGCGGTGCCACTGTGACTTTTCAAACAGCGCTATGCCTCATGCGTGGTAACGAGGAATCAACAATCAATACTCCCACTGAAGTGACTTTCCGAAAACTTACCGATGATGTTCTAGAGGCATATCTCCATGCCGAAGAACCCTACGACTGTGCTGGTAGCGCTAAGTCTGAAGGTTTGGGAATTTCACTCTTAGAGTCCATTAAGAGCGATGACCCCACTGCATTAATTGGCTTGCCATTAATTGCCCTAAGCGGCCTCTTGCGTGAGGCTGGATTTGTTATTCCGGGTAAGAAATAATGAGCTCAACACTAGGCACCCTCTTTTTAATTCCCAATACCTTGGGTGATGATTCTCGCGCCGAGCAATTGCCTTGGGTTTTACCAAGTGAAACCATTGCCCAAACTGCCAAACTCACTCACTGGATTGTTGAGGATGCAAAAACAGCTCGTGCTTTTCTAAAAGCAGTCGATAGCGTTTCGCCCTTAGCCTGCACCATTCAAGAAATGCAGATGAGTGAGTGGCGTGGCGTTGCTCGCAATGCCAAGTACGGCGATGCTGTCAAACCAATGGATTTACTCAAGCCACTTATCTCTGGCAAAGACATGGGGCTGATGTCAGAGGCAGGTGTTCCGGGTGTTGCAGATCCTGGTGCAGAACTCGTGCTAGCAGCACATAAGCTGGGCGCTAAAGTAAAGCCAATGGTTGGTCCAAGCTCTATTTTGTTGGGCCTGATGGCTAGCGGTTTGAATGGTCAGCGGTTTGCATTTCAAGGCTATATTCCGCACGATGCACAAGACCGTATTGCACGACTTAAGCAGTTGGAAGCGGAATCTAGAAAATTACAGCAGACGCAAATTTGGATTGAGACACCGTATCGCAACACTGCAATGCTAATGGCCTGCCTGAGCACGCTGTCACCGCAATCACTGCTATGTCTTGGCATGGATCTCAGTCTTCCAAGCGAAACAATTACTACACTCTCGATTGCAGACTGGCGTAAGCGTTTTCCAAATGAAACTGCTTGCGCATCATTACAAAATAGGCCAGCAGTATTTCTATTGCTGGCCTAGGTGTTTTGTTTTTTACTTTAGATCAGGCGTCTTGATTAACGCTTTGCCTGCTGCTGCGCCAACCTCAGCACCAAAACGTTTAGCAACGCGTTCAGCGAAATTCTCTTTCATGGTGTAGTCCAGGATATCTGGCGCCTTAAAGATATCGCGCGCAACAGTCTCTACTGTTCCATAACCATCTACCAAGCCGATTTTGATCGCTTGCTCTCCATTCCAAACTCGCCCTGAGAACATCTCTGGAGTTTCTTTTAAACGATCACCGCGACCCGCTTTGACCACCGCAATAAATTGCTGATGAATCTCATCGATCATGGTTTTAATCATCTCCACTTGCTGTGGATTTTCTTTGGAGAACGGATCCATCATGCCTTTGTTGGAGCCCGCTGTAATCATGCGACGAGTCACGCCTAACTTATCCATCAAGCCAGTAAAACCAAAGCCTTCCATGATCACGCCAATAGATCCTACCAAGCTGGCTTTATCAACCAAAATTTGGTCACCAGCAACAGCTACGTAATAACCACCTGAGGCGCAGATATCTTCCACAACGACATAAAACGGTTTGCTTGGATAGAGTTTGCGCAAGCGATGAATTTCATCATTCATCATGCCCGCCTGAACCGGAGAGCCACCAGGACTATTAATGCGCAAGACTACACCTGCACTATTTTCATTTTCAAATGCAGCAGTCAGCGATGAATTGATATCTAAAGCATTAGCCATCGAGCTCGAAGAAATCTCTCCTTCTAACGAGACTAAGGCCGTGTGCTTCTCCATTCCCATCCCGCGCCCTGGCAGATGGAAATCAAATACTGCTAGCAGTACGCCGACAAAGACAATCAGGGTGAGAATACGAAACACAGCTTTCCAGCGACGCGCCTTGCGCGTCTCTTTTAAATTCTCAAGCAATAAATGCTCGAGAGCTTGACGCTCCCAATTTTGATTCGCGTTTTCGGATTGATTTTGATCCATCTTTTTAATCCTCAGTAACTAGCTAGTTTTGAACGGTGAGATTGTCGCTAAGCCATCGACTTAGCTGCACGACATCATCCACATGAATCAGTGATGGCGCCTCTTTTAAAGTGCTCGGTGGATGGGCGCCATACGTTACCGCAACCGCATCAACGCCTGCATTAGCTGCCATGTCCAAATCATGGGTGGTGTCCCCAATCATGAGCATGCGGCGCATCGGCACTTGCATCACATCTGAAAGCTCTAAGAGCATCCCAGGGTGGGGTTTAGAAAAGGATTCATCCGCAGTACGGGTCTCGTGGAACATCTGCTCTAGCTGATGATGTTTTAAAGATCGATCTAATCCCACGCGAGATTTACCCGTCGCAACGCCTAATAAGTAACCATCCTCGCGTAAGCTGTGCAACAGTTCCCGAATACCTGGAAATAAATCAAGCTCGTGATCTTTAGCAAGGTAGTGATAACGAAAGCGCTCAGTCAACTTTGGGAAATGTGCCGGCTCAATCCACGGCACCGCCCTTCTCAGTGAATCCTGAATACCCAAACCAATGACCGAGCTAGCCAAAGTGTCATCTGGCTCCTTGAAACCTAAGTCACGGCAAGCTTGCTGAATACAGTTCACGATCGTTGGCGTGGAGTCCATGATGGTTCCATCCCAGTCCCACACAATCAGGTCGTAACGTCTCTCAGGTTTTTGCTCTTCAGGCATTGTTAGGCACTTCAAAAGTTTTCATCATCGCCGTAAATTCGGCGGGTAACGGGGATTCAATACGCATTTTCTCGCCAGTACGCGGATGAGTAAAGCCAGCTAAATGGGCATGCAGGTACAAGCGTTTAGATTTCACAATCTTGTCTTGATCTTCAAAGCCGTACTTATCGTCACCCAAAATCGAGTGACCTAGTTTTTGGAGGTGCACGCGAATTTGATGAGTGCGTCCAGTTTTTAACTGGGCTTCAGCCAGGGTAATCGCCACCTCTCCGCGTTTCATCACTTTAGTGACGCGCAAAGCGGTATGGCTAGGTAGGCCGTCTGGGTCAACCCGAACGCGACGCTCACCATTAGCCAGCAAGTATTTGTGTAATGCAAACTTCAATTGCATCGTGCCTGCGCCCTGAGCAATTTCCCCATGGGCTAGCAAGTAGTAGCGCTTGTCTGTTTGCCCTTCGCGGATCTGACGATGTAATTCCACCAAAGCGCTGCGCTTTTTAGCCAAAAGCAAGACGCCAGAGGTATCTCGATCCAAACGGTGAACCAATTCTAAGAATTTGAGCTCGGGGCGGGTAATGCGCAAGGTTTCAATCACGCCAAGAGCAATGCCTGAACCCCCGTGAACTGCCAAACCTGCCGGCTTATTCACTATTAATAGGGCCTCATCTTCAAACAAAATAGGCATTTTGTCGGAATAACCCTGCGCCCGAGACTTAGTTTGGGCGGTATTGACTGCCGCCATTTGGGCTGGTTCAGCAATCCGAACCGGCGGAACTCTGACCACATCCCCCTCAACCAAACGTGTAGTCGGCTCAGCTCTTTTCTTATTCACTCGGACTTCACCAGAGCGAATAATGCGGTAAACATGGCTTTTGGGAACCCCTTTAGCCCAACGTAAGAGGTAGTTATCCAAGCGCTGGCCAGCCTCTTCTGGACCAATGGTCTGAAGATGAACGGCGGCCGGTGCGGTAGTTTTTGCCTGCAAAGGCTTGGAAATGGGTTCGGATTTCATGATTTATCTCTCTTGCCACCTCGACGGGGGTCGGCAAGGGACTTAACAATACCCCATTGTCGTTCAACTTGTGCCGTATAATCAACGCTCTAGCCAATTTATTGGCCCGAGACTAACCTGATTCAGGTTTGAATCGTGGAGCTTGGAGTCGCCCTTAATAGACTCCCGGGGTTGCCCCTCCCCCGTTGTAATGAGGCGCAGGGTTGGTGTGCCGTATGCCGCGACCCGCGATTAGAAGACAGTTTTCAGGCGCGCGCCTGCATTGATGACCTAAAGGAGGTCTCTGCGGCGATCGTCAAGTGTGGCACCGGTTTAACAACATTGAACTTGGTGTACTAGGCAATAAGTGCCTAGATTTGATTGATCCACACTCCAAAGCCGCCAATGGGCTATGCCCCAAGCGGTATCTAACTTGTCCCTAACGCAGCGCGCAACGACATACTCCCAATAGGAGAGTGTTATGAAACGCATGTTATTTAATGCAACTCAACAAGAAGAGTTGCGAGTTGCCATCGTCGATGGTCAAAAACTCATCGATATCGATATCGAAGCTGCCGGTCGTGAACAACGCAAAGGCAATATTTACAAAGGTGTTATTACTCGCATTGAGCCTTCGCTCGAAGCTTGTTTTGTAAATTACGGCGAAGAACGCCATGGCTTCTTGCCATTTAAAGAAGTTGCCCGCACCTACTTTAAAGAGGGTATTGATGTCCGTAATGCCTCTATTAAAGATGCTTTACGCGAAGGCCAAGAAATCATTGTTCAGGTAGAAAAAGAAGAGCGCGGCCAAAAAGGCGCTGCCCTTACCTCTTTTGTCTCTTTAGCAGGTCGTTATTTGGTGTTGATGCCCAATAACCCACGTGGAGGCGGCGTTTCTCGTCGCATTGAAGGCGAAGACCGTCAAGAGCTCCGCGAGGCAATGTCCCAATTACAGGTACCAGATGGCATGAGCATCATTGCTCGTACAGCCGGTATTGGCCGTGACGCTACTGAATTACAGTGGGACTTAAGCTATCTCATGCAACTGTGGACTGCGATTGATGAAGCCGCCAAAGGCAACTCAGCACCACTATTGATCTACCTCGAATCCAGCTTAGTGATTCGCGCGATTCGTGATTATTTCCAGCCGGATATTGGTGAGATTCTCATCGATACCGATGACATCTACGAGCAGGCCGCGGCATTTATGTCAGTGGTGATGCCAGATAATCTGCCAAGAGTGAAGCGTTACCAGGACGATGTTCCATTGTTCTCACGCTTCCAAATTGAGCACCAGATTGAAACTGCTTATTCACGTACCGTGCCTTTGCCATCCGGTGGTGCGATTGTGATTGACCATACTGAAGCTCTAGTTTCAGTGGACGTTAACTCTGCACGTGCAACCCGCGGCTCTGACATCGAAGAGACTGCTACTCGCACCAACTTAGAAGCTGCCGATGAAATCGCCCGTCAAGCACGTTTACGTGACTTGGGTGGCTTGATCGTGATCGACTTCATTGATATGGAATCGAGCAAGGCACAGAAGGATGTTGAGAATCGTTTACGTGATGCTCTACGTCACGACCGTGCTCGCGTTCAAATGGGCAAGATCTCTAAGTTTGGCTTGATGGAGATGTCACGCCAGCGTTTACGCCCTGCCCTCTCTGAAGGTAGCCACGTAACCTGCCCACGTTGTAATGGCACAGGCCATATCCGCGATACCGAATCTTCTGCATTGCAAGTCTTGCGCATCATCCAAGAAGAAGCGATGAAAGAAAACACTGCCGCTATTCATAGCCAAGTTCCAGTCGAAGTGGCTGCATTCTTGCTGAATGAGAAGCGCGCTGAAGTTATTAAGATTGAGACACGTTTCAAAGTCAATGTCTTAATGATTCCTAACAAGCATTTAGAAACTCCACATTACAAGCTTGAGCGTTTGCGTCATGACGATCCACGTCTTGATGATCAAAAAGCGAGTTACGTGATGGCTGAAGAAGCTGCTGCTGAACTTGAGACCGATACTGCAGTAAGCCGTAAAGATGCTGACGTTAAAGTCCGTCCTGAGGCTGCTGTAAAAGGTATTACGCCAAATGCACCAGCGCCAGTCAGTCAGCCACGCCCTGCGCGCACTGAAAAAGCTAGTACCGAAACTGCAAGCTCCGGTGGATTCTTCGGATTCATCAAGAGCCTATTCTCTTCAGCGCCTGCACCAGAAGCAAAGCCGGCTCCGAGCGCACCACGTGGTCGCAATCAAAACAATCGTAACGGCAATAACCGCAATCGCGGTCGTCGTGGCGAGCGCAATGATCGTGGCGAGCGTCCAGCTGAAGGTGCCGCAGGTACCGAAGGTGCAAATGCTCCACGTGAAGCGGGTTCAGGTAGAGGCCGTCAAGATGGCCGCAATCGTAATGGCAATAACGGCAATCGCAACCAGAATCCAAAACCCGAGAATCAAGCTGCGGTAACTCCAGCAACTGAGGCCGCTCCTGGTGCCGATACAGCACCGAGTGCAGATGGCGAAGAGCGTCGTGGTCGTGGTCGCAACCGTCGTGGTCGTGGTCGTGGTCAACGTGGCGAGCGCACTGAGTCCAATGGTGATACAGCAGTTGCTTCTGTTGCAGCAGCAACATTCTCAGGCCCACCAGTAGGAATGGCTGGAGCATCTGCTTCAATGCCAATTCAGAATATTGCTCAAAGCTTTGGAAATACTGTTGCACCTACAGCCTCTAACGAAGTAAAAGAGCGCGCACCCCGCGCACCTAGAGAGCCAAGAGAGCAACGTGCACCACGTCAAAGCAATCGCCCTGATAACGCCGCTGTAGCACCCGCTCCACAGCCGGTAGCTAAGCCAGCGCCCGCAATTGAGGTAATTGCCAAGCTGATGCCCGAGCTTCCTAAGGTTGCCTTTCAGGCGCTCGAAGAAACTCCACTGCATAGCGTAGTTCAATCTGCTGGCATGGTTTGGGTAGCTACAGACTCTAGCAAGCATCAAGAAGCGCAATCGCAAATCAAAGCTGAGCCAGAAGTTTTGCCTATGGGCAGAACTCCTAAAGCTCCAGTTAGCTTGCAAAATGGTCCGATGGTTTTAGTTGAAACCGGCGGCCAAGAAAAAACGGTTTAATCCCATTTCTCCAGACTGCTATTTATCCCACAAGGATATTTGGCAGTTTGGCAGAAACACCGTTTCACAGCCATAATTACACATGGTTGAAAAAGTAATCCCCATACGTTTAGATGAAGGCAAAGGCCTTACGCCGTCCATCCCTGGACAGCTTGTTGCCGTCAATAACTCAACTAAAGATACTCGGGGGCGCCCTCTACGTGATTTACGCATCTCCGTAACGGATCGGTGTAATTTCCGCTGCACCTACTGCATGCCTAAGGAAATTTTTGATAAAGACTATCCATACCTCTCCCATAATGAATTACTCAGCTTTGAAGAGATCACCCGCTTAACAAAGATCTTTGCTTCGTTGGGTGTAGAAAAAATTCGTCTCACTGGCGGCGAGCCTTTACTTCGTAAAAATCTCGAAGTGCTCATTGAGATGCTGGCCAAAATTCGGACCACGGCAGATCAACCATTGGATCTAACACTCACTACCAATGGCAGCATTTTGCGTAAGAAGGCAGCAGCATTAAAAGCGGCAGGCTTACATCGCCTGACTATTAGTCTTGATGGTCTGAATGATGATGTCTTCAAAAAAATGAATGATGTCGACTTCCCTGTCACGGATGTACTTGATGGAATTGCCGCAGCTCAAGAAGCAGGCTTCACCAATCTCAAAGTCAATATGGTTGTTAAGAAGGGTACAAACGATCAAGAGATTATCGGCATGGCCAAGCACTTCAAAGGTAGCGGCGTGACGCTGCGCTTTATTGAATTCATGGATGTAGGTAGCTCTAATGGCTGGGATATGTCACAAGTACTTCCCTCGCAAGAAGTTGCTAATCGCATAAACGCTGTCTTTCCGATTGAGCCTATTGAAGCTAACTATCCTGGCGAAGTAGCTCAGCGCTGGCGCTATCTTGATGGCTCCGGTGAAATTGGTTTTATTTCTAGCGTTACACAAACTTTCTGCCATGAATGCACGCGCGCTCGAATCTCCACAGATGGTCAGCTCTATCTTTGCTTATTTGCAAATGAAGGTTTTGATTTCAAAACCCTATTACGCTCTGGTAGAAGCGATTTAGAAATTGCGAACGCCATCATGTCCACATGGTCTGGACGCAATGATCACTATTCAGAAATTCGGGGATCCAATACCGCTGGATCGAAATCTTCTCGCAAGGTAGAGATGTCTTACATCGGCGGCTAATGATTACCTCAGAACACATTACTGGACTTATTTTGGCGGGTGGCCGCGCCCAAAGAATGGGTGGCATTGATAAGGGCTTAATCCCCTTTCATGGCAAAGCTCTGATTGAATTTGCCATCAATCGTCTTAAGCCTCAAGTTAGTACTATTCTGATTAATGCTAACCGCAGTATTACGAAGTATTCGCACTATGGCTATCCAGTACTCATGGATGAAACGCCAGACTTCTCCGGCCCATTGGCTGGATTCTCAGTAGGTCTGAAACATTGCAAAACTCCATACCTACTAACATCGCCTTGCGACTCCCCTTTATTGCCATTCGATCTTGCCCAAAAAATGGCAGCCGAACTAGAAGGCAATAATTTAGAACTCGTCTTTGCCTCCTCAAAAGAAGAGGATGGAAAGATTTGGTCACAACCTGTTTTCTGCTTAATGAAAAGCAGCCTGCAAGATTCTTTGGATGCCTTTTTAAGCAAAGGGGATTTAAAGATTGATCGCTGGTTTAAAGAGTTGCGATCTGGCACTGTGGTTTTTGAAAACCCTCAAGCATTTGCAAATGTGAATACGCCGGAAGAGTTGGCCGCCCTAGAAAAAGCATCGTCATGACAGATTTAATTAAACACTCCCCCAACAACTCCATTCTCTTGACCGCTTCACTTCATGTGGATGAAGCGCGCAAGGCTATTTCAGGCCTTGTCAGTGAATTACTCCAAGAATCTCGCAAACTAAATGATTCAAGTGATATCGAGTTGGTCACTTTAGATCAGGCAATCAACCGCATCTTGGCAGAAGATTTACTTTCCCCGATCGACGTCCCTGCTGCCGATAATTCCGCTATGGATGGCTTTGCATTTCATGGGGATTGCTTGGCGGATAGCGAAGCGATAGTCACCCTGAAAATCGTTGGTACAGCCTATGCAGGTAAACCTTATGAAGGGCCTGTCGGTCCAGGCGAATGCCTGAAGATCATGACTGGCGCACTCATGCCGCATGATTGCGATACCGTCATCCCTCAAGAATTTACAGAATCTGCAACTGAGTTGGCTGTCAGTTTCAAACAAAATCAAGTGAAGCGCGGAGAGAATCGTCGCTTACTCGGTGAGGATTTGCAAAGCGGAAAGGCCGCCGTCTCAGCCGGTCGTTTGTTGCGACCATCTGATCTCGGTCTAGCTGCGTCCCTAGGTATTGCCAGCCTCAAAGTGCATCGCAAACTGAAGGTGGCCATCCTCTCCTCCGGAGATGAGCTGCGTCCACTAGGGCAGGCTCTTGATGTGGGCAGCATTTATGACAGCAATCGCTATAGCCTAACTGGCCTGCTCAATCGCCTCAATATGGAAATCATGGATTGCGGGATTGTGCGTGATGATCCTGCCTCACTAAAAGCAGCCTTCCTAGATGCCGCCTCAAAAGCAGATGTTCTTATTTCATCTGGCGGAGTATCCGTTGGTGAAGCAGACTTTACTAAGCAAATCATGCAAGAACTGGGTGACGTTGGCTTCTGGAAAATTGCTATGCGCCCAGGTCGCCCCATGGCCTTTGGCATGCTCAAGCCAGTTGAGGGATCGAAGCGCAAAACCCTCTTCTTTGGTTTGCCAGGCAATCCAGTAGCTGTAATGGTGACTTTCTACCAATTTGTTCGCTCCGCTTTATTGCAACTCAACGGCGCAAGCCAGACTGAGCAGTTAATGACTCAGGCAATTGCCGAGGTGCCCATTCGGAAAAAGCCTGGTCGAACAGAGTTTCAGCGCGCCATTGTGGGGCGTGGCCCAGATGGAAAGCCTACAGTCAAACTGACTGGCAGCCAAGGCGCCGGCATTTTGCGATCGATGAGTGAGGCAAATTGCTTCGTCATTCTCCCTCACGACCAAGGAAATGTGGCCGCTGGTGACTGGGTTGATGTGGCGCTTTTCGACGGACTGCTTTAAGATTGCATCTCATGAAACTCACCAAAAAAGAAATTGCCTTCGTAGATCCAATGCATACCGCCAAAACCCTAGTTTTGGTTTATCTCTGCTTCTCTGTGCCGATTGTGTTGCTAGCCTTGTTTGTAGCCTTCATTCGTGACGGCGCCATTCCTGGATTTACCGTTCTTTCTGCATTGATTCTCAATGCCTTGCTTGGCTTTGCTTTGCTGTGGATTGCCTGCAAGGTCTACAACTGGGTGGCGGGTAAATTTGGTGGAATCGAACTTGCTCTCCGTGAGCTCCCAGAAGAAATCGAAGCCGATTAATTCTTAAAAATTTCAGAATTAATTAAGCTTGGTGGTTTCTTGCCAGCAAGCGCTGCTCGCAGATTCTCGACTGCAAGATCCACCATCGCTCTTCGCGTTTTTTCTGTAGCGCTGGCAATATGCGGAGCCAAGACAATATTGCTGCACTTCAGCAACTCTGGGTGTACTTGAGGCTCACCCTCAAATACATCTAAGCCGGCTGCAAATATCTTTCCACTTTGCAATGCTTGTGCCAATGCAAGATCATCCACAATACCGCCACGAGCAATATTAATCAGGGTTGCAGTGGGTTTCATCATGGCGATTTCTGCAGCGCCAATCGTGTGATGGTTTTGCGCGGTATAAGGTAGCACCAACACCACGTGGTCAGCAGTGCGAAGTAATTCCTCTTTGGACACATAAGTAGCACCACAAGCTTTTTCATCCGCATCAGAAAGATGACTGCGGTTGTGATAAATCACCTTCATGCCAAAACCTAGTGCACGCTTGGCAATACCCTGACCGATGCGACCCATGCCAATAATGCCAACTGTGCTGTGATGCAAATCCATGCCCAGCGGGTTATTCACAATCGACCACTGATCCCACTTACCTGCCCGCACCCAATGCTCCGATTCCGTAATACGCCTAGCGGTTGCCATTAACAAAGCAAAACCGAAATCAGCCGTTGTATCCGTAAGAACATCAGGGGTATTGGTTGCCATGACACCAGCGGCAGTAATTGCCGGGACATCAAAGTTGTTATAACCAACAGAAATATTGGCAACTACTTTCAAATTCTTAGCCTGAGCAAGAGCTGCAGCATCAATCCGCTCACTTCCCGCTACTAGGGCTCCCTCCACCCCCGAAAGCGCCTTTTGAAGCTCTTCTGGGGTCAAAATTTTGTCAGACTGATTGGAGTAAACCTCAAAGGACTCCTCTAATTTGGCTAGCGCCTCAGGAAATATGGCTCTTGCAACCAAAATCTTCGGTTTGGAACTGCTTGTGGGGATATTTGCTGGTGTGTTCATAGAGTGACTTTACCTCAAGTAAATTAGGGCTTTTGCCTGAAAAATAGGCTGATTCAGCTAAAATTGGAGTTTTATAACTTGGCAGTCCATTAATGTGGACTCCTTACCCGTACACCATCATGACTTACGTTGTTACCGAAGCCTGTATCCGTTGCAAATATACCGATTGCGTTGATGTCTGCCCAGTCGATTGTTTTCGTGAAGGTCCTAATTTTTTAGTAATCGATCCAGATGAATGCATCGATTGCGCAGTGTGTGTACCAGAGTGTCCAGTCAATGCAATTTATGCGGAAGATGATGTTCCAGGAGATCAGCAGGCATTTATTAAACTCAATGCTGAGTTGTCACCTTCATGGACATCCATTACTAAATCCAAAGCCGCCCTCCCAGAAGCGGAAGAGTGGAAAGACGTGAAAAATAAACTTGACCAACTGGTAAAGTAAATTGCACTCACCCATTGAAACCGATGCAGTCATTATTGGCGCCGGTCCGGTGGGGCTCTTCCAAGTCTTCGAGCTTGGACTCCTCGAAATTAAAGCGCATGTCATCGATTCCCTGCCTGAAGTAGGCGGTCAATGTATTGAGCTCTATCCAGATAAACCGATCTATGACATTCCAGCGATTCCGGTTTGCACTGGTCGAGAGCTGGTTACCAACCTACTCAAACAAATTGAGCCGTTTAAGCCACAGTTTCATCTAAATCAAGAGGTCTCCACTCTTGAGAAGCAAGCCGATGGCCGCTTTCTGATTCGCACATCCCAAGATCAGCACTTTTTAAGTAAGGCTATTTTTGTCGCTGCTGGTGTTGGTGCTTTTCAGCCGCGCACGCTCAATTTAGATGGCATTGAAACTTTTGTAGATAAGCAAGTCTTCTATCGCGTCAGAAATCCTGAGCAATTTTCAGGCAAGCGAATCGTGATTTGTGGCGGGGGAGATTCTGCATTGGATTGGGCATTACATTTCGCCGATCAAGCGACCAGCGTGACATTGATTCATCGCAGAGATGAGTTCAAGGCAGCGCCTCAATCAGTTGCAAAAATGCGCGCCCTTTGTGCTGCAGGAAAAATGCGGTTGATCATCGGACAAATTACAGGCCTTACGTCATCCAATGACAAGCTTACAGAAATTGCCGTTACCAATATTGATGGCGAAGTTCAAAACATTGCCTTAGATGCACTCTTATTGTTTTATGGCCTCTCTCCTAAACTAGGCCCAATAGCTGATTGGGGATTGGATATTGATCGCAAACAAATTGCCGTGGATACCGCCTGCTTTCAGACTAGTACTCCCGGTATTTACGCCGTTGGGGATATCAATATTTACCCAGGCAAGAAAAAGTTGATTCTCTCAGGCTTTCATGAGGCGGCACTTGCAGCCTTTGCGGCAGCGGCCTACATAGCTCCTGAAAAGCAAATTCAACTCCAGTACACCACTACTTCCCCAAAGCTTCATAAGGCGCTTGGGGTAAGCTCTTAACAATACTGAATCATCTAGCTGAATAAACCTATGCGTCAATATCACAATCTCATGAAGGAAGTCCTTGAAAAGGGCGTCCAAAAATCCGATAGAACCGGTACCGGAACGATCTCCATCTTCGGACACCAGATGCGCTTTAATCTGGCTGAAGGCTTTCCGATGGTTACCACCAAGAAGTTGCATCTCAAATCCATCATCTTGGAATTGCTTTGGTTTCTTAAAGGCAGTACAGATAACAACTGGCTTAAAGAGCAGGGTGTTTCCATTTGGAATGAGTGGGCAGCCCCAGATGGTGACTTAGGTCCAATTTATGGCTACCAATGGCGTTCATGGCCCGCACCGAATGGTGAGCACATTGATCAGATTGCCGAAGTTGTAGAGACCCTGAAAAAGAATCCAGATTCGCGTCGCATTATTGTTTCTGCATGGAACGTAGCAGACATTCCTCGCATGGCTTTAGCACCTTGTCATGCTTTCTTTCAGTTTTATGTTGCTGATGGCAAACTCTCTTGCCAACTGTATCAACGTAGTGCGGATATCTTCTTGGGTGTACCTTTCAACATCGCCAGCTATGCCCTACTGACCCACATGATGGCTCAGCAGTGCAATTTAGAAGTAGGGGACTTTGTTTGGACTGGTGGTGATTGCCATCTGTACAGTAACCACTTAGAGCAAGTTGATCTTCAGCTATCGAGAGACTTCTTCCCATTGCCTAAGCTCAATATTTTGCGTAAACCAGATTCCATCTTTGACTATGAATTCGAAGATTTTGAAATTACTGGCTATGAATGCCATCCCGCCATTAAAGCTCCGGTAGCTGTTTAAGAAATAAGATTACCCATGACTACAAATAAGTACCCCGCCATCTCCATGATTGTTGCCCGCTCACGTAATCATGTGATTGGCCGTGACAATCAAATGCCTTGGAAGATTTCTGCTGATCTCCAGTTCTTTAAAAAAGTAACAATGGGTCACCCAGTGATCATGGGTCGTAAGACCTGGGAGTCTATTGGCCGCCCTCTTCCAGGTCGTCGTAATATTGTTGTTAGCCGCAATACTGATCTCAAGTTGACCGGTGCAGAAGTGGTTCACTCTCTCGATGCAGCTCTAGCGACCTTGAATGAATTTCCGCGCGTATTTGTGATTGGGGGCGAGCAGCTCTTTAATCAAGCTTTCCCTAAGGCTGATCGTCTTTACATCACTGAGATTGAGATCGATGTAGACGGTGGCGACACTTTCTTTGAAGTTCCGAATCAATCCGAGTGGAAAGAAGTGGAGCGCACTCCGGCTTCTGAAGGTGAGATCACATTTAATTTCATTACGCTCGAACGCAATTAGTCAGACTATTAACTGGCAAAAAGATAAAGGGCTCTGAGGAGCCCTTTATTAATTCACCACCAGCATCTAAAGAACTAGAGCTTCTTCGCAAAACTGTATTGCGCAAACGCCTGTTCTGCAACGTTAAACCACTGAGCTTCCATATTTCTGAAGGCTCGATAGTCTTCGAATATTTTCTTAAACTGGGGATTCTTGGCAGACTCTTCAGCATAGGTTTCTTGGCTAGCCTTAAAGCAGGCGTCCATTACTGAGGTATTGAACTTGCGCAATACCGCACCACCCTGAACAAGGCGCTGCAATGCAGGTGGGTTCAAAGCATCATACTTGGCACACATATCCGTGTGAGCCTCAAAGCATGCTGCCTGCCAAGCCGCTTGATAAGCCGGCGGTAATGAATCCCACCGCTTCTTATTTACCAAGAATGAAAGTCCGGCTGCGCCTTCCCAGAATGCAGGGTAGTAATAGTTTTTAGCTACTTTAGCTAGGCCCAACTTCTCATCATCATAGGGACCCACAAATTCAGCGGCATCAATCGTACCTTTTTCTAGGGCTGAATAAATCTCACCAGCAGGTAACTGTTGTGGCACTACGCCTAACTTAGCAAGCACTTGTCCAGCAAAACCAGCGATACGAAATTTAAGACCCTTAAGATCCTCTGGCGATTTAATTTCTTTACGGAACCAACCACCCATCTGAGTGCCAGTTTGTCCACCTAAAAAGTTCACGATGTTGTAGCTGGCATAGAGCTCACGCATTAACTTCATACCATTGCCATGTAACATCCAAGCAGATTGTTGGCGGGCTGTCATTCCAAAAGGAGCGGCAGTATCAAAAATAAATGCACTGTTCTTGCCTAAGTAGTAATAGCTGGCAGTATGGCCACACTCCACCGTACCGTTTTGAACCGCATCCAATACTTGCAAAGCTGGCACTACTTCACCCGCTGCAAATACTTTGACATTGAACTTACCATCAGTGGCTTTTCGCAAGGCATTGGCAAATACTTCTGGGGTACCAAACAAGGTATCTAAGGACTTTGGAAAGCTAGAGACCAAACGCCAATTGAGTGTTGGCAAGTTTTGCGCAATCGATGGAGCAGCCAGTGCTGCTGCGCCTGCGCCGATAGTGGCTTTCTTTAAAAAGGAACGTCTTTGCATTTTTTTCTCCTCCAAAATAGTTTTTTCTGTTTTTCTGTTTTTCTGTTTTTCTGTTTTTCTTCTGCTTTATTTACCGCCAACGGTCATAGATCCTATCAAGATGGAGCCAGTTTCTTTAGTTCCACGAATTAATGAATCGCTACCAATCATCTGAATATCCATCAACATATCGCGCAAGTTGCTGGCAATCGTAATACCCTCTACAGGGTATTGAATCTCGCCGTTTTCTACCCAGTACCCAAAAGCACCACGAGAATAATCGCCGGTCACGTAGTTCACGCCCTGCCCCATGAGCTCAGTAACAAGAAGGCCAGTGCCCATTTCCTTTAAGAGTGCAGGCAATCCACCTTTAGGCGTCTTGCGGCTTTGTAGAGTTAGATGATGAGAGCCGCCGGCATTGCCAGTGGTTTTCATGCCTAGCTTTCTAGCGGAGTACGTGGATAAGAAATAACCTTGCAATATGCCCTTATCGACTACCGTTCTGGCGCTTGTCTTTACGCCCTCTTCATCAAAAGGTGCACTACCCGTCATTGCTTTGAGATGAGGGTTTTCAAAAAGGCTGACGTGCTTGGGTAAGACTTGCTTGCCCAAGCTATCCAATAAAAAACTAGAACGGCGATAAAGGGCTCCACCAGATACTGCTTGCACCAAACCACCCAATAGACCAGCCGCTAAAGGTGCCTCAAAAATAACAGGGCAACGGCGAGTCGTTAGTGATCTTGCCTTAAGGCGTGAGAGTGCGCGCTCTGCTGCATATTTACCAATGGCAGCCGGATCAGCTAGCTCACCAGGGATGCGTGAACTGGAGTACCAGTCATCTCTTTGCATGAGTGACTTTTTGCCACCCTCGCTTGCAATCGGTGCGCACGAAATGTAGTGGCGTGAGAATGGATAACCCCCCATAAAACCGTGACTGGTTCCCATCATGAAATGCGCATGATGTGCGGATACCGAAGCGCCATCACTATTTTGAATTTGCTTGCTAACTGCAAAGGCAGCGCCCTCAGCAGCACGCGCAATATCGATTGCGGTTGCCGAGTCCAAATCCCAAGGATGAAATAGATCGAGATCCAGCGGATGTTTTTCAAGAAGTCCCTTTTCAGCAGGGCCGGCACACGGATCTTCGGCTGTATGTTGAGCAATATGGTACGCAGCCTCAACCGTTGCCCTCAAAGAATCTTTGGAAAAATCGCTAGTGCTGGCGTTACCGCGACGGTGACCTAAAAAGACCGTTACCCCAACCTGTTTATCTAAGCTCTGCTCAATGGTCTCAACCTCACCTTTACGGACGGTGACCGAGAGGCCTTGGCCTTCAGAAACCTCTGCAACAGCATCTGAGGCGCCCCGTCTTTTGGCTTCTGTGAGCATGAAATCAATGATTTCTTGAAACTGGTTTGATGAGTATGTAAACATGCCCTAATAATAGCTAGAATAGAAACATGAAGCATACCGAAGCCTGGAAAAGATCCTCCCCGAACGAAATCAAAATTGGCCTGATCTCAATCTCCGATAGAGCGAGTAAGGGCATTTATAGCGATGAGGGCATCCCTGCCCTACAAATCTGGCTACAGACCGCTATTAGCACCCCCTGCGTCTTTCATGAGCGTCTTATTGCTGATGAGCGAGAGGTCATTACTGAAACTATCGTAGAGCTGACCGATGATCTGGGTTGCGATTTAGTCCTCACCACAGGCGGTACGGGCCCCTCCCGTAGAGATGTCACCCCTGAGGCCACAATGGATGCTGGAACCCGGGAAATGCCCGGATTTGGCGAGCAAATGCGTCAAATCAGCCTGCGCTTTGTACCTACGGCAATTTTGTCGCGCCAAACAGCTGTTTTACGAGAAATCGAAGGCCACACTGCCCTTGTCATTAACTTGCCAGGGCAACCCAAATCCATCAAAGAAACCCTCGAAGGCTTAAAGGATACCGAGGGGAAATCCATTGTTCCTGGGATCTTTGCTGCCGTTCCCTATTGCATCGACCTCATCGGTGGCCCCTATATCGAAACCGATGAAACTATCGTCAAGGCTTTCAGACCTAAGAGCGCAATCAAGAAATAAGGCGAGCAATCATTTAGGAAAGCAAAAAGGGTCTATCGCTAGACCCTTTTTCATTATTGATTACCCATCTTTAGATGCCGAATCATTCCGGCAAAGAAACAATGAACTTATCTCGGTAGTACTTAAGCTCTTCAATAGATTCCTCAATGTCTGCCAAGGCAGTATGAGCCTGTTTTTTGGTAAAACCTTTCACTAACTCAGGATGCCAACGCTTACAGAGCTCCTTGAGGGTAGAAACATCAATGTTTCGATAATGAAAGAATGCCTCTAGTTTTGGCATGTACTTCGCCATAAAGCGACGATCTTGACCAATCGTGTTGCCACACATTGGGGCAATACCGGGTTTGATGTATTTCTTAAGGAAGGCAATGCATTCAGCTTCGGCAGTGGCTTCATCAGTTGTCGATGCTTTGACCTTATCAATGAGGCCAGAGCGTCCATGGGTGCCCTTATTCCAAGCATCCATCGCGTCTAGCAAAGCGTCATCCTGGTGAATCACCCAAACAGGGGCGGTAGCGATGGTATTGAGATGCGCATCGGTCACAATCACGGCAATTTCCAAAATACGCTCTTTTTCAGGGTCTAGACCTGACATCTCCATATCCACCCAAATCAGGTGTTCATTGGCTGGCGCTGGCTTTACTGCTGGGGTAACTATTTTTTCACTCATATCTATAATCATCTCATGACATTCACAATTGTTTTTCTAATCGCCTTCATCGCCAGCTTTGGTCTACGCCACTGGTTATCTCAACGCCAAATTCGTCACGTCGCCATCAATCGCGATAGAGTGCCTGCCGAGTTCGCCCCTCAAATCTCTTTAGCCGAACATCAAAAGGCTGCTGACTATACGATCGCCAAACTACGCCTCGGTATCCTAGAGAATGGTGTTAGCGCGATTATTTTGATTGGCTTTACGCTCTTGGGTGGCTTACAGATTTTAAACTTCTCACTCTTGCAGCTTTTAGGCGAAGGTATTGCGCAGCAAATTGCCTTGCTGGTATCGATTGTGCTGATCTCCGGAATTATTGACCTGCCATTCTCTTGGTACAAACAGTTTTACCTAGAAGAGCGATTTGGTTTTAATCGTATGAATGTCAAACTCTTCTTTAGCGATATGTTCAAGGGTCTCGGTGTTGGTGGAGCTATTGGCATCCCACTCCTCTGGGTCATCCTTAGCTTGATGGCTCAGGCGGGTGACTTCTGGTGGCTTTGGGCCTGGGGTGTTCTCACCGCCTTCAGCTTGCTCATGCAATGGATATTCCCAACCTTTATTGCGCCGATCTTTAACAAGTTTCAAGCGCTAGAAGAAGGTCCACTCAAGACACAAATCGAGGCCTTGCTAAAGCGCTGTGATTTTGCGAGCCAAGGTCTTTATGTTATGGATGGCAGCAAACGTAGCGCACATGGCAATGCTTTTTTTGCCGGCATGGGCAAGGCCAAGCGCATCGTCTTTTTTGATACCTTGATTGAGAAGCTCAATCCTGGTGAAGTGGAGGCCGTTCTAGCTCATGAACTTGGTCACTACAAGTGCAACCATATTCGCAAGCGCTTACTAGTTTCATTTGCACTGAGTTTCATCACTCTTGCAATCCTGGGTTGGGTCAGCACTCAGCCTTGGTTTTACAGCGACCTCGGTGTGATGCCTAACCCGAATGGCTATAACGGTGGCTTAGCTTTAGCACTCTTCATGTTGGTATCGCCTGTATTTAGCTTCTTCTTAACGCCACTATCAAGCCTGGCCTCACGCAAACATGAATACGAAGCAGACGGATTTGCCGCAGATAAATCTTCTGCAAACGATTTGATCTCAGCCCTAGTTAAGCTCTATCAAGACAATGCATCGACCTTAACGCCAGATCCGATCTATACCGCTTTTTATAGCTCGCATCCACCTGCTCCATTGCGGATTGCCAATCTCAAGCGATTTGGCTAAGGGGCATTTGGCTTAATGGAACAATTTCATGCGCTACTCACGGCTTCCTATGGAAGGCATTATTTAGCGCAGCGCTTAGTAAAAGATGAGCGCGGAAATGAATCCCCTGTTGGCGAATTGATTCAGGTCAGCACGCCAGCGAAGCAGCATATTGGCGCAGTAGGTGATCGCATGCTGGTAGAGATGACCTCAGCGGATCAAGCGCGCATTGTTCGCATCGAACCACGAGAAAATTTACTCTACCGATCTGATGCGTTTAAAAGCAAATTGATTGCCTCAAATGTCGATCAAATATTAGTCGTGCTGGCTACGCAACCCGCTTTCTCCCCCGATCTTTTAGGAAGAGCGGTTGTTGCTGCAGAGACCAATCAAATTGGTTTGCATATTCTTCTGAATAAATGTGACCTTAAAGATAACTTGGAGCATGCTCGTAAGATCATTGCTCCCTATGCGCGCATGGGCTATCCCGTAACCGAGGTGTCAGCAAAGTTTGATGAAGCTTCCATCGAGGCATTGCGTCCTGCTATTTGCGGCAAGGTATCAGTGTTCGTGGGTCAATCTGGCATGGGCAAGTCTAGCCTGCTTAATGCCTGGGTTCCAAATGCAGCGGCTATTACTCAAGAGTATTCAGTGCGTTTAGATACTGGTAAACACACCACCACCGCTTGTCGCTACTTTGAGCTACCCGAGTCTTGGGGGCGCGATGCTAGCGGCAAATTGGGAGCCTTAATTGATTCTCCGGGCTTTCAGGAATTTGGCTTAGCCCATATGTCAGTAAGCGAACTAGAGCATGCCTTTAGAGAGTTTCATGATCTGCTAGGTAAGTGCCGCTTTCATAACTGCGCACACCAATCGGAACCTGATTGCGCGATACGCGAAGCTGTCGACAGAAATGAAATAGCGCCAGAAAGACTGGCGCTATTTAGACAATTACGCTCCGACTCTAAAACAGCCGATACGCAGATTCAGGGAATTAGCCAAGCCAAAGAGCGATGGTCAGCATTAGCAATAAAGCCATCCAAGCGATAACCAAGCGCCATACCAAACCAATGGCAGAGCGCATAGTACGCTCGTTCGGTTCAAGACCTACTTCGTAGACAACAGGCTCACCAGCTTCGGCCATACGCAAAGCTTCATCACTATCAGGCTCACTCATAGGCTCACCCAAGCGAACACCTAAGGCGCCACTTCCTGAGGCTAAGATCACTGCTGATAAGGAGTCAGACCATTTGCCAGTCAAATGGCGCCATGCATAGACAGCGCCTTCAAAGTTACCAACAATGGCAAAGCCCATTGCTGTGATGCGCGCAGGCACCCAATCCAATACGTAGAAGAAATGGCGCGCAGCTTCACTTAAATTGAAATCACCTTTTTCTGACCAGCGCTGAGCAGCCGTATCTGCTAAGCGGTACAAGACCACACCAGCAGGGCCCATTGGCATTAAGAACCAGAACAACACGCCAAATACATGGTGATGTGAGCCAATGATGGCGCGCTCTAATGCAAGGGAAATCACCTCAGTCTCTGTGAGATTAGAAGCATCTAATTCCGGGCCATACCACTCACCTAGGGCTGCGCGTGCTGCTGGCAAATCATGATTTGCAATTGCCTCATGCACCAGCGTGAAGGAATGACTGAATTGACGGAAGCCAAAAAATAAATAGGCAATTAATACGTTCCACACGAATCCCAAAATTGGAAAGGTCACCATGAAGACAACGTAAATTACGAAGACAAGAAAAGTTGGCAGAATGAAAGCGACTAAACAGGCCATGCGAGCACCCACTGGGCTCGCACCATCTTCGGTCTTACCGCCAAACTCACCGGCGACCCAATCTAACCAGCGAGCACTCATGCGCGCAATCCAATGAGTTGAGGTTACTGGGCGATATTGCTCAGCAATGAGGGCGAAGAGGATAGAGAAGAAAGTCATACTTTTAATAAATGATAAAGGTTACGCAACATGCCCGCAGTAGCGCCCCAGATAAAGCGATTTTCATAGGGCATTGAATAAAACCGACGACTACCCTGATCACTCTCCCAGACCCGCACTTGATGATTTGCAGGGTCCATTAAAAAATGTAAAGGCACTTCAAAAACATCTGCGACTTCAAAAGCATCTAAGGCATATTCTGCCTGAGGTTTTACCAATCCCACAACTGGCGTCACACTATAGCCCGAAACCGTTAAATACTGAGGCAAATGGCCAATGATCTCCACCCCTTGCCGATCTAAACCGATTTCTTCTTCACTCTCTCGTAGAGCGGTGTCATTCGGACTGGAGTCACCTGGATCCATGCGTCCGCCCGGAAAGCTAATTTGACCAGCATGATCATGCAAATGATCAGTTCTTTGAGTTAGTAATACTGAGAGTCCATCATTCTTCAGGAGTAAAGGGATCAGGACTGCCGCCTGGGTTATTTTTCCAGCAGCTTGGCGATTTTGAATAATGCCTGCCGCAATGACCTGACGATTTTCATCCGTGATCTCTGGCTGCCAATCAGGAGGACTTAGAAAACGACTTTTCAGATTCGCTGGATGCAAATGATGTGCAGCTACGACGGGTTGATCTGCACATACCTCATGAATCGGAATCGCCTGCGCATCAAAGCTCAATGGAGTGGCTGCACTCAATTTTTGCTCTTGGGGTTTCTGATTCTGAATCATTGGCTTATTTTAGGGCAATAAAAAAGGCGACCCAGGCCGCCTTCTTTTTGGATTAAAGCAAACCTAATTACGCTACAGTCTCAGCAACTGCTTTAACTTTACGCGCAGGAAGTTTTTCTTTAATACGTGCAGACTTACCTGAACGATCACGCAAGTAGTACAACTTCGCGCGACGTACATCACCGCGACGCTTCACTTCAATGCTAGCGATCAATGGTGAGTAAGTTTGGAATGTACGCTCTACGCCTTCGCCAGATGAAATCTTGCGAACGATAAAGCTAGAGTTCAGTCCGCGATTGCGCTTAGCAATCACAACGCCTTCAAAGGCCTGGGTACGCTTACGTGTACCTTCAACTACGTTTACGCCAACAACCACTGTGTCGCCAGGAGCGAAAGCAGGGAGTACCTTGTTAGCACTTAAGCGAGCAATTTCTTCTTGCTCAATTTTTTCGATCAAATTCATTATTAATCCTTAAACATCTTGTCAGCGTTTAATCCCGAGACTTTCATCAACGGACCAGACAGAGGATGCAGTTAAAACCATTTCACTAAATCAAAACACAAACACTTCATTCAAAACCATAATCACTTACAGCGTTCGAAGAAATTGCTCATCTTCTTTACTTAGCAACCCATTAGCTCTTGCCGATTTAATTAAATCAGGTCTAAGCCTTAGCGTCAGCTCTAAAGACTTCTGCCGACGCCAATCTGCTATTTTAGCGTGATGTCCACCCAAAAGCACGTCCGGAACAGATAAATTTTCATATATTTCTGGGCGGGTGTAGTGCGGATAGTCTAAAAGGCCATTTATAAAGCTGTCTTGGACAGCAGACTCCCCGTCACCTAATGCCCCTGGAATGAGGCGAATGACCGCATCCATCATGGTCATGGCAGGCAATTCACCGCCCGAAACCACAAAATCACCCATAGAAAGCTGTAAATCGACGTTTCGATCGATAAAACGCTGGTCAACAGCCTCATATCGACCACAAATAAAGGTTAAATTACCGTAATTGAGGATATCTGTCGCTATCTTCTGAGAAAAGACCTCCCCTTGAGGCGCTAGGAGGCAAATTGGACCAGAAACAATATGTTGAACTTGATGAGCTGTTTTAACAGCAGATATCGTATCTTCTAAAGGTTTTGCCATCATGACCATGCCAGGGCCACCGCCGTATGCACGATCATCCACAGTCTTACGTGGATCGGAACAGTAATCGCGAGGATTCCAGAGATTAACGCTACTCAGACCTTGCTCACAAGCGCGTCCAGTAACACCCCACCGCGTGAGGGCGGAGAACATTTCAGGAAATAAGGTGACTACATCAAAGCGCATATTGGAGATGAATTACTTTTTTGACTACCAGTCGGCTTGCCAGTCCAGAGTTATCAGTCTATTGGGCAAGTCAACGTTTTGCACCGCTTCTTTTACGAAAGGCACCAGCTGTTTTACTGCTTTGGTTTCTGGGTCGCCAAGAGCAATAATTCCATGGGCGCCGTTATCGTTAACGTCAGTCACCTCACCCAGACTCTCGCCTTGAAGATTAACTGCTCTGCAACCGATTAGATCAACCCAGTAATAGCTGTCACTCTCTGCTTTTGGAAAGACATCACGGCCGACTAAGATGCGTGCGCCTTTTAATGCCTCAGCTTGATCCCGATCAGTGATTCCATCCAGGGCAATGACTACGGTACCACTGTGCATCTTGGCTTGCTTCACCTTGTAAAGCTTTAATGAAGCCTGCTCATGAGACGCAGCAACACCCGCACTCCGCCTAGGAATGAGGGATAACCAAAGTTCTTTGCTAGATAAGAGTGCTACGGGTTCAGAAGAATGAGGGCGAACCTTAATCTGACCCTGTAAGCCTTGAGCATCCTGAACTGCACCGAGCTCAATCAAATCATCCAAGGAAGGTGTGTTCATATTGAAGCCACCTCAACTCCCCAGATAACGCTACAAGTAAATTCTGCTTCCAAAGACTTTATCGCGAAGAAAAAGTCTTTGGATTTGAAGTCTTTAGACCGCAGGATTGTTTTTGATCAAACGAACTACTGTTGGAGAGATCTGCGCGCCAACACCAGTCCAATAGGTCAAACGATCTTGAGCAATACGCATTGCTTGCTCTGTCGCTGCTGCCTGTGGATTGAAGTAACCAATACGCTCGATAAAGTTCGAGTCGCGACGATTGCGCTTGTCTGTAGCCACGATGCTATAAAAAGGGCGCTTCTTTGAACCGCCGCGTGCCAGTCGAATGACGACCATACTTATTCCTTAAAATCTAAAATGAAAACAGGTTGATTACAACCCAATGAAATTACTGCAAAATCTTGGGCTCCAACTAACTGGGCAAATTAACAAAACAATTGCACGGTATAGCGGAAAACCTCATATTCTAGACGAAAACCCCTACTTGATCCACCTATTTAAGCGGGCGTATTTTTAGCTTCAACAGTAGAATAGAAACCAGTAATTCATAAAATAATTATTAAAAACAATAACTTACAGAAATACCGCTATGAAAACTGCCATTTTTAGACCCTCCAGAGGCCCTTTAAAGCGCTTTTTTCTGATCATTTCTTGCCTTAGTTTAGGTTTTTTGACTGCGTGTGCCAATGTCATCCCACCCTGCACTGCCAAAACGAGCCCTCCTAGTAGCGAGTTCCGAAATACCAAATGGGAGTTGGTTCGCTGGAATCTCCCGCCCAATGCTAAAGGTGAGGTACGCGCTCGGCAGATCCCTCAAGGCGACAATAGCAACCCCATCCAAATCATCTTTGATGCTAATGGTGAGCGTATAAGTGGTTCTTCAGGCTGCAATCGCTTCACTGCGCGCATTACTGAAGATGCTAGAGGCTTTACGCTTGATCAAATTGCCAGCACAAAGATGGCTTGCACCCCACAACGGATGGAATTAGAGAATGCTTTCCTCTACGAATTAAATGATTACCGCTCGATTGTGCGTAATGGCGATCAACTCCTGATGATTGGCGCAGATCGCGAAGTCTTAAGCTTTATTCAAAAAAGTAATTCACCAAAATAAAATATCTTGCTATTGCAATATCAATTCATCACTGAAAGCCTGCATGAAAAAATACAAACTCCTATTTTGTTCACTTGGATTATTTTTCCCTGGAACTGGCTTGAACTGTTTTTATTTGCAAGGGCTGAAATCCTTCTGGGGCTGGGCTCAACTGTTTTCATTTATTGGTGGAATCGCCGGCTGGTTGATTCTCAAAGATACGCACTTCCACTCTGCTCCGGGTTGGGTATTAATTACATTTGGATTCATCACCCTCGAGGCAAGCTGGCTAACCACTATCGCCTATGGCTTGCGCGCTGATGAAAAGTGGGATGCCCAATTTAATCCAGGCCTAGAACCCAGCAGGGCAACCCGGTCAGGCTGGCCGGTTGTGCTGACTGTCATTTTTTCTTTAGTATTTGGTGCCGGTGTGATGATGACCTTCTTAGCAATTGCATTTGAGCAATTCTTCATCTCCCAGCTTCAGGAAGCAAGAAAGCTATCCCAATAGTGCGGATAGCTTTTTGATTAGCGGGGATAGTTATTGAAGCTTTAGAACTGCTCCGCTGTCAGTGCATTAGTAGATTGCCCACTCTCCAATATCGATGTTGCGAGAGCTTGAGAATGTGGCAATAGATTTTCTGCAAAGAATCGTGCAGTGGCAATCTTAGCGTCATAGAAATTCGGATCACCTGCACGCAACTCCTGCGCAGCCAGTAAAGCACGAGCCATTTGCCATGCACCCAATACCAAACCACATAAACGCAAGTAAGCAACGCTACCCGCATAGACAGCCTTGATATCCGTCTTAGCATTTGCCACGAGGTAGGCAACAGCAGATTCAAAAGCAATACGCGCTGAAGTTAATTGCTTTAACACTGCTGTTGCATCGGCAGTAGCGCTGTTTGCGAGATCTCTCTCAGTTTGTTGGATTTTTTCTGAGAACAGCTTTGCAGTTGCACCACCATCACGCACTGTTTTTCTGCCAATCAAATCATTTGCCTGAATAGCTGTGGTGCCCTCATAAATTGTCAGGATACGGGCATCACGATAGTGTTGCGCGGCGCCTGTCTCTTCGATGAAACCCATGCCACCATGAACCTGCACACCTAAACTTGCAACCTCAATCGACATCTCAGTCGAGAAGCCTTTCACAATCGGCACCAAGAATTCATATACCGCTTGATTCTGCTTACGAGCCGCTTCATCAGGGGATGCATGTTGCGCATCATAAGCGGCGGCAGCGTAATACGCCAAGGCTCTAGATGCCTCAATGTAGCCGCGCATAGTCATCAGCATCCGCTTCACATCAGGCTGATGAATAATGGCTACTGGTCCTGGAGAACCAGCTAAATCGCGACTTTGAACTCGATCTTTTGCATATTGCACTGCTTTTTGATAAGCACGTTCTGCAACTGCAATACCCTGCATACCGACTGCAAAGCGAGCGGCATTCATCATGACGAACATATATTCCAGACCACGGTTTTCCTCGCCAACCAAGTAAGCGGTTGCACCGCCGTGATCGCCAAACTGTAAGACTGCGGTTGGGCTGGCCTTGATGCCAAGCTTATGCTCAATCGAGACACAATGAACATCATTACGCTCACCCAGTGAACCGTCTGCATTTACCAAGAACTTCGGCACCACAAATAAAGAAATACCCTTCACGCCCTCCGGCGCATCTGGCGTTCTAGCTAATACGAGATGGACAATATTCTTTGCCATGTCGTGCTCACCATAGGTGATGTAGATCTTGGTGCCAAAAATTTTGTATGTGCCATCAACCTCAGGCACGGCACGAGAGCGCACCATCGATAGATCAGAACCTGCTTGAGGCTCAGTGAGGCACATGGATCCAGTCCATTCCCCAGAGATCATCTTAGGTACATAGCGTTCTTGCAACTCAGGGCTTGCCGCAGTTAACAAGGCCTCAATCGCACCATCGGTCAGCATCGGGCATAAAGCAAACGACAGGCTAGCTGAATGCACCATCTCAAAGCAGGCAGTAGCAATGAGTTTAGGCAAACCTTGACCGCCAAACTCTGCAGGGTGCACAACACCCTGCCAACCCGCCGCAGCAAATTGTTCGAAAGCCTCTTTAAAGCCTGGCGCAGTTGTTACAACTCCATCCTTTAGTGAGCTAGGACTTTGATCACTAGGCCAGTTCAAGGGTGCTACAACGTCTTGATTAAATTTGGCAGACTCCTCCAGAATCGCTGGAGCCAAATCCACATCAGCGCCAGCCTCAGCATAGGAGGGATAGGAAACAAGCTCGGATAGCCCAGCTAGTTCGTTCATCACAAATAGCATATCTTTTACTGGGGCTATATACGGCATAAGTATTCCTATAGATCGGAGGTGAAGATGATTAAAAGGGTATGTTGAGCGCCTTAACCGAGTAAGTTAGTCAATTCAGGTACGGCGGCATTTAAGTCAGTCGTGATGACTGCGGGCAAAGTAATTGCAATCGTTTCCAAGCCACCATCTACCTCACGAGTCACGCTCGCTTTACCGTCTGCAACAAGCACTTTGGAAGCAAAGGTAGCTTGTGGAATATCCATCAAGCTCGCCAACATCTGACCCGTCTGATTGCTATCGTCATCAATCGCTTGTTTACCCAAGATCACGATCTGCGCCTGTTCTTTTTCAGAGAGCGCTTTAAGAATTTTTGCAACTGCTAAAGGCTGTAATTCAGCATCGGTTTCTACCAAAATGGCACGATCAGCCCCAATTGCTAAGGCAGTACGCAAGGTTTCCTGGCACTGAGTTGGGCCAGCAGAAACTACTACTACCTCAGTAGCAACTCCAGCCTCTTTTAATCGCACCGCCTCTTCTACTGCAATCTCATCAAATGGATTCATGCTCATTTTGACGTTTGCCAGATCGACACCAGAGTTATCTGATTTCACCCGAATTTTGACGTTGTAATCAACAACGCGTTTTACTGCCACTAAGATTTTCATGCTGGATTCTCTATTTTTGAGTAACTTTTCTATTTTATCCGTCTAAGCCCTACTAGGGCTAGACATCGATTGCCGAAGCCGAACCAGCCTGCTTACGAAGTTCAAACTTCTGGATCTTGCCGGTAGAGGTCTTCGGTAGCTCACAAAATACAATCGCTCTGGGCACCTTAAAACCAGCGAGATGCTGCTTGCAATGGGTGATGATGTCGGCAGGAGTAACCTCCATGCCTGGCTTGATTTCCAAGAAGGCGCAAGGTGTCTCGCCCCACTTAGGGTCGGGCTTTGCCACTACTGCAGCGGCTATTACTGCTGGGTGACGATAGAGGACATCTTCAACCTCTACAGAGGAAATATTTTCTCCGCCAGAGATGATGATGTCTTTGCTACGATCTTTCATCTTCACATAACCATCGGGGTTCATAACCGCCAAATCACCGGAATGAAACCAGCCACCCTCAAAGGCCTCTTTAGTTGCCTTCTCATTCTTGAGGTAACCCTTCATGGCGATATTGCCCTTAAACATAATCTCACCCATCGTCTCGCCATCGGCAGGAACAGGTTCAAGGGTTTCAGGATCAAGAACGGCAATCGCTTGTTGCATGTGATAACGAACACCTTGGCGAGCATTAAGGCGAGCTCTCTCACCAATATCCACTTCATTCCACTCATCCTGCTTCACACAAACTGCTGCAGGTCCATAGACTTCAGTTAAGCCGTAGACGTGCGTCAAATCAAAGCCAAGCTTTTCCATGCCTTCGATGATGGAAGCGGGAGGAGCGGCGCCGGCGATTAAGCCTTTCACACCGGTAGGTACGCCCTCCTTCAATTCATCAGGAGCATTGACTAATAGGTTATGCACAATTGGGGCGGCACAGTAATGCGTTACACCATGATCTTTAATCGCCGCAAAAATATGCTGGGCATCAACACGACGCAAACACACATTAATGCCAGCCCGTGCAGCTACAGTCCATGGGAAGCACCAGCCATTGCAATGGAACATTGGAAGCGTCCAAAGATAAATGGGGTGCTTGTTGATATCCCAATCCAAGATATTAGAAACAGCATTAATCGCTGCGCCGCGATGGTGATACACCACGCCCTTTGGATTACCAGTAGTACCTGAGGTGTAGTTAAGGCAAATGGCCTGCCATTCATCCGCAGGTACTTGCCAAGCGAATTGAGGATCGCCTTCCGACAGGAATTTTTCATAAGTAAGCTTGCCGAGCTTTTCGCCAGGTACATCAAACTCTTTTTCCTCGACATCAATCACTAAAAACTCGCGGCCGCTCTCTTTCTTGGCGAGCTCAAGTGCTTTTTTCATCACTCCAGAGAATTCAGGGTCCACGATCACCACTCTTGCTTCGCCGTGATTCAACATAAAAGCGACCGACTCTGGATCAAGGCGTGTATTCAAAGCATTCAATACCGCCCCAGCCATCGGAATTCCGAAATGCGCCTCAACCATAGGTGGTGTATTGGGCAACATCACAGCAACCGTATCACCTAAGCCAATTCCATGCTTTTGCAGGGCGCTTGCTAAGCGACGACAACGATCATAAGTTTGACTCCAAGTCTGACGTAGCTCGCCATGAATGATTGCCAAGCGATTTGGATACACTGCAGCTGATCGCTCCAAAAATAATAGCGGAGTGATTGGAGTGAAGTTTGCTGGGTTGCGCTCTAAACCTTGCTCAAAAATATTAGCCATGCTTTCCTTGGATATTGATCTTCTTTAACTTTAGACTTATCACTCAATCAAATGTCAGCAAGCGCCTTAACGTGCGCCACCACACTTCGGCCTAGGGCAGAAAGGTTGTAACCACCCTCCAGGCAACTGACAATACGGCCCTGGGAGTACTGGCTTGCAACGCCTTTAAGCTGTTTGGTAATCCAGGCATAGTCGTCCTCTACCAAGCCCATCTGCCCTAAATCATCCTCACGGTGTGCATCAAAGCCTGCGGAGATGATGATGAGCTCCGGCTCAAAGTCCCGTAGACGCGGCAACCACTGCTCTTCTACTATCGAGCGCACCACATCGCCGCGCGTAGATGCAGGAAGCGGAACATTCACCATATTATTTGCTCCATCCAAACCACTGTATGGATAAAACGGATGCTGGAAGAAGCTACACATCAGGACATTGGGATCATTAAAAAATGCAGCTTCAGTACCGTTGCCGTGATGTACATCAAAATCGATGATGGCTACCCGTTCAATATCGTATGTCTCCATCGCATACCGCGCTGCTACAGCAACGTTATCAAAGACACAAAAGCCCATGGAGCGGGTTGGTTCTGCATGATGCCCTGGTGGACGAATGGCGCAAAACACATTCTCAACCTCGCCCTTCATTACTGCATCAACACCTGCAATAGCGGCACCAGCCGCACGGAGTGCAGCGCTCCAAGTATGGGGATTCATGATGGTGTCGCCATCAAGCATGAAGTAACCGCTTGCTGGTGAGCGCTCTTTAACAAAGGCAATATGGTCTGGGCTATGGACTAATTCCAGTTGATCTTCGGTTGCTAATGGTGCATCTAAGTGGTGCAGAAAGCGATCGATACCACTGCGAATCAATTGATCATTGATTGCCTGAATCCGCTCCGGGCACTCGGGATGGTGGCTACCCATCTCATGTTTTAGAAAATCTGGATGAGTTATGTATCCTGTTGTCATTACTAGAAATCCTCAATAGCAAAACTGTAGTTTTTATAATGTAATAAACCTGCCAACCTCTCAAAAATCCATTTCTTTATCCATGAATTTTCGCGTCTCCTACCTTGCTTCAACACTATTAATAGCGCTACTACTTGGCGCCTGTTCCAGCACCCCTGTTCAGCAAGTTAGCCCTACAGAGACTATCGTAAACCAGTCCGAGGATGCTGCGACAGAAGCCCGGTTTAGCCAAAACCTCAACCAGTTAATTGCTCAAATTGCTCAAACCCAGGGAATCCCTCAGGCCAGCCTTGAATCAGGCTTCTTAGATGCTAAAACGATTCCCTCCATACGCAAATTGGTGTTACCCCCATCGGGCAGCTTTAAAAAGAATTGGGTAGCCTATCGAAAACGCTTCATTGAGCCAGTTCGACTAAAGGCTGGCAAGGCCTTTTGGGAGCAAAACCAGGCATTCCTAAGCAAGGTTGAGCAAGAATCAGGGGTTCCGGCCGAAGTCATCGTCTCCATTATTGGGATTGAAACCATCTATGGCCGCCAAACTGGAAATTTTCGAGTAAAGGATGTGCTTTCTACTTTGGCCTTCAGTTACCCGGATACGCCCAACAAAGCCAGTCGAGAGCAACTCTTTAAAGACCAGCTCCAAGAACTCATCCTCATGTGCTGGACTGAGGGCGGCGGTAGTTTGCCCGCCAACAATAGCAAGCAAGGATTGAACCAAACTCGCTTGAATGCCTGCTTAAATCAGAACAGCTCTTATGCAGGCGCCATTGGCCTGCCCCAATTCATGCCGAGTAGTATTCGCAGCTTTGCAGTAGATGGTGATGGCGATGGGCATATTGACCTCAAGCAGAGCCCTAAGGATGCGATTGCTAGCGTGGCCAACTTCATGAGAAAGCACGGCTGGCAACCGGGAATGCCGATTTACTTCCCTGTGCAGGAGGGAGCCATTAGTGAAGCGCGAGCCCTAGCTGACGGCGAGCCTCAACTCAAATACTCAGTTGAGGCACTCGTCGCAAAAGGCATCTTGACTAAAGAGCAAGGCGATCTTCAGGCTGGAGGAGTTGAGCCACAAAGCAAGGCGCTCATTGTCGATCTTCCCTACCCCGATAAAGATGGCAACGATCAGGTTCGCTACGTAGTTGGCTTAAATAATTTCCTGACGATTGTGCAGTACAACCGCAGTTACTTTTATGCGCAAAGTGTTGCTGAGTTTGCAGAAGCCTTGGGATACAAGAACCAAAGCGTAGTGCCTGTCGCTACAACTAAACAAAAGCCAGAAGTAAAGTCAGGTGAAGCATCTAAATCTAAGGCCAAGAAGACTGCTGGTAAGAAAAAACAAAAACAGACTTAATCGACTTTCGACTAAATATCTTATGCTGGGAAAACTCCAGTTGAGAGATAGCGATCACCGCGGTCGCAGACAATAAAGACAATCGTGGCGTTCTCAACTTGGCGAGCAATTCGCAAGGCAACCACTAAAGCGCCGCCAGCTGAAATGCCACAGAAGATACCCTCTTCAGCCGCAAGACGACGAGCCATCTCTTCTGCATCTGCTTGACTCACATACTCAATACGATCAACCTTGTCGCCTTGGTAAATCTTAGGTAGATACTCTGGAGCCCATTTACGAATACCGGGAATCTGTGAACCTTCTTCTGGTTGCGCACCAATAATCTGAATATTGGGATTCATGGACTTGAGATAAGTGGAGACTCCGGTAATAGTTCCAGTAGTACCCATTGATGAAACAAAGTGGGTAACTTGACCATCAGTATCACGCCAGATTTCGGGGCCAGTAGTCTCGATATGAGCGCGTGGATTATCCGGATTTGCAAATTGATCCAACAATCTGCCGCGACCTTCTTTCTGCAATTGCAATGCATAGTCACGAGCAAATTCCATGCCACCAGAAGCCGCTGTAAGAATAAGTTCGGCTCCATAAGCAGCCATACTTTGGCGGCGTTCAATACTTTGATTTTCAGGCATCACCAAAAGCATCTTGTAGCCCAACATTGCAGCAGTCATCGCCAAAGCAATGCCAGTGTTACCACTAGTTGCCTCAATCAGAGTATCGCCAGGTTTAATTTCACCACGCTCTTGAGCGCGCAGGATCATCGACAGCGCAGGTCGGTCCTTCACCGACCCCGCTGGATTGTTACCCTCTAACTTTCCTAAAATCAGATTATTTCTGGAATCATTTTCTGCGCCAGGAATGCGTTGCAAACGAACCAGGGGTGTATTACCCACGGTCTGTGAAATAGTTAAGTAAGAAGGTGTGCTCATGAAACCATTTTAGCCATAAGCCAGGTTAGACGTAAAAGGGTTTAATTTCGGCGAATTGGCTCCGCACGATCCGAATGATGGCGCGAACCACTTTGACCGCGTGAGCCACGTCTGCTAGCCTTGGAGCCCTCTTTATTAGTCCTGCCGTGCGGCTCACGAAAAGAACTGGGCGCCTCAATGGTTAAGCCGTTATCCACCATCTTTTCTACAGATTTCATACCAATGCCGCGAACGCGCTTTTGCAGGTCATTCGCATCCTGAAAATGCCCACCATCTAAACGTTCAGCAATGATTGTTTTCGCTTTAGATGGCCCAATCCCTTTAATGCTTTCTAACTCAGACTGAGTTGCCGAATTGACATTGATTGGTGAGGCCCCAGCTAATGCCGAAACAGCAACAAATACTGAAAATACCAAAGACTTTAATAATTGAATCATTTAATCTCCATCGGTTAATAAAAAATCCACCCACACAAAGTGCAAGTGGATCAGTTACAACGAATGGGATTTGAGGCTGTTGACCAAATTATGGTGATTACAAATAAATAGGTGAATACCTACTTAGCCAATAATTCCTTTTAAACCAGTATAGATAGAAACTACGGTGGTTCCAAGCGCAACGATAGTTCCGCCACATTCCTGCACTTTCTTCATCATGCCATGCAGGCTGCTAGGAGATATTCTTCCTTCACCCAACCCAGTTACAACCGCCTTTAGGAAGGGATTAATCAATGCCGTGCGTAGGTGGCGCTGCTTGCTTGCGTAAGCAACACCCCCTAAAAGCATTCCCGTTAAAAAACTAAAAGCAATACTGGCTGAATATTCTAGAACCTCACGCCATTCAAAAGTATTTTGCGGCCAAATTGGCGAGCTATCTACTAAAGAAGTCATCCAACTCATGCCAATCACCGATGCTATTGCCAAAAAGACTACCCCCATAAACCAAGGGAACAATCTTCTTGGCGCACTTTTAAACAAGAAGTAGCCAAAAGGCAGAGGCAAAACAATGGAAATTAATCTAAGGTACAACGGCTTGGTGTCATAAACAATCGTAATTAATCCATGCGCTGCTAGTAAGAGCAAAAGAGGAATTCCGATGTACAGCAAGATGTCTAACAGAGATAAAGCTAAGCCTCTTGGTTCCGCCTGCTTTTGAGCCTGCTCATCAAGCAGTAGCTGCAATTCGGCAATGCGATGCTCGTAGGCGTCTTGATTTGGTATCTCCTCAAGGCGCCTTTCCAGCTCCGCAACCTTAGCCATCATAGGCTTAAAAAGATAGAGGTCTCTTGTGCAAACCTTGCAGACTGTTGCCTCTTCGGCAACCTCAGAGAGGCAATATGGGCAATGCATTACTTAGCGACATTCAGAGTGAACACCGAGTTTGTTTCTCGGCCATCAACATCCTTCACAGTAACTCGAATAGTGTGAGCACCAGGAGGAACATCTGCCTTTGAAAAATCAATACCACTAGAAGTAATCGCATTCTTAAGGCGCGGAGTTAAATCAACAAAGGGTGATTTCATATAGACCACTTTGACAGAAGCGGGATCGATCTTCCCCTCACCACGCGCCTCAAAATTTACCTTGAAATCAATCGGTGAGACAACTGGGGCATCAGCTTCAGGAGAAATCAACTTGACCGAAGGACCCCGAGAAATTCCGCGCGTCGCTAAGGTGCCGGATGCTGCAGGTAAAGCGGCCTCCTTAGCGCTTATGAGTTGCGCTGCATTTACTGCAGATGCAGACAATACCAAACTAACTAAAAGTGAAAGTTGAATGAATTTCATAATAATTCCAATAAGTATTGAATTGATAGGTAGATACTAAATCAATCGCCCACCACTACAAAAGGCGCCCAGAATAAAGGATGTGCATAAGAGTATTTCATAGTACCGCCCTCCCTCATGCCACCTTGATCAACTTGATAAAGCATTGCCTGTCTCAGGACCTCCGACTTCGCTAGGCCTTGATTTTGTTGTTGGCGTTTAAATAGATCTGTCATCAACTGCCTTGATGCCACTGAATCTACAGGCCAATTAGAGACTAATATTGCCCTCGCCCCCGCAAAGAAAAACGCTCTACCCAAGCCCGATATGGCCTCGGAACCAGAGCCCTCGCCTGCCGCGGTATTACAAGCCGAAAGTACAACCCAATCAGCATCCAACTTCAAAGCAATGACCTTATCCATAGTCAATAAACCATCATCCTGATCCCCAGTCACCTCTGGGGAAGACATTGCCAAGGCTGGCTGAGTAAGCCCATTGAGCTCTCCAGGCACTAAGCCATGAGTTGAAAACATAATGACCTTGCGATCGGATAAATCCATTGAAGTCACCTGCTTAACGCTAGCCTGCTTGTGCAAAAAGATATCACTTGGCTGAGCCCCAACTACCCTGCCAATTTCCTCGATTTCTAAACTTGTGTCCGGCAAACGCGGCAGAAGAGCCAACTCTGCAGAACTTACGCCCACTGTCTTGGGGGCACTTCTTAACTTCAGTGGCATGCCACGCGTAGCTAACTGAGTTACACCACTCTTTTGAGCGCTCTTTTCTTGCGAAGCACTAAAGTAGGGATCTCCAAATCCTACGAAATTTTTTCGACCAGGACTACCCTCGGGGAGACTTCTAAGTGCAGTTAATGCCGTTACTGAAGGGATTTGAGCTACTGCAATATCCCTCGTAAGCCATGGCACGGATTTGTATCCCACAAAAGCAATGGCTCCCCCTTTAGCCGGTTGGGTTGTTGCTTGAGTGACTAATAGCGATATTGGCAGTTGACCAAGCTCTGCATGAGGCACAACCAGCATGATTTTTTTGCCCTTAAAGCCAGACTCCACTGGCGCCAAAATCTCCTGATAGAGCTTATATGCCAACGCAACATCGAAAGGCGGAATCTCATCGATTGTTGAAACTCCAGGATCAAGCGCCTTTCGCAGTTGAGAAACCTGGCTTGCCATTTGTTTGCGACCAATGGCTAGCTGGGAAAATTGTGGGGGACCCTGCTTACTGATTGCCCATACATATCCAACATTTTCTGCAAAGTACCAGGAAACTAGAACCTCATCTGGCTTTAATAAACGCTGCGTTCTCTCGATAGAGGCCGGCTTTGGCTCAACAAGCTCCGCGTATTCGGGAAATTTTTTCTCAATCTCTTTCTTCAGTGATTCACGCTGAGATTTAAAAGTCTCAATATCAGACTGAATTTTTCCTTGGACGGCAGGCAGCTGCTGATCAGGGGACGCAGAGCGCAAGCCAGTTAGCAACTCAGATAAGGTGTTAACTCGTCTTTGTAGATCCTGCTCCCGCCTTGCAAGGCCAGCTAATTGAGCATCCTTAATATTTGCCCGAGCTGCACTTGCGGTTAATGCCCTCTGAACACCGCTCCCCCTTGCAATGTCAGCAATTTGGAAGGCCTGTGCAGCTGCTGATGCTGCTTGAGCTGGATCAGTTTTTGCCGTATGGGCCAAGGAAGCTAAGTAGCTTTCTAATATAAAAGTCATGCGTTGCTGTTGTTTGATGCTAGTTGTATCGTTTTCTGCATCATTGCGTGCTTGATCAATCAGGATCGGTATAGAGGCTCTATATGCAGATTCCGCCTCAGACCACTTACCATCAGCCTGCAAACTAACAGCTTCAAATGCCCGCACCATTGCTAAACGCGGTGAATTTTTTTCAGAAGATAACTCAAGCCTCTTAAGCATTCGGCTAGACATCTCATATGCTTGACTAGACTTACCAGTCTTCAGCATCGCTAAGACCCAATCGAGATCACCTAATTGATAGTTCTTTACCAGCTCAGGATCCGTTTTGATACCAGTTGCCATCTCTTCAAATACTTGATTGGCTTCAGAATACTTCCCATCAGCGACAAGCGCAGTCCCCAAAGATCGAAGGGCTAGGGCTAATGTACCGTTAGCGCCCGTAGCACCAGCCGCTTTAATGGTACTCAAAGCAAGTCTTGAAAGAGCAACTGCTTCAGGATATCGCCCTTGCTCATTCACAATTACCGCTAAAGTGCGGAGGCCACGAGCAACCTCAATAGAGTTTGAGCCAAAATTTGATAATGACAGCGTAATTGACTTGCGAGCATAAAACTCAGCATCAATTAATTTTCTCTGCCTCAATAAAACGTTAGCTAAATTTAATTCTCTATTTGAAATTTGAGAAACATAAATTCTTGGGTTATTTGTTGAGTCGGAAGTAGAGCGTGCCTCATCACCAACGATATCAACTTTATTGGCGCTATTTTTTACCTTTTCATACTGCATCTCAAGCAAATGAATTGCTTTACGCAAGGCGCGCTCACTCTCAATCCATTGGCCCTGAGTGGAGTAATAAATACCTCGAGCACTCTCATAATTAGACTCCCAAAATGGACCATAAGAAGTGAAGCTTCTTGCTCTACTTAAACCATTTAAGGTGTTCTCTAGAATATCCAAGGTTTTCTTAGCGGCCTCAAAATTACCAGAATAGGAATAGTAGGAACTCAGCAGCCTACCCATGGATATCTGAGAGCCATTTAAATTTGGCAAAGCTGAGAGTTGATACGCCTGGGCTTTCTGTATATAGGTGATTGCAAGCGATTGTTTGCCAACAGAGTTTTCCAGGACGCTTAAATCAATCAAGTCATTCAAATGCAGTCTTGGATTGGTTGATGGATGCTGGTTAACTGCAATCTCTAAATTTTTTAAAGCCTCATTCACATTACCAAGATCCTCAAACGCCACCGATCTTCTTTTGTAGAAATGATTTAGCGTTTCATTATCTTGAGTCGATGGCGCTGGTAAGGCAATTACTTTTTTTGCTCTCTCAACCACCGCTAAGTCAGGCTTTGTTTGATCCACCAATCTAAGGATGTCTTTGACATCTCGCGGGGGAGCCTTAATACTTTCAATATCAACCTGCTCTTTAAGCTCAGTCGAAAGTGAGTAATTTGAGGTAAAAAGAATGCCAAAGGAAAGTAGCGCTACCAGGAAGCGTGAAAACATTCTCAAAGTGACCTCCCAACTTACATAGGACTATATTAGCCCAAAACTAAGCAGAAATGAGGCGGTTGAATCAGTAATTAGCCTAGCAAAGGCCTTGTATTCAATAGATAGACGCTCATTTCACATCCAATGGTGATGCCAAGAAATCCGCATTAGCCGATAGCCAGGTAATATAACGACTGACACCCTGCTCGACATTTAGGAAAGGCTCTGAATATCCAGCGGCGCGTAGTTTGGTTAAATCCGCTTGCGTGAAGCACTGATACTTACCTTTGAGCGCATCTGGGAACGGAATGTATTCAATTGCCTTTTCTTTAACTAGCTCTTCTAAGCTAGCAGGATTGGCATGATCGATTTTGCGCATGGCATTGGCCACTGCATGAGCAACATCATTGAATGGTTGCGCGCGACCACTACCGAGATTGAAGATACCGCTGATCTCTGGATGATCCAAGAAATAGAGGTTCACTTTAACTACATCTTCAACCGAAACAAAGTCACGACTTTGCTCACCTGCGGCATAGCCGCCATATTCACCAAAGAGCTTTACCTTGCCATTGGCTTTGTATTGGTGATACTGGTGAAAGGCTACAGAAGCCATGCGACCCTTATGGGACTCACGAGGACCATAGACATTAAAGTATCGAAAGCCTACAACTTGCGCTGTATTCGCCTTCTCAGCAAAGCGCTTACGCATTACCTGATCAAATAAGAACTTAGAGTAACCATAAATATTTAATGGCTTCTCATGCTCGCGGCTCTCTACAAATACATCAGAACCACCATAGGTTGCTGCTGAAGAGGCGTAGAGTAGCTGCACTTTCTGCTCGGTACAAATATCAAGTAAATCCATGGTGTAGCGGAAATTATTCGCCATCATGAAGATGCCATCTGTTTCCATTGTGTCAGAGCAAGCTCCTTCATGAAATACCGCCCTTACCTTGCCAAAGCGACCACTTCTAAATGCCTCCAGAAATTCGTCTTTATCAAGATAATCAATGATGTCGAGGTCTGCTAGATTGCGATACTTATCAGCGGGACGTAAATCATCGACGGCAATAATATTTTTCTCGCCTCGCGCATTCAGCGCCTGAACAATATTGGCACCAATAAAGCCAGCAGCGCCGGTTACGATAATCGTCATTGCAATTCCTCTGAAGTAACGGTGGCAGTACCTAATTTGCCCACCACAATACCACCTGCGCGATTAGCCAAAGCCATTGCTCTTTCAAGCGGCCAGCCTGCCGCCAATGCCACTGCAAGAGTGCCAATAACAGTATCACCTGCGCCTGATACATCAAACACCTCACGTGCCTGAGCCTTAACGTGACTAACACCCGCCTCAGTGAATAAACTCATACCCTCCTCAGATCGAGTCAGGAGCAGCGCCTCAAGGTTTAATGATTTTCTAAGATCTTGAGCTCTCTTAGTCAAATCCTCTTCACTAGTCCATTGACCAACTACCTGACGAAGCTCGCTTCGGTTTGGAGTGAGCACAGTTGCGCCACGATATTTAGCGTAGTCATCCCCCTTAGGATCGACCAGGATCATTTTCTTTTGAGCGCGCGCCTGCTCAATCATCAAAGCTACTTGACATAATGCCCCTTTGCCGTAGTCAGACAAAATCACTACATCGGAATCGCCTACAAGCTTCTCATAACGCTCTAACTTATGGGCGAGAGCTGACTCACTAGGAGCCTCTTCAAAGTCCAAACGAATCAGTTGCTGCTGCCTTGCGATGACACGTAACTTCACAGTTGTCGGCACTTTGCCATCAACCTCTAATTGACTATCAACACCACTCGATTTCAACAACTCAGTAACGCGATGTCCCGGCTCGTCGTCACCAATCACACCCAAGATTGTTGTCTTCGCGCCAAGAGCTGCCACGTTACGGGCAACGTTAGCTGCTCCGCCTAAACGTTCATCAATCTTACCCACCTGAACAACTGGCACCGGCGCCTCAGGAGAAATCCGATTCGTATCACCAAACCAATAGCGGTCAAGCATGACGTCACCCACCACCAATAAGCGGGCTTTAGAAAATTGTTCTCGGTTAGCTTTTTCCACGATGTAACTAATCTCTCTAATCTTTCGAATGGATTCTTGGGTACTTGTAATTAATTATGACGACCAATACCCTGGTACTCAATACCTAATTCTTGCATAGCTTGCGGCTCATACAAGTTACGGCCATCAAAGATGATGGGATTCTTCAAATTGGCTTTGAGCAGGTCAAAATCGGGGCTACGGAAGGCTTTCCATTCGGTCACGATGATTAGAGCATCAGCACCTTGGGTGGCTGCCATGGGGTCATCCACTAAAGACACTTGCTTGAGGCCTTCCGGGTTACCCTTAAAGTCGATATCTAGGCAATGTTTTGTCTCTGGCATCGCTACTGGGTCATGGGCAACGATCTGAGCGCCACGCTTGACCAGCTCGGCAATGATGACTCGACTAGGGGCTTCGCGCATATCGTCGGTATTGGGCTTAAATGCTAAACCCCACATGGCAAACTTCTTGCCCTTCAGATCAGCACCGAAGCGTTTTTCAATCTTCTCAACGAGGATGTACTTTTGGGCTTCATTAACTGCCTCTACTGCATCGAGAATCTTCAGATCGCGGCCATACTCGATGGCAGTCTTCGAGAGGGCTGAAACATCCTTTGGAAAGCAAGAGCCGCCATAGCCAGTACCGGAATATAAAAAGCCGTAACCAATGCGGGAGTCTGAGCCAATACCCTGGCGTACCGCTTCAATATCAGCACCGACTAAGTCCGCCAGATTGGCCAACTCGTTCATAAAAGAGATGCGGGTGGCTAGCATCGCATTAGCAGCATATTTTGTCAGCTCAGCGCTTTTGACATCCATGTAATAGGTGCGCTCATGGTGGCGATTAAATGGGGCATAGAGTTTGCGCATTTGCTCTTTAGCACGCAGTCCTGCTGGCGTATTTTGCGTACCAATCACAATGCGATCAGGGCGCATGAAGTCTTCTACAGCTGCGCCTTCTTTGAGGAACTCAGGATTAGAGACTACCGAACAGAGCTCTGGTGAGAGGCTTCTCTTTTGAAGCTCTTCAGTAATCGCAGCAGAAACCTTATCAGCAGTACCCACTGGCACAGTGGATTTATCGACAATCACCTTGGGGGTGGTCATATGGCGACCGATGTTGCGAGCAGCTGCTACAACGTATTGCAGATCAGCCGAGCCATCTTCATCGGGAGGGGTTCCTACCGCGATAAATTGAATATCACCATGAGCGACAGAGGCGGCAATATCGGTGGAAAACTGTAAACGTCCAGCGGCGCGATTGCGCTCAATCATCTCTTTAAGGCCTGGCTCATAGATTGGTACACCACCAGAATTAAGAATCTCAATCTTTTTGGGATCGACATCGACACAAAAAACGCTATTACCCTGCTCTGCTAGGCAAGCGCCTGTAACAAGACCAACGTAACCGCTGCCGATGATGGTGACTTTCAAGATAGCTCCAAAGAATTCGTATTAAATTGGTAAATGCGACTCAGATTACATTGAAGGGCCGCTAGGAACAGCGCCCTCACTGCGTCTTGGGGAATAAGCCTCCCAATGATTACAACCCGGGCATTGCCAGTAAAAGCGTCTCGCACGGAAACCGCAATTACCGCAGGTGTAGCGAGCCAAACTCGTCGTGCGCTGCTTTAATAAACTTAATGTTGCCTGTAAATCAGATACTCGCTCTGGCGTACCGTTACTCTCTGCCAAGGCCAAACGCGTCTCCGCTAATTTAGAGAGGGCGCTCAAGCTTGGTGAATGTTGCATCACCTCAACCAACATCACTTCGGCAGCTTGAGCTCCACGAATTTGAGTCATATGTTTTTGGACAATATCGAGCAACTCACCAGAGGCCTGGGTTCTTAGTAATTCGCAAAGTGCGCTTAAGCCTTCATCTGCTTTATTCAGCGCAGCATGTGCCGCCATCCAACGATCAGCAAGTAAATGCATGTAAGCCGGGTGTGTCTTTGCAATTACAGCCCACACCTCGATTGCTTGGGCTGGGCGATCCATAGCTATCAAGTAATCCCCCTGCAAAATTAACGCACGAGCATGATGAGGAACTGCTTGCAATGCCAATTGAACCGATTGCTCGACCTCTGGCAAATCTTTGCGACGCAGCGCTTCTTGGCCAATCTCACAATGAAACTGTGCAATCTCTGTGTGATGGGATTTTCCTTGCAAGCCCTCAAGTTCACTGGCAGCAATGATGGCTTTTTTCCAGTCCCGCTCAATCTGGTACATCTCGAGCAGACTCTCTTTTGCGGGTGCTGCAAACTTGCCTTCACCCACGCGATTCAATGACGCCTCAGCACGATCCAATAATCCTGCACGAAGAAAATCACGACCCAACTCGTAGGCAGCATGATCTCGATCGCGCGGCTTTAAGTCATCACGATTAGCCAGGTGCTGGTGAACTCGAATTGCACGCTCGGTCTCACCACGACGACGGAATAAATTTCCCAATGCAAAATGAAGTTCAATTGTTTCGGGGTCGAGCTGGGCAATCTTGACTAAGGTTTCAATTGCTTGATCTGGCTGCTCATTTAGTAAAAGACTTAAACCCTTAAAGGTTGAACGTTGCTGACGCATCCGCTCGCGCTCATCCATGCGATTTTCAAGACGCAGATCCCAGCGTGAGGCTAACCAACCAATACCAAACATGACTGGTAGTAATAGTAGCCAGGAGGTTGCGATCTGAATCATGCTGTGCAGAACTTAAATAAAAAAATGGTCCGAATGGACCACTGGATATGCGCTATGTGACTAGGCACCAGAACCCTCTTTGGGGCTCACTTGCTTCAGAGGCTTGTAGTCAACGCGCTCACGCAACTCTTTACCCGGCTTGAAATGGGGCACCCGTTTTTCTGGGATCAATACTTTCTCACCAGATTTTGGGTTACGACCAGTACGCGCAGGACGGTGATGCAAAACAAAGCTACCAACACCGCGCAACTCAATTCGCTTGCCTTCGGCTAAAGCGTGAGTCATGGTGTCTAGCAATGTTTTTACTGCCAACTCCACATCTCTTGGTAGTAGCTGGGGAAACTGTTCCGCCAAGCTCTCCACGAGTTCGGAGCGAGTAATTGCTTGTTGCTCTTGATCTGACATGATCTATCAATAAAAAACCGCCGCTCTCCCAGTGGAAAGCGGCGATATTGATTTAGCCTTGATTGTCCAACTTCGCTTTTAACAAAGCACCCAAGTTGGTTGTGCCGGACTGCGCATCACCCTGGAGCTTGCTCATAGCGTCTTGTTGGTCAGAGCTGTCTTTAGCTTTGATCGAAAGATTGATTACACGTGACTTGCGATCAATGTTGATGATCATTGCAGTTACGCTATCGCCTTCTTTCAATACATTGCGAGCATCTTCAACGCGATCTGTTGAGATCTCAGAAGCACGCAAGTAAGCCTCAACTTCATCAGCCAAGTGAATAGTTGCACCCTTAGCATCAACAGCCTTCACAGTGCCAGTTACAAGGCTGCCCTTGTCGCTTACAGATGTGTAGTTATTGAATGGGTCACCAGACAATTGCTTGATACCGAGAGAGATACGCTCTTTCTCAACATCAATGGCCAATACAGTAGCTTCAACTTCGTCGCCTTTTTTGTATTTCTTAACAGCTTCTTCGCCTGGCTCATTCCATGAGAGGTCTGAGAGGTGAACTAAGCCGTCGATACCACCAGGCAAACCAATGAACACACCAAAGTCAGTAATAGACTTGATTGCGCCAGTCAACTTGTCGCCTTTTTGCTGGCCACGTGAGAACTCTTCCCATGGATTTGCTTTGCACTGCTTGATGCCCAAGCTGATACGGCGCTTGTCTTCATCAATATCCAGAACCATTACTTCAACTTCGGTTCCTAATGCAGTAGCTTTGCTTGGAGCAACGTTCTTGTTAGTCCAGTCCATTTCAGAAACGTGCACCAAACCTTCGATACCAGATTCGATTTCCACAAATGCGCCGTAGTCAGTCAGGTTAGTTACCTTACCGAATAAACGGGTGTTTGGTGGGTAACGACGCGCGATACCAACCCATGGATCATCACCAAGCTGTTTCACGCCGAGTGAAACACGGTTCTTCTCTTGATCGAACTTCAAAATCTTAGCGGTAACTTCTTGACCAACAGTCAACATCTCGCTTGGGTGACGCACACGACGCCATGCCAAGTCGGTAATGTGCAAGAGGCCGTCAATACCGCCGAGGTCCACGAATGCGCCGTAGTCAGTGATGTTTTTAACGATACCTTGAACAACGCTACCCTCTTTGAGGTTAGACATCAACTTCGCGCGCTCTTCACCTTGGCTAGCTTCAACAACTGCACGACGTGACAACACTACGTTGTTACGCTTACGGTCAAGCTTGATAACCTTGAACTCCATCGTCTTACCTTCGTAAGGGCTGGTGTCTTTGATTGGGCGTGTATCAACGAGTGATCCAGGCAAGAATGCGCGGATGCCGTTAACCATTACTGTCAAGCCGCCTTTAACCTTACCAGTAACAGTACCGGTAACGATCTCAGCTTGCTCGAGAGCTTTTTCCAAGTTCATCCATGATGCCAAGCGCTTAGCTTTGTCACGGGAAAGGATTGTGTCGCCATAGCCGTTCTCAAGAGCGTCAATAGCAACAGAAACGAAATCGCCAGGAGCTACTTCAATCTCGCCAGCGTCGTTATGGAATTCTTCAACAGGAATAAACGCTTCGGATTTCAATCCAGCGTTAACAACGACGAAGTTATGGTCGATGCGAAGTACTTCAGCCGAAATGACTTGGCCGGTCTTCATATTCGATCGGGTTAATGATTCTTCAAATAGTTCTGCAAATGATTCAGACATTTATATATTCACTTTGTGCCGCCAGAAGGCCTGACGGGTTAGGTTAAAAAAGCCCCAAGAAACACGCTAAATTAGAAAATCGCGTTGTAGAGTTTCTTAAGACGCCAAAACAACTTCTACTGCCATTTACTTCTCGCTAAAAACTAAGCTATTTTTGATTGATACCAATCCAAAACCGTCTTAACCGCTTGATCTATCGATAAATCTGATGTTTCAAGCACTTTCGCGCCGTCTGCAACTAACAAAGGTGCGGCACCTCGACTACTGTCTCTGGCATCGCGCTCTTGCAAATCGTGCAGCAAGTCTTCGAGTTTAGCAGAAATTCCCTTAGCTATCAATTGCTTATACCGACGTTCAGCCCTAGCTGCAGCCGTTGCAGTTAGAAAAACCTTCAAAACCGCATCTGGAAATATCACGCTAGCCATATCCCGGCCATCAGCAACTAAACCCGGAGCCACCCTAAAGCCATGCTGAACACCAATTAAAGCCTGTCTAACCTCTGGATGGACTGCGATTGCCGAAGCACGCAAGCCAATGCTTTCAGTGCGAATCGCATCTGTCACATCTTCAGAATTGAGCAGAATTTGGCCATTTTTGAAGGAAATCACCAGTTTTTTTGCCAAAATACCCAGTTCTGAGCCATTTTGGGGGTCAACGGATGCTTTTTGACTACCCAAGGCAACGAGTCGATATAGCGCCCCACTATCCAGGTAATGAAAACCCAGCTTTTCTGCCACCAAAGAAGCAACCGTCCCCTTGCCAGAGGCGGTGGGTCCATCAATAGCAATAACTGGAGGCAAGTTCATCAAAAGCAACTTCTAAGAAACGATCTCTGCAAACTCGGCAAAGTAGGTGGGGAAGGTTTTAGCAACGCAATTAGGATCATTGATCTGCAGCGCATTTGGACCAAAAGCGGCCAATGAGAAACACATCGCCATACGGTGATCATCATAAGTATCAATACCTTCAGCAGGAGACTTCCAATCAGCAATTGATTGAGGTGCTTGCACCACGATATAGTCAGCGCCCTCCTCCACAATTGCACCCACTTTTTTCAACTCTTTTGCCATTGCCGCAATACGATCAGTTTCTTTTACACGCCAACTGGCAATATTGTTTAAACGGGTCGGGCCCTCAGCAAACAAAGCAGCAACAGCAAGCGTCATCGCTGCATCCGGAATTTCTGTGCAATCAATCGTGATGCCGTTCAGCTTGCCATTCGTATTCTTCACGCCCGTAACTTCAATCCAATCTTCTCCAGAAGAAATCTTGGCACCCATCAACGCTAGCGCATCCGCAAAAGCGACGTCACCTTGAATGCTCTCACTACCAACGCCTAAAACACGCACTGGTCCACCACCAATCGCGCCAAGCGCTAAGAAGTAAGAGGCGGAAGATGCATCACCCTCAACCGATAAAACACCAGGGCTTTGATATACCGCATCAGAAGTCTTGGCAGGAATCACAAACGACTGTGCATCAGGGCAGTCTACTTTGACCCCAAAGCGCGCCATGAGCTTAAGTGTGATGTCGATATAAGGGCGGGAGATTAACTCACCCAGGACTTCAATCTTGACGGGCTCTTTTGCAACCAAAGGCAAGGCCATCAACAAAGCAGTTAAGAACTGACTAGAAACATCGCCGCGTACCTTTACGACGTCTTTGATCTCAATCTCAGCAGCAACAATCTTGATCGGCGGATAACCTTCTTGTAATTCGTAATCGATCTGTGCGCCGACTTGTCGCAAGCCGTCAACCAAGTCACGAATTGGCCGCTCATGCATGCGCGGCACACCAGAGAGGCGATAGTTACCGCCCTGCATTGCTAGTGCTGCCGTTAACGGACGAATGGCCGTACCCGCATTACCCATAAATAGATCTGCGTTTTGCACCGGGAACCTGCCACCACAACCTTCAACTACGCAGACTTTATCGGCTTGATCAGTTACCGATAAACCCAACTGACGAAGTGCATTACGCATCACTTGGGTATCGTCGGCATCTAGTAAATTTTTGAGGGTAGTCGTGCCTGAAGCTAAAGCAGCTAATAACAAGGCTCTATTTGAAATACTCTTAGAACCCGGCAAGACAATTGAGCCTTGTGCGCGCTTGAATGGTCCAATTTTGATATCAGGCAAGCCACTCATCAAAGCACATCCAAATCTTGACGTGCTTTACTAGCTTTATTAAACAACTTCTCCAAGCCTGCACCATCATGATCAGCAATCAATTTACGCATGTGATTAACGATCAATAAATATTGATCAAGTTCTTTCAGAACTGCGGTGCGATTACCCAAGCAAATATCACGCCACATTTCAGGGCTCGAAGCAGCAATGCGGGTGAAATCTTTGAAGCCTGCACCAACATGACTGAGCTTTTGATCGGCATCTTCAGAATTCACTACGCTTGCCATTAATGCATAAGACAAAATGTGTGGCAAATGAGAAACCGCTGCGTAGATTGCATCATGCTGCACGCAAGAAATTTTCTTCACAACAGAGCCCACAGATTGCCAAAAGCCCTCAATTAAATCGGTATCTTGCGGAGAATTTTCTTGTAGCGGACAAAGAATGGTTTGCTTGCCTTCAAATAAATCCGCTTTGGCAGCACTAGCACCATGTTGTGCACCACCCGCAATAGGATGCGCCGGCACAAACTGACAAGCTTTTTTACCTAAGACTTCTTTAGCAGCCAAAATAACATCACCTTTGGTGCTGCCAGCATCCGTGATCATTGTTCTGGATTCAAGGTGCGGCTCAATCACTTCAAAAGTAGCGCGCATCTGAGCCACGGGCATACACAGCACAATCACATCAGACTGTTTAGCTGCCTCGACCAAATCGACTACAGCATCAATCGCACCCATCTTCAGCGCTTGATCCAAGTTCGCGGCACTACGACCAACACCCAAGACCCTGTTTACCACGCCCGCTTTTTTTAATGCCAAACCTAAAGAGGCCCCGATCAAGCCAACGCCAACAATGGTGACAGTTCCGAAATTACTAGATGGGTTAATGATGGCCATTGGGCTATTTAAATTTATCTATTTGTTTTGAACTACTGCTGCGCCAAAATATCTTTAAGCGCAGCAATAAAGGCTGCGTTCTCTTCAGGCAAGCCGATAGAAATACGCAACCACTGCGGCAAACCGTAATTGCCAACTGGGCGAACAATAATGCCGCGCTTAAGCAGCTCTAAATTAATACGAGCACCAGCACCATCATCCTCGCCAACCTTGACCAACACAAAGTTACCGGCCGACGGAAGATAAGCCAGATCAAGCGCATCAAATGCCTCAGTGAGTTGAGTAAGGCCAGCACGATTGAGTTCAAAACCTTGCTGCAGGAAAGCAGCATCCTGAAATGCCGCTATTGCTGCTGCTTGTGCAAGACTATTCACGTTAAAGGGCTGACGAATGCGATTCAGCAAATCAGTTAAAGCAGGCTGAGCAACACCATAGCCAATGCGTAAGCCTGCTAAGCCATAGGCCTTTGAAAAGCTGCGCGACAAAATCATATTAGGAAAACGCTTAACCCAAGCAATTGCGTCATAGCGTTGTTCTGGTGTGAGGTACTCGTTATAAGCCTCATCCAAGACCACCACGACATGAGCTGGAACTGCGATGAGGAAATCCTCAATCTCTTGAGCGCTTAAGTAGCTACCAGTCGGATTATTTGGGTTAGCCACAAACACCAACTTGACCTTATCACCACCAGCATTGACTGCTTGCAGCATGGCGGGCAAGTCATGACCATACATTTCAGTGGCGGCCACTTCCACTGCTTTGGCACCAACTGCTTGAGTAGCCAGTGGATAAACAGCAAAAGCATGTTTAGAGAAAATAACTTCATCACCAGCTTGAGCTACTGCGCGGGCAGCCAATTCCAAAATGTCGTTACTGCCATTGCCCAAGGTAATCCAATCAGCCGGAACACCTAAACGTGCTGACAAAACATTCTTTAATTCAAAACCATTGGAATCTGGGTAACGACCTAAATCACTAGCAGCCTTAAGCATCGCATCTTGCGCTGACTTTGGCATACCCAATGGATTTTCATTGGATGCGAGCTTCACAATCTTGTTTTCATCAAGACCATATTCACGTGCAACCTCACTGATAGGTCGCCCGCCAACATAGGGCGCTATGGCATGGATATGCTTTAAACCGATATTGAATTTTGATGTCATGCTGAATGAGGATATGAGCCGAGATTTTTATAAAAGGCAGCTGTAGTTTTTAGCTCCTCTAGTGCCTTAGCCACTTTCGCATCTTCAGCGTGTCCCGCTACATCGATATAAAAGTGATACTCCCAAGTTCCCTTGCGAGCCGGACGAGACTCGAAACGATTCATGGAAACACCATGCTTAGCTAAGGGCTCCAATAAGCGATGTACCGCACCAGGCTGGTTATCTACCGATAACACCAAGGAAGTTTGATCTTTACCGGTTGGCTGACACTCATAAGTGCCAACTACTACAAAACGCGTACGGTTATGGGGATCATCCTGAATTTGTGCTGCTACTGCCTGCAATCCATAAGCCTCTTGAGCAGGGTCGCCAGCAATTGCTGCCAGCGTTGGATCAATCGATGCCATGCGTGCAGCCTCAGCATTGCTGCTAACTGCCTGGCGCTTCAATTGCGGCGCATGCACACTCAACCATTGCTGACATTGCGCCAAAGCCTGGGCATGCGCGCACACAGTAGTTACGCCATTTAGGTTGCCACTCTTAGTCAAGAGGTGGTGACGAATAGGCAGCACTACTTCACCGCTAATACGCATTGGAGAATCCAGGAGCAGGTCTAGAGTACGAGAAATCGCACCCTCACTAGAATTTTCTACGGGCACAACACCAAACTGCGCCGCGCCCTTCTCTACCGCCTTGAATACTTCATCGAGACTATTGCAAGGAAGACCTGCAATCGAGTGGCCAAAATAAGTTTGAGCCGCTTGCTCTGAAAATGTTCCTACTGGTCCAAGATAAGCAATCGTCTGGCGAGCTTCCAAAGCGCGACAGGCTGACATCACTTCACGCCAAATTGCGGCGATGCCATCAGGTAATAGTGGACCCTTGCTGAGTTCCTGTAAGCGCGCAACAACTTGACGTTCGCGCTCTGGCCTAAATACCGGCGAAGAAAAACCACCTTTGATATGGCCAACTTCTTGAGCTGCTTTTGCACGCTGCGACAACAAATCCAAGATCTGTGCGTCGAGTGCATCGATCTTGTCGCGGATTGGCGCAAGGCGCTGCTCTTCGGTACTCTGGTCTTTGGAACTCATTAGGCACGCCTTTCAAAGTCACGCATAAATTCCACCAAGGCTTTGACACCCTCTAGCGGCATTGCGTTGTAAATACTGGCGCGCATACCTCCGGCCGCCTTATGACCGCGCAAGGCAACTAAGCCTGCAGCATTGGATTGCTCTAAGAACTGCGTATTTAAGCTTTCATCCTTCAAAAAGAAGGTGACATTCATTCTCGAGCGGTATTCTTTAGGGATACGATTCTCGTAAAGACTACTTTGATCCAGGAAGTTGTAAAGCAAGTGCGCTTTTTCTTGATTACGCTTCTCAATTGCTTTTACGCCACCCTGCTTCAGTAGCCACTTAAAGCCAAGTCCAGCCATATAAATTGAAAAAGTTGGTGGCGTGTTGAGCATCGAGTCAGTTGCCGCTTGCTTGGACCAATCCCAAATCGATGGGGTGATCTTCATGCTATGGCCCATCAAATCTTTGCGCACGATCACAATCGTCACGCCAGATGGGCCAATATTTTTTTGTGCACCACCAAACCAGACACCACATTTTGTGACATCGATTTCTTTGGAAAGGATGTTACTAGAAATATCCGCAACTAATAGCTTGCCATTCACTTCAGGTACATCTGGAAACTCTACGCCACCAATAGTTTCATTCGCACAGTAGTGAACGTAAGCAGCATCGTCTGATAGTTGCCAAGTAGAACGATCTGGAATCGTATTGAATTTTTCAGTTGCAGAGGATGCAGCTAGATGGGCAACGCCATACTTTTCTGCTTCTTTAAAGGACTTTTCAGACCAAACACCAGTGACTAAAAAATCTGCCTTAGGGCCATTCTTGGCCAAGGGCATGAGGTTCATTGGAATAGCGGCATTTTGACCCAAGCCACCACCTTGAAGCATCAATATTTCATAGGAATCAGGAATGTCCATGAGAGTGCGTAAATCTTGCAGCACTTCCTCATATAGAGCCATGAACTCTTTGCCGCGATGACTGACCTCCATCACGCTTGCGCCTAAGCCCTGCCAATTCAACATCTCTGCAGCAGCCTGCTTTAACACCTCTTCAGGCAGGGTAGCAGGCCCCGCAGCGAAATTGAAAATGCGGCGGTCAAACGTCATGATGAATTAATTAACCTTGTATGAATGCCAATTAGGCATCGCCAGCTTCATCAGAATTGGAGTCAATTGCTGGGTCAGCGGAAACATCCCCACCCTCAACATCTTCACCGTCATCCAAATCATTCTCATCATCAGAATCGCTTTCAGCAATACGCTGCAAGCCAGACAAGCGCGTGCCCTCATCAACGTTGATCAATGTGACGCCTTGTGTTGCGCGCCCCATCTCACGAATCTCCGAAACACGTGTGCGCACCAAGATACCGCCAGTAGTGATCAACATAATTTGATCTTCAGGAGATACCAAAGCAGCGGCAACTACTTTTCCATTTCGCTCAGTTGTCTGAATCGCAATCATGCCTTTGGTGCCGCGACCATGACGGGTGTATTCACCGATCGGAGTGCGCTTACCAAAACCATTTTCTGTTGCAGTCAATACACTGCTCGGAATAGCAAGGCCATTCGCATCAAGAACAGCAGCCTCAGCACCTTCAGCAGCCTCGGCTGGAGCAACTAACATCGCGATCACTTGATGACCTTCACCCAAGTTCATACCGCGCACACCTCGCGCTGTACGGCCCATTGGACGAACATCATTCTCATCAAAGCGCACTGCTTTACCAGCGTCAGAGAACAACATCACATCATGCTGACCATCAGTAATGGCAGCGCCAACTAGGAAGTCGTTTTCGTTCAAATCAACAGCAATAATTCCAGCTTTACGTGGATTAGAGAAGTCAGACAAACGCGTCTTCTTCACCGTACCCAGGCTCGTTGCCATGAAGACGTAATGATCATCTTGATATCCCTTGATCGGGAGAATCACAGTAATCTTCTCACCTTCAATGAGCGGGAACATATTGACGATTGGCTTACCACGTGAGTTACGGCTACCTTGTGGAACTTCCCACACTTTGAGCCAGTACATACGTCCACGATCAGAGAAGCACAGAATGATGTCATGTGTATTCGCAACGAAGAGTGTTTCAATCCAGTCTTCATTTTTAGTAGCTGCAGCTTGTTTGCCACGACCACCACGTTTTTGCGCACGGTATTCGCTCAGAGGCTGACTCTTCATATAACCCGTGTTAGAAAGCGTGACCACCATGTCTTGCGGAGTAATCAAGTCTTCTGTGAACAACTCGGTTGCATTCATTTCAATAAATGAACGACGACCAGTATCACCACCAGCAATACCAAACTCAGCTTGCACTTCTTTCAACTCAGACTCAATGACTTGAGTGACGCGCTCTGGCTTAGCAAGCAAGTCGAGCAAGTCAGAAATCTCTGCCATCACATCTTTGTACTCATTCACAATCTTGTCTTGCTCAAGGCCAGTCAAGCGTTGCAAACGCATCTGCAAAATTTCTTGGGCTTGGCTATCAGATAGGCGATAGAGACCAGTCGTTTGCATGCCATATTCAGGCAATAAACCTTCAGGACGATAAGCATTGCGGCCGCCCGGGGTATCTGTCTCTGCGCGCGCCAACATCTCGCGCACCATAGAGGAGTCCCAAGCTTTACTCATCAATTCTGACTTAGCAACCACTGGGTTTGCTGCAGCTTTAATGATGGCAATGAATTCATCAATGTTTGCCAACGCAACTGCCAAGCCTTCCAAGACATGGCCGCGCTCGCGTGCTTTGCGTAATTCAAAAATCGTGCGACGTGTTACTACTTCACGACGGTGCTGCAAGAAGTACTCAAGCATTTGCTTCAGATTCAATAGGCGTGGCTGGTTATCGACCAGAGCCACCATATTCATACCGAAGTTATCTTGCAGTTGAGTGCTCTTATACAAATTGTTGAGAACGACTTCAGGCACCTCACCACGCTTGAGCTCGATCACTACGCGCATGCCTGACTTGTCAGACTCATCGCGCAAATCAGAAATGCCCTCTACTTTTTTCTCATTCACCAACTCAGCAATTCGCTCAAGCAGGTTCTTTTTATTTACCTGGTAAGGCAACTCATCGACGATGATGGCTTGACGAGCGCCCTTATCAAGATCTTCAAAGTGGGTTTTGGCGCGCATGACCACACGGCCACGACCGGTGCGATACCCCTCACGAACGCCTTGAACACCGTAAATAATGCCGGCAGTCGGGAAATCTGGCGCCGGAATGATCTCAATGAGCTCATCAATCGTGCATTCTGGGTTGTGTAAGACGTGTAAACAGGCCGTAACCACCTCATCCAAGTTATGGGGAGGAATATTGGTTGCCATACCCACGGCAATACCTGAACTGCCGTTAATCAGCAAATTAGGCACTTTTGCAGGGAGAATGAGGGGCTCTTTCTCGCTACCGTCGTAATTTGGCCCGAAATCTACCGTTTCCTTGTCCAAATCAGCCAAAAGCTCGTGGGCAATCTTACGGAGGCGGATCTCGGTATATCGCATTGCAGCAGCGTTATCGCCGTCTACGGAGCCAAAGTTACCCTGCCCGTCAACCAGCATATAGCGCAAAGAGAAGTCTTGAGCCATGCGAACAATCGTGTCATACACCGCAGAATCGCCATGTGGGTGGTATTTACCGATCACATCGCCAACTATACGGGCAGATTTTTTGTAAGCACGGTTCCAATCGTTGTTTAATTCATACATCGCAAATAAGACCCGGCGATGAACCGGTTTGAGACCGTCACGCACGTCTGGCAGGGCTCTGCCGACAATGACGCTCATTGCGTAGTCCAAATAGGACCGCCGCATTTCGTCTTCTAGGGATATTGGTAGTGTTTCTTTAGCGGCTTGTTCCATTTAGAAATAATATCATTTTGATGACTGATAGCCCCTATGCTAAGATTCTGTCAGTTTGTACGAAATTGAGATGTGTCGCTTTGCGGTTTTTTGCTTCAAAGTAGGGCGAATTACATTTAAGTTTGACTTTAATTAAAAAAGAGATTTTTGAGGACTAAAAATGAACAAAACCCTAAAAGTGTTGTTAGCTTCTGTTGTTACTGTTTCTGCTTCTGCAGCGATGGCTTCTGATAACTGGGAAAACAGCTCTGGCTTGAACTGGAAAAACGGCGACGGCGCATTGTGCTGGCGTGACAGCAACTGGACTCCTGCTACTGCAGCTCCTGGTTGCGATGGCTACTTGACACCTAAAAAAGCTGGTGCCGGTGTAAGCCAAAGCAAGATCACTTTGCAAGCTGACACACTCTATGACTTCGACAAAGCAACATTGAAGGCAGAAGGTATGGCTACTTTAGACAAAATCGCTAAAGACTTAAGCAAGATCAAATTAGAAGTAATTATTGCTGTTGGTAACACTGATAGCGTTGGTACTGATGCTTACAACATGGCTCTCGGCCAGCGTCGTGCTCAGTCCGTTAAAGCTTACTTGGTAAGCAAAGGTGTTGACGGTAGCCGTATTTACACAGAATCAAAAGGCAAGAGCAATCCAGTTGCAAGCAACGCAACTGCTGAAGGCCGCGCTAAGAACCGCCGCACTGACATCGAAGTTGTTGGTACAGCTGCAGTTAAGTAATTCTTTTTACTTGTAAAAAAGCCCGGTTCTGCCGGGCTTTTTTATTTCCGCTATATTCGTAATTCATTTACCTTAGCGCGCTTCACGCGCCCCTGCCCCTATGAACGTCGATCAATCTGAAATCGCCAAATTTAGTGCCCTAGCCCATCGCTGGTGGGACCCTAATAGCGAATTCAAGCCTTTGCATGCAATTAATCCCCTGCGTCTCAATTGGATCAAGTCCTTTGTTGATTTGAAGGGCAAGAAAGTTCTCGACGTCGGTTGTGGCGGCGGGATTTTGGCTGAGTCTATTGCGCAATCGGGCGCCAATACCTGCGGCATCGATTTATCTGAAAAAGCCCTCAAAGTCGCTGAGTTACACGCCCTGGAGGTAGGTGCTAGCCTCAAATACCGCTCGATTTCAGCTGAAGCGCTAGCCGAGGAAGGGCCGGAACAATATGACGTTGTGACTTGCATGGAAATGCTGGAACATGTCCCAGACCCGGCCTCTGTGGTTCGAGCTTGCGCAAAACTCTGTAGGCCCGGCGGCACCCTTTTTTTCAGCACCCTAAACCGTAACCCCAAATCCTACTTATTTGCGATTATTGGTGCGGAATACATCCTTCGACTGCTACCGAAAGGTACTCACGAATACGCTAAATTCATCAAACCCTCTGAATTAGTTGCATTTACTCGTCAAGCAGGACTCGAGATGATCGGCATGAAGGGCATGAGCTACAACCCTATCACTCAGGTCTACAGCCTGGGAGATGATGTAGATGTGAACTACATGATTGCGGTGCGTAAATGAGTAATGGGTTAGCAAGCCCTTACAAGGGCGTCTTTTTTGATCTAGATGGCACCCTTGCTGACACGGCCCCAGACCTCGTAGCGGCGGCCAATCAACTTCTCATCGCCAGAAATCTCCCGCCTAAGCAATACGAAGTATTGAGGCCTTGCGCATCTGCTGGGGCACGCGGTCTGATTGGCGGAGCCTTTGGAATCAATACCGATCACCCAGACTTCATTCCTTTACGAGATGAATTCTTTGCAAACTATGAGAAGGCTTTATTAGTAAACAGCGTGCTTTTTGAGGGTGTTGACCATTTATTAGATCAACTCGATAGCGCAAACCTTCCCTGGGGCATTGTGACCAACAAGAGTGAGCGCTTTACTCACCCCCTCACAGAGCTGATGGGCTTACGCCAAAGAGCGGCATCAACCGTCTCTGGCGATACAACCCCACACTCAAAACCACATCCCGAGCCCATATTGCATGCGGCTAGAGTTGCCAATATTGATCCAAACCAATCCGTATATGTAGGAGATGACATTAGGGATATCGTGGCAGGCAAAGCAGCAGGCATGAAGACGATTGCAGCAGCTTATGGCTATTGTGGCTGTGAAGAGCCTCCAGAGGCCTGGGGTGCTGATTACTTAGTGCGACACCCAAGAGAATTACTGGAAATCATCTTCCCGCAGTAGGGCTTAATTACCAATCTGCAAGATATCCAGCAATTTAAGGCTAAGAGCCTTAAAATATAGATTCCAATGCATGAACTCCGGGGTCGACATGGTTTCGACGTGGATTACAAAGCATCAAGGGCATACCGAGGACCCGTTATCTCGTAAATCAATGGGAATGTAATAACCGCAAACGACGAACGTTTCGCACTAGCCGCTTAATTGCGGTTGCCCCTGAACTGATTCTCTCTTGGGTCAGCTAGCGCAAGCTAGATCAGGGTCATTTACAAGAGATAAGATCATTTCATGTCACGGGGAATGATTCGAAAACCTAGTGAATCGCCAGCGTGGAACATGTCAGTCTGTGACTAGCTAGCTAAATTAAATGATATGACTAAGTATGTAGAACTTGTTGTAGAGGATTTGCGGACGCGGGTTCGATTCCCGCCGACTCCACCAATTAGTAGTTAATTGATTTGATCAATAGTCAAACGCCACCTTCTGAGGTGGCGTTTTTCTTTGCTTCTATTTTTTACCTCATGCTTATTGGATCATCGCTTTGGAGTCTTACCAACCATCTTTACCGCTCTCAAGAAATCAAAGTCCACACCCTTGTCTGCTTGCGTAACGGTATCCAAGAATAGTTTTAAATAGCCGCGCTCTGCAGTTGGCTCTATCACCGGACTTTCTTTTGCACGCTTGGCCAACTCCTCCTCTGAGACCAATAAACTAATCTCACGATTTTTCACGCTCAAGCGAATACGATCACCGTTTTTTACATATGCCAGCGGCCCACCGACTGCAGCCTCTGGAGTTACATGCAAAACAATCGTCCCAAATGCCGTTCCGCTCATGCGACCATCAGAGATGCGCACAATGTCTTTTACGCCAGCACGTGCAAGTTTCATTGGAATCGGAATATATCCCGCCTCAGGCATGCCAGGTGCACCTTTAGGACCAATATTCTTGAGCACCAAAATATCTTCTGCAGTGACATCCAAGTCTGGGCTATCAATGCGATTGGCGAGATCCTCACTATTCTCAAAGACAACCGCACGACCTTCATGCTCCATGAGTTTTTCATTGGCCGCTGATTGTTTAATGATGGCGCCGCCAGGAGCTAAGTTGCCATGCAAGACCGCAATACTGCCACGGGGATAAATAGGATTATCAAATTTACGCACTACGTCTTGTTTGAAGCTTGGAGGAGCCGCATCAATCTCCTCGCCTAAAGTGCGGCCAGTCACTGTCATCGCATCAAGCTTTAGCAAAGGCTTTAGCTCGCGTAGCAATGTTGTCATGCCGCCGGCATCATGGAAGTTCTCCATGTAGTGATCGCCAGATGGCTTCAGATCAACCAGCACTGGTGTCTCATCACCCATCTTATCAAGAGCATCCAAATCAATTTCTAGGCCCATACGTCCAGCGATAGCCGCTAAATGAACAATGCCATTAGTCGAGCCACCGATAGCCAGCAAAACACGCATCGCATTTTCAAATGCGTCTGCTGTTAATACCTTATCAATTGTTAAACCATCTTTTGCCATCTGCACAGCACGAGTACCTGTCTCTTCTGCAACCCGAATGCGATCTGCCGTTACCGCTGGTGGGCTAGCCCCTCCGGGCACAGTCATTCCCAGAGCCTCAGAGATACAAGCCATCGTACTAGCAGTACCCATCACCGAGCAGGTGCCAACACTAGCAACTAACTGATCATTCACTTCATCTTTTTCAACTTCATCAATTTCACCAGCGCGGAATTTTCCCCAATAGCGACGACAGTCAGTGCACGCACCTACACGCTCACTTCGATGCGATCCGGTCAGCATGGAGCCGGTGATCAACTGAATAGCAGGCAGCCCCGCTGAGGCCGCACCCATCATTTGAGCGGGTACAGTCTTATCGCAACCACCAATCATGACAACCGCATCCATTGGTTGAGCGCGTAGCATCTCTTCAGTGTCCATCGACATCAGATTACGCAAATACATACTGGTAGGAGCGGCAAAGCTTTCATGAATAGAAATCGTTGGAAAGTCCATCGGCAAACCGCCCGCTAACATCACACCGCGTTTTACAGCCTCAATCAATTGCGGCATATTGCCATGACAGGGGTTGTAGGCACTTCCAGTATTGATGATGCCAATGACGGGACGGTCTAATGCGCTGTTGGTATATCCCGCACCCTTGATAAATGCTTTACGCAAAAATAAAGAGAAGCCTTTATCGCCGTAACTTGTTAAGCCCTTACGCAAGCCACTTTCGCTTACCTGCTTTTTCTCTTTACTCTTATCGGTAGTCATAAAACATTCTTTAATTTAAAAATAGTGGATTCAATATTGATCTTCAGACAATGCTTATTCGGCCTTAATATCTGCATCTTTAATGACTTTTTCCCAGCGCTTCACTTCACCTTCCAGCAGCAAGGCGGATTGTTTTGGCTTTGTTGGGTTTGCAGCGTAAACGCCTTGTTTTAAAAATGCCTCTTTAACCTCTGGATTTACTAGTAACTTAGCAATTGCAGTATTCAGCTGATCAATGATTGCCGTAGGTGTGCCAGTTGGCGCCAATACACCAAAGGTAGAGCTAACCTCTAATGTGGGCATGCCCGATTCTGCAGTAGTAGGCACATCAGGCAACATAGAAATGCGCTTTGCTGTTGTCACAGCTAGAGGGCGTAATTGACCAGAGGTAATAAATGGCAATGCAGCTGGCACAGTCTCCACCATTAAGTTGACCTGGCCTGCAACTAAATCTGTCATTGCTGGGCCGCTACCTTTATAAGGAACGTGTGTAATTTTTAAGCCAGCCTCTCGCTGAAAAATCTCAGCGCCCATTCTTTGAGGAGCTCCAGGGCCTGATGAAGCGTAATTCATCTTATCTGGATTGGCTTTTGCATACTCGACTAAGCCTTTTAATGTTCTTACGGGAACATTGGGATTCACAACCACCACTAAAGGTACCGAACCCACAATCATGACTGGTGAAAAATCCTTGAGAAGGTCGTAGCGTAACTTGCCCTTTTCAAGAGTCGCCATCGTAGAGTGAGAGGTGACTGCCCCCATTAATAAGGTATAGCCATCTGGGCTTGCCTTGGCAACAGCTTCTGCACCGATATTGCCACCAGCCCCACCCCGGTTTTCAACGACCACTTGCTGCCCTAGAGATTCCCCAAGATTCTTAGCCAGGATGCGCCCGATCACATCGGTAGCCCCACCTGGGGGATAGGGAACAACAAGCTTAATTGGCTTGTCTGGATAAGCGGCGAAAGTACCTCCGCTAAGCCCTGCAATCATTAAGCCGAACAGGATAGAGCGGCCAAATTTGGAAAATTGAAAAGTCATGATGTTGTCTCCGTTAAACAGCTTTATTTTTATGATTTAAATATACTAAACTTTTACCAATGTCAGCACTTGAGCGTGCTAACCTCACTCAATTCTCTCCACAAGGATCGCCATGTCTACCATTCAACCCTTCCACCTCGCGTTTCCAGTAGATAACCTAGCGGCTGCTCGCACCTTTTATGGCAACACCTTAGGCTGCCCAGAAGGACGCAGTTCAGATGAATGGATTGACTTTGATTTTTTCGGACATCAACTTGTTGCTCACCTCGCACCTGAGGAATGCGGCCATGCGAGCTCAAATGAGGTTGACGGACATCAAGTTCCGGTAAAACATTTTGGCATTGTACTCACGATGCAAGACTGGCACGCTTTGGCTGATCGCCTTCGCAACAGCGGCATGAAGTTCATCATCGAACCCCAAATTCGCTTTAAGGGGATGGTAGGCGAACAGGCCACCATGTTCTTCTTAGATCCTGCTGGCAATGCTCTGGAATTCAAAGCGTTTGAAGATCCAAGCCAGCTATTTGCAAAATAATTGACTTGGATGATTGGGCTACCAATTTTTAAAAGAATTGGTAGCTCATACCCGCCTGAAAGTTTAAGGGTGCACCAGCAAATATCCCGTCTGGACTTCTGCTAGAAATATAACGTCGATTCAGTAGATTATTGACGACCCCAAATATTTTTAAAGCCTTGTTCACCTCATAATTAAAACTCCAGTTCACAGTCGTGATCGAAGGAATCTCCCCCAAAGTACCGATCGTATTTTGAACTACAGTATTCGCGGAATCTGCGTATTGGGCTGATAGGTAATTGAGACTCAGCAATGTTTTAAAACCATTTTTCTGATAATTGACCCCTAGGTTTGAAACCAGCTTAGCGGTATACGGAATTCGATTTCCATCTTTACCCATAGAGGAATTTCCCACAAACCTTGCAACAGGGATGTAAGTGAGATTTCCATTAAGACCCCATCCTCCCGCTAGTTGATACCCCAAAGCCAACTCTGTGCCTTGATGCAAACTCTTGCCGCCATTTGCTTTAGTAATGCCTGAGGCTAGACTTTGATTCACAATCTGATTGCTAAAGTTCATACTAAAAACAGCTGCGTCATATGTGAAACCCGCATTTTTACCCCGCAATCCAAATTCAACATTAGTAGAGCGCTCAGGATCTAATTGCTGATCTACGCCTTTTTCACTAATAGCAGTTGCGACTTGTGCCGGTGCAAATCCTTTATAAATACTGGAATACATCTGTAGCTCTGGCGCAATCTGCCAGGTTGCTCCAATTTGGGGAACAGATTCAAGGTTTTTGGCACTCCCTGATGTATTGGTGGTGATGTTATTTCTACTCTGTCGATAACTCTCGAGTCGCAACCCAGGAATAATGGCTAAGTTCTTGCTGAGTAAGAATCGATTCTGCAGATATATTGCCATTGAGTTAGCCTTGTTTTCCTCGTGGCCCAAAACAGTGCCTGACTTGAGGAAACTAGTAGAGCCTACCATTTGATTGATTTGTGATTCAGTGTGCAGGCGTATTCCAAACTCCAGTTCGTTATCAATCCCCATGGCATTAAAGGATTGATTCAAGCGGGAGTCCACCCCTAACATTTGGAACTCACGATTACGTCCGAACATGCAGTTAGTAGAGCCATTGCAGGTGTTGAAGACTGTTTGATCAGCATTTCGGGTGGCAATACTTTGCCGCCAATAGTCACGATCCAATTTACTCCAATAGACCAGGGTATTCAGCTTCGTACCATGGCCAATTTCCCAAGAGTGATTTAGATCAACCGCATTACGTTGTGTAACAAAATAATCGTTTGGCGCTGGGTTTGCAGAATATTTACCGATGTATTGATTCGGTCTTAGGCCCACGTATGAAGTATTGATATTGTTATCGTAGTGGGTGTACTTCAGACTAAGCCACTGATCCTGACCAACTGCTATCCCACCCTTAAACAAGATATCGTACATCTTATAACCATTTGCTTGATAGCCATCAGACTCCGATTTGATGATGTTGATACCTGCAACTGCACCATTTGATTCAGACTTACCGCCTGCCTCAATCTGAGCCAATCGATAACCATAATTACCAGCCTTACCAGATAACTTAAACCCTTGTTCAGGCGTCTTGGTAAGGTAGTTAATGACACCACCAATATTCGAAGGGCCATACTGAAGTCCAGACGCACCCTTGAGCACCTCTATTCCACTCATGCGATCCACGGGAGGACTGTAATAAGACGCGCTGGAAATAAACAGACTTGGATGAATTGGTGCGCCATCTTCTAAGAGCAATACCTTTTGGCTACGACTTGGGTTTAAACCCCGAATCCCAATATTAGGTATAGAGCCCAGTCCGCCCTCATCTCCTCGAATATTGACTCCTGGCACAGTCTTTAAGGCATCTTGGAGTGATAATGGTTGGAGTATTTCTAACTGCTGTTGATTGATAACATCAACCGTACCCGGAATCTTTGAGCGCGCACTTTCTTCGCGCCCCACAATATCCATTCGCGGTAACTCTACATATTGAGCATAGACACTCATCGCCAATGTCCCTCCATACGCTAATAGGGCACTTGAGGCCAAAGCCATTCCTTGCTGCTTCATATGCAATCTCCAGGGATATAAACAAAAAAATCGCTGGCTACTTGCATATCAAAAATACGTTTGCTGGCTAAAGGGTATGCTGACTTACTTAGTCAAAATTAACTTTCCGAGCTTGGTAACTCTTAAAACATAACGCTGATCATCATGCACAATCACGACCGACTTATTTTTTCCAAGTAAGTTTGCACTGGGTATCACCTTGCCAACAATGAAGCTGTAACTAGAAAATGCTTGAGCAAGATCGTCAATACGCTCACTCATCTCAGGACTCCAATTGAAAATGGATGGGTAATTGATAACACTCAGATACATTTTCTGATGTCGTACTCAGGGCCGAAAATCTCCAAGCTTTTACAGCCTCCATAGCCGATCGATCTAAGTTTTGATATCCAGAGCTTTGGCTCAGTCGCACACTCTCGACAAAACCGCGAGCTCCAATACACAACCGTAGATGAACGGACCCTTGCTCACCCATACGACGACTCACAAGCGGGTAAGGAGGCTTTGGGTTGAAAAATAAACTCCTTCCAGCAAACCCCTGATCGCTTTGTTTTGATGATGATCCACTGCTAGTGACTACCTGCGCCTCACCTTTGCCTTGAGTGGTGCCAGAAGTAGTAGCGGTAATAGCATTGGCAGTACGATGATTTGATCTTAGTGTGGAGACATTCAACTGATTTTGGGCTTGAGAGCGATGTTCACCAGGCTGTAGGCTGACAGTAATGATTTTTTGCAGATCAGGATTCAACACTCTGAATGGATGATGCAAAATCCAGATCACCAAACCTACGTGAACTGCAATCACCAAACAAACAAATGGGCAATATCTTTCAATGGTTGATTGCTGAGTCTTCAAAAAACACCTTTACATACATCGATACATTTACATTAGATGATAATTATTCTCATTTATTGTATGTAACAGCATGAGTATTAACAACCCCTGAAACTAAGGGGATGAATACCGTAGGGATATTAGAATTTTGTGAAAGTAATAAAAATTACTTAACTTCCAGACGCCACAAAGAAGTTGTTTCAGCAGATCTTGCAAAGTACAGCAAATCAGACTGATCAAAAGGTTTGCTGTGTTTTGGCTTCGTGTCGATACGGCTAATCACCTTGAGGTCCGCTCTATCAATCCACCCTAGCAATTCTTGTCTGGATCTTAAGCCAAGATGCTCAGCTAAGTCAGACAAAATTAACCAGCCCTCTCCTTCAGGTAGCAAATGGTTTTTCAGTCCATCTAAAAATCCTGTGAGCATTTGACTATCGGGGTCATACACTGCATGCTCAAGCGTGGAGCTCGGTCTTGCAGGCACCCAAGGTGGATTACACACAATCAACGCAGCCTTTCCTGCTGGAAATAAATTGGCTTTCACAATCTCTACTTGAGAGTCTAAATTCAAAAGCGCAATATTTTCTTTGGCACATGCAAGCGCCCTGTCATCTAGATCGGTAGCGATAACATTGTTGATGCCACGCATAGCCAGGATCACTGACAGGACACCAGTACCAGCGCCAATATCGAAGGCCAATGACTCAGCCTCCAAGGCTTTGGGCAGAGGAGCGCTACAAACTAACTCGAGATACTCACCGCGTATCGGCGAGAAAACTCCATAATGGGGATAGATAAAAATAGGTTCGCCTTCCTCATCAGCAAGAACCGGCACACCATTTTTACGCCATTCATGCGCGCTGATTACCCCTAAGAGCTCGCGCAAGGAAATCACATAGGGCTCACTAGTTACACCATAGGCCTCAAGGCAAGCTATTGCTACATCAGGAGCTCTTCGCAAATGGATAGAGTGATCAGCATTGCACTCAATCAACAACATACCCAATACTCGCGCCCGCTGTGACTGAATCAAGCGATGCTTATTAAATAAATCAACCGATGATGGCGCTTGAGAAGCATTGGAAGATGAATCCACCCTTTTGCTAGCTCGCTTAGATTTCTTGGAGGGTTTATCAATCCGCCGTACCAAAGCCTGCAGCAACTGACGGGCATTCTGGAAGTCTCCTCTCCAAAGAATTGCCGTTCCTTCACACGCCAAACGATAGGCATCATCAGCCGTTAACGTGTCATCGGCAGTCACTACTTTCTTATGGGGTGCTATACCATTTTCAGAGCGCCAAACCGCTGAGCGAGTCTGACCACCCTCTTCCCAATGAATGGAGCTACTCTGATTCATGAATTACTCAGGAGGATGCTCCTCAGGATTCACATCCAAGGCAATCAAAAATCGAGAAACCATGTTGTAGGCTGCCACTACAGTGACAAGCTCAACAGTGTCGGTATTGCCAAGAGCAACCTGCAAACGCTTCATCAGAGCGCTATCAACCTGGATGTTGCGGGTCATCTGAAACGTCAACTCTGCCGCATCGTTTTCAACTGCGGAGAATAGATCGGTTGGGAAACTCGGTTGGCCAATTAAACGCAACGCCTTTACCTGCTCTTCGGTACCTCCCGCTTTAATAAATGGAGGAGCATGATGAAAAAACTCATACTCCGCACCATTGAGAACGGCTACCCCACACATTGCGAGTTCGCGAAGCTTTGGATCCAAGGAGAGGTTATTGCGTATCTCACCAACGAAATGATTCCAACCCTCAGCAATCGGGGTGCTATGCAGCAGCATACGATCTAAATTGATGAACTGGCCACCTCGACGTTGGCGAATGGCAGCCACTAACTCAGCTGGCTCAGCTAAATCCATCGGTTGGTAAGGAATTAAACGTTCAGACATAGGTGCTCTTGGTGGATGTTTTTGATGGAAATGGGTATGTAAGAGCTTAGATTATCACTCGAATGCCGTCTTCCTCGATAATGTCGATATCGCCACAAAATATTTGCCATGAAACCGATTCTGAACATAGCCGCCTACTTATTTGTCAGCCTAGACAATTTGGTTGAGTTGCGCGCCAAAATTCTCGATGAGTGCAATGCTCGGAACCTGAAGGGAACGATCCTATTAACTGGTGAAGGCATCAATATGTTCTTGGCTGGCAATGATTCTGAGCTACGTGGCTTTTTAGATTGGCTTCGACTAGACCATCGCTTCAAATCATTGGAGTCAAAAGATAGCTGGTCTGAATCACAGCCATTTAAAAAAATGTTGGTCAAAATTAAGAATGAAATTATTCGGATGAATCACCCAACCATTCGCCCGGAAGAAGGTCGCGCAAATTTCATTGCGCCAAAAAAATTACAAGAGTGGCTTGATCGTGGCACAGATGACTTGGGGCGTCCTGTCGTCATGGTGGATACGCGCAATGCATTCGAAGTTGAGTATGGAACTTTTGAGAACGCACTACATTTCAATATCGAAAAATTTACAGAATTCCCCGAGGCAATTTCGGCTAAAAAAGATGAGTTGGCCGATAAGACTCTAGTGAGCTTTTGCACCGGCGGAATTCGCTGCGAAAAATCAGGTCTCTATATGCGCGAGATTGGCATGGAGCACAGCTATCAACTGGAAGGCGGCATTCTCAAGTACTTTGAGGAGGTTGGATCAGCCCATTACACGGGCACCTGCTTTGTGTTTGATGAGCGAGAAGCTCTGGAGCCCAATCTGGATTCCATTCCAGTAGAGCGCTCCATTCGGAAAAAACTCAAGGCCTAAATCAAGCGATTACTGTGACTTACCCACCAAGGTCATATGCTCAACAAAAGGTGGTTTTGTGAAGAATGGGCCAACAATGGCTCGCCAATCAGCAAATGCTTCTGAGCCACGAAAATCTACCGTATGATTTTCCAGGGAATCCCAGTAAATCAATAATAGGTAACGCGCCGGATTCTCAATGGTGCGATTAACCTTAAATCCTTGAAAACCTTTGGCCTTGGCAATTACAGTATTTACACCGCGCAAAATAGCCTCTTCAAACTCGGCAGACTTGCTGGGATCAATTTCAATATCGCAGTGCTCCAAAATCATAGGTATTCCTTTTGTCAAAATTAATGTAGATAGATAGTAAACTCAAACAGCATAATTAATAACGATATTAGAGACATGGCTAATTTACCTAACGTTGTCATTCTTGGTGACTATGAGCGCGCCCTACGTCGCTTTTCCAATTGGACTAATGTGGATCAGCGCTGCCACATTACGATTCACCATGAGCCTCTGCATGATGAAGCCCTATACGAGGCAGTTAAAGACGCGGATGTGATTGTGCTTGTGAGAGATCGCACCCCTTTTAACGAAGATTTGATTGCGCGCCTCCCAAAGCTGAAGCTATTTATATTCACTGGCAAGCGCAACGGCACCCTAGATGCGTCAGCTCTGATATCACGCAATATTCCGATTGCCTGCACTCAAGGCGGCCCCTCTAAAGAAACGACTACCGAGCTAACTTGGGCATTAATTTTAGGGGCCTCAAAACGATTACTCACCCAAAATCATCTGGTGCGCTCTGCTAGCTGGCGGGATGAACTTTCGGTTCTACCAATGCTGTCTGGCGAACGCCTTGGAATTATTGGCTTAGGCTCAATCGGTAGTTCTGTTGCCCGCGTAGGTAAGGCCTTTGGAATGGAGCTTGTCACTTGGAGCCCCAACATGACCGCCGAACGTGCTGCCGCCCAAGATGCTAAGTCAGTCAGCCTAGAAGAGCTTCTAAAAACATCCAAAGTTGTCAGCCTACATCTAGTGGCTGGACCCAACACCAAAGGACTAATCGGAACAGAAGAGTTGGCAATGATGCGGCCCGATGCTCTCTTAGTGAATACTTCTCGCTCTGTACTCATTAATACGCAGGCTCTGCGAGATGCACTCGCCGCCGGTAGGCCAGGTCAAGCAGCGATTGATGTCTTCGATACTGAGCCGCTCCCAGCAAATGATGCCCTAAGAAACACGCCTAACTTACTTACCACACCGCATCTGGGATTTGTGGCTGAACCTGTTTTTGCAATGTTCTCTAAAGGCATCGTCGATACCTTAGAGGCATGGATTGATCAAAAGCCAGTCCCCCATCCATTCGAGCCTTAATTCATTTGAAGACACTTACCCCTTCTGAATTATTCATCAGCTTCAGCAAAATCGGGATGTCTGGTTTTGGCGGGGTTTTGCCTTGGGCTCGTCGCACCTTAGTTGAGCGGGATAAAGTATTGAGCTCGGAAGAATTCAGTGCCATTTTAGGTATCTGCCAAATTGTTCCCGGCCCTAATATTGTCAATCTTGCAGTTTGTATTGGCTCTCGCTTCGCTGGCGCTAAGGGTGCATTAGCAGCTGTTCTTGGCTTAACGCTAGGGCCCATCTGCATTGTGATGCTGCTGGCCGTTCTTTATACACATTACAGCTACCTAGATTCCGTCCAGGGAATACTGCGGGGTATTTCTGCAGTTGGTGTTGGTTTAATCGCCTCCACCGGAATCAAAATGTTGCGCGATGAGTTTCGATTTCCAGCGATGCTGGTGGTGGTAGCTGTCACAGTCATTGCCGCTAGCTATTACCAGCTCGGTCTTGGTTGGGTAGTATTGATTGCGTCACCACTCGCTTGGATTTTGGCGCAAAAGAAAGCTCGCAAACTATGAGCATTTTGCTGAGCCTCTTTCTAAAACTTTCAGCTTTCTCACTGATTGCCTTTGGCGGAGTAAATGCCCTGCTTCCAAGTCTGCTCAATTTATCCGTTCATCAAGAGCATTGGATTGACCTACAAACTTTTGCTGATTATTTTGCTATCGCTCAAGCCGCGCCAGGACCCAATTTCATGACGGTTACTCTGATCGGCTGGCATGTCTATGGCGCTTTAGGCGCTTTGATTGCAACCATTGCGATTGCTTGGCCATCATCCATTTTGGTTTATCACTTGCAGCGCCTCATATTAGGGATGCAAGATGCACATAAAAAGAAATCAATTCAGTATGCGGCTGCAGCGCTTGCTATCGGTCTCGTTCTATCTTCGGCGTGGCAGATTGCACTACAAATTAATCATAGCTACGCAGCCTATGCACTGACCTTGTTGACGATCGGGGTCACTGTCTTTACTCGCTGGCATCCTTTGTATTTAATTGCACTAGGAGCAATACTAGGAATTTTAGGAGTCATATGAAAATGATGAAATCGTTAAAGACACTCGCATTGTGTGCAGCTTTGCTGGCCGCTGCTTCACCACAAGCGCAAACCAATTACCCCAATAAACCCATTACCGTAGTCGTGCCGTACGGCGCAGGAGGCAGTGCAGATTCCCGCAGTAGGCAGTTAGCTCAAAAAATGAGTCTGATCCTGAAGCAACCCTTTGTGGTTGACAACAAACCAGGTGCCGGCGGAAATATTGGCACTGAGTTTGTTGCGAAAGCACCGCCAGATGGTTACACCATTGGCATGGGAAACTTTGCACCACTAGCCGTAAACAAGGCCCTCTTTGGCACATTGCGTTATGACCCCGAAATAGATCTTAGCCCCATCATTCTGATTGAAAAGGGTCCACTCATTTTGGTGGTGAATCCAAACTCGCAATATAAATCCATTCAAGACATTGTTACCGCAGCCAAGACAAAGCCAGGGGCACTGACATTCTCCTCTGGAGGCATCGGCGGCAGCCATCAACTGTCAGCAGAGCTATTTATGCAAAATGCCGGCATCCAAATGATTCATGTGCCATATAAAAGTGGCTCTGCCGCGCTCACTGATTTGATGGCGGGCAACGTAGATATGATGTTTGATCAAATGTACTCGGCAGTACCCAGCATCAGGGCTGATAAATTGCGCCCCATTGCCATCACCAGCAAAAAAAGATCTCCACTCTTCCCTAATGTGCCTAGCTTTGCAGAGCTTGGCTACCCTAAAGTAGAAGTGCTCAACTGGCAGGGATTTATTGCCCCAGCTGGAACACCTAAACCCATTATTGATAAGTTAAATAAGGCAGCTAATGAGGCACTTAAAGATCCTCAGCTACGAGAGTTAATGCTGTCTCAAGGTAATGAGATTGGTGGTGGCAGTCCTGCTGATTTCGCAGCCCTGATTAAGTCAGAGGCTGCAAAATGGAGCGCCGTAGTCAAAGCCGGCAATATCAAGCCTGAGTAAGCCTAATTAAAATGCTTACTTCAGCGCTTGATAAGTCAGGATGCCTAAAAAGGTTAAGGCGAGTGAGCCTATCAAATTTAATAACGCAGTACCCAGCGCCCAAGTCATCTCACCACGCTGCATAAAGCCGACTACTTCTGCTGAAAAGCTAGAGAAGGTTGTCAGGCCGCCCAAGAAACCGGTGATGATGAATAACTTCCATTCAGGGGAAAGGCCTGGGTTGTTACCAAAGAAGGCTAGGGCAATTCCAATCAAATAGCCGCCAACCATATTGGAAATAAAGGTTCCCAAAGGAAGCGTCGCTGCAAGGCTGACTGTTGCAACATTAAATCCCGCTCTCAGCAAAGCTCCGAGACCAGCGCCGCAGAAGATTGCAAAAATTGATGGCCACATATTCAATATTTATTGAATTAAAAAAGTAAGCATACTGATTGAACCCATTTCTAATCCATCAACCAATACTGTAGGCTCCTCACCTTGCTCTTGCAGGGCAAGCACATATAAAGCTGGCCAATAATGTTCAGGGGTCGGAATAGACAAATGGGCGGAATCCCCAAACTGCTCCCAATGAATCAATGTCTCATGGTGATTTGCTTTCATCTCTGAAACAAAAAAATCATTGAACTCTTTAGCCCATGGGTAAGGTGTCGCCCCCTCCTCCCAATGAATGGTACGTAAGTTGTGCACCACATTGCCGCTAGCTAAAATCAAAATGTTCTCATCTCGTAAAGGCCGTAATTTCTTAGCGAGTTCGTAGTGCTCACTCGCAGACATTGAGCCATCTAGGCTTAACTGAACTACAGGAATATCGGCATCTGGATAGAGGTATTTAAGAACAGACCAGGCACCATGATCAATGCCCCATTCATTCTCCTCTAGGACCACAGGAACATCTAACAATTCTGCGATGCGATGAGCCAACGCAGGACTTCCGGGCGCTGGATATTGAATATCGAACAAGGCTTGCGGAAATCCACCAAAGTCATGAATGGTTTTTGGTTTGGGCATTGCAGTAACCCAAACTCCCCGGGTTACCCAATGGGCCGAGATGACTAGGATGGCATCTGGACGTTTGAGTGATTTGCCAAGATTAGCCCAAGCCGCTGTAAAGCGATTGGGCTCAATGGCGTACATCGGACTACCATGGCCAGTAAATACTGCAGGTTGGCGATGGCTAGTCATTAATGCAGATTAGCCGAATACGTAACCAGTGTGAGCTGCAACCAATGCAAACAAAATAGCCAAGCTAGTAGCGGCTGCCAGCATCACGATCAAAGTGATGATTTTCTTATTGACTTCGTCTTTCGACTCGTTATGCCATTCGTTCATGCTAAATCCTCATTAAACACATTAATTGGTGCTGCAATTATCCACTATCGGCCGCGGCCAGCCTTGCGCATCATGGCTTTTCCGCCTCCAAAGCCTGCCTGAGGCCTACCGCCAGGGCCAGATGGGCCTTTTGGGGCTGGTGGACGGGCTACCGGCTTAGCTGCTACAGGCTTAGCTGGGGTTTTTGATTCAGGTTTTTTATCGTCAGTCACTTTTTGCTCCTATGGATATCATATTGCCATGATTACTGACTATTCTATCCAAGCCATCGCCATTAATGCGATTCCTTTGATTTTTGCCATCACCATCCACGAAGCAGCCCATGGTTATGCGGCTCGCCAATTTGGTGACAATACTGCCTATATGCTGGGCAGGGTCAGCCTCAACCCCATTAAACACATAGATCCGGTGGGGACCATCCTAATCCCTTTACTGTTGATTTTGTCCGGATCCCCCTTTTTGGTGGGCTACGCCAAGCCAGTACCCGTGAATTTCGGGCGCCTGCGCAATCCCCGTATTGACTCCATTTGGGTAGCCTTAGCTGGTCCTGGATCGAATTTCATCCAAGCATTGATTTGGCTAATACTGCTGATTGGATTTGTTGGGCTTGGGGTAAACGAAAAGTTCTTCATCTCCATGTCCCAGGCTGGAATTACTTGGAATTTAGGTTTGTTAGTTTTTAATCTATTTCCATTGCCGCCACTCGACGGTGGACGAATTCTTGCGGGGATCTTGCCTGCGCGCCAATCTATTGCCCTAGGCAAACTAGAGCCCTGGGGTTTCTTTATCGTTCTCGGATTGGTTTTCACCGGCATTATTGGCAATCTTTGGATGACCCCCCTGATGGCCTTTTTCGAATGGCTGATTCTTCTGCTGACCAGCCCCTTGAGAATGCTTTTCTAAACAAAAATCGCATCGACAAAAGTCAGTATTCGAGAGTATGCTAAACAGCATTAGCCTCACCCCCAAATTGATTGAACCTACTGGAGCCCCCATGAAAGTCAAACACCTTGTTTTAGCGACCCTCGCACCAAGCTTGCTGCTGAGTGGCATTGCATACGCTCAGTTTAAGAAGCCAGAAGATGCGATTAAATATCGTCAGAGCGCATTTACCGTAATGGCCAATTCTTTTGGAAAAATTGGTGCAGTAGTAAAAGGTGAGGCGCCATTTAATAAAGATGAGGTCGCTAAGAATGCAGCGGTTGTTGCAACAATTTCAACACTGCCTTGGCAAGCTTTTGGTCCAGGCACTGAGGGTGGCAACGCGCTACCGGCTGTATGGTCTGATAACGCCAAGTTCAAATCCGCTGGAGAGAAAATGCAATTGGCAGTAGCGAACCTCAATACCGCCGCACAGTCAGGCGATCAAGAAGCAATTAAAAAAGCTTTTGGTGCTGCTGGCGCAACCTGCAAAGGTTGTCATGATGACTTTAAGAAAAAGTAATCAGCGCGTAATAAAGTAGCCCAGTATTACGGCAATCAGGCTCAGTAGCAATAAAGCTAAGCCACGTTGCAAACCTCCATCCCGGGAGGCTTGACCCAAGTCAGATGGCAAATATTTTGCCTCTTCGCTTGGGTCAATTTCTTTATCACCCAATAGCATCGGCTTAATTAAATCTTCACCTTTAAATTTTTGGTAATAGAAAATTGCACAGAGGTGAACAACAATCAACACAATCAAAATCTTTTCATTCTGGCGATGAATTGAAGTCAGTAGCTCAACCGCTTCACTCGAAACATATTTTGTGAATGGCCCCTCAAATGCGATGTCATCATTTGCAAAAAGGCCTGTAACTGCTTGAAGACCAATCGAAAAGAGGAGCGCCAAAACAGACAATGCACCCAAGGGATTGTGACCTAGTCCCGCTTTGGTTTTTCCAGAGAGGTAATTGAATAAGCCTTTAGGGCTTGGTACAAAATGAATAAAGCGGGCATGATGCGAGCCAATTAAGCCCCAGCAGATGCGAAAAAGAATCAAGGTCAGAACGCAGTAACCGGCCCGCGCATGGAGCTCCATGGCATTGCCACCAATCTTGACGGTAATGAAGCTAGTGACAATGCAAACGACCAACAACCAATGAAACAGTCGAATCGGTAAATCCCAAACGCGAATGATTTTTTTCATCATTGAAGAATAAATCACCGCATGGGATTACTCCCGATTTATTTAATCTCTGGCAGATCCTTTTGAATGATCTTCAGGCCTTCACGCAATGCTTCTTGGTAGCGCTCTCGTTCCGCCTTCATCGTCTCTGCAGTCCATGAATAAAAGCCCTCACCGGTCTTCATACCCAACTTGCCACTGGCGATGCGATCGCTTAAGCATTTGGCAATATCGGGAGAATTATTGAGGGTGGGATAAATCGTCGCACCACCAGCACCGTGCACATCTAAACCAGCATGGTCTCTCTGCATTGCGGGTCCCGCAGCGATATAGCGAAAACCAAAGCCAAAGCGGACTGCCTTATCAATATCTTCCAAGCTAGCAATCCCAGCATCAACCATAGCAAAGGCTTCGCGCGACAAGGCATGCTGCAGACGGTTCGCCAGAAAACCTGGTAAATCTTTTTTCACGGTGACGGGTACCATGCCACAAGCTGTCATCAAACGAGATAGGCTTTCGCCAACCATGGGCGAAGTCTTTTGGCCATAAACCACCTCCACACAAGGCACTAAATGTGCGGGCATGAAGAAATGCAAACCAATCATCCGCGCTGCGGTTTTCAAACCTTTTGCAATATCACTGATTGGAAAGCTGGTGCTGTTACTTGCTAAGACGGCTTCTGGTTTTGCGTATTGCTCCAACTTGGCAAATAACTCTTGTTTGATATCCAGACGCTCGGGTACACACTCAATCACCAAATCAATCTCTGACCAATCTATTTCTTCTAAGGAGCCAGCGGTAGATAGCAAATGCAAGCGATGCTCGTAACCTAGATCAATCATGGTGTTGGCAAAATAATCTGGCAACAATGCGCGACGCTCCGTAGTCGGCTCAAGCACCTGAACTGCGCACCCCCCGCGTGCACATACAGCTGCCACATCAGCACCCATAGTGCCGCCGCCAACGATGACAACTTTAGTTTCAGATGGGGTAAACAACATCTCAATTTCTCCTTCGGGGGCAAGATAAGGATTACAAATCCTCTTACAATGCTTTCATTATTCCAATAAAAAAGTAAGTGAGACATGATCCCAGTCAATTCGGTACTGCAGGTCGGGCAATTTCCAGAGGTAATGCAAACGGCAATAGACCAGCGCATTACCCCGGTTCGCTACCCAGATCTCAACGCCAGCCTCCCGCCTTGCTGTTACGAGAGCATTTTGATTCGCTCAAATACTCAGCTACCCATCGAATTACTTGAGAAACTCCCCTCGGTAAAGATGGTGGCTACCTGTGGTGTGGGCTATGACAACCTGCCACTGGACTACCTTAAGGAAAAAGGCATCAAGGCCAGCAATACCCCAGGTGTTCTTAATGACGCGGTTTGCGAGCTCGCCATTGGCATGCTCTTTGGTTTATTGCGCCGCATACCGCAGGCGCATGAGTTTGTTAAAAGCTCGGCTTGGTCCAAGGGTTTATTTACAGTCACCACGACGCTTGCAGGCAAGCAAGTAGGTATCGCCGGCATGGGTCGCATCGGTCAAGACCTCGCTAAGCGCCTAGAACCCTTCAAAGTCAAGATTGCCTACACCGGCCCAAGCCGTAAGGAAGTCCCTTATGAGTACTTTGCCGACATCAAGTCCTTGGCCAATTCCAGCGACGTCCTCTTTCTCGCTTGCCCTGCTAGCCCAGACACTGAAAAAATGGTCGATGCCGAAGTCCTAAAGGCCCTAGGCACAAAGGGATACCTTATCAATATTGCTCGCGGTAGCGTAGTGGATGAAGCTGCACTTTTAGTTGCACTGCAGCAAAAAGAGATTGCCGGTGCAGCGCTAGATGTGTTCGAAAATGAACCAAATCCGAACCCTGGGTTCTTAAATATTGATAATGTCTTACTAACCCCGCATATTGGAAGCGCAACTTCTGAAACGCGACAATTGATGACGAACTTAGCAATAGATAATTTAGAAGCTTTCTATAATAAAAAACCGCTTCTTACTGAAGTGCAAAATTAAATTGGAGTAAGTAATGACTATTTCCCTTCACCCTTCCACACTACCTGCGGTGCTATCGCCTGTATTGACTCCATTTAAAGAGGACGGCAGTCCAGATGCGCAAAAATTACTAAAGCAATGCCAATGGCTCGAAGCCAATGGCGTTGGCCAAGCAATCTTTGGAACAAACTCCGAAGCCAACTCGATGTCGGCTCCCCAAAAGATGGCGACCTTAACCGCACTGGTTGAGGGCGGCCTAAACCCAGCACATATGATGCCTGGCACGGGTGCCACGTCCATCGACGCTACCGTGAACATGACCCGACATGCGGTGCAACACAAATGTGCTGGCGTCTTGATGTTGCCGCCGTTCTATTACAAAGATGTAACTGATGATGGTCTTTTTGCCTATTTCTCTGAAGTGATTCAAAAAGTAGGTGACGCTGGATTGCAAATTTATATCTACAACATTCCACCTGTTACTAAGATTAATTTAAGCCTCTCTTTGCTAGAGCGCTTAGTAAAGGCTTACCCTAAAACTGTTGTCGGCATGAAAGATAGTTCTGGCGATTGGGCCTACACTGAATCTGTAATCAAGCTCTTAGCACCGTCAGGCTTCCGCGTTTATGCAGGTAGTGAAGTATTTCTCATGCGTACTTTACGCGCTGGTGGTGTTGGCTGCATCTCCGCTACTGCTAACGTAAACCCTAGGGCTATTGCTGAATTAGCCGCCCATTGGAAAGAATCTGATGCAGATCAACGCCAAACAGCCTTAGATCAAGTACGCTCTATATTTGCTCAATATCAAATGATTGCTGGCATGAAAACTGCGGTTGCACATTTTAGTAAGGATTCAGAGTGGTTACGTGTTCGTCCGCCACTCATGCAACTGAGCGCAGACCAGCAAGCAAAATTGCTCAGTGAGCTGCAAAAGATTAACTTCAGCATGCCAGGCCTTTAATTAATAGACCCAAAACAGGAGACAAAAATGAAGCTTATTAAAGTAATTGCTGTATCTCTCACCATGTTGTTCAGCGCCGCTCAAGCACAGAACATCTCAATCGCAACTGGCGGTACTGGCGGCGTTTACTACCCTATGGGTGGTGGCTTGGCCTCAGTGCTTTCTAGCAAAGTTCCAGGTATGGCGGCTACAGCCGAAGTAACCGGCGGCTCTGTGGATAACCTTAACCTCATTGGTACAGGCAAGCCATATGTTGGATTCTCTATGGCTGATGCCGCTAAAGATGCCAAAGATGGTGAAGGTAAGTTTGCCAACAAGAAGGTAGATTTACGCACTCTCTTGGTTCTCTACCCAAACCTCATGCACGTTGTGACAGTGGAGTCCACTGGCGTCAAGTCCATGAAGGACCTCAAAGGCAAGCGTGTTAGTACAGGCGCCCCAGGTAGCGCAACCGAAGTGATGGCTTTCCGCCTCCTTGAAGCTGCTGGCTTAGATAAAGACAAGGACGTCAAACGCGAGCGTTTGAGCGTAGCCGAATCTGTTAACGCAGTAAAAGACCGCAAGATTGATGCTTTCTTCTGGGTTGGTGGCTTGCCAACCGCAGCCGTAACTGACCTCGCTAATAGCCCTGGTATGAAACTCGTCATGGTTGATAACGCTGCTGAAGTTGCTGCAATGAACAAGAAATACGGTAACCTGTACTTTGCTGCCAACATTCCAAAAGAAACTTACAGCGGCATGGGCAAAGACAACAAAGTTGCTGGCGTAGCCAATATCCTCGTAGTCAACGCCAATATGCCTGACGATGAAGCCTACAAAATTGTCAAGGCAGTATTTGACAACAAATTGGATTTAGTTCGCACTCACAAGGAATACATCAACGTAACCCTTGAGAATCAAAAGCAAAACTCTACTCCAATCGCTTTTCACCCAGGCGCCTTGAAATACTTCAAAGAAAAAAATGTCAAAGTAAATTAAATCTAATTCATTTTGAGATCAGGAGTGTCTTCAGGCACTCCTGAATTTTTTGATAGTTCCGCATTAGTAAGACGAAAAAAGCTGTAAACAAAAAAATAGGTAGAGACATGACACAAGCTGTAATTGATAACGAAACACAAGAAAAACTAGACGCCTTCATAAAGCAAGAGGAAGGTGATTCCAATGACTATAAAGGTCTCTTGGCCAAGTTCATTACCTTGGTGGCCGTTGGCATGTCACTCTTTCACCTATATGCCGCTTATTCGATTGTTCCAACCCAGCAGTTGCGTGTTATCCACGTAGCCCTAGTACTGTTTTTAGTATTTCTGAGCTTTCCGATTGGTGCCCGCTTTAAGAACCGCCTCATGTGGTGGGATATATTATTTGCTGTGGGATCAATAGCTATTGCCTATTACATCCTCAGCGGCGGAGATGATCTGTTTGATCGTAATACCGCACCGAATTCAATGGATGTCATGTTTGGCGTCTTCCTGATTGCCCTCATTCTGGAGAGCGTTAGAAGAACCAACGGCATGGTCTTAGTAGTAGTGACCTCACTCTTCTTGATGTATGCCCTCTTTGGCAACTACTTGCCAGCACCTTGGACACACAAGGGCTATGACCTCGACCGTCTAGTTGGCTATATGTTCATGACGCTTGAGGGTATTTATGGCACCGCAGTAGACGTATCTGCCACTCTGATTATTCTCTTCACTATTTTTGGCGCCTTTTTGCAGTTCACTGGTGCAGGTAAGTTCTTTATCGATTTCTCATTTGCGGCTATGGGCGGCAAATCCTCAGGCGTTGGTAGAACCATTGTTCTGTCCTCATTCCTACTAGGCGGTCCATCAGGCTCTGGCGTTGCTACTACCGTGACGGTTGGTTCAGTAGCTGCACCAATGCTCGATAAAGTTGGATATGAAAAAAATGCAGCCGGTGGCTTATTGGCGGCCGGTGGCTTAGGTGCAATTATTTCTCCGCCAGTACTTGGCGCGGCAGCATTCTTGATTGCGGACTTCCTGAAGATCTCCTATTTAGATGTGTTGCTGATGGCAACCATTCCAACCATTCTGTTTTACCTTGGCTTGCTAGTCATGGTGGAAATTGATGTACGCAAGTACGGAATGAAGAGCATGAAGTTCGAAGCAGCTGAATCTGCTTGGCAACTCACTAAAAAGTATTGGTTCCATTTCTTCTCATTGATTTCGATCGTGGTATTCATGATGTTTGGCTTCTCACCAGTCATGTCGGTATTTTGGGCGACTGTTGTATCGGCCCTATCGAGCATGCTGCGTCGTGATACCGCCATCATCCCTTGGGAGTGGTTTAAGGGTAAAGAGAAGATTTTCTCTGGCTTGTATAACTCAAACCTCACTAAAGCATTGGCCTCTGGCTCTACTGGCGTACTAGCAATTGCAGTCACCTGTGCTGGTGCTGGATTGATTGTGGGCACCGTTACATTAACCGGCTTGGGCTTGAAGTTCAGCTCAATCGTGATTCAGTACGCCGGTGGCTCACTCTTGCTCACAGCAATCTTCACAGGCCTAGTGGTTTGGGTTGTAGGTCTCGCTGTTCCAGTAACAGCGTCATACATTATTTGCGCCGTGATTGCTGCTCCTGCCCTGATTAATCTTGGCGTTCCAGAATTTGCAGCGCACATGTTCATCTTCTATTACGCAGTGCTCTCTGAAGTATCTCCTCCAACAGCGCTCTCGCCGTTCGCTGCTGCGGCCATCTGTAAAGGCAACCCGTATAAGACCACCTTACAAACTTGGAAATATGTCGCTCCAGCGATCTTAGTTCCATTCATGTTTGTTCTCGATAAGTCAGGCGTAAGCTTATTGCTTATGGGCTCTACAACCGCCTTAGAACAAGCGGATTGGGGTCAAATTGCTTGGGTTTCCTTCACCGCAGTTGTGGGAATCATTTGTCTTGCTGGTGGATTACAAGGCTGGTTTATTGAAAAGACCAAGGTATTTGAACGCGTCATCATGGTCATTGCAGGTGTAGCACTTGCCTACCCATCCACTGAAGCGGACATTATTGGATTCGTAGGATTTGGTTTGGTATTAATTACCCAGTCAATTACCCATTTCAAGATGAATCCCAAGTCCACCTGATCAATATTGAAGCAAAGTTAGAAAAAAAATCCCGCACACGATGCGGGATTTTTTATTGCCGATCAACTACTAATTGCACTAAGCAATCTTAGTCCAGGCAGCCTTGCCAGCATATTTTTTGATAGCAGCTTCATGAAACTCAAATCCCAGTCCTGGGGTTTTATGCAGAATCAAATCACCGTTCTTGAAGGTAAGCTGCTTGTTAATTAATCTACGGAAGTTCAACACTTGATCATCCAAGAAGAATTCCACAAAACGCGCATTCGGGGTTGCGGCCACCAGTGGCGCATGTAAATCATGCATCCAATGCGGGCAAACAATCACGCCTTTTAAGTCCGCGTAAGCAGAAATACGACGCCACTCAGTGATGCCGCCGCATACTGCCGCATCCGACTGCAAAATTGCAGCGCCACCAGCATCAATCAATTCCCTAAAGCGCCAGCGCCCAGCCTCCATCTCACCAGTAGCCACATTAATCGTAGTTTGGCGCGCCAGCGCGGCATGCAAGTCAATCGCATCCGGTGAAAATGGCTCCTCAATCCAGTAAGGGTTGTAAGCCTCAAAGCGTCGTATGTATTCCAAGGCCGTTGGTAGATCGCGCCATGCATTATTGGCATCCAAGGTCAATAAAACATCCTCACCCACAGCCTTACGGGCAGCTTTAACGCGTGCCTCTTCTTCTCTTGGGGAGAGACGGCCCACTTTCATTTTGACGGCTTTAAAGCCCTGTTTAACGTAGGACTCCATCTCCTTACCCAACTTGGCAGGCGTTTTACCATCCAAATAGTAGCCTCCGCTGGCATAAGCTGGCACACGATCATCTACGACCGATCCCAAGTATTGGTGAAGCGGTAACTTTGCAGCACGGGCATTTAAATCCCAGAGAGCGGTGTCCAGAATCGAGATACCACGCATCACAGCGCCAGCGCGCCCTTGCAAAATCGACTCGTTATACATATCCATCCACAAGCCTTCACTGCGATGGCTATTTTGACCAATGAGTTTAGGGGCTAACAATTGCTCAACTGCAATCTTGGCAATATCACCACCAGCGCTACCAACATAGCAAAAGCCTATGCCCTCATTACCATCCTTACCCCGCACCTTCACTAAGCAGTAGTGACGCTCTGAAACTGTTCGCGTGGAAAAGGAGGTGACTTTATCTAGCGGCACCGCAACCGCTGCAACCGATACTGACTCAATGAGTGGCATGAAAATTCCTTTAATCAAAAATTTATTGTATCTACAACTTTTGCCACTTTCCTTGACCAACTTCAATAGAAAATTGCTGCACTACAACATAAAAAACAGGCGGACTGACAACAATATTGGATAATTGAAAGGTGAATAAAAAAGTGAGCCCCTTACCTTACTTGCTGAGGAACGTAATCAGCGCGATCGGACTCTCTCTGATCGCTCTCATGTCTAGCGCACAAGCACAACCAGTAAATCAAACTGGTAAGGTGAACAAAGCGCCCCAAGTAAAGCAAAAAGTTTCCAGCGCAAGTAACAAGCAAGCCGGTATTCAGCTTAAAGAAAATTCACTCAGTCGCGGCACCAAAAGTATGAACTTAAATCCCGAGTTATTTAAACGGATTGAGGGTGCTCCTAGCCAAGAAGGCGGTGCGAACTTGGATTACCGAGTCCAACGTGGCTGTCTGCGTCGCAGCTATAACGAAGAGAATCTCCCAGCCAATTTGGGTCTAGATGATCGCAACCTTAATGATTTCTTTAAATCCCAAACTAAGGGGTTTTTTGATAGGATGCGCGGCAATTGCATTCCGTATGCTTTAGCCTTGGGCAGTCGCAATCGCTTTGAATCGCTCAGTATCATGAATGGCCCCATGCAAGATGCTAAGACAGAGATTTGGACTTTTACACCTTCAGCGGCTGGTAGCTTCTTGATCCAACAAGACTACTTAAAGGATGAGTCAAAACGATTTACGGAAATTCAGTTAGCTCTGAGCGATGTTTTGTACGACCCCAAAAAAGTAGGCGATAAATTACCGGTTGAATTAGTTTGGGAGCTGAACTCTGTCATCAAACAAATTTATCCCGAAGAAAATAATTCACTTGAAAATACGAACAGTATTGTTCGCCTGATTGTGGACTTTGGCGACAAAGAACGCTGGGCACAAATTTGGGCTGCAGAAATTATTGACCCAGTATCTGGCGAAGTATTTTCAAGTGCATTTTGGATTGAAAGAAGTGATATTCCAGGTGGCTTTTATACCGCTGGCGGAGAATCTATCGAGCGTACCTTTTGGACCAATCCTCTGAGTTATCGACGCATATCACGGGGTGTCGGTAGCGTACGGGCCTCCAGCAAGAAAGCTGCGCCCTCAAAGAATGGAGCTCCCGTAGCAGCACCCAAACAGCGATATCGCACGCATATGGGAATTGATTATTCAGCCCCAACTGGGACACCCATCTTTAGCGTAGCCACAGGAAAGGTAGTTCATTTGGGCTACAGCGGTGCGTTTGGAAATCTCATTATTCTCGAGCACCCCGGAAACTATCGCACCTACTATGCCCATTTAAGCAATTACAACGTGGAGCTAGAGGTGGGCAATGAAGTACGGCGTGGCTTAGAAATTGGCTACGTTGGATCCACTGGACGATCCACTGGACCGCACCTACATTTTGAACTCAGAAAAGATGGCGTCTATGTAGATCCTTACGCTACAAAAACTCAGCTAGATTTATGGAATATGCGCGATAGTGATAGCGGTCTTCTCACTAGAGAAATTTTATTGCTGGGTACACCACTGGTTAACTAGCAATCCATCTCAATAAAAATCGAGCGCAATGAAAAGGGGTCCATAAGGACCCCTTCATCTTTTAAGAGCTTCAGTATTAACCAAGAACTAATACTGGTAATTTGGAATGCACAATCACTTCATGCGTTTCACTGCCCAATAAAACACTCTTAATGCCAGTGCGCTTGTGTGAAGCCATCACAATGACATCAGCCTTCGATTTCTTGGCACCTTCTAAAATCCCTTCAGCTAAATTGCTATTGGGGACATGGAGCGTATTGACCTTAAGGCCGGCACCTAAAGCAACAGTAGCCTTTTTAAAGACATCCTGAGCAAATACTTCGCATACCTTTTTATGATCTTTTTGAGAAATTCCATAGCCCATAGTGCTGTCGGAATACACCATCGGCGGCATTGGGTCAGAGACATAGACCAATGTCACGGAAGCTTTATCGGCTTTAGCAAGCTCAGCCACCTTTTTTAAGGACTTTTTACTGACATCGGAACCATCAACCGGTACTAATAAGTGCTTGAACATATTGACTCCTGTTAAATTAAACCCTGACATCTCTCATTCCATCATAATCCTTATTATTAAACTGTAAAAGCATAAAAAGGAAACTGAATTGCTCAAGTACTTTGCAGTGTATTTTTCATTTCTACTAAGCTTAGTCGTGATTGATTTGATATGGCTACTTGGTATCGCCAAAAACCTCTATCGTGACGACATGGGTTCACTAATGGCTAATGAGCCCAAATTGCTAGCAGGGCTGGCTTTTTATCTCCTCTACGCACTGGGCGCATCCATTTTTGTCATCCTTCCGGCAATCTCCAAACAGTCCTGGATATATGCATTGCAATATGGCGCTCTATTTGGCTTCTTTTGCTACATGACTTACGATTTGACCAATCTTGCAGTCATTCGTGATTTTCCAATGCGCTTGGCTTTTGTAGACATAGCTTGGGGGTCTGCTGTTACAGCCTTATCCGCAGCCATAGCCTATTGGGTTGGTAGTCGCATAGCTTGAAAATCCCTTTCCCATGAATCTCTTTCATCCAAAATTATTAGACTGTTTCAAGGGCTATAACGGCGCTCTTTTCAGTAGAGATATATTGGCAGGCATCACGGTTGGAGTTGTTGCGCTACCACTAGCAATGGCGTTTGCGATCGCCAGCGGACTCAAACCAGAAGCAGGCATTTTTACAGCGATCATTGCTGGCGGATTAATTTCCCTATTAGGTGGTAGCCGCGTTCAAATCGGTGGCCCAGCCGGCGCCTTTATTGTGATTGTTTACGGCATTGTTGAACACTACGGTATCGCCAATTTACTTTTAGCAACCGCCATGTCCGGAGTGTTTTTATTTCTAATGGGGCTCTTTCGGCTTGGGACATTAATTCGCTTTATTCCCGTTGCCGTCATCATTGGATTTACCAATGGCATCGCTGTGCTGATTGCCCTATCTCAAGTGAAAGAATTTTTTGGTCTGCAAATCACCAAGATGCCTGCTGAATTTTTTCAAGCAGTTCAAACTTTGTATGCCGCTGCCGACACGATTAACCCCATCGCCCTAAGCCTATCGATTGGGAGTCTGGCACTCTTAATTGCTTGGCGAGCCTTTCAGAAACGCCTTAGCTCTCTTAGCTACGTGCCAGGGACTGTCATTGCAATGGCTATAGCCACAATTGTCACTAGCGCATTCAACCTTCCCGTAGACACAATAGGCAGTCGTTTTGGTGGCATCCCCTCAGGTCTACCCAGCTTTGAATGGATCCCAATTAGCTGGAGTACTGCGCAGTTTGTCATTGCACCAGCGATTACCCTTGCTTTACTCGGAGCAATTGAATCACTACTCTGCGCACGAATTGCTGATGGATTGATTCATGATCGTCACGATTCCAATCAAGAACTCATGGCACAAGGTGCAGCCAATCTAGTCAGCCCATTTTTTGGTGGTATGCCAGCCACGGGAACCATCGCAAGAACAGTCACCAATATTCAGAGCGGTGCAAGCACCCCAGTTGCTGGGGTCGTTCACTCAGCGACGTTGCTGGTCATTGTCTTGTTTGGAGCTCCGCTAGCAAAAAATATTCCCCTGGCCAGCTTAGCGGCCATCCTCATGTTTGTTGCCTGGAATATGGGTGAGTGGAAAAAGTTTGCAGACCTCAAGCAATTCCGCTTACCTTATCGCTTGACCATGTTGAGTGTATTTGTGCTGACAATAGTCCTAGACCTTACCGTCGCAATACAAGTCGGCCTGCTTTTGGCGTTTATCACCTTCATTTATCGCATCTCCAGTTTGTCGCGCTATGAGACAGCAAGTGCCATTGACTATCCAGAGCTCAAACAATATGAAGGCACCATCTCTGCATTCAGGGTCTATGGCGCCATCTTTTTTGGTGCAGTCAAACTTCTGGAGAGCATCGAAAAAGAGCTACCCACAAAAGTGTTAGTGCTTGACCTCAAGAACGTGATCTATATTGATGTTTCTGGAATGGATGCACTGCTTGAGCTTGAGGAGATTTGTAAAAATCGCGGCATCAAGCTCGTGATTTGTGGTTTGGCACATCAACCTCATGAAATGGCAGTACGCGGAGGTCTTTTTGAGCGACTAGCAAATGATTGCATCTACCCAGATCTAAAAGATGGCATTGCTGCAGCAATCAATTAGTCGCACTAACTAATACAGAAACCGCCTTTTAATAAAGCCTCTGGCAAATACCAGGCACGATAAAGACCAAATAATCCTGCGGATATCAACAGTCCAGTAGCAATATATCTCACCCAAATATATTGCCCAAATTGGGTCAACACTGCCGAAAACTTAGAGATCAGCAAGAGGTTAGGTAAAGTGCCTAAGCCAAATGCCAGCATCAGCGCTGCCCCAGTCAACACATCACCCGATAGAAAAGCGAGGGGTAAAACGCTATAGACCAACCCACAAGGAACCAAACCCCAAACCATTCCACTAAACCAGCGGGATGAGCGACCTGTGAAAGTCCCCAAATATTTGGCCCAGTATGTTGCCATCTGAGCGCCAAGCCACTTTCCAAGCAATAAGGGGCTATTGGATCTTTGACGCAAAAGACGGATACCCATCACCAATAAAATCAATGATGTGAATGCAAATAGAGGACGCTGAATCGGCACTACATTTTGCTGCCAAAGAACAGCGCCAGCCCAAGCGGCTCCAGCACCAAGCAAAACATAGGTCGTCAAGCGTCCTAAATGCATAATGAATTGAAGATAGAAGAGTTGAGACTTGCTTTGCAATGGGGTGTAAGCGAGCTCCCGAGAGCCTCCTTGACGTTCAATAGCCGCAGCAATACCGCCACACATTAAAGCGCAGTGCCACCCACTGACTAGAGCACCTAGGAAGACGGCTAACAAAAGGCTAGTAGTCAGCACCTGGAATCCCGTAGTGTGGAGAAATATTAAAATTACACATTATCCGAGTAGAATAAACTCATCTGATAACTTGATCTAATATGAATTACACCAACTCAGATGTCCCAAGCGGTAAATGCTCAGTCTGTGTGCTGGGTCAGTTTTGCCTGCCGGTAGGGATCAGCTCAAGCGACATTGCCAAAATTGATACTCTCGTAAAAGAGCGTGTCCACCTTCAAAAAGGTGAAAGTCTTTACCGTCACGGTGACCCACTTTCTGCGGTTTACAGCGTCCGCTTTGGAACTCTGAAGACTGAATATGGACTAGAGGATGGACGTCAACAAGTGATTGGCTTTCATTTGCCTGGCGAGATCTTGGGGCTTGATGGGATTGGCGAGGGCAGCTATCAATCCGAGGCAATTGCCCTTGAAGAGAGCGAAGTCTGCATTATTCGCTACGAAGCATTTGAAGATTTAGCGCGCCAAATTCCTGTACTGCAAAAGCAATTCCACCGCATTTTAAGTCGCGAACTCACACAAGATCAACGTCACCTACTCTCACTTGGTAGCCTGCGCGCAGAAGAGCGTTTAGCGGCTTTCTTATTGAATCTTTCTCAACGACTAGCTGCTCGTGGTTATCAAAATAATGAATTTGATTTACGTATGAGTCGCGTAGAGATTGGCAGTTACCTCGGCATCCAAATTGAAACCGTCAGTCGAATGCTGTCCCGTTTTGCCGAGTCAGGACTCATTCAAATCAAACAACGTCACATCAAACTGATTGATATGGATGGGCTATATGAATTAGCTGGCGTACCCAATCCAAACCGTACAGTTCCAATCAAGCCAATACAGGCTTAAATCAAGCTGCGGTCCTGTCCTTTAGCACCATCTGAGTCGATGCCAGGCAGAATATAGGCTGTAAGGGCGCTCGAGAACGAGCAAAAGATCCAAATAACAAAAAATCCAATGGTGTAAATACCCTCATCGGAGATATTTGGGTGATAACCAAAGAACAAAAGCTCAGCAGGATGCACAACACTAAAGAGCAGGCCTTCAGCCAAAATAGAAACTAAAAACGATGGCCACATGATCCAAATGAATAGGCGATATTTCATTTGCGGTCCTGCTCTACTTTAAGCTGCTCAACTTTTAATCCTCGCTTCACTACGCCATCACGAACCGGCTTATCTGAATAAAGATTCACAGCCAAATAAATAGTAATCACACAACCAATGGCAGCGATGGCTGGACCACTAATCAGCAACCAAGGCCACAGCTGCTTAAACCAAGGTTTGTTTGCTTCGTGTTGTGACATATTCATCCTCTCTATCTCTTGCAATATAGCTTAGCGGGGAACAATAAAACTAGATTTTTCATCACGGGTTCTGGTGATCAATTCATTGCCAGACCTCTCATGACCAATTACATCGAAATGAATCGGGTAGTTACCAGGCTCATGTGCTCCAACGGTAGTACTTACTTTAACTGGAATCAATAGATTGCTGGCCGGACCCACCTCAACGTCAGTTACAACTTGCCCTTGAGAATTCAGGATTCTCAAGTCCGATAAACCACTAGCCTTCAGCTCTACATTCATATTATTTTCTGAGGCGTTCATGATCTGAATGCGATAGATATTCTCAATACGAACACCATCTACCTCTCTAGCCAAAGCTCCGCGGTCTCTCATCACATCTACCCGCAATGGATTTCTAGTGACTAAAGAGATCATGAAGGCGCTCGTAAGAACGGTAATAAATGCAATATAAATTAAGACGCGTGGACGCAAGATATGGCGTATCGCACTTTGATTGGTTTCCTTATCCTCAATAGCTCGCTCGGTGGTGTATCGAATCAAACCTTTTGGATACTCAACCTTCTCCATTACTTGATCGCAAGCGTCAATACAAGCCCCGCAACCTATGCACATGTATTGCAGGCCATCACGAATATCAATACCAGTTGGACATACTTGAACGCAGATGCTGCAATCAACACAATCACCTAAGCCTAAAGTCTCATGATCAACAGATTTGCTACGACTACCTCGTGGTTCGCCACGAACTTTGTCGTAGGTCACCAGGAAAGTATCTTTATCGACCATCACACTTTGGAAGCGTGCATATGGGCACATGTATTTACATACCTGCTCGCGCATGAATCCAGCATTACCCCAAGTTGCAAAGCTATAGAAACATAGCCAGAAGGTTTGCCATGGCCCAAGGGATAAATGCAAAATCGCCACCGCCAGGGTTTCAATTGGGGTGAAATAGCCAATGAAAGTAAAGCCCGTCCAGAAGGCAATCAAGAGCCATAAGAAATGCTTGGTAATTTTGAGGCGCCACTTACGCAGACCCCATGGCCACTCTTCACCATCCAAACGAATGCGTGCGAATCGATCACCTTCCACCTTGCGCTCAATCCACATAAAGATTTCGGTATAGACCGTTTGTGGACAGGCATATCCACAAAATAATCGACCCGCAATCGCAGTGAATAAAAAGAGGGCTAAAGCAGAAAGGATTAACAGGAGTGTCAGATAGATCACATCCTGCGGCCATAGTACAAGGCCAAAGATATAAAACTTACGCTGAATTAAGTCAAACAGAACAGCTTGACGGCCATTCCAACTAACCCAAGGAAGACCATAGAACAATAATTGCGTTGCAAACACTAAGATAAAGCGCCAGCGGGCAAACAGCCCGCTAACAGATCTTGGGTAAATCTTTCGCCGGACCTCGTAAAGAGATTCCTCGATGACATCTATAGGGATGGGCTTCCCAACCGGCGAACGATCTGACACTGTTTATTTAGCCGCAGCAGTCTTATTGTTAGACAAACCCCAGACATAAGCGGTTAATAGATGAATCTTTTCAGGACTCAACACTTTGTCTTGAGACGGCATCATTGCCATCCGACCCTTAGTCAGAGTCTCGACAATAGTTGCCTCTGAGCCACCATACAACCAAGTTTTGTCAGTGAGGTTAGGTGCGCCTAGGGCAATATTGCCTTTACCATCTGCGCCATGACATGCGACGCAGTTGGCTTTAAATAACTCTGCGCCACGAGCGACTTTTGCATCATCAGCAGGGAGACCAGACAGACTGCGAACATAGTTAGCTAAATCTACAATCTGTGCACTTTCTAGATGTCCATATGCAGGCATCACCCCATTACGTCCGTTGATCAGAGTCGTCTTAATATTTTCAGGAGATCCACCGTAGAGCCAGTCGCCATCAGTCAAATTCGGAAAACCTTTTGCACCACCCGCATCCGAACCATGGCACTGAGCACAGGAGTTCAAAAACAATCGCTGACCCATCTCTCGCGCCTTAGGATCTGCGGCAACTTGCTCAATATCCATCTTCACGTACTTAGCATAAACAGGCTTCAACTCATCATTCGCTTCGGTCATAGAGCTCATCAAAGCACCATCGGTGGAGTAACCCACTACACCTGGATATGAACCCAAGCCAGGGAACAAGACTAAGTAAACTAAACCAAAGATGCAGGAGAGCAAGAACATCCACATCCACCAGCGAGGCAATGGGTTATTGAGCTCACGCAAATCGCCATCCCAAACATGTCCGGTGTCAGCTACAGCACCATCGGCCGTGTGAACTACCTTAGCTTTACGCTGAGAAAATAAGAGCCAAATACACCAAACGATACCGACCAAGGAAACAAGCGCGATGTAATTGCTCCAGCCGCTATTAAAAAAGTCACTCATGATTTGTCCTTACTAAATTCATCTGGAAGATCAAATGGCAGCTCAGCTGACTCTTTGTTGGCTGACTTTCTGCTAGGCGACCAAGCCCACCAAACAATCCCAACAAAAAAGACGAGTCCGATTACTGTTGAAAAAGCGGAGAGATAGGCTGTGATCTGTTCCATTTGATTTATATAGTTTTTAAATTAATAACCTGGGTAATTACTTCGCTACAACTTCATCAACGGTGATGTAACGACGATTGACGCCTAAACCTTGAAGATAAGCAATCAAGGCATCTTCTTCAGTTTTGCCTTCCAACTCTTTAGGGGCTTCTGCAATCATTTCATCGGTATAAGGAACGCCTAAACGACGCATGGCCACCATATGAGATTGAATCGAGGAAGCGTCGGCAGCATTCTTTTGCAACCAAGGGTATCCAGGCATATTGGACTCAGGAACCACATCACGCGGATTGCGGAGATGAATACGATGCCAATCATCAGAGTAGCGGGCACCAACACGAGCTAAATCAGGTCCAGTACGCTTACTACCCCACAAGAATGGATGGTCGAATACGGATTCACCAGCCAAGGAGTAAGGACCATAACGCTCAACCTCTGAACGTAATGTACGGATCTGCTGTGAATGGCAACCAACACAACCCTCGCGCTGATATACGTCACGGCCAGCTAAACGCAATGCTGTATATGGCACTACGCCAGGACTTGGTTCAGTTGTTGTGTGCTGAAAGAACAGTGGAACAATCTGCACTAAACCCGCAATCGAAACCACGATGATGGTGGCAATAATTAACCAACCAACGTTTTTCTCAAGCGTTCCATGGGAAAAGAATTTATTTTCATTAGACATTTTTCTTCTCCTTAGTGAGCGGTTGCAGATGTTTGTGGAATTGGGGCATTCACGAATGTTTTACCAATCACTGTCTTGTAAACGTTGTATGCCATCAAGAACATGCCGCTTAAGTAGCAGAGACCACCCAACAGGCGAATCATGTAGAAGGGGTACGTTGCTTTTACGGATTCTACGAAGCTATAAGTCAAAGTTCCATCCGGCTCAAATGCTCTCCACATCAAACCTTGCATGACGCCGGCAATCCACATTGCAGCAATGTATAAAACAACGCCGATCGTCGCGATCCAGAAATGCACCTCAATTAAACGCGTGCTGTACATGTCTTTTTGACCAACTAAACGCGGAATGAGATAGTACAAAGAACCGATCGTAATCATGGCAACCCAACCAAGGGCACCAGAGTGAACGTGACCAATAGTCCAGTCGGTGTAATGCGACAAGCTATTTACAGTCTTGATAGACATCATTGAGCCTTCGAACGTAGACATACCGTAGAAAGACAATGCCACTACTAGGAATTTCAAGATCGGATCAGTGCGCAACTTAAACCAAGCGCCAGACAAAGTCATGATGCCGTTGATCATGCCACCCCATGATGGAGCCAACAAAATAATAGAGAACACGGTACCAAGGGACTGAGTCCAGTCTGGCAAGGAAGTGTGTTGTAAATGGTGAGGACCCGCCCACATATAAGTGAAGTTCAAAGCCCAGAAGTGGACAATAGACAAGCGATATGAGTAGATTGGGCGCTCTGCTTGTTTAGGAATGAAGTAGTACATCATGCCCAAGAAGCTGGTAGTCAAGAAGAAGCCAACTGCATTGTGGCCATACCACCACTGCACCATTGCATCTTGAACGCCAGCATATGCAGAATAGGATTTCCACAAGCTTGCTGGCATTTCTAAGTTATTGAAAATATGCAGAATAGCAATTGTCAGAATGTATGCACCGAAGAACCAATTGGAAACATAAATATGTTTTGTTTTTCGCTTCATGATGGTGCCGAAGAACACCACTGCGTAGGCAACCCAAACTAAGGTAATCAGGATGTCAATTGGCCACTCAAGCTCCGCATACTCTTTGGAGGTTGAAATACCTAAAGGCAAGGTCACCGCTGCCAATACGATCACTAATTGCCAACCCCAAAAAGTGAAGGCCGCTAGCTTGTCACAAAAGAGTCTTGCTTGGCAGGTGCGCTGCACGATGTAATAGGACGTTGCAAACAGGGCCGATCCACCGAAAGCAAAAATCACCGCATTGGTATGCAATGGACGCAAGCGACCGTAGCTTAACCATGGAATATTAAAAGTGATATCAGGCCAAATGAGCTGCGCAGCGAGAATAACCCCCACGAGCATGCCCACAATTCCCCAAAGAACCGTAACGATGGCAAATTGGCTGACAACCTTGTAATTGAAGGTATCTTGATTGTTCCCCACGGTAAGTCCCATGGTTTCTCCTTTTTTTGTGACCAAACAGCGACATAATCCAAATAGACTGAAACCATTATCAAAGTAAGCCTAAGGGAGTGTTTTGATCTATATCAAAAAGGATGCGTGCATTTACGCTTTTTACAACTTATTTAGCCCGGTGTATTAGCTAAATATCTAAAAAATATAGCTATTTTTGAGAGTGTTCACTAACATTTCTGGGTTTAGGGGTATCGTCATCCATCAAAATCGCCTCACCGGGGCCCTCTAAATCATCGAACTGCCCTGCTTTTACAGACCAATAGAAAATCCAGGCCAAAAGACCAATCAAAAGCAGGGAAATGGGTATCAATAGAAAAAGGCTTTCCATTTCTCTAGTCTAGGCCTTTCTGAGGCGCCAGGCGTTTAATGTGACTGCCAGGGAGGATAAAGACATACCGATACCCGCCACCCAAGGATTGACCCAACCCATCATGGCCGCCGGAATTGCCAGTAAGTTGTACACCAAAGCCCAAATCAAGTTTTCTTTAATAATCCGCTGGGTTTTATCTGCTAGCAATAAGGATTGGGCTAAGGGAGCTAAGGAGCTTGCTGTCAAAATCGCATCTGCGCCTGCTGTCGCCAGTGGCGCACCCGCTCCAACAGCAATAGAGACATCCGCTCTCGCCAATAAGGGGGCATCGTTAATACCATCTCCAATTGCCCAGACGAAACGTCCTTCATTTTGCAAGCCTTCAATGTAGTGATATTTGTCCTCTGGAGAACAAGCGCCTTTGAAGCTATTGATGCCAACTTGATGCGCCCACCACGACACTGTCGCAGGATCATCCCCTGAAACTAAATGCACTCTAATCCGGCGAGATTGTGCAGCAGTCAATAATTTCTCGAGACCCGCCCTTGGCGTATCCAGAAATAAAAAGCTTGCAATCAATCCCTTGTCGTCCGCTAAATGCACTTGTCCATATTGCCCTTCTTGCGCGATCTGCTGAGCACCCACCCAAGCAGCACTTCCCAGTCGATAGACGCCTGAACTCAGACCTTTGCCTAACTGATTACTAACAGGAGTAGGCAAGTCGGTTAGCACAAGACTCTCAAGCTCGGCAGCGCGTATCAAGGACAGTGCAAGAGGATGCTTCTGTCCTGCCTCCATCGATGCGGCAAGACTCAATACGTCTGCCCTAGAAAATTCTGGTCGCGCGATCTGAATTTCTTTTAACTCTGGTTGACCCATGGTGAGCGTGCCAGTTTTATCGAGCACCAAGTCTGTAGCCTTCACCAAACCCTCAAGCACGTGGCCACGCACAATTAACAATCCCAGCTTTGTGACTGCGCCTTGGGCTGCAGCCATCGCTGTCGGCACAGCAAGAGATAAAGCACAAGGACAACTGGCTACTAATACAGAAACCAACACTGTCCAAGCTCTACCAGGGTCGACGTACCACCAAATTGCTGAGGATAAAAAAGCTGTAATCAACAGAAAACCAACAAAATATCCTGCCCACTTTTCTGCGAGACTCACCATTAACGGTTTAGCTTGTAGCGCCTGATCAAGCAATGAAGCGATTCCCGCGATGCGAGTAGATTGACCTACTGCATCGATTCTCATGAGCATAGGGTTGAGAATATTGTGCGTTCCTGCATATACCCGATCACCAACCTTTTTATCAATTGGCTTGGATTCACCAGTGAGTAACGACTCATCTAGAGAGCTCTCACACTCAATTAAGATGCCATCAGCCGGAACAACATCGCCAGGAGGAACGCGAAGCACTTCGCCAGGGTTGCAATTAATCACCGGCACAATTTCTACTTCCTGAGATGCAGGATAGTTCGATACTCTTTCGCAAGTAGCGGGCAGCTGTTTTGCCAAGGCCTCTGCCCCACCTTGAGCATCTTGACGAGCCAATAACTCTACATAGCGAGCCGCCAAAATAAAGGCGACGAACATGGTTATGGAGTCAAAATAACCTTGGCCAGAGCCAGTAGCCAAATTCACAGTACCAGCAGAGAATGCTAGCGCCAAGGCTAAAGCAATCGGCACATCCATACCCAGCATATGCGTTTGGCGAAACGCAGCAACACTACGCCATGCCGCCTGAAAGATTGGGCCTGCTGAATAAATCATTACTGGCACAGTAAGAGCCCAGCTAGTCCAGCCCAGCAGTAGGTCATACTCTGCCGTGATATCACTATCACCTACATAGCTTGGCCACGCATACATCATGACTTGCATCATGCCTAGCAATGCAACTCCAAGACGGGTGAGTAGTTGACGACGTTCTTTTTTGGATTTTTCAATCGAAAGTGAAGGCTCAAAAGGCCAAGCCTCATAACCAATCCGCTCCACTTCAAATAGTAAGCGTGCCAGACTAGTTTGCTCTGGCGAAAATTCTGCCTTCAGCTTTTGACTCACATAATTAATCTGTACATCTTTCACGCCAGGAATACGTCGCAAGTGTTGCTCACACAACCAGATGCAAGCAGCACAGCGAATCTTCTCGAGCCTTAGAGTTGTTTCTAGATTTCCCTCTTCCGCACTAGGTCGAGTGTATCGGCCAAGCAAAGCGGGATCATCGTAAGGAGCAAGATTATCGGGAATTTCATTTGAGGCAATATAGGCTGCAGGCTTATCACTTGACTGTGCGCGGCGCGCGTAGAACACATCAAGACCCTCCCCATGAATAGTTTGCGCAATTGCCATGCAGCCAGCGCAACAGAATTTTCTACTGATACCGGCCAACTCAAGCTCGTACGAGTCGCTTGGAAGAATAAAACTTCCACAGTGATAGCAACTATTACTTGGCAAGTTAGGACTCATGAAAAGTAATTAATTTCAGGCTAAAGACTTGCTTACCCAGCCATTACGTCGTTCGTACAGAACGAACAGTACACCCCAGATCACCACAGCAGCATAAGCCCAAACCCATGAGATTTGCGAGGCGCGCGAACCCGTTACGTCAAGCACAAACCCGAAAATGGCTGGGCCCAACAAGCCACCTCCAAATCCCATTAATGAATGTAACCCCATTGCGGCACCTTTAATATTTTCTTGTGCGCTAACAACTAAACCTGCAGTCAAGGTAGCAGAATCAGCCATGATGAAAATGGTATGTCCTACAGCCAGAGCAATAATTAACCACCACGATTGTCCAGTTGATGAAGCAAGTGCCACACCAAATGCAGCACTAGACAGCATGACAAAGAAAATCCATTTTTGACGCCCTATTCTTAAGGCAATCTCATTTCCAATAATAGATGCAGGAACGCCAAAGAAATTAATCACGCCCGCAAGAGTGGTCGCAGTTAATAGAAAAGGATCACCCGTCACAATTGCACAGAAACCAAAAAAAGCAACTATCCAGCTACGAGAAGCAAATAACTCGATCGAGTGCACGGTGTAGCCAAAAATAAATCCTGAAGCGGTTTTATCTTGCAAGACTAAGCGCCATTTATCAACTGGAAAAATATCATGCAATCGAATCCGAATTGGGCCATGCCACTTCTCATGAGTGAGTGCAGGAATAAATATGAGCACAATTAACAATGCAGTGAATGGGCCTAAGGCAATGATTCCAAAAACATAGCGCCAACCCAAACTATCCAAGATCCATCCTGAGCAGAGATAAGAGAAGCCAGTACCAATACCAAAGAAAGCGGTATAGAAAGCAATGTGGCGACTCAATTCACCAGTCTTAATACGATCTGACAGAATTTTTAAGCCAGGCATATAGGTGCCCGCTAAGCCAGCCCCATTCAGCGCCATAAAGATTAAAGCAGTCCAAAAGTTATAAGCCAAGAGGCCCATACCCAGCAATCCACACGTTGCTGAAAGACCGCCTACGAGATAAACTTTTTTTGCATCGACACGATCCGTCAAAGCAGTTGCCAATGGGACCATCAACATGTAACCAAAGAAGAAAGCGCTCGCAATGAGTCCGGACTGTAAATTACTGAGCTGCCATTCATCCTGTAGGGTGGTTAGTACTACGGCATAACAGGCGAAGCCCAAAAGCGCACAAGTTTGCGCCATGAGCATGAAGGGTGTGTAACCGGTAGGTTTAAAACGCATTGGGCCTTACTGCTGACTGCGATCAGGAGAATCCTGGAAGCCATTAGAGCGGAAGGTAAGTACCAAAGTGTCTCTATAGCCATGAGGTCCTAGTGGCTGAATGGGGGTAGATTCATGAATCATGCGCTCATCATTCATGAGCAATAAAGACCATGGCTCAGTCAATGTAAATCTCAGACCAGCAGAGCCGCCCGCATCAAAAATGCGCGTCTCGCCACCCTTGATACCTACGCGATTGAGTAAAAAGACGGCCACGAAATCTACGCCATCGCGATGCGCCCCCTCAGGAGTTGGACGCCCAATTCCATCAGTTGTATCAATTCGAAATTGATGTGCTTCAACAAACCAGGTGCGCGTCTGCTTAACACTGCTGAGGACGCGAGCCAATCCCAGTAAAAGAGATTGCCAGGCGGGATTGCTGGTGAGTTCGGTCTGTGAGGGCTCAAACCAACGCTCAATGCCACCATGCAGGGCGTTGTAGTTCACAGACTGCCAATGGGCACGATGTGGCACCATTAGCAGAGATTCGCCTTTGATCTCAAAGCTGGAATGACGACGAAAGCGATATCGCCCCCCATCCTTTAAATAGGGATCGCGCGGCAAACCCTCCCAAAACTGGGTGAGATTGAGAAGTTGACTAAGATCCACATTTGCAATTTCTGACACATCTTGCGCAGAGATCACCGCAAAACCATGATCTCGGAGAGATTGGGCCACGCCCTTTGCGGGAGTAAGTGGGGGCAGAAGGCTTGAAAGAGTCATGGGTTTATTTTAGGCGCTTACCAGGTGGTTTAGGAATGCAAATTCAAACGGCCGCGCACTTCTCCCACATGCCCTTTTAAGTCATACAACTCTTTCGCATCCAGCATGGAAACTTTGATATTACCCACTCTTCGCTCAATATCCTCCAAGTCCTTGAAGTTCTTTTCTTTTAAGGCTGGATTAGATGCATTTCTTTCTATTACCTTCAGCTCATCGTATACCTGTGATAGCTTGAGTCGCAAAAGTAAATTCTTGGCTGCGGGAATATAGGTAAACAAAGGAATCAAAATCACCAACAGTGGGATCACAATTTTCGCAAATCGTCCAATCCATACAGCCGTCCAAAAGGGGAGGTAACGATGCAAGAGTGAAGGGCCATCTTTTAAATAAATTTCTGCATCTACATGCAATGGAAAATCCAGGCCAGTACCAGACGGGAACTCTCCAGGCTTTTGTAAATATGAATATGTTTTCAGAATGTCGTACGTAGCGCCAAGTAATAAAGTCACTAACGCAGGACTTACATCCTGCTTGCCCACCAAAGTCGCAGTTGCCGCTAAAACCTGAATATCTTGCTTTGGTAAGTCATACCCAATACTGACCACCCCACGAGGTACCGTTACTTTAGATAAAAAAGGAAATAAATGAACATAGGCTTCAGCCTGCTCAAAACTCATTAAGCGAATGCCAGGAGTTTCATAAAAACTTTTTACCAATGGTGCCTCGGCTGCACTTACCAAAAATACAGCATCTAACTCACCTTTTTTGAACTTCTCTAAGGCATCTAGTGGCTTTAGTTTCTCGGCGCGAACATCGCCTAAAGTTAATCCACTCGCCTCAAGCAGTTGAGAGGCCAAAGAGAGTGTGCCACTACCTTCATTGCCGATAGAGATCCGCTTGCCTTTTAGCTGGCTCAACAAGCCTAATCGCCCAGATTCATTTGGAAAGCTCGACTCTCGATACCAAACCCAGACTGGCTCATAAAAAACACCAGCAATGGAGACAAAATTGGGATGCTTTAATAAGTCAGCTACGCCACCCTGCACCATTGCAAAATCAACACCAGAATCAGGATTACTCAGTAAAGCTAGGTTGTCACTGGTACCACCGGTAGTACGTAACTTGAGCGATACCCCTTCCCGAGCTAATTCAGTCTGAAGTTTTTCACCAAACTTCTGATACAGGCCAGCAGGAAAGCCGGTCGCCAACTCAATTGATCTAGGTGGGGGCGGAACCAAAACCCAGAGCGTGGCAAAAAGTATGGCGACTAGAATCAAAAAGGCAATACCAACTGCCAGGGGGTTATAGAGATTTTTGCGTATGAAGTCCATAAGAATGCTTTTCGTTTTTGCCATTATGCCCCGAGCCTAGAGATCAAGAGCGGAATGAATTCGTTCAAATTATTTCGGGATAAGATGGGGGCTTTTAGACAACCCTACTAGGATTGCAATGAACACAGACCTCAATAAAGTAGCCCTTGTCACAGGAGCTGGAACGGGTATCGGCAAAGCTGCGGCAAAAGCGCTTTTGCAGGGTGGATTTCGTGTTGTCCTAGCCGGCAGAAATCTCGAGAAACTTAACAGAGCTATTGAAGATATTGGTGGGAGTAAGCAAAACTGCCTCGCCCTGAGCTGTGACGTTGGCAATCCTGAGCAAGTCAAATACTTATTTTCAGAGACACAAAAACAGTTTGGCCGCATTGATGTGCTTTTTAATAATGCTGGCATGGGTGCCCCAGCAATTCCTATGGAAGAGCTAAGCTACGAACAATGGATGAGTGTCGTTAACGCCAATCTCTGTGGCGCTTTCTTATGCTCCCAAGAAGCTATCCGGATGATGAAAGCGCAATCTCCACAAGGGGGCCGAATTATTAATAATGGCTCTATCTCTGCGCATGCGCCCCGTCCAATGTCCGCTCCATACACAGCCACCAAACATGCCATCACTGGTTTAACTAAATCGATTGCATTAGATGGCCGCCCATTTAATATCACTTGCGGTCAAATTGATATTGGTAATGCAGGAACTGAAATGACCATCCCCATGGCAGCTGGTATTTTGCAGCCCGATGGCTCAAAAAAGGTAGAGCCACTCATGGATGTAGATCATGTTGGGGAAGCCATCTTGCATATGGCTCAGCTACCCCTAGAAAGCAACATTCTTTCCATGACCATCATGGCAAGCAACATGCCATTCGTTGGTCGGGGCTAATTAAGGCCGAATCTGATCAATCAATAAACGGGCATTAGTAGTGCCGACCTTGATTGTTTGCGGTACAGATATCAAGTCTCCAGACTCTGGCATTGCCATCCCTGTTTTTGAGATCCGCACTTCAACCGATACCTCGGGTAATTGAGAGATCAAGGCATTCGGGCTCATTGCCAAGGAATCGTTGAGAACAAAACTGATTGGAAATGCAGTAACTGCGGTTTTAAGCACTGCTACCGGCATGCGCTCGCCAGGTTTGCGAGCAATCACCATCAAGGTATCGCCGGCTTTCACTTTGGACTGAAGTGCTGAGGATATTCCTACCTGCCCACTCACCCCTTGATTACTGATCACTGGCACGCTAGCTGGCGCAAGCCCCCCCTTATTGCGCGCTTCGGCAATAGATGCCGCAATAGCACGGGCCTCATCGGTTTCGGGAGGCAGTTGCTTGGCTAGCTTTTCCCAGGACTGCGCTGCGGATTTGTAGTTTTGCGCATTGAAAGCCGCCGTACCAGAAAGCCATAGAGCCAATAGATTGTTTGGATCTAGAGCCAATGCTTTATTAATGAGTTGCTGGGGCTTACCCGCAAAATTGCCATTAGCATTTGCCGCCAATACATCAGCATAGTCCGCCAATAATTGTGGGTCAGACTCAATAAAAGAGCCTGCGCGAGCATAAGCATTTGCAGCTTCAGCATTGCGGCCCAAAATTCGATAGGAGCGCGCCAACATGGCCCAGCCCTTCAAATTGTCAGGATCTTTTTCCATCTTGGCAGCAAACTCTGTAACCATCTTTTCAACAGACTCTTGAGTCATTGGCTTTTCAGCATTCTTTTGGGCAATTCGAGAGGCATCGCCTAGGAAGAAATAGAAGCCAGCTGAAAGTAGAGCTACAAAAAAGCAAATTCCAATGATGGTTTTCTTCGTAGCGCCCAACACTGCGAGGTCATCCGCCTCATCCGTATCCTGAAATAGTCGCTGACGCATTTCTGCATGCGTCTGTTCATAGCTATCGTCATCCACCCTACCAGCCAAATGATCAGCCTGAAGCTTATCAAGTTCTTCACGATAAATAGCAGCATTCATCTGACGACGCGATGTTGCAGACTCTTTAGCCGGGAAAAATAATGGGCGCAAGAGTAGCACCAAGACTAAGATCAACAAGAGGACAGCGGGAATTAAAAAACTAGTCATGTGCATTTTCTGTTGAACTGGATTTTGCATCCTGAAGTAGCGCATCAATACGACGATTATCTTCTTCGGATAAAGTGGCACTGGGCATGCTCTGATTTCTGCGACGCAGATAAACCATGAGACCAATAATGCCAGCAAGCAAGATCACAAAAGGGCCTATCCACAGGAGCCAGGTAATCGGCTTTACAGGTGGTCGGTATAAAACAAAATCGCCGTAACGCTCCACCATAAAATTCCGAATTTGCTCGTCCGTCTTACCCTCGTTAATGAGAATACGAATTTCTCGACGTAAATCATTTGCTAAATCAGAACGCGAGCCTGCAAGAGATTCATTCTGACAAACTAGGCAACGCATTTCCTCTGAAATCGTGATGAGGCGCTGCTCAGTGACTGGGTCATCTGCCAGTGGAACAGCATCTTTAGCGAAAGAGCCATTCATCACGCAAGCAAGTGCAATAGATATAAAAAAGGAGACGAGTGGCTTTTTCAACATCACTTGAGTTCACTCAACAAAGGAATCATCTTTTTATTGAGCAATTCCATCGTGATGGGGCCAATATGCTTAAACCGAATCACGCCAGCCTGATCAATGACGTATGTCTCTGGAACGCCATACACACCATAGTCAATCCCAACTCGACCATTGGCATCAAAGGCGGATAAAGCGTAAGGATTGCCTTGGCGGGCAAGCATTGCCATCGCATCGTCACGCTTATCTTTGTAATCCAAACCAATAATCGGCGCTATCTGCAATTTGCCCAGCTCAACAAGAACAGGATGCTCTTCGCGACAAGCAACGCACCAAGAGGCCCATACATTCAAGATCCAGACCTTGCCCCTCATGCTCTCGGGGGAGAAGGTCTTTTGAGGATCAGCTAACTGCGGCAATTCAAAAGCAGGGGCCTGCTTACCAATCAGGGGGGATGGCACCTCATGTGGATCACGATTTAAACCTACCGCTAAGAATCCAACCAAAACTACAAACAAGAGGAGAGGAATTAAAAACTTGGCTTTCATGCCGTCGCCTTCTTCAACTTCATGCGATAACGTTTATCCGACATTGCCAAGAGGCCGCCCAGCGCCATCAATACGCAACCACCCCAAATCCAATCAACAAAAGGCTTGTAATAGACTCGCACTGCCCATGCTTTATCGTCTAACTCTTCACCCAATGAAACATAGATATCTCTTGTCAAGCCAGCATCAATCGCCGCTTCAGTCATTGGCATTGTTGAGGAAAAGTAGCTACGTTTTTCTGGGTACATCGTGGCCTCTAGCTTCCCATTGCGGGTCAACAAGAAAGTCCCCTGCATGGCTTTGTAGTTTGGACCAGGAACTGCGTTGACGCTCTGAAGCTGTATTTGATAGCCACCCACACTCACACTTTCACCTGCAAGCATGCGCACATCTTTTTCCTCCTGGTAGGCTCCCACCATCGTGACGCCAATCACAAACACCGCTATACCGAGATGCGCTACCTGCATGCCGATGAATGAACGTGTAGGCTTACCTGCCTTTGCCTGGCGAATGATTTGCAACACGCCGGAAGCAATGACCCAGAAAGCCAATAAGAAACCAAGACTACTGAGCCAAGTAAATTCACCCATGGCAAACGGAATCAAAGCGGCGGCGATCACTGCCACTAGGGCTGCAATCCATAAGCGCTTAATCACATCTAAGAGATTGGAGTTTTTCCAGCTAGTCCAGGGTCCAACTCCCATCAATACCAACAGAGGGATCATGATGGGGACAAATACGCTATTGAAATATGGAGGGCCCACTGAGATCTTACCTAAGTGGAGAGCATCGATCAGCAAGGGATATAGCGTACCCAAGAGCACTGATGCAGCAGACACCACCAAGAAAACATTACCCAACAAAATAAAGGTCTCGCGAGATGTGAAGCTGAACTTACCACCAAGCGTACTCTTCGGAGCGCGCCAAGCGTAGAGGGTTAAAGAGGATCCCACTACCAATACCAAGAAAATCAAAATAAAGATGCCGCGCTTGGGGTCAGTCGCAAATGCGTGTACTGAAGTCAGTACTCCAGAGCGCACTAAAAAGGTTCCCAGAAGTGAGAGGGAGAAGGCTGTAATTGCCAGCAATACCGTCCAACTCTTAAAGCCACCACGCTTCTCAGTAACCGCTAAAGAGTGGAGCAAGGCAGTGCCAACCAACCAGGGAATAAATGAAGCATTCTCAACAGGGTCCCAGAACCACCAACCACCCCAACCTAATTCGTAATAAGCCCACCAAGAGCCTAAGGCAATACCAAGCGTTAGAAATACCCAAGCAGCAGTTGTCCATGGACGCGACCAACGCGCCCAAGCGGCATCAAGGCGACCAGACAATAAAGACGCAATTGCAAATGCAAATGCTACCGAGAAGCCAACATAGCCCATGTACAACATGGGTGGATGAAAGACCAATCCCGGATCTTGTAAAAGCGGATTTAAAGAGCGTCCATCCTGGGCAGCTGGTAATAATCGCTCGAACGGATTGGAGGTCATGAGAACAAATAAGAGCAGGCCAGTGATGACTAAGCCTAAGACGCCGATCACACGGGCCACCATAAATTCATCAAGCGACTTGGAGAGTTGAGCGACTAAAAATGTCCAAGTCGATAACAAGAAAATCCACAACAATAAAGAACCTTCATGACCACCCCATACCGCACCTAAGCGATAGATGACCGGCATTTGTGAGTTTGAATGCTCTGCTACATAGAGAACAGAGAAATCATTCGAGTAAAAGCTCCAGGCCAAAATCACAAATGCAATAGCAAGTAAAAGGAAAACCGTTTGTGCAGCCGGTCTAGCCAACAAAATCCATTCGCGTCGCCCTTGGTGGGCGCCAACTAGCGGCAGGATCCCCTGGATGATGGCAATACATAAGGCCAAAATTAATGCGTAATGCCCAAACTCAGGAATCATTATTTATTTCCATTTTTTTGAGCTTGCTCTAAAGCATGCTTAGCCTCTGGAGGCATATAGTTTTCGTCATGCTTAGCCAATACTTCGCTAGCGATAAATTGCCCATTTGAATTGAGACGACCCTGAATGACTGCACCCTTCCCTTCCTTAAATAAGTCCGGAAGAATGCCAGTGTAGGCCACAGGAATATCTTTCACCATATCGGTAATCACAAAGTTCACTGTTAAGCCGTCTCGCTTTACCGAGCCATCCTTCACCATCCCGCCAATTCGGAAAACCTGGCCCGCTGGAGACTTACCGGCAGCCACTTCACTTGGAGTAACGTATAAAGCAATGTTGCTGTTAAGTGCATTCAAAATTAATAGCGCTGCGATACCGATGGCAATAAGCGCACCAACAATAATGGCTGCTCGTTTATGTCTTGGCTTCACTTACCGCCCTTTTGGTCAAAATGTTCTGCCATCACTTCACGCCGCAGCCTGCGTACGATCGCCTTATGGCGAGCTCGAACAGCCAAAGGCTCCAAGAAGAGTACTAAGGCACAAACACCAAAGCTGCACCATACATAAAGAGCGTAACCGCCCATCGCAAAGAATTCAGCTGGACTATTCCACATCAATGCTTTACCTCATTTAATTGCTTAACCCAATCAGTATGGGCCTCGCGCTCCAAAATGATGGCACGCACACGCATTAACCCTACTGCGATTGAGTACATCCAGAAGCACAGAGCCATCAACAGCATTCCCCAGAGCATTGTCTGAGCCATCGCTGGGGCCTTAGTCAATGAAACAGATGCACCTTGATGCAAGGTATTCCACCATTTCACTGAAAAATAAATAATAGGTACATTCACAACGCCAACTAAGGCCAAGATTGCACCTGCTTTATCAGCACGGCGCGCGTTATCAATGGAGGCTTGCAAGGCAATAAATCCGAGGTACAAAAAGAGCAATATGAGCTCAGAAGTTAAGCGCGCATCCCACACCCACCAAGCGCCCCACATTGGCTTCCCCCAGAAAGCACCGGTCCACAAAGACAGAAAAGCCATCCAGGCACCGATGGGAGCTAAGGCCTGCGCCATCATCGCTGATAAGCGTGTATTAAATACCAAACCCAATCCAGCCCAAGCGGCCATCACTAAGTAGATGAACATGGACATCCAGGAGGCAGGCACATGGACAAAAATAATGCGATAACCTTGGCCCTGAACTGCATCCACGGGCGCCACAAAGAAACTCACCCATAAGCCAGCAGCACCAAAAATAAACGTGAGCGCCCAGAACCAAGGAATCATTTTTCCAGCGAGCGGATAAAAGGTGCTTGGGCTCGAGAATTTGAACCAATTCAGGATGCGGCTTGAAGATAAATTATTTACATTACTCATTCGATGGCAATCTTGACAGCATTAGCACTAACCCAAGGCATAAATGCTAATGCCAAAATGAATAAAGCGCCCAGTAGGGAAAAATGTCCTGTGATATCAAGCCCCACGCTGCTAGCGTAGACAGCGCCAGCACCAAAAATCAACACGGGAATGTAAAGAGGCAATATCAGCAGACTCATCAAAACACTGCCACCCCTCACGCCCAGCGTTAAAGCTGCACCAATCGAACCCAATAAGGACAAAACCGGGGTTCCCAACAATAGCGCCGCCATCAACACCTTCAGAGATTGGGCATCCAAATCAAACTGAATGCCGATCACAGGTGCCAGCAAAACCAAGGGAAACCCACACACTAACCAATGGGCAACAATCTTGCCAAATACCAATGCAGTAAATGAATTCGGAGACAGGACTAATTGCTCTAAGGTGCCATCTGCATAATCAGCCGCAAACATTCGCTGCAAACCAAGCAGCGTGGAAAGCAAGGCCGCAACCCAAATAACACCAGGCGCAATCTTTCTGAGCAAGGCGGTATCGGCACCAATGCCCAATGGGAAGAGACTGGTCACAATCACAAAGAAAAATAATGCCGTTAAGACCTCACTCTTACGACGCATCACCAGCAAGAGGTCGCGATGAACGATAGCTATAAAAGCATTCATAGATCCAACACCCTCAAACCGGGAATGGCTAGCGGCTGATGACTTGTCAACAACACCAGACCATTACCCTCAAGATGTTCTGCTATCAAGCCTTGCAGCTCCTGCGCAGCATGGCTATCTAAGGCATTAAAAGGTTCATCCAAAATCCAGACTTGCGCCCGTCGCGTCACCATACGCGCCATCAAGACTCGTTTTTTTTGACCTGCGGATAAGCAGTTCACGGGCAGATCTTCGCGCCCCTTTAGACCAAATCGCCAGAGCGCAGAAAAAGCATCTCGCTCTGAAAGCGCAATGCCATCAATGGCTGTATACATGCGTAAATTCTCGATAGCGCTGAGATCTTCCTTGAGCGCATCACGATGACCTAAAAATAAGAGCTTGCTGTGATATTCCGATGCTTCTTTTTTAATGGGATGGCCATTCCAAAGGACTTCTCCAGAGTCAGGGGAGGCAAGGCCAGTAAGCAAGCGCAATAAGCTCGTCTTTCCAACACCATTCTCACCACGAATATGGAGGCACTGGCCAGCAAATACCTGTAAATGAAGGCCAGAAAAAAGCTCTCGCTCACCTCGTATGCAAGATATCGCCCTAGCCTCAAGAGCTGCGGGTAAAGATGCTGAGAAGGAGGAGTTAATGGCTGTCATCGGAAGAAATGGCTTGAATCAAACCACCTCAGGCATTGTCCAAGACCCACTTAGGGCTGTCAAACAAGCTAAAAACGGTCTTTAAGAAAGAAATTTCTTTTAATTCAATTGCTTAGCTGATTATAAGCGGAGTGGGCGGGAAGCACCCCCCCCCCTGAAACAGGCCACCAAGTAGCTTAGCAGCCTTGTTTACGGTAATGCGAGGATTACCGGCCCTCTGAAGTTGTCTGGGGCAGCTTTGCAACTGACAGGCCCTGCACCTGATATTTGCTAATGAGATCCGCCACTAAACCAGATCTAATGAACTCCGCCACACAGGCATTTAAAAACTCAATCGACTCCAGGTGAGATTTTTGAATAGCAATTGCCTGTTGTATTCCAGTGAATTGACCATCCAGAATCCTTGATCCAGGAATATCTCTAGAGACAGAAACTAGGCCAGTTTTCAAACCTGCTAAAGCCTCTAATTTTTCGCTGACAAACAATTCATTACTAGCTTTCACACTATCAGCATGCACTAAGCTTGCATGTTTGAGATTGCGTTGCAACCAAAGGTCATAAGCACTCTTATAAAAAGATGCAATCCGAATGCCTGGCTGATCTACCTGTGACAGATCAGTGATGGGCGAATGAGCGGGAACCAAGTAAGTAGCTTCTAGCTCGACATAAGCAGGTGTAAATGTGACTTTTTGAGCGCGAGCGGGATCTGAACCTAATAATGAGATGCCACACCTTCCACTAGCGACAGCTTCAACCACTTCAACCTGGGTATTAAAACCCATCAGGTTGATCTCCACACCCAAACGCTTTGCAATTGCACGACAGATATCTGGCGAGATGCCAGTCGGCTCGCCCGAAGATGAGCGACCAGTAACCAACAAGATATTACCCAAATACACCCCTGCAGATAAAACACCATGCGGCGCGAGCTGCTCCAATACTCTAGGTGAAATACTATTCAAAGGGGTCTCCAGATTTTTAATTGACTAGGACTTCCAAAAGAGACTGATCTTCTGAGGCAATGCCGTCTTCACAGCAATAGATCTCTTCTGCAGCACTTCTTGATAAATTCCCTCGAGCAGATAATTGCCTGCAGGCAAATTAATCAGCATGTAAGGGCCATCTGCTTGCGCATCAAATATGACCTGATTCTGAGCATTCGTAATTTTGATCTTTGCACCAAAAATCCAAACACCACGACCGTTTTCTAATTGGGATAACTCCAGCAATATAGGCCACTGCTTTGCCTCCGCCAAAATCGCCTGTGACTCCTCTTCTCCCACCCCGCCAGAGATGTAAGAGATGCCCTGAGAATATTGCGTGTCCGGAATTTGCGCGCACGCTATTGAAGAACAGGTGATGCAAATTGCAGAAACAATCGACTTAATATAAAAGTTCATATGAGCCTCTTTTAATTAGTATGAGTGCTTGAAATTCATTCTACAGTTAAGTCGATGAATTTAGTAGTGGAGGGAATAGCAAAAAGCCCCGCTACTTCAGCGGGGCCCCAAACAAACTAAGTCAGCCAGAAAATTGCTCAGTGAGATAAAAAATTAAGGCGTAATGACAATCGCACCTGAAACTTTTCTTCCTTCTGCAGCCTTATGGGCGTCAGCAGCTTGCTCGAGGGAGAACTTAGCACCAATTTGCACCTTCACTCGGCCTTGAGCGATTGCATCAAATACTGCACGGGCATTTTCTTGAAGTAGTTCAGGAGTAGCGTTGTGCGGGAACACAGAAGGTCTAGTCAAGAACAGGCAGCCCTTCTTATTCAAGATCTCTGGTTGAATCTCTGGAGCTGGGCCAGAGGCGGCGCCAAACAAAGCGACAGTACCAAACGGTGCAGCACACTCAAGCGAGCCCAAGAAAGTAGTTTTAGCAACTGAGTCATACACTACATTTGCCTTGCGCCCACCCGTTGCCTTGATCACTTCTTCAATCCAATTCGGCTTCGAGTAATCCACCACGGCATCACACCCCGCTTCTTTTGCTGCAGCAAACTTGGCTTCAGACCCTACGGTGCCGACCACAAAAGCACCCAATGATTTTGCCCAACCCGCTAAGATTTGACCAACACCACCAGCGGCGGCATGCACTAGCACGACATCACCAGACTTCACCTTATAGGTTTTTTGGATCAAGTATTGTGCGGTCATTGCCTTGAAGAACACAGCGGCAGCAATCTCATCGGATACATTGTCTGGTACTGACACCAACTTATCCACCGCAACGTTACGAGCACTGGCATAAGCACCGATACCAGCATTCATATACATTACGCGATCGCCTACTTTGAAGCGAGTAACGCCTTCACCAAGCGCCTCAACCACACCAACTGCTTCGTGACCCAAGCCTGTTGGCAACTCTAAGGGGTAAACGCCAGAGCGTTGGTAAACATCAATAAAGTTAAAGCCAATTGCAGTTTGACGGAGTTGAACTTCGCCCTTTCCTGGAGCTGGCAGCTCTTTATCAATTAACTGAATTACATCGGCATTACCGAGTTCTGAAAGACTAACAATTCGCGCAGTTGTCACAAGTCACCTTATTATTTTTATGTAAAAAATTATCTTACCGCAAGCGAAGAAGATGCAATCTCATCTTCCTCGACGACAGCCCATGTACTATCTCCAAGCTTTTTGACTGCCATAGAGTAGGTCCAAGAGTCGGGAATGCCACAACTCCACTGATCTGGGCCATTCTGAATCAACACATTTGCACCAATGCGGCTATCGAAATACAGATGATAGGTTTTGCCATGCAGAGGGTTAAAGCTGAATTTAGCACTATGAACCATTTCTGTGGCGTCCAATCTCGCTTGAAGAGCTCGAGCCTGCTTCATTAATACTTCAGCTTGCTCCATGATGCGATCGTATTCAAGCTTGGCATTTTGGCGGGCAACATTGACCGCCTTATCCTTTTCTTCCAAAACCTTGATTGGAGCAAATACTGGCGCCCCCACTTCCATGGGATATTCAATACCAGCATGGCGCGCTGGATCGGTGTCTTCAATTCTCATGACTTTTAACCTGCTGATTTATATGGCGAAAGTGTGACACAAAACTCAGAAATGTGTCATTTTTGCTTATATGGCGTTGAGATTGCCCAAAATGATCTTGGCATGCTTTTGAATAGACCGCTGATCCGCCTCATCAATTCGGGATAAATTCGCGGTCATTAGTCTAGTTCGGGGGCTAGCCTCAAATTGCTTGCGATGCTTTATCAAGAAATTCCAATACAGATTGGTCATGGGACAAGCATTCTCACCAAAGCGCACATCAGGCTTGTATTGACAAGAATCGCAGTAGTTACTCATGCGCTTTACATAGGCGCCACTAGCGATATAAGGTTTGCTAGTAAAGCGACCACCACTCGCAAATAAAGCCATACCTGCGGTATTGGGAAGCTCCACCCACTCAATCGCATCAATGTAAATAGCGAGATACCAATCGCATACCTCTTTAGGCAGAATTTCTGCGAGTAATGCGAAATTACCAGTCACCATTAAACGCTGGATGTGGTGGGCATAGCCATACTGCAGCGTTTGCCCTATCGATTCCTGCATACATTTCATCTTTGTATTGCCAGTCCAATACCAGTTGGGCAATGGATTGCGATGGTCGTAAAAATTATCCTCTGCCATTTGGGGCATATCGAGGTAGTACATGCCGCGCACAAATTCTCGCCATCCTAAGATTTGACGAATAAATCCCTCTACAGTAGCCAACTCCAAGTCATATTTTTTCCAAGCCACTAAAACGGCATCGATGACTTCTCTGGGATTGAGTAACTTCAGATTCAGCGAACTTGACAACAGCGAGTGCCAGCCAAAAGGCGTATCCGTCCACATCGCATCTTCATAAATACCGAATGTCGCTAAGCGGTGCTCAACAAATCCCTCAAGTGCTTGAAGTGCTTGCTGGCGAGTCACCGGCCATTGAAAGTGGGCCAGCGATCCAGGGTGATCTGGGTAGCGTTGCTCTATCTCGGTCAATACCGCTTTAGTAATCGCATCTGGCTCAAATAATTCTGGAGGCGGAATGAGGCCTGGCCCTTTCTTAGGAAAAGGCTTGCGATTATCTCGATCGAAATTCCACTGCCCGCCCTCTGGGTTACCTTCTTTATCGACTAGGATGTTATGCGTCTTGCGCATGAGTCGATAAAAATATTCCAGACGCAATTCTTTCTTGCCTGCAACCCAGTTAGAGAATTCGTGGCGTGAGCAATAGAAATGGGGATCTTCCTGCATTTCTAATTCAATTTTTAATTCAGCTGCCAACACTTCAATTTCACACTTGAGTCGATACTCCCCAGGCTCAAGACAAGCTAAGTGAGTACATTTTTCTTTTTTAAGAATCGCTCGTAGCGTGTCGCCAATCGATTTGGGGGATTGCTTAACGTAATGCAGCGGTATACCAAGCTCTTCCAGCTGCTTGGCAAAGTGGCGCATGGACGATAAGAACAAAGCAATTTTTGCTTTATGAGACCAAACGTACTGAGCCTCATCTGCAGACTCAATCATGACTACTTGATCTGTCTTGGGATTGAGTGCTTTGATTACGGGGCTATTGATATCTAGTTGGTCACCCAGAATGAGAACAAGCTTTTTCAAATATCTATCCTCGCTAATTCCTGGACTTAGCGCTTATAAAAGCTCAAGGTAACCTCGCCAAGATCAATGCCAAATTTACTCATCTTGGCTTTATTCAGCATCACCTTAGGCGTTACAAGATACATCCAATCATTAAATTGCACGTGGTAAATGGTGCCATCTACTGGCAATGCCAAGGTGTAAGTCCAGTTGAGAGCATTACCTGCTGATTCACCGCTCGCATCGCCCACCACATCATCTGCCCTGCCAATAAATTTACCGGGTGCAGTTTCAGTCAAAGTCCAGATACGCTTTTGCTTAGTGCCATCTGAATATTCAAAGCTCTCATCGAGAGTCCCCACTTTTTTACCATCGATGACTTTCCACTGCGCTACCAGGAGAACAGTAAATCGTTTTTTAACCTCGCCACTGCGATCGGTAAAGATTCCATAGGCATCTATCGTGCCATTAAAGTATTCACTGAGGTCTAAATTGGGCTTCTCGTTAGCGTACTGGGTTACTGAAGGGGAAGAGCAACCAAATAAACCGAATGCAATCAAGCAAACACTCAACAACTTTGAAACGAAATGGATCTTGCGCATTAACATGCTCCTGAAATGAGGGGCGGTGGACAGCCCTGCCCCAAAAGTTCCGCCCTCAGTTTTGGGGCACTCGTTTTTGAATCTAACCAGATACCAAAAAAGGCTTTTGCAAAATCAGCACCCTGAATTTGCGATATTCTCTTGCCTTCATAAAAGAAGCTGGTGCCCTGCTTAGGAATATAAACAGCGGCAATAGTTTGGCCAGGCTCCACATTGGGAAGGATGCTTGCCAGCTCCTTACCCCAAGATGTTGCTTGAGCATCGGCAACCCCTAAGTTTTTCATTTCCTCAGCTGTACGGCTGGCGATTGCTTCACCCGAAAATGATCTCTGATATTTCAGCTCGAGCGCGAACTCCTGAGAGTCCTTGGCAGCACCTCGGTATAAATTGGCATCGTAAACATGGAAGCCCCAAAAGTTCAGCCTGCCAAGCCCCTGCAATTGGACTTGGCCCATCATACTTTTAATATGCGGGGGCTCTTTAGCCAAACTAATTTGAGTAAATGCGCTAAGAACCAAGGTCATTATCAATACACGAGTGAGCCTCATATGCTTACCTCTTTCTATTCACCAGTCGCAGAGCAAAAGGCCCTAGAAGCGCTGAAATTGCATGGCGATGCTTTGCGAAGAATCGATAACCCACATTCCAAAAAGGCTTAAGTACTGGCCTAGAAAAAAGCCATGCCAATTTAGGAAGATTTGCTCGGCTATAAGCCGCTGAAAACACTTCAACCCCCTGAATTAATTGGCCATCATCATATTGCGCGCACATAGAGGCTAAAGCCTGGCTGCAAGAGACACCCACGCGCTCAGGGGAATACTGATCTGAATTGATATCAACAAAGCTCAGCAACCCCGCCTGATTGCGCCCAGAGAGAAACTGAATTTCTGCCTGACATAAGGGGCAAAGGCCGTCATAGAACATAGTCAGCTTTTTCATGACGCCTATTTTTGCTTGTACTGAGTTGCGCAGTAAGCGCGAGTAACCAACTTGCTACGCAGAGCGACATGTTTGGTTGCCCTACCTGTTACCCGCTTCCGCCAGAGCTCAAAAGAGTTGCGCTTGAGATTTTTTCTCATCAAAGCAATCACTTGGGGCTCTGAGTACCCGAAAGTAGCCTCAATAGCATCAAAAGGCGTGCGATCTTCCCAGGCCATCTCAATTAACCTTGAGAGATCCGCTTCTGAAAGCGCTTGGGGTAGTCGTGTCGTCATCAAGCAAGTTTAAGACTTATTCAATAAACTGGCTGAGTCCCGTTCATTTACTCCATTCATGTCATTAATTCCAAGCCCCTTCCGTGCACTCGTGATTGGCTCCTCCGGAACCATCGGCTCTGCCTTCGTGGAGTTGCTGGAACAGCACCCGGCATGCGTGGAAGTGATAGGCCTACATCGAAACTCTGTCAATCCAATTGATTATCAAGATCTCAGCACCATTGAAGAATCAGCAAAAGCTCTTTCAGGAGAGGCGCCTTTTCAGTTAATCATTAACACCATCGGCATATTGCACTGCGCCGATTGGATGCCAGAAAAGAAATTGGATGACCTCAATGCCGAGCAATTGCAGATGCTGATGCAAATTAATGCCATCGGACCTGGCTTGACGATCAAATACTTTTCTAAGTTGCTTGATCCCACCAACTCTGTCATGGCGACACTCTCTGCCAAGGTAGGCAGCATTGAAGACAATCGCCTCGGCGGCTGGTATAGCTACCGCGCCTCTAAGGCAGCATTAAATATGTTGATCAAGACGGCATCCATTGAATTCTCCAGAACCAAACCAAACACCGCGCTTGTGGCACTGCATCCAGGGACAGTCAATTCTCGCTTATCAAAACCGTTTAAGGGCGAGCAAATTGGTAGGCCTCCTTTGGATGCTGCCAGCGATATGTTGAACGTTCTTCTCTCACTTAATAAAGAAGATTCAGGAAGCTTCATCACTTATTCCGGCGAAAGACTGCCCTGGTAACTCGCAACACCTTATGAAATATTTTGCCCAATTATTTCTCGCGCTTCTGATGCTTATCGGGGTGCAGGCTACTACCCTCGCTCAAACTGAGCTCGCTAACGCTATGCAAGATGGTCACCATGTCTTGCTCATGCGTCACGCTGACGCTCCTGGGTATGGTGATCCTCAGGGTTATCAGCTAACCCAATGCTCTACACAACGCAATCTAGGAGAGCGTGGCATAAAACAAGCACAGGCCATTGGCGCTTGGCTAGACAAGCAGGGCATCACCAAAGCGCAGGTCTACAGCAGCCCTTGGTGTCGCTGTTTTGATACTGCCAGTCTTCTCCATAAAGGCTCAGTTAAAAAGGAGGCGGCACTCGGGTCTTTCTTTGATGATATGAGTCAGGCTAAAAAGCAGACTGAAGATTTAGCAAAACTGATTCAGACTGAGCGAAATAAATATCCTAAATCACCAATCATCATGGTGACCCATCATGTCAATATCGAATCCTTTACCGGCAAGATTCTCAATTCGGGAGACATGATCTTGGTTAAGGTAAATTCCTCAGGTCAAGCCGTATCCCACAAACTCTACCCAAGTCCTACCAATCCATAACTTTATCTATCACTACATCACCACTTAAAGAGTATTTATGTCGACTGAATTACCCCTCAATGTTTTAGGCCAACCACTAGTGCCCTGTTCTTTTGATCCTTTGACGGGATTTTTTAGAGATGGTTGCTGCAAAACAAATGAACAAGATCTCGGCAGTCACTTGGTCTGCGCGATCGTCAGCAATGACTTTTTGCAATTTAGCCTTAAGCGTGGCAATGATTTGATTACCCCAAGACCGGAGTACCAGTTTCCAGGCTTAATTGCGGGTGATCAGTGGTGTCTGTGCCTCAATCGCTGGATCGAAGCTCTAGAAGCTAACTGTGCACCGATGATTAAACTAGAAAGCACCCACATCAAAGCCCTGGAGAAAGTCTCACTAGAGGTATTAGAACAATACGCAGCAGTGGAGAAGCTGTAAAAACCTACCTTGGCGAGAGCCAAAGCTTGCGGTAGATTTCCTGAGGATCGTGGTCTTGAGCTTGCTTGGTCACATTGAAGGGTCTACCGCCTCTAGGGTCAGTACCGCGCCCGGCAATATAGAGCCAATTACCTTGATTGCTATAAACATCATAGTCAATTAATTGTGACTCAAACCAGGCAGCACCTGCACGCCAATCCCCCTTCATGTCGTATATCCAGTAACTAGCCACAATCTGACGTATCCGATTTGAGAGATAGCCGCTCTGATGAAGCTCACGCATACCTGCATCAACTAAAGCAGCGCCAGTATTGCCAGTACGCCACTGCTCAAAACTTGAAGCACAGGATGGCTTTACAGACACACCTGTTAAGCCGCTTGCGCGATACAACTTCTGACCATACTTAAAGTGAATGAAGCGGAAATAATCTCGCCACAGTAATTCAAACCAAAGCCAATAAGTACCATCATTAGCGCCATAGGAATTCTCATAGTCATTCAGTTGCGCCGCTATATCGCGCGCGGAGATGCAACCTAAGGACAGCCATGCTGAAAACTTACTGGAGTAGTCCATACCAATAAGCTGGTTACGAGTCTCCTTGTAACTATCAGCTAAACGCCGCTCTAAATATTGCTTCAGATGGGCTTGCGCATGGCTGGCTCCCCCTAATAAGTAAGGATGTGCAACTGATTGAGCTCTAGAAGGCAATATTGAGCCCTGAGGCAAAGCTGCCGGTAGCGAAGGAATTTTCTTGGGGGCATTGATGGGCTGGGCAAACTTCAGTTGTGCTCGCTCGACCTCACGACGAAATGCAGTAAATACATCAGGCATTGTTTCCAAGTCAAATGGAAAGTGTTGTGGATCCAACATGCTCGATTGCCAGTACTCGTCAACATTGGCGCCCTGCTCCTGCAAAATGCGTACTTGCTCGATTTCTTCAGGCGCTTCAATTTGCTCACAATAAATTGCATCGGCAGCACTATCTTTCAACAGCCGTAGCAATACTTCTGCTGACTTACCAGAGAACTCGAGCAAGTCCGATCCTTGTGCTTGTAGCCGAGTCTTTAAATCATCTAAGGATGCTCTTAAGAAAGCTTTTCGATGCGGTCCCTGGCGCTCAAAACCATAAACTGTTTCTTGCTCCTTAGTATCATGTACGTAAACCGGTAAAAGATAATCTGCATTTAAGCAAGCTTGTGTAAATGCTGGGTTATCCGCCAGTCGCAAGTCGTTACGAAACCAGTAAATCAATGTACCCATAGATTACGCCTCAGTCTTGCCGCTAGACTTTTTAGAGCGACAGGCATCAGAGCAATATTTGACCTCATCCCAATTTTTGGCCCAAGACTTGCGCCAGGTCATCTCCTTACCGCAGACAAGGCAAATCTTGCTGGGCAAAAATGATTTATTCCCCTTAAAACCTGCTTTTTCAGATCGAGCCATACCTACCTATAGAAAAACGAATAGACTATTCAACACACTTAAAAGTTCAATGAAAACAAAATCGCTGTGAAAGCTTTTTATACTGACCACTACGTTTTACCACTTCCACCGGGACACCGCTTCCCCATGGAAAAGTATAGTCAGCTACGCGATTTAGTGAGCAAGCTGGAAGGACTTGAGTTAGTCGAAGCTCCTGCCGTTACCGATACGCAGATCCTGTATGCGCATGATCCTAGCTACCTCATCAAAATCCTCTCAGGGAACTTGAGCGCTAAGGAACAACAAGAGATTGGCTTCCCTTGGAGCGAGAAGATGGTGGAGCGATCACGCCGCTCTGCAGGCGCTACTCTTGCCGCTGCTAAGGCGGCATTGAATGAGGGCTTGGCGGCTAACCTGGCTGGTGGTACACATCATGCCTACCGTGATAAGGGCAGTGGCTTTTGCATATTTAACGATTCTGCAATTACTGCAAAAGCATTGCAAAAAGAGATTCATCAGAAGCTTAAGGTAGCCATCATCGATTTAGATGTACATCAAGGAAATGGCACAGCATCCATTCTTCAAAATGATCAATCTATCTTTACGCTATCGATTCATGGTGAAAATAATTTTCCATTCACTAAAGAACGGAGTGATTTGGACATTGGACTACCCAATGGCTGTCAGGATGACGATTACCTTAGCGCCCTCAATCAAGGACTAGAGAAGCTAGATGTATTTAAGCCTGACTTCATCATTTATCTGGCTGGCGCAGATCCCCATGAAGGGGATAGACTCGGAAAGTTGAGCATCAGCAAAGATGGTATGTGCCAGCGTGACCAATACGTTTTCCAATACGGCCTAGATCGCCAAATTCCGACTGCATTTAGTATGGCGGGCGGCTACGGCAGAGAAATTCAATCGACCGTGGATATTCACTTTCAGACAATTCAAACGGCACTGCAATATCAACAACGAATCTCTTAAGTTACTTATCAGCTCAGTACAGCGTTCTGCCATAGGTAGCCTGCAGATCATGGCAAGCTACGAAGGGGGGTCAGTTTTTCAAAATAAGGTCAGAGGCTCGCTTTTATAGCGCTTGATTAGGTTTTATAAAAGATATAGAAATGCACATTAAAATCCTCGAACTATGTTTAGGATTAAAAATCTCCTCCTGCTTACTGCTTTTGTGCCGGTTTTAGCGTTGGCGGTCGATTTACAACCAAACGATATTGTTGCTCCCCTGCCCAATAAAAATTACGTCACGGTGAGCTACGTAAATACCGAGAACAGCACGCAATATAAAAATGGCGTTGCACAAACTGGCAATCCAATCATTGATACGCAGAGTGCAATTTTTCGCGGTACTCGAACATACGATCTTGGCAGCCTGCCAGCAGTAAGCTTTATTCAAATACCATACGGGTCGATCCAACCAGAGGGCTCGCTAGCAAGCCAGGCAAGCAATACTGGCATTGGTGATCTCACGATTGCAACAGCGATATGGCCTTATCACAACAGAGCCACCAGAACCTACCTTGGTCTGGCGGGATATCTAATTAGTCCCACTGGTAGCTATTCCAGTCAACGGTCTTTTAATGTTGGTGAGAATCGTTTTCGCACGGACTTACAGATGGGCTTTCAAACGCCGATCACTTCTAATGTGGATGGCATGATTGCCGTAGATACGATGTGGTTTGGAGGTAATAGCCAGTGTGGGGCAGCTTGCGGACTCACTAACAATGGCTCCTTAAGCCAAAAGCCTCTCACTACAATACAGCTTGGCCCAATCTATCGCATTAACCAAATCTTTACTGTTGGCGCCTCCTATTTTTATGTAGCAGGTGGTGCAACCTCGATTAACAACAATTATCAAAATAACGTGGTGAATACCCAAAGATTTTTACTAAGCGCTCAGGCACACACACCTATAGGAAGATTCTCTCTGCAATACGGCAGGGATATGGAAATCAAAAATGGGTTTGTGCAAACGAGAGTGCTCGCAGTAAGACTCGCGAAGGAGTTCTAAGGCTATCTTGCGGGTGGTAATGGGGAGCCACATGAAGAACAATAGCGATCTTCAAGGCTATATCCATCACGCATACAAATCAAACAGGCGCGTTCACTATCTGCTCGATGCGCTCTTCTTGCATAAGACATTTCTGCAGTAACAATTCCGGTCGGTACAGCTAGAGTTCCCCAGCCCATTAGCATCATGACCGAGGCAATCAACTTTCCCAAATCGGTTTGCGGAGTGATATCGCCAAAACCTACAGTGGTCATTGTTGTAATCGCCCAATAGATTGCAACCGGGATGCTCGTATAGCCATAGTCTGGGCCCTCAACCACATACATCAATGTTCCCATGACCATGACCACCATGAGAACAACCGACAGAAAGACCATAATTTTTCTTCTACTAGCCGCCATCGCATCCGCTAAATGCTGGTACTCAGACATGTATTGAGTCAGCTTGAAGATTCGGAAAACTCTTATGAGGCGCAAAATTCTGACATCAATTAATGCGTGCAACTCTGGGAACACTAAAGCTAAATATGTTGGCACGACGGCAAGGAGGTCGATAATGCCAAAAAAACTGACGATGTATTTAATACGATTCGGAGCGCAATAGATTCTGACAAGATATTCCACCGTAAAAAGGCCAGTAAATACCCACTCAAAAAAGGAAAGCTCTGTATGAAAGTTTTTCGATACCGACTCAATGCTATCTAATACCACCACCAGCAGAGAAAGTAGTATGGCGAAAATTAACGCCTGGTCAAATCGAAGGCCTAAAGAAGTGTTTGACTCAAAGACAATCGTTCGTAACTTTTCTTTTAAGGAAATCTGTTCAGGCATTTTATCTACCGAATCTCATTCGATTTATATGAAGTCCAATACTTTTGCATCTCAATGAACAGGAATGACGCAGACCAAGTAATCAGAATGAAGCCGGTCAGCGCTTCCACCCCAGTTAAATAGCGTAGGTAGCCTTGCGCCACAATCTCGCCATAACCTAAAGTTGTAAAGGTAACAAATGATAGGTAAGCACAATCCAACAAAATGCCATGGCCGGAAAGCTCACCAACAATTCCACCCATGACAGGGAACTGCAGGGTAAAGAAGTAGCCCAAAGCAAATAACCAAATCTCCACTACATGCGCCATGAAGATGGCACCAACCCCTACTAGCACCCGAAAACGCGGTGCAATATGAGCCAACCTGGGCAACAGCTTGTCCAGCTGAAAAAGGGCTTCGTAATGCAAGAGGATCGCAATAAGTGCCAGGGATCCATTGACGATGAAGGCAGTAATGAGCAACATCGCTAAATTATCCCCCATTTTCAGGGGGATAAATCATCAACCGGTAATAACGGTATCGCCTTTTAAGGCATCTGCTTTGGCAAAGTACTTCTTAGCATAAGCCAACAACTGTCCATCAGTGGGATGATCAACAGTCTCAATGCCAACTACTTTTTCAGCAATACTATGATCATGCTTAGTAGCATGCTTCATTAAATCCAATTTTGCAGAGCCGGGTCCCACAATCAAAATCTCTTTAGATTCCATGACCGCTTGAATGACTTCATGAAGGTAATGCTGATCTGGCTCAGCGCGTGCGCCACTAACAGAGCCACTTTTGTGATGAACATTTTTATGGGTAGATCTAGTCTTGATGACTTCGCTCTCACTAGCGGTGGGATTGAAATAAATAACATGAGCTTCTTGATGGTCGATCCAAATTACCGAGTGATTAAATGACATAGTTTCTCTTTCTAATTAAAAAATACATACTAAATACAGTGGGGATGACTAATCTAAAACGAGATCGTGACTAAATAAGTGAACAGCACCATCAATGGCGTGACCATTCAGGATCTTTTGCTCAGCAATTGAGAGTAGTTTCAATTGATGATTGTTAAACAATTGCAAAGCATTGGTCTCAACGCCATCAGGATCTAAGTCCTGTAGAGCTTCATAACTAAAGCTGCATTTAAGGGGCTTGCCATCAAGCATTGCCGGATAAGAGACATCACCAGTTTCCAATACGGATGCGGGACCAACAAATTCAAGCTTCATAGGGGCTCACTTTATTAAAAATAGTCAAAAGACTTGAATAGTTTGAACCTAATGGGCAAAGTGTACTTGATATACATCAAATTCCAGACCCTTAACTAGCGCGAATCTAGCTTTCGCTGGGCCAAAAAGTTCTGAATAGTTCTAGTTAAATGAATGTCATGAACCTTACTTAAATCAGAAGATTTCCTCATCAGTTCTTCTGATGGCGCACCTAGACTTGAGTCTTTGCTCACAAATAGAATTTGGTTCATGCGATCATCCTCGACCACCAATACAGATGGGTACTCAAAGACTCTATCAATTCGCTCTTGATAGACCTGGTTCAGCCCTGCCGCACCAGAGAAGTTAATGACTAAGACACCATCGGGGTTTAAGCATGCCAAACAACTGGCATAAAAATCTTCGCTGCATAACTGAGCCGCTTGCCCTAGCTTGGTATACCCATCGACAAGCAGTACATCAAATTTTTCTTCGGTATTTCTCAGATAAGCTGCACCATCAGCCTCCAGCACCCTAAAGCGCTCACTATTCTCTGGGACGTGGAATTTATCTTTTAACGCAATCACTTTGGAGTTATTTTCCAAAACCAAGATGGATGCACCTGGCAAGTAATGATGGCAGTATTTGGCAAGTGATCCACCACCCAAACCAATCATGGCAATACTCTTGGGATTTGCATGAAAAAGTAGAAATCCCATCATGGTCTCGGTATAACTTACTACCAAGCGAATAGGTGCCTGCATATCCATCAGACTTTGAGTGGACTCACTATCGAAATAGAGTGCTTTGAACTTCTTACTCTCGACAACATAGGGCTCACCGTCAGTACCATCAAACCTTTCTTTTAATTTAGAGAGGCTCTCCTTAAGACTTTGGATTCCGGCTGACGGGATAAGTGACATCACCCATGATAAAGCCCTCTAGGCCATAACCCCCCTTAGCCGGTCCTAAATACCATCTGAGCAATATCAACGGAGTGCCTTGGATTTACATAAGCCCCAAACATCGGACTAGAATTAAGACACATTCCAGCTATTAAAGAGGCCTCGTCTTGATTAAGAGAAATGGCTTAACAAGCTCTGAAGTAAAGAGATTACAAAAAATCCACGGCTCCAATGAAATGCCGATTGGGGATCGACATACTTTTTTGCACTCTTTATTCAATGTATTAACTGAGCCCATGTTTGGCCTACTGCTAGTTGCCGGCAGCATTTATCTGATTATTGGCAGCGTTGAAGATGCACTGATTCTCTTGGGATTTATTGCCATCTCCATTGTGATAACCCTCTATCAGCAACGTAAGAGTGAAAAAGCTATCGACGCACTGAAAGATTTATCAAGTCCTAGGGCTTTAGTGATTCGAGACGGCATTAGACAACGTATCGCCGGCAGAGAAGTGGTTGCTGGTGATTTGCTCATTCTTGAAGAGGGTAGTCGCATTGCGGCCGATGCTTTGCTAGTAGAAAGCCATGATCTATTAGCTGACGAATCTATGCTCACTGGCGAGTCTGAGCCGGTAGAAAAGTCGCCAAATCATCTGATTTACTCTGGCTGCCTTGTAGTCAGGGGTACGGGCATGGCAATAGTTCAGGCAATTGGACTGCAAACTGAATTAGGCAAGATTGGCAAAAGCCTTGATGAAATCAAGGAGCCTGAAAGCCCGCTCCAACAAGACATTGCAATTTTGATTAAGCGTTACGCAATCTATGGTCTTGCACTCTCATTGATTGTTTTTTTGATTTATGGAATCATCCATCAAAATTGGCTCCAAGGCGCACTTTCTGGCATTAGTCTCACAATGGCACTTATGCCCGAAGAGTTCACCGTCATCTTGACTGTGTTCATGGCATTGGGGGTTTGGCGTATTTCACGCCAACAAGTACTGACACGGCATGCGCCTGTGATTGAAACCTTAGGCAGTATTAATAATCTCTGCGTTGATAAGACCGGCACTCTCACGATCAATAAGATGAGCTTGCAAGGCTTAGCAACAACATCTGAAGTCCTCAACCTAGCGAATAACTCAAAAACTGTATCTTCTGAGCAATTGGAGTTATTAACTTATGCCGTTCTGGCTAGCGAGATTGAACCCTTCGATCCAATGGAAAAAGCCTTTCATGAGGGCTTATCCTCACTGCATCCAAATCATCATGCCAAATATCAACATTTTCAGCTCGTACATGAGTACCCCCTCAATCCTGAATTTCCAGCAATGGCACATGTATGGAGCTCTCCAGAAAATTCTGAGGACCACCTGGTTGCAGTAAAGGGGTCTCCAGAATCAGTCATGTCCTTATGTAGACTGAATGACTCCCAGCTTATTAATATTGAAAAACAAATTGCCATGATGGCATCAGAAGGAATGCGCTTACTAGGCGTTGCCAAAGCGAGCTACCGCAAACAGTCTGCCCCATGGCCAGATACGATTAAAAGCTTTGACTATGAATGGTTAGGATTGGTTGGCCTCAAAGACCCGTTGCGCCCAGAAGTTCCAGCGGCAGTGAAGCAATGCCAAGATGCTGGCATTCGAGTGATCATGATTACGGGAGACCATGCGGTTACTGCTCAAGCCATTGCGAAACAAGCTGGCATAAACGCTGAGCGCTACTTATCTGGCAAAGATATCGACGGCATGAATAGTGATCAACTCACTAAGGCGGTCAGCGATACCTCGGTTTTTGTGAGGATTAAACCGGAACAAAAATTAAAACTAGTGAAGGCCTTACAGGCCAATAAAGAAATCGTCGCAATGACTGGTGATGGAATCAATGATGCGCCGGCCCTGAAGGCCGCTCACGTTGGCATTGCTATGGGTCAAAGAGGAACTGATGTCGCCCGAGAGGCCTCTTCACTTGTGTTGCTAAACGATGATTTTTCATCGATTGTGAATGCGATTAGACAGGGTCGTCAAATATATGACAACCTCCATAAGGCCATCATCTATGTCATCGCCGTTCATATACCGATCGCGGGCGCAGTATTTATCCCCCTCGTTTTTGGCGCGCCGCCTATGCTATCGCCGATACATATCTTATTTCTAGAGATGATTATTGATCCTACTTGTGCCATTGTTTTTGAGATGGAGCCGCCTGAAAAAAATATCATGCAGAGAGCCCCTCGCGACCCAAACCAGAAAATATTTTCTGCAGGTAATGTATCGATGGCAATCATTCAGGGCTTTGGACTAATGACTGTAGTAACCGGCCTCTACCTTGGACTTTTGCATCTGGAATATTCTCAGAATTTCGCTACGACCGTTTCGTTTGGTGGCCTTGTCTTGGGGAATTTAATTCTCATTATTGTGAGCCGCTCAAGGCATGAACATATTCTCAATATTTTAAAAAGATCAAATCCATCTCAAAAATGGATCATCGGTGCAGCCACTATTTCATTCATGGGCCTACTCTTCATTCCTTTTTTGCGGGAACGCTTTGATTTTTCGATGATTGATACTAGGGGCGTCTTGCTCATACTAGCTTCAGGAGTTGTGAGCTTACTTTGGTGCGAATTGACTAAATCGGCATTCAAGATTGGCAAAGTATCTCGCCATCTTTCAACTTAGAAGATATGTTGATAGAGTATTACCTAAATTGGATATTTTTCAATTCACCACGCAGATCTTTTAAACAAGTCCTAGTCTGATAAGGAATCTTTGAGGTGGCCTTAGCCACCTCAACATAAATAGATCCTCAGAAAAACGCCTTACACCAGGTTCTGACCTGATGTATTTTTATGAATCAGAAATGGTTTTCTATCACCATCTCTGATTCAGGGATGAAGCCTGGCTTTGGCCAAGCGGCTTGCACGCCCTTTCCAATGGCTAACATTGCAGCAATCGCATAGTCTTTCGGCAGATGAATCAGCTCAGCAACCTTATCGAAATCAAATCCCACCATCGGGCATGAGTCATAACCCATTCCTTTGGCGGCCAGCATCAAGGTCTGCAGCATGATGCCGGCAGAACGCATTGCTTCATCTCTTTGCAACTGCTCTTTGCCTGCATAAAATGGATGAATCCAAGGCACCAAAATATCTTGAGCTTCTTTTGGGGCATTCACCCAATAGCGAGCAGGATCTTTTTCCCAGGCCTTGATATCCACAGTAACTACAAACAATAAGGAAGCGTCAGTCACCTGTGCTTGATTGTTTGCTGCTGCGCGCAATTGGGTTCTTAGAGCCTTATCTGTCACATTGACTAAACGCCAGTGCTGAATGTTGAACGATGATGGTGCAAGCTTGGCTAACTCAATCAGCTGATTAGTTTCTTGTTGAGTAAATTGATGGGTAGGATCAAAGTACTTCACTGATCTACGTTCACGAATGGCGTCAAAGGTATTCATAGGCTTTCTTTGTTTCTGGGGTAAGTGGTTTATTCAATGTTAACTCTGTTCATTCTCTATTTTCATGTATCAAAGTCCGCATCACAGTATTACGGATAAATTGCTTCTCATAATGTCGATTGCGCCGAGATTTCTTTGCGGTAGAGCGCTGATCTCTACGCTTGTCAGTCACAAGCTCATTAAGCCGACTTAAATCTTCAAGATCTTGGATTTGGTTAGGTGAATCGCGACGCGGCATGATGTCGATTTTTAATCAAAAGTATTTCCTTACTGATATTTTGCATCACTTTGTACGCTGGCGCATGGGCTAGAACAGCGCCATCTGAGAGGGGTCAGAGTCGACTTTCTTTTTTACTGCTTTTACTTGTTTTAGCTTTACGGCGCCATCTTGCTCTTTTATTTTTGGGGCCTTAGGCTTACCCCCTGTCCTAATTTGGGTTACCGCTGCCTTAGCTTGTTTGTGTACCCACTTAAAATCTACTAGAGGTTGGGGATAAAAGTCAGTTTCTGTCCAGCCAGCCAAGGAACGTAAATTTGGCGTCATCTTCCAGGGCTCATATATCCACGTTTGACTTACTTGCCGCAGCTCAGGAACCCACTGTTTGACAAAGTGCCCATCGGCATCCAAATCCATCGCCTGCGATACGGGGTTGTAAATCCTCAGAACGGTATTACCCATCATGCCGCTTTGCATTTGGATTTGCGAATAATGAATGCCCGGCTCAAAATCTACAAATAATTTCGCCAAGTCATTGGCTACCGGCTTCCATGGCAGGGATAAGGAGAAGGTTGCAGCAGAAACTAACATGGCCCGCATCCGGAAATTCAGCCAGCCGTTGTGATGTAAGAAGCGCATACATGCGTCAACTAGAGGCCAACCCGTATTACCAGTACGCCAAGCTTCAAACTTTGCCTGATCAAAGGGACGTTCCAATTGCGCCATTTTCGACATCATCGGTAGAGTCTCTATGCTGCATCGGGTTTCAAAAGTTTGTATCCAATGGCAATGCCACCATAACCTCCTGGAGAATGCCGCTAAGCTCTTTGCCCACTGTCGATTCGGCGCCCACTCACCTCTTTCAGCAGTGCGCTGTGCCACCTCTTTCAGGCTTAAGCAGCCGTATGTCAGGTAAGGACTTAATCTTGAGCAAGCCGACTCTGCTGTAATGGGAGAGCTGATAGAGCCACTATAGGCCTCACCTCGCCCCGTCAAGAAATCATGAAAGACTTCGAGCCCTTTGCTGCGACCACCCTGCTGCCTTCCATGACAGGGGTGGTCATCAATACAGACGTCGATTGGCCAATTAGCTGGCTCTAAACCATTTTTCAAACTAACAAATTGAGCTTGCTCTGGAATCTGCAGGAGCGGCTTTGCAACCCAGCTTATCCAATGCTCCATAAATGTGGTGCCTCTGGCTGAGACTGGTCGACACACGCCATTTTGAGAATACTCATGCCAGTCCAATTGATGTGCTTGGCACCACTCTGCTACCTTTTTATCACGCTGATAGGTCCAGTCAATACCGGTCTCTATATGACTATGCAGTGTAAATTGACCGCGCTCTTGATACAGAGTCTCCAAAAAATCAATAACCCTTCCCTGATGAACCACCAAGGTGGCACCTAGAACCTTGAGCTGATCGGAAAGATCTAAGAGTGATTCACGGACAAAATGCCACTGACGATTACTCGTATTATCGAGCCGCCAATAATCAGGCTCAATAACGTAAAAGCAGACTGTAGGGCCACTCTCGCAGGCACGACACAGGGCTTCGTGATCGAATGTACGAAGATCTCGCTTAAACCAGACTGCCTGTAGAGCCACAAATATAGCCTCAATAATGAATCAGAATATGAAATCTACTGTAACAGTAGCTGCGTCATTGTGCACAGACCAATGAAGGCTATATAGGTCAGCGCTATCGCAAGTTAGATCTAATCGTGCTCAGAATATTGTCGTAATATTGTCCAAGCTTTCTAATGAGCAAGTGGATTGGCTTTCAAGGATTCATTAGAAATATCCGGCATCAAAACCCCCTTATTTTGTGAATCAGCGAGGATTATTAATTTGGGCTACATTGGTGTTCATTATTTAAAGAACTACCCAACACTGTGCTCTCTAACATTCCACTGACACGTCTAAACGATGACCCTGAAAATCTACTCGACTATGCCGGTAAGGTGTTGTTGGTAGTTAATGTCGCCAGTCATTGTGGGTTTACCTCTCAATACAAAGAGTTGCAAGCTCTGTACACCGAGTTTGCACAACAAGGCTTTGAGATCCTTGCTTTTCCTTGTGATCAATTTGGAGGTCAAGAACCCGGTACCCCAGAGCAGATTGCTCATTTCTGCTCCGAAAAATATCAGGTTACCTTCCCCGTCTTTCAAAAGACAGATGTCAATGGCGCCAACTCCCATCAGCTCTTTGATTATTTAAAAACCGCTGTGCCAGGATTGCTTGGTACAGAGGCGATTAAGTGGAACTTCACCAAGTTTCTGCTCAATCGCGATGGCTTGCCAGTTAAGCGATATGCCTCAGCAACGACCCCAATGAACATTCGTGCTGATATTCAACAATTACTTTAATTTATTCAATCCATGAATCAGAACGATGGCATCCCCCTTTCAGAAGTTATTCGCAAACGCATCAAGACTAAAAAAGCCCGCTTTCATGCAAATGACAATATTGCGGCTTTTATTAAGCCAGGTGAATTAGAGGTTTTAATTGATGAAGTTGCTGAAAAGATGCAATCGGTATTAGAGAGTCTGGTTATCGATACGCAAAGTGACCACAATACTAAAAATACTAGTAAGCGAGTTGCAAAAATGTTTGTCAATGAGGTGTTCAACGGCCGTTACGTTGAAAAGCCCTCACTCACTCAATTTCCCAATATCAGCCAGTTAAATGAACTCATGATTATTGGTCCGATTACTGTGCGTAGCGCCTGCTCTCATCACCTTTGTCCCATCATGGGTAGAGTCTGGATTGGGATATTACCCAATAAGAATTCAGCCTTAATTGGGCTATCCAAATACTCCCGCCTAACCGATTGGGTTATGAGTCGCCCCCAGATTCAAGAGGAGGCTGTAGTTGAGCTGGCAGACATGATTGAAGAGGGGGTGAAACCCACAGGTGTTGCTATCGTGATGGAAGCCGATCACTTTTGTATGCAGTGGCGCGGTGTCAAAGATGGAGATTCAAAAATGATTAATAGCGTGATGCGAGGATCATTCTTAAAAGACTCCAATCTTCGTAGAGAATTTTTATCTCTTATTACCCGCTCCTAATAAAACCTAGCAAGAGAGTCCTGTATGCCATCTAGTGCGTTTGTAGAACTGAGAGATCTGGTGCTAAGCACCCAAATAGGAACTTACGCTCCAGGCGCAGTCATTCCTGATCGGCACCTATTGGATCTTACTTTAGCCATTGACCCCCAGCTTGTTTTGATTGCCGATGATGTCATGAGCAACGTCTTTGACTATGACCCACTCGTTTTGCAAATAGATCAACTGGCAGCAGATGGTCATTATGAAACCCAAGAACGCTTAATGACCCGAATCGTTGAAGCTTGCGCACGGTACCCACAAATTCAATCCCTAACGATAAGTCTACGCAAGACTCGGGTCAGACAAGGCTCAGGCACCCTTGGTATACGCCTAGAGATTAATGCCCAAACTCTTAATCAGATGAGATCAATAATCTAGACAGTCTCTTCAATCGCCTCAATTAGATGGTCGTACTTTAAGAAGTTTTCCCGATGCCTTCTGTAATACAGTAGCCCCTCTTTCAGGCTAGCGACGCTAGCACCCTGCTCTAACATTTTGTCCCAGAGATTCCAATCCTCTTGGGCATGCACTCCGTCGGCGTACCTGCGCTTGTATCCAATTTTCTGGGCCAATGTGGTGCGATACATCATGGAGCCATGATGTTTGCCTTCCCGATCCCAATACAAATCACCTTGATAGGGAACGGTTTCACCAGGTACGCGATCATGAATCTCTTCCTTGAGCTCACCAGTGACCACGATGTCGTAGGTCACAATATCAGCACTCGCTTTGGACAGTAGCTCGATAGCATCCGAGCGCAACCAATTGTCAGCACCAATAAATAAGGAGTATTCGGTATCAATTCGGGATAACAGATCATGAAAGTTATCGACCGTACCTAAGTTTTGGGGTCTAAAGATGTATTCAATTCCGGGGTAGAGATTAGGTAAGTGCGCGCAATCATGAGCACCATCATCGGCAAAAATAATGCGCCTAGGCGCTACTGTTTGAGAGAGCAAAGACTCAATGCAGTGGGCTGCAAGGTGGCCATACTGATAGGAGGCGATAACGACTGTAATCATAGTGCTGGCATTAGAGCACGGATAGAAGTCATTTGTATTTTTGAGGACAAAAAAATACCAACCCTAGGGTTGGTATGGTTCGGCCTTAGCAAAGCACCTATTTCAAACTAACTAGCTTACCGTCAATCCAAGTTTCTTTAACCTTAATATTACGAATTTCTGCTGGCGGGGTCTTGCGTGGATTCTTCTCCAGCACCACTAAGTCAGCTTGCTTACCTACTTCCAAACTACCCACAATATTGTCGGCAAAGATTTGATATGCAGCATCGATAGTAATCGCACGAATTGCATCATCAACCGAAACAGCTTGAGTTGGCCCAAGCACTTTTTGTGGGGGCAGTTGCCATAGGCGCGTTACCTCTTCGCTGACATAGTTCAAAGGTCCGACATTAGAAACCGGTGAATCACTATGCAGCGTAAATTTACCGCCCGCACGCTTAAAGTCTCCGGCTGGATCAATTCGCTCAGCGCGCTCAGGCCCAATAATGTGATTATTAAATGCTGCACCCCAGTAATCAACGTGGCCAATAGTAAAGCTTGGTATCACACCCAATTTGACCGCCTTTTTAACGTGCTCTGGGTGATTAACCGTGAAATGCTCAATACGCAAACGACGCTCTTGTGGATTAGGATTGCCCGCCAATAATTTGGAGTAGCTATTCAAAGCCTGATCAATTGCCTTATCACCATTTGAGTGCGAAGAAATTTGCCAGCCTTGATCAAAGTATGACTTCATGGAAGCATAGATATCAGCGTCTTTATAGTTCAATGCCCCGCTCCACTTACTATCTTTTGGATAGGTGTAAGGCTGGTTGAGTGCTGCAGTTAAACCTTGCGTAGAACCATCGGTAATATATTTGATACCAACGAAGCGTAACTTATCATCGCCTTCATTCGGCTTGATAGCGTTGTAGCCAGCAGGCAAAGTCTCACTAAATAAGTATCCGCGGACTCGAATGGGTGATGCATTCTTTGCAAAAATCGCCTTATAAATTGCGATCTCTTTATCAACACCAAAATTACCGCCAACACTCATATCAGAGGCCGTTGTTACACCGGTAGATGCCATTTTCTTCATGGTGCCTTGAATGGCCGCAAATAATTGCTCTTCCGTTGGGTTCGGCATTTTGGACATGAATGGCAAATAAGTTGGTGGCTCTACTAGCTTGCCAGTCAGCTGACCCTTTGCATCTTTCACGTAAATACCGCCACCAGCAGGATTTAGAGTTTTATTGGTAACCCCTGCAAGCTCTAAAGCCTTGTGATTGACGTAGCCGATATGGCCGGATTGGTTCACGATAAAAATAGGAACTGTCGTAGATACTTTATCTAAATCATCAGCAGTGAGTTCTGCCATAAATGGAGTTGTACGTGATGGATCAACACCAAAGCCAAATAACCAACCACCAGCAGGCACATTCTTTAGTCCTGCTTTCATTTTCTGAATTAAGGTTTCTTTAGTGTCATAAGGCAAAGTGAAATTACTCAGATTCAAGCCAAGACCCTCAAAGACTGCAGTCACCATGATGTGCACATGAGGCTCTACAAAGCCCGGCATCAAGGTTTGGCCTTGCAGATCAATCACCTTGGTATTACTGGCCTGCCACTCTTTGGTAACCGCATCTTTAGTTCCAACGGCAACAATCTTGCCATTCTGTACAGCTAGTGCCTGAACTTCTTCATTCTTGGCATTAACTGTAACGATGGGTCCACCATAGAAAATAGTGTCTGCATTGCCTTTAGCAAAGGTAAGAGCACAATGCGCAATCAATAGAGATGTGAGTAACTTGGGTGCGAATTTCATATTTACTTCCTAGATGTGAATAGCGATTATTTAAGGATTATTTGAAACTTACTTAAAATTTGAATGTCACCGCCACTTGTGGGCCGTACATGGTTGTTTTTTGGAGGACACCGCCATCCTTCATGTCGTAGTACAGAGCGCGGTAGGTTAAGGATGCATCTATCAATTGGTTAAATGTTTTACCGACCCCTGCCATGGCTTGCCAAGTTAAGTTGGTTGTACCGCCGCCACTACCAACGTCCCCGTAGAACGGTACATACCAAGTGGAATCTGCAATACGATAACGACCTTTTGCGCCCACTATAGGATCAATAGTAGAAGTTGTCTTAGATGCCGTGCCATACCCACTCACACTCAAGGTTGCGGTTGCATAAATTGCACGCACTCCGAGTAAGGCGTCTACATATGCGTCTTTGGTATTGGCAACCGTATAGGTAGCAACGCCCGTCAAGATCGTTTGCTGAAGAGTAATCTTATCGCCGACTGTATCCCCAGTATTTGGAATCGCACCCGTTTTTTGCAGTGTTGCAGAAACTACATCACCCATCACACCCCATCGACCTTGATGGGCTTCAGCTGAAATCATGCCTCCTGATTTGAGATTGCTCACTACATCGCTGGATGTAAAGTCAGCAGATTTAGCTAGCCCACTATCTAGGCCAAGAGTGCCCTTAATCGCAGGAGCCCATAAGTATGGCGTCACCTCAAAGCGCCATTGATCTGAAACCTGTGGAATGGGGGATAGGTCTTCAGCAGCATCAGCATGGGTGATGAGTGCAGTTAAAGAAAAGATCCCTACAAGAGTCTTAATAAGAGTGTTTTTCATAATGGGCAAATGAATCCAGCTACATTTAAAAGATGCTAAAAATTACAACTGTTATTTTAGATGGCTTTGTGCGAAGAACTAAAGAGCAATTGAGCACCCGGATCAAATAAAACAAACCAGCTTGCATTCAAGCTATATTAAGTGCCCAGTCTTAACCAAGATTGTGCAACCTTCTTTGCTAAAGGGTTGATGCAAGCTCATGTGGGGACTTCTAATCCATGAACCCGCAGGATAGCGCCCATGCTCATCTTCGAATACACCATCTACAACAAAAATTTCCTCACCGCCATAATGTTTATGTGGGTTGAAGTAAGTTTGCGGCGCCCATCTGACTAATGTAGAGCCTGTGCCCTGCCTCATCAGAGGCATTACAGTTAAACCAGGCACCATTCCCTGAAACCATGGCGCAGAATTCGTATCCACAATCTCACGCTCAGTCTGCTCAGGACCAAGATGTCTCAACTTGACAAAAAGAGTACAGCCGCTTTCGCTAAAAGGTGTATGAGATGAACCGGGGGGATTCATGATGTAGGTACCGGGTGGATAACTTCCAGTCTCATCACTAAAGACCCCATCCAGCACCAAGATCTCTTCTCCAAATTCATGGGTATGGGCTGGAAACTTGGCTCCAGCTTCGTATCGAACGATCGAGGTAGCCCTAGCTAGCTCATCACCCTGACGGTCAAACATACGCCTCTCAACCCCCAACGCAGGGCTTGGGATCCATGGCAAATCATGGTGATTGAGCGCTACACGCTTACTGTAGTCAGAATGAAGGTCCATTAAAAATCTTTACAGTTATTCATTGGGATGGATAAGAATAACAAGGGATTGAAATTGTTGCTTAAAAGAAAAAACCACCCGAAGGTGGTTTAGTGGAGATGTCTATTTAAGAAACTCTGCCGTCAAATCATTTTGGGGGTACGGTAACTTATCAACCTGCCAAGTCTTTGATTTACCGGACTTGAAAACTTCATTCAGATTAATTTCGATAAAGTTTGTACGATTTGCATAGTTTGCAATTTTCATACGATTATTTTTTAAGTCTTTGAGATTAACCCACTGTGTGTAATCAGAAAAAACCTGTTTACCATCTGTAGAGCGAGCAACACCAATAGGAATGTCAACGTTATTCAAGATATGATCGGCAGCTTGCATGGCATCAACACTATTATTGGGCTGATAGGTAAATTGCTTTAAATAAGTTGCCCTGACAAAACGAGATGGTGGTGTGTAATCTGCTGGCAAACCCAATAAACCACCACCCTGACCCAACTCAGTAACATTGGTATTTCCTACAGTGACAGATGCCGTTGCAGTAGTTGTAAGCGATAGATAGTTGCGTACATTGTTGAGGTGCCAGTCATAGGTTGGCGCATTAGTCAGCACTCCAGCAACGTTATTGTGGATCATCATTTGACCCTTAATAAACTCGACAACAATACTGTCACCACTGCGATCCGTTAACACTAGGTGCAACCAAGGTGGTGTTGGAAGACCCTTGACTTCACTTGGGTCAAACCACACCTTGTATTTAGGGAGCTCGTTTCGCAACTCCTTAACTGAACCGAACATTCCTAAAATAAAGCCACCTAAGTTCAAAATAGAAACATAGTTCTTATCTTGCGGAGTAACCGTTTGATATTCAGTAAAGCCAGGTAAGAAATTTCCGCTAATGCCAAGGCCCGCTTCATTTTGACCTTCTAGATACGCAGGAGGACCCGCTAACACTCCGGGTGCAATTGCGACAAACGCATATTTACTAGATAGACTTGTTGCAGGCAACTTCAGTGATGCTGGAGCGCTGAGGGAGATAGGGGTGCCCTTAGGATTTGCATTTAGTTGCCATTTCATGTCAAAAGCCCATTCCATGGTTCTTCCTGCAACAACCGAGCCATCTTTCGCCACTATATTTACAGCGGTACATGCATGACTTACCAGCGGAGCAAATGCCAGGGTAGCTGAAACAGACGCAGCCACTATTTTTCTAATCATTGTTGGTTTCACTAGGGCCCCTTAAAACAAATCGTATTGAACGATAAAAGCATAGCATTAATTAAGGGGGAATAGCCGTCCCCTCTTCAAGAAAAGCAGTTATAGAATGCAACGGTAGATGACTGCTAGCGGCCTTGATTTCAACCCGTCGATGCAACACACTGCAACTCAATGAACGTCCTAGAAAAACACTAAACTATCAAACACCGGCAGAACGTTTTGCCCTAACTGTTGCATCGACGGGTTGAAATCAAGGCCCAAATCAGCCTTTGGTGGATGATTTAAACCTTACCCGGTATTTCTCAATCCAGCTGCAATGCCATTAATCGCAATATGAATCCCTCTTTGCACTCGTTCATCATGCTTGCCAGCACGGTAGCGTCGCACTAATTCAAGCTGCAAGTGATGAAGTGGATCAATGTAAGGGAAGCGATTTCTGATAGATCTAGCCAACGCTGGATTCTTGGCTAAACGCATCTTTTCGCCCGTTACCAAGTTCAATGCGTCCACTGTTTTATTCCACTCTGCCTCAATTGCGCTGAAGATCTTCTTACGCAACTTCACATCCGGGACAAGCTCGCTATAACGCGATGCCAGGGCTAGATCACTCTTGGCCAAAGCCATATCCATATTCGATAGCAAGGTTCTAAAAAAAGGCCACTCTTTGTACATCTTTTGCAGAAGACCAAGTGCTACCTTTTTATCTGCAGCCTTAGGTTGATTTAAGAATTCCTGCACTGCTGAACCAAAACCATACCAACCTGGCAGCGTTAAACGGCACTGCCCCCAACTAAATCCCCATGGAATAGCGCGAAGATCTTCAATTTTTTGACTAGCTTTACGACTGGCTGGACGAGAGCCAATATTGAGCTTTGCAATTTCTCTGATTGGTGTCGCGTCAAAGAAATACTCTGCAAAACCTGGAGTCTCATACACCAGACCTCGATAAGCATCCATGCTCGCTTGCGATATTTTGGATGCGGCATCTAAGAAGGCCTTGCTCGCCTGCTTAGTCGGCTTTAATAGGGTTGCTTCTAATGTTGCTGCTACCAAGGTTTCTAAATTGCGTCTACCGATCTCTGGATTTGCGTACTTGGAGCCAATGACTTCACCCTGCTCCGTTAAACGAATCTGGCCTCGAACAGTGCCCGGAGGCTGCGCGAGAATGGCCTCATAGCTTGGGCCACCTCCACGACCTACTGTGCCACCCCTGCCATGGAATAAGCGCAATTTCACGCCATGCTTTTCCTCCAGAGGCTCAAATACTTTCACTAGGGCTAGTTCAGCGCAATATAGCTCCCAATTGCTGGTGACAATCCCGCCATCCTTATTGGAATCGGAATATCCCAGCATGATGTCTTGCTCTGCCCCGGATCGTTTTACTAAATCCAGAATACCTGGCAAAGCATAAAACTGTTGCATGATGGGAGCGGCATTCCGCAAGTCTTCAATCGTCTCAAATAGTGGAACTACGATCAGATCAGCTCGGGCTTTTTTGCCCATAGTCTCATGCAACAAGCCTACTTCCTTTTGAAGTAATAAGACTTCTAGCAAGTCACTGACAGTTTCAGTATGGCTAATGATGTAATGGCGGATAGCCTCAGCACCAAAGAGCTGGCGCATTTTCTTGGCCATCTCAAAGATAGCAATTTCAGATACCGCAAAATCAGAATATCCATGACCCACGACACGCAGTGGCCTTGGGTCTTTTAATAGGGATAGTAGAAGTTCGCGCTTTTGCCCTTCATAAAGGCTGGAGTAGTCTTTTTCAACTGATGACACCTGCAGGAGCTCAGCTAGCACTGCTTCATGCATATCCGAGCTTTGACGCAAATCCACGGTCGCCAAATGAAAGCCAAACACTTCAACCGTACGAATCAAGCCGCGCAAACGACGATCAGATAAAGCTTTAGCGCCTTGAGAGACCAAAGAAGCTTCAATAGTCTTAAGATCCAAGAGAAATTCTTGTGCAGTAGCGTAAGGATTTTGAGGTGCTACAGCATGACGGGCGGCATCGGTGCCAGTTAAGACTTTTAAAGTAGCGGCCAGCCTAGAATACATACCAGTCAGAGCTCTGCGATAGGGCTCGTCCTGACGATGTTCATTAATATCTGGCGATGCAGCAGCAAGCTCTTGCATCTTTTTTGGAAAATTCAGCAGTAATGCGGAGACTGATAGCTCCCTCCCTAGGTGATGGACTTCAGTTAAGTAGTGTCTGAGCACCATTTCAGCCTGCCTTGAGACTGCGTACTCGAGAGTCTTGGCACTCACATTAGGGTTGCCATCACGATCCCCGCCAATCCATTGCCCCATCTTCAAAAAGCTAGCAACTGAGTTTCCGGAGAGTGAATCCTCTAATTGAGCATAGATCTTTGGGATCTCCCTCAAAAAAGTAGTCTCGTAATACGTCAGCGCATTTTCAATTTCATCGGCAACAGTCAGCTTAGTAAAGCGCAACAGGCGGGTATGCCAAAGCTGTAAGACACGAGCACGGATTTGCTCTTCATTAGCCTTGAGCTCTTTGTTGAGTAATGCATCTTTTTGAGGATTATTTGTCTTAGATGATTCTTTGATCTGATCCCGCGCGGTTAACAAATTAGCAATGTCGCGTTCCGCCTCCAAAATACTCGTTCTTTGCACTTCGGTTGGGTGAGCCGTTAACACTGGTGAAATCAAGCTTGCTTCCAATGTCTTGGAGATCATCTTGCTAGTTACTCCAGCGGCATGAAGCTTTTTCATGGCCATTGGAATACTGCCATCCTGATAACTGCCGATACGCTCATAAGCTACGCGGCGCCGGATGTGATGCCGATCTTCAGCCAAGTTAGCCAAATGACTAAAGTAGGTAAATGCTCTGAGTACCTTCATGGCACTTTCGCCACTCAATCCTTTGAGCAACTTCGTTAGCTCTTGATTTGCCTTTTGATTGGCATCTCGATGAAAGGAAACGGATAGTTTTCTAACCTGCTCTACAAGGCCATAAACAGCATCACCTTCTTGTTCGCGAACAATATCGCCCAAGATTTTTCCCAATAGGCGTATGTCGTCGATTAGAGGTAGTTCTGTATTTTTTGGATTGGCCATTTAAATTATTTATTTATAAATGCTTCTAGGAACTTTTGTAGGATTAGATTATTAGACTGGTCTTTTCTCACGCACAATAGGATGCGACGCTTAGCCCACTCTTCTTCGATGGGTACAGCAATTAGATTGTTATCTTGTAGATTAATAGCTTGCTCAGTGGCAAAAGGTAAGAAGCCAACACCCAGCCCTGCGGATACAGCCTTCTGGATCGCCTCAAAGCTTCTTACCTCAATGCGGGTTCTCATTACCTTATCAAGCTTACTTGCTTCCATAGCAAGCAAACGCATGAGGTTGGCACTTGATTCAAGTCCAACAATCTCATAATCAAGAATGCTTGAATAAGTTAAGTTTTTAACTTTGTTTAAAGGATGGCCTTTTGGAAAAACAGCGCAAAGTCGATCTGTTTCATAGTCGTGTAACTCAAGTCCATTCGTCACAGAGCCATTAATGATGAATGCGACATCAATTTCTGCAGACAGAAGACTCTTTACAGCCTCATCACTCCACCGCTCTTGAACAACTACACGATAGTCTGGATATTTTTTTAGAAAGTTAGCAAGATCATATGGAAAGCGGTGCGTCATCACGGATGTTGATGCCATGACCCGCAATACGCCCTTGCTGCCAGCCTCATAATCAGTCATTTCTGACTGCATCTTATTAATATCAACAAGTAAGTCTTTGGCATGCTTAACCAAAGCTGAGCCTGCACTTGTCAACTCGATTCCGCGAGAGGATCGATTGAACAAAGAAGCTTTAAATCTGTGCTCGAGAAGTGCAATGCGCCTACTTGCTGCCGCCAAACTCATGCTGGACTCGTCCGCAGCCTTCGTCAGGCTACCAAGCTCTGCCGCTTTAACGAATAGAGCCAACGAATCTACATCAGGAAGCATATTTTCTTCTCATCAAACTTATCATATGACAAATGGATTTCCACTAACAGAACTCCGTTAATCCATGCTCTTTTCACCCGTAAGAATTCTTTGATTGCATCTTGACCATGTTCTCGACCAAGGCCAGAGTCCTTATATACCCCAAATGGTGCCATATAACTAATCGCACGATAGGTATTTATTCAAATCGTACCTACTTTTAAGCACCCTGATATGCGATGCTTTCTGCGAATAGCTTAATCCGTGCAGCAAGCACCAATAAGCGATTATGGGTACAGAATCACCGCCAATCCTTTAGATTATCTAACGGGGGGAGTTATCCACAAAAGTCTTGATAGCTCCTGACTATCCCTCGAGAAACTCACCCCCCCTTATTCAATACTGCATTTGAATTAGATAGACCGCGTCAATTCAGGTACGGCGGCATTTAAGTCGGCAACGAGGCCGTAATCAGCCACACTAAAGATGGGCGCTTCAGGATCTTTATTAATGGCTACGATCACCTTAGAGTCTTTCATGCCTGCCAAATGCTGAATCGCACCAGAGATACCTACTGCGATATACAACTGTGGAGCAACAATCTTGCCAGTCTGACCCACTTGATAGTCATTCGGAACATAACCAGCATCGACTGCGGCGCGTGATGCACCCAGCGCTGCACCAAGCTTATCGGCTAAAGGCACAACAATCTCTTGATACTTTTCACCGGAACCTAAACCACGACCACCGGATACGATGATTTTGGCAGCAGTGAGTTCAGGACGATCTGACTTGGTGAGCTCGCGACCCACGAAAGATGATTTACCAGAAACTTCGGTAGCGGCTTGTTTTTCTACCGCCGCTGATCCACCACTTGCAGCAACGGGATCAAATCCAGTTGTACGAACTGTAATCACCTTAACTGGGTCGGCGGATTGCACGGTAGCAATCGCATTGCCCGCATAGATTGGACGCTCGAAAGTATCAGGCGAGACAACCTTAGTAATGTCCGATAACTGCGCGACATCTAACTTAGCAGCAACACGTGGCAATACATTCTTACCATTAGCCGTTGCTGGCGCGAGGATATGGCTATAGCCATTAGCTATGGAAAGAATCTGAGCAGCTAAAGGTTCAGCAAGTTGATCAGCCAAAGATGGGGCATCCACCTGAATCACTTTACGTACTCCAGCAATTTGAGCTGCGGCAGAAGCGGCGCCATCAGCAGCGCTACCAGCCACCAATACATCCACCTCAGGGGAGCACTGCAGGGCAGCTGCTACCGCATTGAGCGTAGCCGCCTTTAAGGATTGATTGTCGTGTTCAGCAATAACGAGTGCGGCCATTTAAATCACCTTCGCTTCATTTTTAAGTTTATCTACTAGAGCTGCTACATCAGCAACCATCACACCAGCAGAGCGCTTTGGCGGCTCTTCTACTTTGAGTGTTTTGAGGCGCGCAGCAATATCAACACCAAGCTCTTCAGGCTTCACAATTTCCAAAGTCTTCTTCTTGGCCTTCATGATGTTTGGCAGAGTCACATAACGGGGCTCATTCAAACGCAAGTCAGTCGTGATGACTGCGGGCAAAGTAATTGCAATCGTTTCCAAGCCACCATCTACCTCACGAGTCACGCTCGCTTTACCGTCTGCAACAAGCACTTTGGAAGCAAAGGTAGCTTGTGGAATATCCATCAAGCTCGCCAACATCTGACCCGTCTGATTGCTATCGTCATCAATCGCTTGTTTACCCAAGATCACGATCTGCGCCTGTTCTTTTTCAGAGAGCGCTTTAAGAATTTTTGCAACTGCTAAAGGCTGTAATTCAGCATCGGTTTCTACCAAAATGGCACGATCAGCCCCAATTGCTAAGGCAGTACGCAAGGTTTCCTGGCACTGAGTTGGGCCAGCAGAAACTACTACTACCTCAGTAGCAACTCCAGCCTCTTTTAATCGCACCGCCTCTTCTACTGCAATCTCATCAAATGGATTCATGCTCATTTTGACGTTTGCCAGATCGACACCAGAGTTATCTGATTTCACCCGAATTTTGACGTTGTAATCAACAACGCGTTTTACTGCCACTAAGATTTTCATACGTATATTCCAAAAGTTATATTGTTTTGGAGCTCTTTAAGCTAGCGATCTTGTCTGCAGAAAGCCCAAGCCCCTCAAGAATTGACTCACTATGCTGACCCACTCCTGGAACCGGATCCATGCGATAGTCATATTGATCATTTAGACCAGGGGGAAGCATCGCAGGGATATCTCCAACTGGAGAATCCACATAGCGCCATCTATGACGTGCGCCCAACTGAGGGTGATCCCATAGATCCTTCATTGTATTTACTTGCGCATTTGCAATCTGAGCATCCTCAAGCCTTTTAGTTACGACATCAATCGAGAGTTCAGCAAAACAATCATCAATAATCTTTTTAAGTGCATCACGATTTTCGTTGCGCTTGAAATTAGAAGCAAACTTCTCATCGCCCGCCAATTCAGGGTTTAAAAGTACTTTCTCGCAAAATAGCTTCCACTCCCGCTCATTTTGTAGGCCCAGCATTACTGTATTTCCACCAGCGACCCCAAACGGGCCATAAGGATAAATTGTTGCATGAGAGGCGCCGGAGCGTGGGGGTGACTCAGCTCCATCAAACGCGTAATACATTGGATAACTCATCCACTCACCCAATGATTCCAGCATAGAAACATCGATATGGGAACCAACATTGGTCTTATTTCTCAAAAGCAATGCGCTCAAAATATTGGTATAGGCATACATACCAGCGGCAATATCTGCAATGGAGTTGCCCGCCTTACTCGGCGTTTCCTTCGTACCTGTTACGGATAAGAACCCAGCCTCACTTTGAATGAGTAGGTCATATGCCTTCTTATTCGTATATGGGCCAAAATTTCCATATCCCGAAATATCGCAAATAATCAGGCATGGATTTATCTTTTTTAGCTCATCTACAGATAAACCCATTCTTGAGGTAGCGCCAGGCGCCAAATTCTGCACAAAGACATCCGCCGCCTTTAACAGGGACTTCAAAATCTCTAGTGCCTCAGGCTGCTTTAAATCCAGAGCCAAGCTCTCTTTTGAACGGTTCGCCCAAACGAAGTGGGATGACATACCTTTAACTCGCTGGTCATATCCCCTAGCAAAGTCACCCACCTCAGGACGCTCTACCTTAATTACACGAGCACCTAGATCAGCTAGTTGACGTGTGCAGAACGGGGCAGCCACAGCGTGCTCAAGAGAAACTACCGTAACACCATCTAATGGACGAATGCTCATATCGGCACCTATTAGAAAGAACGTGGTAAGCCGAGGATATGCTCGGCTACGTACGAGTAGATCAGGTTGGTCGAGATTGGCGCAACTTGATAGAGGCGGGTCTCGCGGAACTTGCGCTCAACATCATATTCATTAGCAAAGCCAAAGCCACCGTGGATACTACAAAGATATTCGGCGCTTTAGGTAGGTCTGTATTAATTAGCTCATTAACAATATCTATTTGCTCTTGTATCTGAGCGCGGCCCTCCCAATGTATGTAGCTATAAAAATCGACTAAATACTTTTGCATAGGGTTATGTAGTTCGATTGAGCCGTTATAAGCAGCGCGATTAAACACCATATTTCCATAGCTTCCTGAAAATTTTTCATTAATAAACATTCTGACTGCAATTTCTCTCATTTTTATCTCCTTTTAGATGAGTGATGTTGCAAGTCGCTTGGTTGATTAGTTTCTTAGTTGGTTGCTAGTAGAAGAGATCTCAAAAGATCGTTACTTGGTGATTAGTTGCTTCTCTCAATAGAGAGAGGTGCTTTTGTGTTGCTAGTCAGAGTTATTCATTTGCCACTAAGTGACTTACTTAACTCCATTAGCTACTACTTACTCAGCTAGTAACGCTTTTTCTCTACCTCGGTAACCCACTCTGTCGCAACCGAGCAACTCACAAAAATATTTATCCCTTGATAAGAAAGACCGCATTTTTTCTGTCCAAAATGCTCTGAATTCCACAGAACACCAAATAGAGGTCGCCCTCAACCCAAGATCAACCATATATTGCGCATGTCCCCCACCTTTATAAGGAGAACACAATGAGCGCACCAAATTTGCTAAGCAATCTGCAATTTATAGATACCGTAAGACCAAGATCTATGCCAGCAGTACAGCAAAGAAGAAACAAACTTAGCAACCAACTATGGCAACAGATCCAGCTAGCCAAAAGCCAAATAGAACATACCCACTTTGTCGTGAAACGCAGGGTTACTGTTAAAGACGTAGAAGGTAACTATAAGAGCATTGAACGTCCAAAACGCATTAAAACCTGGTGGTTTATGTCTAGTGACGGCTCTTTATGTCTATCAGTTTTTTACGGAAGCAAACGTATTGAGATTGTTAAAGTACGGTATTAATAGGCAACGGCCCTAATCGCGCAAACGAAAAGGATATATTGGAGGTTGGCAATGTAGAGATAAGTTGGCACAGCTTGCTAGCTGACTTATCTAAGTTTGCTGGAATTGATATACGTAATATTGACAGTAAACCACTAACCCTAGTATTTGATGAAATCTTACTGCGTTCGAGAAAGCCAAATATCAAACTAGCATTGCTTAAGGAGGTGTCAAATAAAATCTTTCTAGCTAGAAATGCTGAGCTAACCAAAAGACTTTCTGAGCTAACTAAAGTAATGCTCACTACCAACTATAGTTGGGCTACATTTGATTCGCCTGAATTTGGATTATTTCTTCACAAGAAATTTCCAGAAATTAATGAAAATACTTTTTCTATTTTTCGAGGATTTAAAGGTGATAAAAGAGAAATTTGGTTTATTAATGGATCGTCAGATACCCCTACAAGCCTAGCACTAGGCTATATGCAGTATGCACGCCATCAAACACAAATTAAAAATTACTTAACTGGCGGAGTTTCTTACAGCAAAATCAAAATTCCGAATTCGCCTTTATATCGCGGGATCCCTCAATTTGATTTTGATAAGAAAAAAGAGCCTTACTCTTGGGTGGATTTATTCTTACGCGACCATATACATATGATTGGTTTGGGAATGGAATATACCGAAACGATTCTTTGGTGGTTGCTTATCGAAAAAATGCACTTACAACGCAAATATCCGAAATACATTGGCGGTGTCACTTATCACCAAGTTGATGTTAAAGGTAAGCCTGAAAAGAACATCAATGACAAGCTAAACATGCTTGAAGATCTGGGAGTCCAAGTCAACCGCGTATCTGCTCCAAGCTACTTTGACGGGTACATGATGATTGCAGATCAAATTTCGCCAAAGGTACGCAAGGCTAAGAAATAACAAAAGGCGCTTAAAGCGCCTTTTTCATATCAACTCAACCGCATTACGCATGAGATCTGGATTGACGTCGATATACTTTTGGGTAACCGCAATCGATTTATGCCGGTAATCGCCCCCTAGAACCAAAGTAATCAGAAGTAGAATTTTCTCTATTAGAGGAGTTCTACATGAAGCGTTCTAAATTTACCGACAGCCAGATCATGGATGCCCTAAAACGGGTCGATGCTGGCTTAGCCGTTCCAGAGGTCTGCCGTGAGCTGGGCATCAGTACGGCCACTTTTTACAAGTGGCGTGCCAAGTATGGCGGTATGGACACCTCCATGATGGCCCGCATGAAGGAGCTTGAAGCTGAGAACGCCCGCTTAAAGAAGATGTATATCGAAGAGAAGCTTAAAGCGGAGATCGTGACCGAAGCTCTCGCAAAAAAGTGGTGAGGCCGTCTCACAGACGTGAGATGGCCCAGCGGGCAGTCAGAGATAAAGCAATCCCCATTCGTTTGGCGTGCGAAGCCTTTAGGGTCAGCGAGTCTTGCTATCGCTATGAAGCTAAGAATAATGCCGAAAATGAGCTCATTGCTAACTGGCTCATCCGCTTAACCGATAACAACCGCAGTTGGGGCTTTGGCCTTTGCTATTTATATCTGCGTAACGTAAAGAACTTCACATGGAACCACAAACGGATCTACCGTATTTACAAGGCTTTAGAGCTCAACTTACGTATTAAACCTCGCAAGCGTTTGGTGCGCGATAAACCCGATGCCTTAGTTGTGCCGCTCAGTATCAACCAAGTATGGTCAATCGACTTTATGCATGACCAGCTGCAAGATGGCAGATCAATCCGCCTCTTTAATGTGATTGATGACTTTAATCGTGAAGCCTTAGGTATTGAAGTGGACTTCTCGCTGCCATCGGAACGCGTAATCCGCTCTTTAGATCAGATCATTGCTTGGCGAGGCAAACCGGCAGTGATACGAGCGGATAATGGCCCGGAACTTGTCAGTGGCAGACTGATGGAATGGGCAGCAAAGCATCAAATCCACATACAACATATCCAACCAGGTAAACCACAACAAAATGCCTATGTGGAGCGCTTTAATCGCACCGTCAGATATGAGTGGTTATCTCAACATTATTGGGAAAGCATTAACGAAGTTCAAGAGTTTGCAACACAATGGATGTATAAATATAATCATCAACGTCCAAACATGGCATTGGGCGGTATTACCCCGAAACAGCGACTGGCCATGGTTGCTTAATTAACTCTACTTCTGAGAGCGGTGGTTAATGGGGGGATTACCGGGCCCTGCATTTTTGCAGTGGCGCACTGGCAAGTCCCAACTCCCTTTTGTCCCCCGTTGCTCATCGCCAATACGCAAATGCATTTCCCCGCTATCTGGCAAATACGCACAGAATCCCGGCACCGTTTGTTTAATCTTTGCATCTCTATCCCAATGCAATATCCATGACATCAAGATGTAGTATCCCCTTAGATTCGTACATTTAAAAAGTTGAGTTTTCTGTTGTTTATGGCAGTATTTACAACAGGAGAATCAATATGAAGAAGTCACGATTTACAGAGACCCAGATCGTTGGGATTTTGAAAGAAGCTGAGAGTGGCATTGCGATGGCAGATATATTGCGCACGCATGGCATTAGCGGCGCTACCTTTTATAAGTGGCGCTCTAAATACGGTGGCCTTGAAGCTTCTGAGCTCAAACGGGTTAAAGAGCTAGAGCAGCAGCTATCAGAATATAAAACGATGGTTGCTGAACTCACCCACGATAACCGAGCGCTCAAGAACCTCATTGAAAAAAAGCTCTAGCGCCAACCGGTAAAAGAGATGCAGTTGATTACCTGGTTGGCGAAGAAGCAGTACCCATTACAAGGGCTTGCGCTCATCTGGGGCTGGCCAGGTCATCGTATTACGAGCGCCCCACAAGTAGGTCTAAAGCGGATGAGCCCGTCATTGAAGTACTTAATCAAGTAGTTGCCAAGAATGGGCGCTGGGGTTTTAGGCTGTGTTTTGATTGGATGCGCAATCAGGGCTATGAGTGGAATCACAAGCGGGTATGGCGTATTTATAAGGAGATGGGCTTGAACTTACCCAGAAGAACTAAGAAGCGCATCCCCAAGATGCCGAGAGTTCCGCTCATTGCGCCAACCCAGTCCAACACGATGTGGGCCTTAGATTTTATGTACGACACCTTGCATTACGGCAGACCCTTTAGAACCCTGAACGTCATTGATGAATCCAATCGTGAGATCTTAGCTATTGAAATTGATATTAGTTTGCCAGCAGCCAGAGTAGTCAGAACATTAGAGCATCTGGAAGAGATCCATGGTTTACCTCAGGCGATACGTCTGGACAACGGGAGCGAACTACGGTCTGCCATCTTTATGGGCTGGTGCGAAGAAAAAGGGATTGAACTCAAATTTATCCAGCCGGGCAAACCGCAACAAAATGCGTTTATTGAACGCTTTAATAAAACCTACCGTCATGAAGTACTCAATGCGTATTTATTTGAAAACCTCAGGGAGGTACGTGAAATTACAGAAAACTGGATCACGATTTACAACGAAGAAAGACCACACAGCTCCCTTGGCAGAATATCGCCTAGGGACTACCGAGCACAGGCAGAAAACAACACTTTAGGAATGTCGGCTTGACGGGGGATACTACAAAGATATTCGGCGCTTTAGGTAGGTCTGTATTAATTAGCTCATTAACAATATCTATTTGCTCTTGTATCTGAGCGCGGCCCTCCCAATGTATGTAGCTATAAAAATCGACTAAATACTTTTGCATAGGGTTATGTAGTTCGATTGAGCCGTTATAAGCAGCGCGATTAAACACCATATTTCCATAGCTTCCTGAAAATTTTTCATTAATAAACATTCTGACTGCAATTTCTCTCATTTTTATCTCCTTTTAGATGAGTGATGTTGCAAGTCGCTTGGTTGATTAGTTTCTTAGTTGGTTGCTAGTAGAAGAGATCTCAAAAGATCGTTACTTGGTGATTAGTTGCTTCTCTCAATAGAGAGAGGTGCTTTTGTGTTGCTAGTCAGAGTTATTCATTTGCCACTAAGTGACTTACTTAACTCCATTAGCTACTACTTACTCAGCTAGTAACGCTTTTTCTCTACCTCGGTAACCCACTCTGTCGCAACCGAGCAACTCACAAAAATATTTATCCCTTGATAAGAAAGACCGCATTTTTTCTGTCCAAAATGCTCTGAATTCCACAGAACACCAAATAGAGGTCGCCCTCAACCCAAGATCAACCATATATTGCGCATGTCCCCCACCTTTATAAGGAGAACACAATGAGCGCACCAAATTTGCTAAGCAATCTGCAATTTATAGATACCGTAAGACCAAGATCTATGCCAGCAGTACAGCAAAGAAGAAACAAACTTAGCAACCAACTATGGCAACAGATCCAGCTAGCCAAAAGCCAAATAGAACATACCCACTTTGTCGTGAAACGCAGGGTTACTGTTAAAGACGTAGAAGGTAACTATAAGAGCATTGAACGTCCAAAACGCATTAAAACCTGGTGGTTTATGTCTAGTGACGGCTCTTTATGTCTATCAGTTTTTTACGGAAGCAAACGTATTGAGATTGTTCCTGGCAAAACCTTTATTTCAGTAAAGAATATAGCCGAATTAGTAAAAACACTGGAACTACTAAAGTCTGAGACTGAAGCTGGGAGCTTGGATCGGGCTATTGAAAATGCCAGTGGCGCACAGAAATTGAACTTTAATAAAAAATAGTTAGCGATATAAGCGTTACTTGAAGTAACGCTTGATTTATTGCAGGTTGATAAGAAAAGCTAAATATTGATATGAAAAGATATAAGGCAACAGTAAATGCAAGCGGACTATGGGTTGAGACGATTCTCTTTGCTCAAAATCAAGCCCAAGCCTATGCACTCTTCAAGGCAATCTTTGGTTCAAGTAACGTGCCGCATCAACCATTACAGATTGGGTAACTATGAGATTTGATGAAATAGCCCCAATCAAACCATTAAGCCCCGAGCAAGCTAGACTTAAATCAATGAAGGATCGTGTTAAGCGAGATCAAGAGGCTATAAAAGCGGAGCGAGCCAGGCAGAAGATCAAAGCTGGGCAAGCAGAACTTATGCAAATAGAGAGCGCAGTACAAAATGAATAATGCCTATACCGCCTGGATGACTGCAGGCACTTATGGGAACTTTAATGGTGCGCTATCAACGGCACTACGCAAAAAGAAAGCTGGCGCTATTGCAGTACAGATTCAAGATGTCAATAAAGCTGTGGTGTACAGCTCTTAGAACAAACTTATTTCTCCAACTTTGGCTCAACTAAATTCGCATCTGCAGGGTCAGAACCCACATCAATTACAAAGGTTGTTCCTCGTATGCCGATTACAGCAGTTGGCGTAGATCACTTAATGCTGATTCTAAATCCTGCTAGCTTGGTAGTTAAAATCAAATAACCACAAAATCGCTCGCAGACAAGCCTGTAGGCTTGTTACTCAATACAGCAAAGGTAGTCGCGCTATAACTTGTGCCCGAGCCATCCTGATCGAAGGCTAAAGCGCCAGTACTGCTGTTATAGCAGACACGACTTGAATTCGACCACGTATCGGTTGCAAACAGCGTACTATCAAGGCATCCGGACGTATTAAACGCGCCAGTAAAGATGCTGCTTGATAGGTCAATCTTGTCTTCACTGTGCACAAAGTCAGTAATGGTCACGAGGCTTAGGCCTGATTTGGTCACATAGGCATCCGCTCTGACGGTCCCGCTGGTTACAAAATCAACCACGAGGTCTTCTTCAGCCAACTGCTTAAATGACTTGGATTTGAGGCTTAATTCCTGGCTTATCTTAGCCATGGTCTGCTCATAGAGTGCTATAGAGGTATGCTTGGCCTCCTCAAGATCCGCCTGGCCAGTGCTCATGGAGTGCCACTGACAATTGGGCAACCTAAAGCGGCATTGCCATTGATTGCTGCCTGATCGCTTAAAGAGACTTACTAAACCTCGGTGGAGGTGAATTACATCAGCAGACTGGGATGCACTAGATTTGAAGAAAAGCTGGTTTAGATTTTGCACTCAAGTGTCGTGTTTCGAGACACTTGTAGCTTAACTTCAGATTTCAGGAAGGTCGATCGGAAAATTTGTCGAGTAAACCGACATTTCATGTGTGGATATCTGGTAGGCAGACTCCGACCTTGATTTCAACCCGTCGATGCAACACACTACAAACTGCGTAAGCGCAAGGAGTGTTGCTCATGAAACAACGACCTCGAATCTATTACACAGCTACCCAGAAGGCCTTAATGTGGGAGCGCTGGAAAAAAGGTGATTCTCTCCAGCAGATTGCCCAGTTATTTGATCGCCACCACTCGGCAGTTCAGCGAATTTTGGCTGAGAGTGGCGGTATCAGACCCCCAGAGCGAACTCGATCCAAACTAGCATTAACCTTAGCTGAACGGGAAGCCATCTCACGTGGTCTGGCAAGCGGTCAATCCATGAGATCAATTGCTACCGAGTTGGGCCGCTCGCCTTCCACGATTAGTCGTGAGATTGGTCGTAATGGTGATCCAGAGAGCTATCGAGCCAATCAATCAGACCAGTCTGCTTGGGACAGGGCACATCGCCCTCAGACTTGTAAACTAGTCTTGAATAAAGCCTTAGCGCATCTGGTGGCAGATAAACTGCAGCACTACTGGTCACCACAACAGATTGCCGGATGGCTAAAAGAGACTTATCCAGATCAGGAGGACTATCAGGTGTCACACGAAACGATCTACCTTAGCCTCTTCATCCAAGCCCGTGGAGCCTTAAAGAAAGAGCTCACCCAGCATTTACGACGTACCCGCATCATGCGCCGTTCACGCCATCACACCCTCAAAGATATCGGCCTTGGAAAAATTAAGGATGCAGTCTCGATCAGAGAGCGGCCAGCCGAGGCAGAAGATAGAGCTGTTCCCGGCCATTGGGAAGGCGATCTTTTGTATGGAGATGCCAATAGCCAGATTGCCACTTTGGTGGAACGACAAACCCGGTATGTGATGTTGGTGAAGGTAGCTCGCAAAGATAGCGAGACAGTGGTTAATGCACTTATCAAGCATGCCCGCAAGTTACCGCAAGAGCTGTATAAATCCTTAACTTGGGATCGAGGTATAGAGATGGCTCAGCACAAACGCTTTACTCTAGCTACCGATGTGCAAGTATATTTTTGCGATCCGCAGCATCCTTGGCAACGAGGGTCTAATGAAAATACCAATGGTTTATTAAGACAGTACTTCCCAAAAGGAATGAGCCTGGCCAATTACTCTCAAGCAAAACTCAATGCCGTAGCAAGGCAACTCAATGAACGTCCTAGAAAAACACTAAACTATCAAACACCGGCAGAACGTTTTGCCCTAACTGTTGCATCGACGGATATAAAACGATGGTTGCTGAACTCACCCACGATAACCGAGCGCTCAAGAACCTCATTGAAAAAAAGCTCTAGCGCCAACCGGTAAAAGAGATGCAGTTGATTACCTGGTTGGCGAAGAAGCAGTACCCATTACAAGGGCTTGCGCTCATCTGGGGCTGGCCAGGTCATCGTATTACGAGCGCCCCACAAGTAGGTCTAAAGCGGATGAGCCCGTCATTGAAGTACTTAATCAAGTAGTTGCCAAGAATGGGCGCTGGGGTTTTAGGCTGTGTTTTGATTGGATGCGCAATCAGGGCTATGAGTGGAATCACAAGCGGGTATGGCGTATTTATAAGGAGATGGGCTTGAACTTACCCAGAAGAACTAAGAAGCGCATCCCCAAGATGCCGAGAGTTCCGCTCATTGCGCCAACCCAGTCCAACACGATGTGGGCCTTAGATTTTATGTACGACACCTTGCATTACGGCAGACCCTTTAGAACCCTGAACGTCATTGATGAATCCAATCGTGAGATCTTAGCTATTGAAATTGATATTAGTTTGCCAGCAGCCAGAGTAGTCAGAACATTAGAGCATCTGGAAGAGATCCATGGTTTACCTCAGGCGATACGTCTGGACAACGGGAGCGAACTACGGTCTGCCATCTTTATGGGCTGGTGCGAAGAAAAAGGGATTGAACTCAAATTTATCCAGCCGGGCAAACCGCAACAAAATGCGTTTATTGAACGCTTTAATAAAACCTACCGTCATGAAGTACTCAATGCGTATTTATTTGAAAACCTCAGGGAGGTACGTGAAATTACAGAAAACTGGATCACGATTTACAACGAAGAAAGACCACACAGCTCCCTTGGCAGAATATCGCCTAGGGACTACCGAGCACAGGCAGAAAACAACACTTTAGGAATGTCGGCTTGACGGGGGATACTACAAAATAACTTGGTAATCTCTTCGCGACTAAAGGCAGGGCGTGTTTTACCTTTATGGCCACGAGTAGTTAATTTAGGTATTGCCACACGCTCACTAATCCAACCTTTATTAACTGCTGTCTGCTGTAGCTTTGCCCAAGCACTGGCAAAGTTCATTAAGGTACTGGATTTGGGTACTAGTCGCATTTGCCTATTACGCCAAATCTCAAACTCATGAACGTCTGTATAGGTTATTTCCTCTAGCCGCTTATCCATGAAATAGGGCAGAAAATATTTCTCAATACAAGTGATGTAGCTTAGATAAACGCTCTTACCTATACCTTCACCCAAATCACGCCGCATTTCATAAAGCGTGGCGTGCGCTATTTCTGCGAAGGTGGGTACTTTTTGTGCAAGCCCTAATCGCTGGCGAAATCTGGCTTCATCATATAAATCACAGGCAACTCTGACAGCATGCTCAATTGAAGCTTGCTTAGTTGAGACTCTATCCCATGTGTTGTCATGTCGTTTAAAACGACATTGCCAGAGAGGGCTATTTGGTCTGCGGAAGAGAACTACATCACCATCACGCAAATAAAGCTCTGTAGGCTCTGCGTATTTAAGTTGGCTAAGTGTTGTAGGTTGGTGATATTGAGGTGGTGAGGGTAGAACTTCTAGATTCGTAAGTTTGGTGACTACGCCCTTAGGCATGGGCTTGCTGTAAAAGTTTTGAGCTCATACAGCTAGTTTATTTTCAGAGATTCGGATTGGGCAATTAAAACTTGGAGTTCCAAGAAATTACGTCGCCTATTTATGGGTATTTGAGTCTTTATATGTCTCATTTAACGAGATCAGGAGTAATACTTCCTTACTCTTTGGTTTTGAAAATAAAAATACTTTGGGGCAACTATTTAAATGCTTTGCCACCCCAAAGAATATTTACACTGAACAGTAAGCGTTACTTACTCAAGAAAACTTTAGACTTGCTGGCGAACTAACCTTTTTAGTAGTTTCACCGTACTGAATCACATCACCAATCATTTCAGCAGTACAGGACATCGCAATGGATTTGTAGAAAATCTCTCATCTACTTTTAAGTTGGGCAAATTCAGAATGTCACATAAACGTTGAAACAGCATGTCATTACCTGCTGCAACCACCATCCAGCCATCTTTTGCCTTAAAGACATCAAAAGGAGTAATTGAAGGGTGGCGCGAACCAATCGGTTGCGGTATCTTTTTATCCACTTCGTAGCGAGCAATTGAGTTTTCAAGCAAGGCGGCTTGACAATCGTGCATAGCTACATCTACTCGCTCACCCTTGCCTGTTCGCTCTCTTTGCAAAAGTGCAGCTTGCGTGCCAATCATGGCATATAAACCAGCACCCAAATCCCCAATGGAAACACCTACTCTGGTCGGAGGGCCGCCAGGCTGTCCCGTCAAACTCATAATCCCACCCATCGCCTGTACCACCATGTCGTATGCAGGTCGCTTGCTATAGGGGCCAGTTTGCCCAAAACCCGATACTGAAGTAAATATCAATTTTGGAGACCGCGTCAATTCAGGTACGGCGGCATTTAAGTCGGCAACGAGGCCGTAATCAGCCACACTAAAGATGGGCGCTTCAGGATCTTTATTAATGGCTACGATCACCTTAGAGTCTTTCATGCCTGCCAAATGCTGAATCGCACCAGAGATACCTACTGCGATATACAACTGTGGAGCAACAATCTTGCCAGTCTGACCCACTTGATAGTCATTCGGAACATAACCAGCATCGACTGCGGCGCGTGATGCACCCAGCGCTGCACCAAGCTTATCGGCTAAAGGCACAACAATCTCTTGATACTTTTCACCGGAACCTAAACCACGACCACCGGATACGATGATTTTGGCAGCAGTGAGTTCAGGACGATCTGACTTGGTGAGCTCGCGACCCACGAAAGATGATTTACCAGAAACTTCGGTAGCGGCTTGTTTTTCTACCGCCGCTGATCCACCACTTGCAGCAACGGGATCAAATCCAGTTGTACGAACTGTAATCACCTTAACTGGGTCGGCGGATTGCACGGTAGCAATCGCATTGCCCGCATAGATTGGACGCTCGAAAGTATCAGGCGAGACAACCTTAGTAATGTCCGATAACTGCGCGACATCTAACTTAGCAGCAACACGTGGCAATACATTCTTACCATTAGCCGTTGCTGGCGCGAGGATATGGCTATAGCCATTAGCTATGGAAAGAATCTGAGCAGCTAAAGGTTCAGCAAGTTGATCAGCCAAAGATGGGGCATCCACCTGAATCACTTTACGTACTCCAGCAATTTGAGCTGCGGCAGAAGCGGCGCCATCAGCAGCGCTACCAGCCACCAATACATCCACCTCAGGGGAGCACTGCAGGGCAGCTGCTACCGCATTGAGCGTAGCCGCCTTTAAGGATTGATTGTCGTGTTCAGCAATAACGAGTGCGGCCATTTAAATCACCTTCGCTTCATTTTTAAGTTTATCTACTAGAGCTGCTACATCAGCAACCATCACACCAGCAGAGCGCTTTGGCGGCTCTTCTACTTTGAGTGTTTTGAGGCGCGCAGCAATATCAACACCAAGCTCTTCAGGCTTCACAATTTCCAAAGTCTTCTTCTTGGCCTTCATGATGTTTGGCAGAGTCACATAACGGGGCTCATTCAAACGCAAGTCAGTCGTGATGACTGCGGGCAAAGTAATTGCAATCGTTTCCAAGCCACCATCTACCTCACGAGTCACGCTCGCTTTACCGTCTGCAACAAGCACTTTGGAAGCAAAGGTAGCTTGTGGAATATCCATCAAGCTCGCCAACATCTGACCCGTCTGATTGCTATCGTCATCAATCGCTTGTTTACCCAAGATCACGATCTGCGCCTGTTCTTTTTCAGAGAGCGCTTTAAGAATTTTTGCAACTGCTAAAGGCTGTAATTCAGCATCGGTTTCTACCAAAATGGCACGATCAGCCCCAATTGCTAAGGCAGTACGCAAGGTTTCCTGGCACTGAGTTGGGCCAGCAGAAACTACTACTACCTCAGTAGCAACTCCAGCCTCTTTTAATCGCACCGCCTCTTCTACTGCAATCTCATCAAATGGATTCATGCTCATTTTGACGTTTGCCAGATCGACACCAGAGTTATCTGATTTCACCCGAATTTTGACGTTGTAATCAACAACGCGTTTTACTGCCACTAAGATTTTCATATTACACGAGCACCTAGATCAGCTAGTTGACGTGTGCAGAACGGGGCAGCCACAGCGTGCTCAAGAGAAACTACCGTAACACCATCTAATGGACGAATGCTCATATCGGCACCTATTAGAAAGAACGTGGTAAGCCGAGGATATGCTCGGCTACGTACGAGTAGATCAGGTTGGTCGAGATTGGCGCAACTTGATAGAGGCGGGTCTCGCGGAACTTGCGCTCAACATCATATTCATTAGCAAAGCCAAAGCCACCGTGGGTTTGCAAGCAGACGTTCGCTGCTTCCCAAGACGCTTTAGCGGCTAAGTACTTGGCCATGTTTGATTCAGCTCCGCAAGCTTGATTGCTATCAAAAAGTTCGCAAGCCTTAAAGCGCATGAGGTTTGCCGCTTCAGTCTCAATAAAGGAGTCGGCAATCGGGAACTGAATACCTTGATTCTTTCCAATCGGGCGATCAAATACGACACGCTCATTTGCATAGCGACGTGCCTTATCCACAAACCAATAGGCATCACCAATGCACTCGGCTGCAATTAGGACACGTTCTGCATTAAGACCATCCAAAATGTATTTAAAGCCTTTGCCTTCTTCTCCGATTAAATTTTCTGCGGGGATTTCTAGGTTATCAAAGAACACTTCATTGGTTTCATGATTAACCATATTGGCAATCGGCTGGATGGTCATTCCTTTGCCAATTGCTTCTTTAAGATCAACGATAAAGATCGACATACCTTCGGATTTCTTGGTGACTTCTGCCAGCGGGGTGGTTCTTGCCAAGAGAATCATCAAATCAGAATGCTGAATACGTGAGATCCAAACCTTCTGCCCATTGACCACATACTTATCACCCTTTTTGACGGCAGTTGTTTTGAGTTTGGTGGTATCGGTACCGGTAGTGGGCTCGGTAACCGCCATGGTTTGCAGGCGCAGTTCACCAGTGGCAATTTTTGGCAAATATAGCTTCTTCTGCAGATCGGAGCCATGGCGCAATAAGGTGCCCATGTTGTACATCTGGCCGTGACAAGAACCTGCATTACCGCCGGAGAAGTTAATTTCCTCCATGATCACAGAGGCTTCAGCAAGACCCAAGCCTGAACCGCCAAATTCTTCAGGGATCAAGGCGGCCAACCAACCAGCCTGAGCCATCGCATCAACAAAGGCTTCTGGGTAGGCTCTTTCATGATCCACTTTTTGCCAATAGGCGGAGTCAAAGCTGCCGCAAAGGTCACGTAAGGCTTCGCGCATATCTTGGTATTGGTCTGGCTTAGGGATTGGGTGGTTCATTGAATTCTCCGTACGATTTAAGCTAACCAAATCATCTTCCTTTATCCGAGAATTCGGAATCAGAATTAGCTAAAGAATCCCTTCGAAAAATTCGAATACAGAAAGCTGTTAAGGAGTGAAAACCAAAAAGGTTCTTCTAAGCCGCTTTGGACCCCTTAAAAATGCCAAGAAACGATTGCTGAAGTTGGGCTGGAGCGCGGAACGACTGGACGATCAATCATGCGCTCATTAAGCTTTTGGGCACCCAATTGAGGCGCGCTTAACCAAATGAACCTCAGTCAAAATTCAATCCTTTGATTATCTCTTGCCTATCTTGATCCAATGTCGGAGGATTCCTCTTTACCTTAGCAACAAATGACCCAATATGAATGGGGTTGCCTGCCACTGTCAACTTTCTGCCATTTTTAGAGAAAACATCTAACAACATCTCACGCTCTTGTATCTGCGGGCTTTCCAATACCTGAGCCAAATTGTTGTATTCACCGGTCGGAATGTTATTTTCCACCAGTAAATTTATCCAGTGCTTACATGTTTCATCGCACAAACGCTTTTCAAGCTCTTCTTTTAGCTGCTGATGATTCACACATCGCAATGGATTTGTAGAAAATCTCTCATCTACTTTTAAGTTGGGCAAATTCAGAATGTCACATAAACGTTGAAACAGCATGTCATTACCTGCTGCAACCACCATCCAGCCATCTTTTGCCTTAAAGACATCAAAAGGAGTAATTGAAGGGTGGCGCGAACCAATCGGTTGCGGTATCTTTTTATCCACTTCGTAGCGAGCAATTGAGTTTTCAAGCAAGGCGACTTGGCAATCGAGCATAGCTACATCTACTCGCTCACCCTTGCCTGTTCGCTCTCTTTGCAAAAGTGCAGCTTGCGTGCCAATCATGGCATATAAACCAGCACCCAAATCCCCAATGGAAACACCTACTCTGGTCGGAGGGCCGCCAGGCTGTCCCGTCAAACTCATAATCCCACCCATCGCCTGTACCACCATGTCGTATGCAGGTCGCTTGCTATAGGGGCCAGTTTGCCCAAAACCCGATACTGAAGTAAATATCAATTTTGGATAGCGTTGATGTAATACCTCCCAGCTGTAACCTAACCGCTCCATCGTACCTGGACGAAAATTCTCCACCAAAACATCCGCTTGCTCTAACAAAGATTCAAAAATAGACTTATCAATATCCATCTTTAAATCCAGCGCAATCGATTCCTTGTTTCGATTAATCGACATGAAATAGGCGGACTCGTCGTCTAAAAATGGGCCTATTTGACGTGAATCATCACCAATACTAGGCTGTTCCACCTTAATCACGCGAGCACCAAGATCTGCCATCAGCAATGTACAGTAAGGACCAGCCAATACCCTGGTTAGGTCAATAACCGTAATTCCACTTAACGGGCCAATACCTGCTGTATTGTCATTACTCATTCGACTTTGGCTCCAGTCTGCTCCAACAAACCTCTACTCTTTCTACCTTCACCAATCGACAGCATTAAAAAGTCAGCTTGAGACTTTGATGGAGCGGCATTGTTACCGGATTTCTCAAGCCTTGCTTTTACGTCAGGGTCATTTAATGCCACCATACTCGCGTCAAACAATTTCTTCGATACATCTGCAGGCAAGCCTGCTGGGCCATACAAACCAAACCAAAACGTGAAATCCAAATCCTTTACTCCAGCATCTTTCATCGATGGAATATCCGGAAAAAGTGATGAGCGTTGCTGTGTGGTCACTGATAGTATTTTTAATCGGCCAGACTGGGCCAAAGGCATTACTGAAGGAGGTGTACCAAAGCTAATTTGAACATCTCCCGCTGCGAGGGCTTGCAATGAAGGTGCACCACCCTTATAAGGTATATGCATCAGTTTTGTGTTGGTGGCCTTCTCAAACTCAAGAGCCGCAAGATGAGTTACAACTCCAACCCCAGATGATGAATACGTCACTTTGTCAGGATTTTTCTTGGCATAAACAATTAAATCTTGAGTATTTTTTACCGGAACGTCTTTATTAGTAGCAAGCATCATCGGCGCTAAAGACCAGCGGGTGATCGCCGTGAAATTTTTAACCCCATCATATTTGACACTTTTATAGAGATATTGATCGGAGCCATATAAACCGGGTCCAGCCAAAAGCAATGTATAACCATCTGGCGCGGACTTAGCGACGTAAGTAGATGGGTAATCGCCCCCTAGAACCAAAGTAATCGACTGGCCATGGTTGCTTAATTAACTCTACTTCTGAGAGCGGTGGTTAATGGGGGGATTACCGATGCAATTGTGGTTCCAGCTCCAGGCATATTATTAACAATAATAGGCTGCTCTAAGACCCTTGAGAGTTTATCGCTAACTATACGAGCTACAGCATCAGCACCACCCCCAGGAGGGAAGCCCACAACCAAAGTAATTGGTTTTTGTGGATACTCCTGCGCAATGACTGAATGTACGCTTGCGATGATTAAAGCTGTTGTTATAAGTAATTTTTTCATTGTCTCCCCCTAATTTTCATTTACCTGCGAACTTTGGCGCTCTCTTTTCTTGCCACGCCAAGGCTCCTTCTCGAATATCACTTGATTGAATAGATTGTTGAACTAGCGCATCAATCGCCTTAGCATCTGCAACATTTCTAGCAATTGCATTAATCGATTGCTTCATGCCCAATAGGGCAAGTGGCGCCTTATCAACTAGCGCACGAGTTAATTTATTGAGGCTCTCATCTAGATTCTTTTGATCTGAATGTAGCGAGCTTAAAAATCCACTCTCAAGCATTTGTTTTGCATCTAATTTTTCACTCGTCAAAAATAGTCTTTTGGCTGTATCAACCCCAAGTCGCTGTACATATCGCTCTAACCCACTTTGATAAAAGTGCAATCCTAGACGAGCTGCCGGCATGAACATCTCAGCTGCCTCGCTACCCAATCGAAAATCGCAAGCCAGAGCCATATCAGTGGCACCACCATAAACACCACCCTGGATCACTGCAATCGTTATAGGTCTACATGCTTCTAACGCATCTACCATCTCACCAAAGCTCACGCCCTTTATTTGACTGCTCTTAATTACCTCCGCAATATCGAAACCACTACAGAAATACTTTCCTTCAGCCCGCAAAACCAAGACTAATACTTCGCTATTTTTATTGATAGCATCTATGTGTTGGCGCAAAACCTGCAAATCCGAAGGGGTGAGCTTATTGGCCGAAGCAGGCCTGCTTAAGGTGATCGTGGCCAATTGACCATTGATCACCAAGGATGGCGCATGAGATTCTTTGGGGTGTATATTTTGCATATCAACGCATATTGTTGATATATCAATTACCTTACAACCAGTAGAAACCCTAGAACCTATGAATACCCAACAGAGCGTGCGCAAGCGCATCGAAAATGAGTTTCGTGAAGGAAGATTAGTGCCAGGAACAGCCTTAGATGAGCGTGCTTTGGCTGCAAAATTTAAGACTTCTAGAACCCCAGTCAGAGAAGCATTATTACTTTTAAGTGCTCAAGGATTGATTGACATCATTCCTAGAACAGGAATTTATGTTAAAAAACTTACTGCCTATGAGTTAATTGCCATGATGGAAGGGCTAGGTGAGCTAGAGGGTGTTCTAGCCAGATTGGCTGCACAACGCATTAATACTCAGTACACCAAAGAAATTAAAGATGCTATTAAGCAAACTGAGAAATTTGCCAATTCGCAAGACATCAGCAACTACCAGTTAGCGAACGTACAATTTCATGAGGCTATTTACAAGGCAAGTGGCAATCCCTACATTGTTGAACAAACAAAAGCAGTGCGATTACAGATATCTGGATATCGTAGGCATTTATTTGAAAAACCAGGACGCCTCAAAAAGTCACATATAGAACACATGGCAGTTGCAGAATTGATTTTAAAGGGTGAGGCAGATAAAGCAGCTGATGCTATGAGAGAGCACATTTCATCCGGCGGTAAGGCGTTTGCTGACTTGATATTAACCAACAAAATCTAGATAAATGCTCCACTATTTAAGGTGGCGATCAAAAACAATGTCAACACGAAAGCTGATATTTTTATTTCTGGTGAGCCCACTAGGACTTGAGCCAGGAGCCAAAGGATTATGAGAGCAGACATCTATAGAAAACCATTTGAGTTCCAAGAAATTACGTCGCCTATTTATGGGTATTTGAGTCTTTATATGTCTCATTTAACGAGATCAGGAGTAATACTTCCTTACTCTTTGGTTTTGAAAATAAAAATACTTTGGGGCAACTATTTAAATGCTTTGCCACCCCAAAGAATATTTACACTGAACAGTAAGCGTTACTTACTCAAGAAAACTTTAGACTTGCTGGCGAACTAACCTTTTTAGTAGTTTCACCGTACTGAATCACATCACCAATCATTTCAGCAGTACAGGCAGACAAGGTCCAACCTAAATGACCATGGCCAGTGTTGTAATACACATTAGGTTTACTACCTTTGCCAACTTTTGGCATCATGGTTGGCATCATCGGACGCAAACCTGCCCATGGAACTACCGAGCGAGTGCTGACTTCAGGAAAGCATTGATTTACCCAGTCCACCAATGGCTTAATACGATCAGCGCGAATATCACGATTGATGCCGTTGAACTCTGCCGTACCTGCAACGCGGAATCGATCCACCCCAAGACGACTAGTAACGAGTTTAGTTTCATCATCAAGCAGGCTCACATTAGGAGCGCCCTCTTGGCTAGCTTGATCAGTCAAATTGACTGTAATTGAATAGCCTTTAACTGGATAGACATTGACACGATCACCCAACTGCGAAGCGATATCACGACTTCCAACACCAGCACACACAACAACATTATCAAAAACAAGCTGACTCGCTTGCCCATCTTTGCTCAGCGTTATGTTCACACGATTGCCATCAGACTGAACACCAAGCACCTCATGCTCATAAATAGTTTTAACGCCCAAGTTTGCGGCAGCCTCTGACAAACCATGAGTGAACTTATGGATATCGCCTGTGGAATCACTCTCTGTGTAATAACCACCGTAATATTTACCAGCTAGAGTAGGTTCGATTTCTTTCATCTCTTGAGGTGTAACGGCAGTTCGCCCTAGACCGCCTTCAGCGAGCATCTTAGAGACCTTACCTGCATGCTCAAAGCCTGCCTGATCACGATAGATATGCAAGATACCTTCACGCTTTAAATCAAAATCGATGCCCTCTTGCTTTGCCCAAGCAAAAAGATGTTTTCTGGCTTCAATTGCCATATGTGCGGTCTGAACAGTATTGCTCATGTAGTTCGGAATGGATGCAATGAACTCTGCAAACCAGGAGATCTTGTGCCAATCAGGCTTGAGATTGATCAAAAGTGGGGCATCCTTTTTAAATACCCACTTCATACCCTTCATGATGGTTGACCAATGGTTCCAAACCTCTGCATTAGATGCAGAAAGCTGACCACCGTTGGCAAAAGAGGTTTCCATGCCAGCATAGCGATGACGCTCAATTAACGTTACATCGTAGCCACGCTTAGCCAAAACATAAGCGGTCGTAACGCCTGTGATGCCGCCACCAATAATTACAAATGATTTCATTTATAGATCCTTAAAACGTCAGGGTTACCCATTGCAGATGCTCAAGGGGCCCCCTCTGTTCTGGACCTGAGAGATTCGCAAATATTGAATATTTGCTTGCTCCTTCGGTGTTATTGGATGACGAATACCCAATATCTCTTCAGAGTTTAAAAAATCATTTCGGTTCTTTTGCCTGAGAGTTTCCGGGGCGGTTGCTCCTTCGGCGTTGCTGTAAAAGCAATCTCTCCCGAGAATGATTTAAATACTAGTACTACTATAACCCAAAAATAAAACCGCCAAAATATTCAAATAATTCATGCTAAAAAATGTATTTAGTTTCAATACTTGCACTGCTAAAGTCATAAACAACATTCAGAGAGTTTGTAGAATAGTGTCATGAAACCAAACATCAAAATTGACTTCGTATCGGATATTGCCTGCCCTTGGTGTGCTGTTGGACTAGGAAATCTACAAAAAGGACTGGACCAACTGAAAGAAAAGGCGAATTTTGAGCTCCACTTTCGTCCCTTTGAACTCAATCCCAATATGCCAAAAGGTGGTCAAGATACTATCGAGCACTTGACTCAAAAATATGGCATGAGTGAGGAGCAAGTTAAAGCTAATCAGGCGCAGATAAGAGCTAGAGCAATCGAGGCTGGCTTTAATTTTCATCCAGAAGGTCGCAAGCGAGTCTATAACACCTTTGACTGTCATCGACTTCTCGCCTGGGCTGCCAAGGAGTGTGGATTACCTAGTCAATTGGCGCTGAAGAGGGAATTACTTAAAACCTACTTTTGCCTAGCCGTTGATTTAGATGATCAAGACAACCTGATAGATGCGGTGATGCGTGCCGGACTAGACAAATATCGAGCTCAAGAGATACTCAAGGGAAAAGAGTTTGCTGACGAAGTGCGTGAAGAAGAATCTACCTATACGGCTGCTGGGATCAGCTCTGTTCCTTCGATCATTCTCAATAACCAATATCTTGTGCAGGGCGCACAACCCCCAGAGACTTTTGTTAGCAGCCTTGAACAGCTAATTCAGAAAAGCTAAACCTTCACTATTTCTGATGAGGGTCTGCTTTTCTGGTGAGGCCACTAGGACTTGAACCTGGAACCTGGAACCAAAGGATTCTGGTTTGTGTAGCTTTCACTACTCCTTGGACTATGCCTTCATCATATCGATCACTCGACTTAGATGGGTGCCGTTGGTTTCAGGAAGAAATCCATTGCCAACGCAACCACTGGCGGCTCGATGTGGTGCGGGCCTCTGAATTCCAAGGAGGTTACGTCATAACCTGCGGCCTTAAGTTTGGCTACGTGAGGACGCGCACTAGTTTCAATTGGCAGCTGCTCGTCTTCCAAACCGTGGGCGATGAAGATGCGGGGTGTACCATTTTGCTGAAGGACTGACATGAAACCTGCAGAAAATGCAATCACGTGGCTAACGACATCGCCATTGGTCACGCCTGCTGACAGCGCATAGCTGCCTCCGTCTGAAAACCCAGCAAATCCCAAGTGGCATGGATCGATAGAAAAACGTGACGCCACTTCGCGTAATGCTTTGTCCAGCCGCTCTAGGTCTGGACCGTTACCACCCACGACCAAGTCCCAAGTCGGAAACTGAGACTGCGGCAGCAGAAGCAAAAAGCCATGCTGACACGCATGGTCGATCAAGAATGGCAGCACCTTGTCGGCGCTGCCACCAGCACCATGAAACATCACGAGCAGAGCGACTGGAACTCCAGGCTGCAGGCAGTCAGGTACGATCAATACAGCGTCGCGCTCGCTAGCAATACCCAGATCATGACGACCAGCGGGCAAGGCTTCCTTGTCGGGTACAGTGCCGGATCGAAAACTAAGCCGGCCCAGCAACGAGTCTCCTAGGAAAGACGTGTCAAACGTTGCCATCTTAGACGGATTTACCGATGCTACGAAAAGCCGCGCACTGAGCAAAGGCTTCCTCACTGAGCAACAAATTTCTACCTTTGCAAAACTTGAGCGTCAGCTTGAGTAACTCCTTGATATCGCGGCCGCTGGCAGCTGCATAGGTTACTATCAAGCGCTCAACTAGGTCGTCGGGCAGTTCGGTGCTGAACTGCTGCGCTAGCGATTTCCATAGTTGTTTCGCTTGCACTTGTGTCGGTGTCTCGAACTGGATGATGGCGATGCAGCGCGACAAGACGGCGTCATCAATGTCGGCTACGCGGTTGGTGGTCATAAACAGCAAGCCGTTGAAGTACTCAAGGGTACGCAGAAATTCAGCCACGATGGCGTTGTGCTGCAGATCGTTGTCGCGGCGGCGAATGTAGACATCGGCCTCGTCGAGCAACAGCACCGAATCCCAGCGCGCAGCGCGCCGCAGGATTTTCGAAAGGTTGGCTTCCACTGAGCTTGCCGTCACGCCGAGTTGACCAGAATGTACGCGGTATAGTGGTTTCTGGACAACCTCGGCATAGACCTCTGCTGTCAGCGTCTTGCCTAGGCCAGGCGCGCCTTTGCACAGAATGGTTGTGCCGCCCGACTTACCCTCGACGATGTCCTCCATTAGGAAGTTACGATCAGCGGTCAAGATATCAATCAGGTCGCGATGAGCATGCGGCAGAACCAGCTTGTCACGCAATTCTGGTTTGTAACGATACGACTCAATATTTTGCACATGTACCCATACGCTGCGGTGGTAATCCAAGTGGAATAGGTGTAGATAGCAATGCTGGGGAATCCGTTCAAAACCCTCGCTGATACCGCTTCCGCGCCAGAAGCTTGCATCGGCGGTGGTGTCAAAGTGGCGTTCTAGCAGCTCTTCGTCATTGACGCAGCGGGCCGTTGTGCCTGCCTGCAGCCGCATGCATTCGAGTTGTGGACGAGGCCCTTCGCTGGACATCCAGACAGCGCCAGAAACAGTAAACTGCGCACCAAACTTCGGCTGCATCTGCATAAAACGCTTTAAGTGTGTCTCGTATTCGTTTTTGAATTCCGCACATTCTTTGAAATAACCATAACTTGTCATCAATTCGGGAATCGTGCAATCCAGAATATCTTCGGCATAAAAGGTGATGCTGTAGGTCATGCCAGTACGCCTTAGCCTCGGATCGGTAACCGGCCCGCGTTCTGCAGCCTGCAAGGTATTAGCCAGAAGGCCGATGATGACATAAGCCGCACTATCGACAGGCTGCACAAAGCGCATGGAATGGACCAGCCAGGGTAGCAACACACCATCCTTGCCGAGCTTATAGAGCCAGCCATCGATCATGTCACGCGACAGCCAAGCGATCAGACCGGGGATCAGATGTTCCAAGCTGGGGATTTTTCGGGCAGCCGGTGCGGCGTGGATATTGTCCAGCGCCAACATTTGGAACATCAGCTCACGCTCGTTGGCCGTACGGCACAGGCCGTAGAGTGTATTAAGTGAGGTGGCGTCGAAAAGGTGGCTGGGAACCACACGTTTGCCTCGGGAAAGGCCGTACTCGCTCAGCCGCTTAGCAAGCGGTGAATCCTCATTGATCATTCCAAGTAGCGCATTGGCCAGGGTTTCTGGTATTTCGAATTCCATGTGCTCTTTTTACTCCTTTTACTAAATCATAAAAAGTTAGGTCTGAAACATGCTTGACTACAGTCAATGCGAGCCATAATAGGGTCCATTTTGGGCGTGGTGTGCGCCCGAAGATAACTTACGGCGGCGACTCTGGCTAAAGTGCCATCCCGCATTTGACCTTTTCTTTTATGTGTTGACTTGCCTGCATACGTTTGAACTTACACAGCGTCATCTAGCAGCTCATATCGCTTCTCAACTCCGCTTGGCCCTTGTTCGCTCTTCAAACTCCCTCTTATTAATGATGATCCTTTCATGACTCCCTTTGGATACTAATTCCGCGTCATCATAGGCTTCAACAGAGAAGATGAGCTTCTTGCCACGCACCTCAGTTAACTCAACCTTCGCCGTAACTTCCATACCGGGAGGAGTAGCTGCTTCATGCGTGACGCTAATGAAAGTACCAACCGCCTGCTCTTCGGGCCAATCTAGATGAGAAGCAATCGCCTTGACACAAGCCAACTCCAAAAACCCAACCAAAAAACCTGTGGCAAAAACTTTAGGCCTCACTGCTGCTTCTTTGGAACCTGGATACATAGCAGGAACAGTTTGCGCATCAGTCACCATGAACTTGTATTCGTATTTAATTTCTGGTTTAAGGGAAGTCTTCATTGCAAAACTAACTCTAACAATTTAATTCGATTCAATATCTTCATTCGAGGAGCGAAAATGCTCTCTATACTCCAGCGGAGTAATACCCAACCTTCGGACAAATATTCTGCGAAGAGCCTCGGCGCTCTCTAAGCCACAACGCTGAGCTATATCCTTATATCCCATATCTGTTGACTCAAGATATCGCCGTGCAAAATCGATACGAGCATCATTTACATAATTCATCGGAGTCATGCCGCATTCTTTCTTAAAAATACGAGTTAAATTTCTTGGACTCATATTTAAATGCTCGGAGATTGACTCTAAAGTATGACGAGCCTCGGGATTGCCAAGAATATAGCTGTGGACAGATGCGACTACGGAATTTTCAGCAGCTTGAGATTCAAGCAATGGGCTAAATTGACTTTGCCCTCCAGATCTTCGCAAATACACAATCAAATATTTGGCTACATCAAGCGCCATCTTCTTATCAATATCTTCCTCAATAAAAAGGAGCGATAAATCTATACCAGCAGTTACCCCAGCAGTCGTATAGATATGGCCATCTTTTACAAAAATACGATCTGGCTCGATAAGAGCACGTTTAAACATACTGGCTAATCGCGGGACATCCATCCAGTGAGTAGTGACTGTCTTGCCATTAATCATTCCTGCGGCACCTAATGCGAAGACCCCATTGCATATGGCGCTGATTCTTCTGCACTCATACCCTTGTTTGACAATCCAATCAATCACAGTAGAATCTTCAAGAAGATTAAAGATTCCAAGACCTCCAGGGATAATCAAAGTGTCAAAATGAGGGCATGGATCAAAAATCGTGCGATCAGGCGTTAAGGTAATTCCACTTGAAGACTGTACTGGACCCCTAGTTGTGCCAACAGTGAAAATTTCATACTCTGATTCTCCATTGCTCAGAACCTTAACCTCTCCAAAGGCATCGCAAGGACCAGCCAAATCAAGCAGTTGAAAGCGCGGAAATACGAGGATGCCAATAGTAATCTTACGCATAGGATTGACACTCTACACAGCAAGCTAATTAAGCGCCATGACTGAATTAAATGATGTCCACATATGAAAATATTGTGCCTTATTTACACTCCAATATGTCTTAAATTGTCTGAACGGTAAAAAATAGACACAAATGGTTAGCCCATCAGACAACCGTTGCTTAAAGTAAGGCTCAAAAAAATACCAACCCGAAGGTTGGTATTTTCATTTCTGGTGGGCACACCAGGACTTGAACCTGGGACCAAAGGATTATGAGAGTAGACATCCAAAGAAAACCACTAGGATTTCAAGAGGTTACAGCGCCTGTTTATCGGTGTGTAGCGTTTTGTGTAGTGGAATAACTCATCTTTTAAGAAATAGCCTTTCACTCTTCGGTTTTCAAAACCAAATGATTCTTGGAGCAACCATTTCACACTTCATTGCTCCAAGGTACTTTTGCTAACTGTTGGCGAGCGTTACTTAAAATAACGCTTGACTAACCAATGACCGCTATCGACCTTGATTTCAACCCGTCGATGCAACACGGTACTGCAACCATATTCGCAATTGGATTTGCTAAATCTTTAGCAACCCCAGCCGCTTTAACCGCAGAAATAGTCGTAGCAATATCGGCACCAACACCAGAAGCATATGCCTGCGATGCAAATACTAATAAAGCAAAAAAGGGAATAATAAATTTATGCATTACAGGGCGTGCTCATCAAAAGTAAATAAAGCAAGATCAATATGGATTCAGATGAATATACCGATTACTTACTTTGAAAACTTTCCACAACTTTCACTTTGAAGAACAAGCTTAGCAATACCTTAATAGTTGCTAACGCATCTCTTTTGCAATGTCCGCACTTACCTGCGCAAATGCTCTCCCTAGGGCGAATACCAAGGGATCAAATCCGCCGCCTATTACAGACTCGCGCACTAGAGATCGCCCCATAAACTCCTCAATACCAGGTTGGGCATTTTTTTCACCTAATTTAGCTGTTTTAGAAGCAGACTTGACCGTCCATAGGACATCCACCACCACACCCTCTCCCAGCCTGCTTTCTATATTTTGAACATCAACTATGACCTGATAATCAAATTGGGTTTGTGTGCTTTCAGAAAAAGACCATACATTACTAGTTGAAAGATCTTGCGCTAGATTGGCCGCTATTGTTCTGCTTATCTGATTTTTAAAAGAGCCGGCCCAGCGCTGATATTCATATATCTTTGACTCGGAAGAGCCTGACTGCACTACTAATTGAGGTCGATCCATATCGCTTGGTACCGATACTGGACCAACCATCACGCGGGTAATATTGCGCATTTTATCTGCAGGCACCAGCGGTGTATTTAGGCTGTAGTAATTAGACGAAGGTGAACTAGCACACCCTGCAATGACCAGTAGCATCGCGACTAAAGCTAAGATTAATTTCATTATTTTGAGTCCGCCGCTGGTTTACCAAATATCAGAGATTGCGGTTGCTGATCAAGCATATCTGTCAGCGTTTTCATTGAACTTGCGGCTTTAGAGATTTCTCGCAATGAATCACGCATATCCGTCTGTAACGGTGAATCACTTGCAGTAATTGAGGTGATATTTTTAAGGGCTTGATTTAGCTCGGGAATCACTTCCACATCAAGTTTTTTAAGCAGCGTATCTGTGTTTTTAACGACGCTTGCTAGAGACTGCTCAACGTTATCCAAAGCGCCGGGTGGCCATGGTTGCTTAATTAACTCTACTTCTGAGAGCGGTGGTTAATGGGGGGATTACCCATCGACGGGTTGAAATCAAGACCCATAACAGACGCTCAAAGAAAAACCACCCGAAGGTGGTTTTAACTAACTCATATGCTCGATTTACTTATAAAACAAACCAAAAACATCGGCGCCTGCTTTATCAACATCGTAGCTTGAGACCGATTTCATCTGCTTAACATTTTTAAGCTTATTCATGTCAATCATAGCGAAATTCATCGCATTAATACTGCGAACAAAATACTGATTTCGATTTAGGTCACTCATCGTAGTCCAAAGTGTAACCTCGCTTGTAAACCCTTTACCACGAACCCCATCACCAGTACCCCCTGGTGCATCGACAGTCAAGTCGTATGGTCTATCAAAGTTATTCATGATGTGGGCAAGAGTGATCATCGCATCATCTGGCGTTTTCCCCTTACGCACATAATTTGCATAAAAGGCAGCCTTCACAAAACGACCCTGTGATGTTTGCGCAGATGGTAATGCCGTCAGAGCAATTCCACTATCTTGAGTAGCTAACTTCAATTTACCCAATTGACCCGTATTTTTATCAACGTTTGTAAAGGTGTAATTACTGAGGTTTTGCAAATGCCATGGGAAATCAGGCCCATTAGTCATAACACCAACCGGGTTGTCATAGACATTCATTTTCCCATTTGAAATCTCAACCACTACATTGGCACCCGATTTATCTACGATGCCGTAATGCATCGGAAATGGGTTAGGGCTGAACTCTTTTGCAACTGGCACCCAAAATGCTGTTTGGTTGCTTGCAATAGCCGCTTTCAATTCGGCAACACTCTTAAAACTACCTAGCACCCAAGATCCAAAATCAGTAATTGCTAAAAGCTTAGAGCTATCCTTGTCAACGGGAATTGCTGTGGTTGCACTGAACCAATTAACCTTCATGCTGAGGCCTTGATCGTTCATTCCATCGGCAAAAGTAACCTGTTTAGCAGTAGATATGACCTGAGCTGTCATACCTAATATTGCATAATTTGTATTAAATGTTTTACCCTGACTACCAGTCGGGGTGAATGACTCAATTTTTGTGCCAGCAGGCATATAAGTCATCGCAGTTGGGACAATTGAACTAAATTCAAGTGTGCGGCCATGGTAAGCATTGCCATTGACATCAGTAATCATCAGAGATGTACAAGCAAAGGAGTTTCCAATCGCACTAAAAATAATTGCAACCGATATAAATATTATTCCAATATTTTTTTGTTTCATGCCATCTCCTTAGATTTAGTGAATTTGAATACTTTTATTTAAATTAAAACTATGAATTACTTATATATAAAACTTTCAAAATCTTTTATAGCTCTAACAAATTTAAAACTTTAAGGTTAGAGCCAATTGAGGGCCCTTCATAGTTGTTTTCATGAGCAAACCAGTTCCATGCATGTCGTAATAAAGCGCTCGGTATGATAGAGATACATCCAACAGACTATCAATTGATTTACCAACGCCAAACATGCCCTGCCAAGTCATGTTGGTTGTGCCGCCGCCACCACCAATATCTGCATAGAAAGGGATGTACCAAGAGGAATCTGCAATTCGGTAGCGACCCTTAAAACCAGCAATAGGATCAACTGTAGACATAGCACTACTTGAGCCCTCTTTCAAATTAGTGCCCAACAAATTGAGGCTTAAGGTAGCGGTTGTATAAACACCCCTAACACCCAGTAATCCATCTATATTAAGGTTAGCGCTATTGTGTAAATTATATAAAGCAGCACCGGATAAAATAGTTTGCTGAAGGGTTACTGAGTCCCCAATCCGCAAATTGCCCGATTTATCCTTTGCGGTAAATCCACCGTCATGCTGTAGTGTGGCAAAAAAGGTATCTGCCATCAGGCCCCATCTTCCTTTTCGGACCTCCCCCGCCATCATTGCACCGGATTTGAGATTACTTAAAACATTGCTACTTGAAATATCAGCAGTATTTACGGCATTGTTATTCATATTAAGAGTCGCCATTATTCCCGGAGTCCAAACATATGGCGTTAATTCAAACTGCCAACTATTCGTTATTTTTGGAATAGGATTTGCATCAGACTCAGCATTGGCAGATGCCCCTAAAAATGCTAGTAAGCCAATAAAGATGGTTTTATAAAGTTGATGCATATGTACTTTGTCGCTAGTCATAAAACATTTCAATAAGCTTTTGAGCACGCCTTAAACAATTGATCTGACTGCATTAAATGAATGGTAGGAATATAGGATTCTTAATTCGCAAAAATAAATGTGACAGTTGCCCTTGCACCCCAACCCTGTGGGCCACCAGGCACTGAGCTGACGTTGTACTTTGGTCCTATAGCCAAAGATATGGGTTGATCTCCCGCCATTACTAACTTTGAAACTGACGCGGTGAATTGATTAGATGTTCTTCTAGCATCATAGTTAAAGCTTGATTCCGTATCGATACCAAAAGTCCAGTTATCCATAGTTCGATATGAAATAAATGGCTGGTAGTACAAGCTATTCACCGTGCCATAAGTTTTGCTACCACCAATTGCCCAAGATTGCACCATTAGTAAACCTAATGTCCAAGGTCCACCCTGTGTCAAACCAACCGCACTGATACCTCCACCAGTTTGAGTAGATCCAAATTGCCCACTGCTACTGCTCGGAGCGATCAAATATGGGCCCACCCCCCAGATTAACGATGATGTTGGCTTAGGTGCATAGAACGTTTCCAGCTGTACATTTCCAACACCAGAACCACTAAACCCATTAACGTTGTTTTGCCACTCAGCAGTCACAATTGGTCTGACGATAATGTTATCGCCACCAGATAAATTAATCGGAATCACTGGCTGAAAGGTAGCAGTCTGAATCGTACCGGCACTATTTAATCCAATGCCACGGTTATAGTTATATTGAATAGGTACTGCAACCATATTCGCAATTGGATTTGCTAAATCTTTAGCAACCCCAGCCGCTTTAACCGCAGAAATAGTCGTAGCAATATCGGCACCAACACCAGAAGCATATGCCTGCGATGCAAATACTAATAAAGCAAAAAAGGGAATAATAAATTTATGCATTACAGGGCGTGCTCATCAAAAGTAAATAAAGCAAGATCAATATGGATTCAGATGAATATACCGATTACTTACTTTGAAAACTTTCCACAACTTTCACTTTGAAGAACAAGCTTAGCAATACCTTAATAGTTGCTAACGCATCTCTTTTGCAATGTCCGCACTTACCTGCGCAAATGCTCTCCCTAGGGCGAATACCAAGGGATCAAATCCGCCGCCTATTACAGACTCGCGCACTAGAGATCGCCCCATAAACTCCTCAATACCAGGTTGGGCATTTTTTTCACCTAATTTAGCTGTTTTAGAAGCAGACTTGACCGTCCATAGGACATCCACCACCACACCCTCTCCCAGCCTGCTTTCTATATTTTGAACATCAACTATGACCTGATAATCAAATTGGGTTTGTGTGCTTTCAGAAAAAGACCATACATTACTAGTTGAAAGATCTTGCGCTAGATTGGCCGCTATTGTTCTGCTTATCTGATTTTTAAAAGAGCCGGCCCAGCGCTGATATTCATATATCTTTGACTCGGAAGAGCCTGACTGCACTACTAATTGAGGTCGATCCATATCGCTTGGTACCGATACTGGACCAACCATCACGCGGGTAATATTGCGCATTTTATCTGCAGGCACCAGCGGTGTATTTAGGCTGTAGTAATTAGACGAAGGTGAACTAGCACACCCTGCAATGACCAGTAGCATCGCGACTAAAGCTAAGATTAATTTCATTATTTTGAGTCCGCCGCTGGTTTACCAAATATCAGAGATTGCGGTTGCTGATCAAGCATATCTGTCAGCGTTTTCATTGAACTTGCGGCTTTAGAGATTTCTCGCAATGAATCACGCATATCCGTCTGTAACGGTGAATCACTTGCAGTAATTGAGGTGATATTTTTAAGGGCTTGATTTAGCTCGGGAATCACTTCCACATCAAGTTTTTTAAGCAGCGTATCTGTGTTTTTAACGACGCTTGCTAGAGACTGCTCAACGTTATCCAAAGCGCCGGGTACTGCTCGCATTTCAAGGGGAGTCTTTGAAATATCAAAAACATACTTTGGAGCATCTGGGAATATATCGACTCCAATATATTGTTGCCCAGTGATTAAGCTACCCATACGCAATTGAGCACGCAGTCCTTTATCAATAAAAGTCTTGATGCGCTTTAACTGCTCAGATCGCGTCTTGGGAAATGGAATAACTTGTTCGTTTACCATTGAGCGAGCTTGGAGACGCTCTGGATATAAATAAAATTCTACAGGCTGCACAATTTCAAAAGTTTTTGGATCGAGTGCTAAACCAATACTAGCAACTTCGCCCACACTAACTCCACGAAACTCGACAGGAGCGCCAATAGCTAGCCCTTTGACGGATTGCTTGAAATTCACGACATAACGCTCGGCCACCGAATCTGGTTGCTTCATGGCTAAAGTACGATTTAGAAATAGTGGAAATACACTATCTGCATGAGCACGTTCTGATAAGGAGCTACTAATGCCAGCATCTGCGCCAGAAGATTTATCCGCCTGAATTTGGGGCGCCTCAAAAGCAATTCCACCAGCAATCATAGCAACCATGGATTCTGTTTGAACTTGAAGACCATTAGCCCCTAGCATCACATCAATTCCACTTGCATTCCAAAAACGGGTATTCATAGTGACATATTGATCGTAAGGCGCATGGATGAATACTTTAATCAATATGTCCTTACCATTTTTATCAAGCTCGTAAGCAATAACCTCGCCAACCGTCAGTCGTCGGAAGTAGACTTGTGTCCCAACATCATGTGAACCAAGTGTCGGCGCTTTTAAAATAAATTCTCTGCCCGGTACATCTGCTGTCAAAATAGGTGGCACCTCAAGAGCAGTAAAACTATCGCGTCTTTCTGAAGAGCGCCCTGGGTCAGCAGCAATGAATGGTCCGCTTAAAAGGGTACTCAATCCGGAAACACCGCTAGTAGTAATACGTGGGCGAACAATCCAAAAACGAGTATCAGCCTTAGCAAAATCAACCGCATCTTTATCCAGCTGAATGGTGGCAACAACCTGCCGATGATCTTTGGATAGTGTTACTCTCTTAACTAGGCCTATATTGACCCCCTTGTATTGAACAAAGGTTTTTTCAGCCAAAAGTCCATCTCCAGATTTAAATGAAACTGTAATAGTTGGACCACGATCTACTACAGCCTTATAAGCAAGGCTGAGGCCAACCAAAACGGCGATTATGGGAATAATCCATATCACCTGTGGAGCCCAACGTCTCCTGGCCTGGACGACTACCGATGGAAGTTTGTTTAAATCAAGCATGAAATGCCTCAGCTAATTGTTTACTGTTTATTGAAGAATTTGCAGCATCCCATATCAAGCGCGGGTCAAAACTTCTAGCTGCAAAAATCGTCAGAATGACAACAGTTGCAAATGCAATAGCTCCAATACCTGCGCGAATAGACATCAGATTGCCAAACTGGACGAGAGCAGTGAGCATTGTTGCAACATAAACATCGATCATTGACCATCTGCCAATCATTTCAATAATTCGGTACAAACGCGCTCGAAACTCGGGCTTCCAAGTGGAGTGGCGTTGCACAGAAATTAATAAAAAGGTGAGGCTAAATAATTTTGCAAAAGGAATCAAAATGCTGGCGCAAAAGAGAATAATGGCAAGAATTTGTGAATTTGATTTCCACAGAAAAACGACGCCACCAAAAATAGTGTCATTTTCTGCGCCAAATAGAGAACCGGTATCCATTACTGGCATCAAGTTGGCTGGAATAATCAGAACATAAGCAGCAATGACTAAAGCCCAAGTTCGATTAATGCTGTTTGATTTCCGAAATTGCATAGGTGAATTGCATCTTGGACATCTTAAGGTTTCATCTTTGAAATCGGCCTGTTGGGCTAAACCACATGCATCGCATGCAACAATATTTTGGGAAGAGGCTGTTTTCACAATCTTTCCCTTCCGCACCTAATTACTTGCACTCTTGCCCAAAATTCATGTGGATCAAAGTTTGCAGCTGCAGCAGTAACCGAAATCATTAACAGCACAAAAGAGCCCAAACCAATATCTGGCGATACTGAGGCAAATGCGTTGAGTTTGGTTATGGTTACCAATAATCCCATAATAAATACCTCAACCATAGCCCATGGCTTTACGAGATATATCAATCTATAAGCCACTGACAGACCATACGGCAATCGATCTAGATATAGGGGTAACAACAAATACACCAATCCAATAATTTCTAAGCCAGGCATTACAAAAGTTGTCATGAACACTAATATGGCAATACTTGGTATCCCATCATTTATCAACCTAATGGCGGCATCTATTAGGGTTGTGGAGTTTTGTAAACCATCAGAGCTGATTGTGACAATTGGGAAAGCATTTGATATCAGAAACAGGGCTACAGAGGTTATAGAAAAAATCAGGCTAAGTCGAAGTCCGTCAGGCTGGGATTGATACAAAACATTTGCGCAACGAATACAAACTGCCTTATTGCCAGGTAGAATTTCAGAGCCCTTCAGCAAAAGGTCACATTGATTGCAAACAACGATTGAGCTATCCGACATTGCTGTCCAATAGAAGTATGCGAAAAAGGATAGATTCAATATTCATTTTAGTTTCTTTGACTCAAGAAAATATCCAAGCATTGAATACAATCCAGAGCCTGAGATTGAAAAAGCAAATAATCCCGTGAAAGAAATCAATGTAGATAGGCTTTGCCAATTTTGCCCTGGACTGTAATTGGATCCTATCGTTGTATACATTCCACTCACGTAATGAAATGTAGTTATTGGATCAGGAAAGACTTTAAAGGCCTCTAAAACCAACGTGAGAACAAAAATATCATTAACGTGAGAAGTGATTACCAGCAATATCATCACTAGATAGGCAAAAAGACTTGCGGACACGTTCTTTCCAACTTTTGTATCTATAGCAAATCGTTTAAATATGCGAGTAAGAATAAAGATATAAAGACCATGGAGGGTCAATATCAAAATAACATCGATAGCAATTAGCTGAATATTATCAGTAAAAATATGATTTAAATAGAAGGATGCCAGTCCGAATGGATTGGGAATTGATCCGATATGGTTAAACCAGTTCATTGGAATTAAATCGCTATCTTGGCATTAAAAAAGTGAGCCCAGCATAAGCGCCAATGCCTTTTGCGCTTGTAGGAGTTGTCGTAACCATATAGGTTGGGCCAATTTGATACTGCATGTGATACCCAAAAATCTTGGTAGTTTTTCCACCGCTAAGAGTAAGTTGATTCGTAGCATTTCTAAGCGTATAGCTATAAACGATCTGACTCGACAAGTTATAGGTCCAAGCATTATCTGTTGTGTAAGAAATCGATGGCTGAACATTCAGTATGTTTGCAGTTCCCCCCGTTAGATCATTTCCAATGCCCCATGAATTAAATAATGCTCCACCAATTACCCAGTTATCTGGTGTATAAAACGCACCAGCAGAAATCCCAAGCCCTGTTTGTTTAGAGCCGTTATTTGCATTTGTTGCAGGCGCTTGAATATAGGGGCCTAATCCGTAATACCAAGTCTTGGCGAAGGTTGGGGCAAAAAAAGTTGCTAGCTGGATGGGTTGATTTTGATTGGTTAACTGCTGATCATTTGCATTATGGTTGTAAGTCAGCATTGGATTGAGAATCAACTGAACATCACTATTGATGTTGACAGGGATAATTGGGCTAAAGCCTATTTCAGTTTGCTGAGTTCCATTATTTGCCCCCATATTTTGGTTGTAGTTATATGACAAGGGTAGTTGAACTTGAGGATAGAGTCGGTTTTGCATCCTTTGGCCAGCCTTTGCCTCCTCACTCATGCTGCTTGAGGATGTTTGTGCAAAGACGACCACAGGCGCCAATAGGAGCGATAAGATTAGACCCCATTTATGAGCTCTGAGACTTGAAATCATATGCGCAAATACCTATGAGATATTTCAAAAATTTAAGCGTATAAAGACTTTTAACAACAAAACCACCCGAAGGTGGCCTCATTGTTGAATATCTGTAAACACTATTACTTAAAGAACAATTCAGTTGCATCCATATTCGAAAGCGCATTAACTGCGCTAAATGTAACAACCTTAGTTTGCTTTAGAGCGCCCAACTTGCGAACGTCAAACTTAGCAAAGTTAATACTGTTTATTGTGCGCAGGTAAAAGTGGTTACGACTCAAGTCATTCATCGCCGTAAAGTAGGTGGACTCAGAAGACAGCTTGTTAGCAGCGAAAGCTTCTGCCTTACTTGCTGTGCCAGGCTTATCCGCGGAGACGTCAATTGGCCTATCAAAATTATTCATAACGTGAGACAGCGTTTTTACCGCTTGATCTGGGGTTTTCGCCTTTTGCACGAAATTTGAATAGAAAGCTGCCTTCACAAATCGACCAACCGATGTTTCGATACCAGGCAGTCCAGCCATATTGCCGCCACTATCTGATGCAGCCACTTTGAGGTTATTAAACTGCCCAGTATTCTTATCAATATTGGTTAGATAGGCATAGTTATTAAGATTGGTTAAATGCCATGGGAGCGGCGGGTCATTTGTCATGACATAGGCTGGATTGTCGTAAACGGCAAGTTTGCCACCAGCAAATTCAATGACGATATTACCCCCAACCTTGTCATACATGGCAAAGTGTAAGGGGGCCATATAGTTAGCCATGCTAGGAATTTTAGGAAGCCAAATTTCTACCTCTTTATTTTCAATAGCCTTCTTTATCTGCGCGACATTTTGAAAATTGCCTAATGCCCATACCCCAAAATCCGTTGCGGCTAAAACCTTATCTGCAGACCCAGATACTTGTAGGGGAATCTCATTAATCATGGCATTTGCTGTAATTGTTACGCCTTGATCATTAACGCCTTCGTGAATGGAATCTTGCTTAGCACTAGGCACCAACTTCTTTAAAGTAACGGCCAAAATGCCATACTTAGTGTTAAAGGTCTTACCCTGCTTTCCATCTGGCGTTAACGATTCCATTTTGGTGCCAGCTGGCCAATAGGTAATGTCGTCAGGCTGTTGACCAGCGAACTCATTTGTTCTGCCCTGATACACGTTGCCATTAGTATCTTTTATTGCCAGAACTGTGCAAGCGAAGCTATTGGCAACAGAGGAGGCAGCTAAGCATATTGCTAGCAACGTCTTGGATATAGTTTTTGATTGCATTTTTTGCCTTTCTAGTTCAAAAATAATTCAGTTGCATCAGTTTTCGTAAACGCATTAATCGCATCAAATTTCACGACTTTTATTTCCTTTAATGCGCTCATTTTTTTTAAATCAAACTTAGAAAAACTGAGGCTATTAATTGTTCGAAGATAGTAGTGGCCCTGCGATAAGTCATTGAGAACTGTGAAATAAGTCGATTCAGAGCCGACGCCAGCTGTTGTTGAAAAAACTGTAGAGAACGTACCCTTCACTGGCTCATCAACCGAGATATCCAGTGGCCTGTCAAAATTATTCATGACATGACCCAGAGTGAATATCGCCTGCTCTGGTGTTTTAGCTTTACGAGCAAAGTTTGAATAGTAAGCAGCCTTAACGAACCTTCCAGAGGAGAGTTGATTGGAGGGCAATCCTCTCAAAGCAATTCCACCGGAGCCAGCCTTGGCTTCAAAGCCATTAAACCTCTGGCTATTTTTATCGATGTTAGTTAAATCAGCGTAATCATTTAAATTCTGAAGATGCCATGGTAATGCGGGGTCATTTGTCATGACATAAGACGGGTTATCGTAGACATGAATTCCACCATCAAATTCAATAACAATGCTCCCCCCGCTTTTGTCATACATTGCAAAATGTAAAGGCGCAATTACGTTACCCATAGGGACGATCTTAGGTAACCAAAGATCTATTTCTTTACTTTTTAAGGCTTGCTTTACTTGCTCTACATTTTGAAAACTTCCTAGCGCCCATGTTCCAAAATCCATTACCGACAAAACCTTTTCAGCCGGTTGAGTAATCGCAGGACTTGTATTGCCCATAAAAGCATTTGTTGTTATGGACATTCCTTGATCATTAACTGCCTCATGGAGGGTCTCTTGCTTTGCATTAGGCGTCATCCCCTTGAGGGTGGCTCCAAAAATTGCATATTTTGTATTAAAAGTTTTGCCTTGCTTAACATCAGGCGTTACAGACTGAATTAGGGTTCCAGAAGGATAGTAAGACAATGCATCTGGCTGCTGCCCTACAAATTCATTACTTCTACCCTGATAGACATTTCCATTAGCATCCTTCATGGCCAAGACTGTGCAGGCAAATGAATTAGTAATAGAAGAACAAGTTAGCACTGTTATCAACAGTACGCGCAAGAAATTTTTTGACTTCACAAGCATTCCTTAAGTTGAATTCAATATGCGTGCATATATTGAAGTCATACTACGGAATTACCAATTACAAAACTTTCACAAACTTTCAATTAATCGCTAAAACTTGTTTTAAGCGTCAATTCGAATAGATTTCGTGAGTTGATAGCCTTCAGATCGGATAGATTTAATGAAATTTTCAGAAATTCCAATTTCGGCCAATTTTTTACGCAGTCGAAAAACCTGTAGTTCAAGCTGACTTTTTGCCAACTCATTTGCACTTCGCTCGGTAACCTCAAAAAGTCTCCAGTATGGCAACCGATTATCAGGCGCCATTGCGAGCGCCTTAAGAACTGCGACATCGGACTTGCTTAAGTTGATAACTCCCTCGCCGGAGGTCAGGGAAAGACCCATAATACTTAAGGCAAGATCAGCGTCAGCATCTATGCCGGCATTAATCCGGCGCTTAACCGCCTTAACTGCAGCCGATAGTTCCGCAGGTGAGACAGGCTTACATAAGTAAAAATCTGCGCCACTTTCATAGCCAAGAATACGGTCCGCCTCGGCAGTTCTGGCAGATAGCATAATGATATTAATTCTTGGATCAGCAGCCCGCACCCTCTTGGCTATGTCAAATCCAGACTCTCCGGGCAGATTAACATCCAAAACTATTAAGTTAATACCGCCTTCAGCCATACACTCATCAAGCTCTTCACCGCAGGTAACTCCAATCGCATTGACCCCTTCACGGGTCAACTCATCCATGAATACTTGACGTAAATCTATATGGTCTTCAACGACAACTACACGCATAGAAATTGGTTGTACTGCATTATTAATCCCCATGGAATCGATTACGGATACTTCTCTTTGATTAATTGTGGTGTTAAATTTACTCATTTGAGCTATAGGAAACTTTCCTAAACTTTCATGGTTTGACGTGGAATTTCAACATTAAAGCGAACCAGTCCTTCGCCAGGGACATAGTAAACATGGCCGCCAAGCAAGCTGATAAGTGATTTGACTAGGTATAGACCAAGACCTGAGCCCGTTCGTTGTCTTGCCAATGCAGAACGATAGTACTTTTCAAAAACCCGATCGGGGCTTGGGAAGCCAGCGCTTCCCACCTGATTTTCAACAGAAAAATAAACCTTATCAGGACTATTAATTAGGGTAATGCTTATAGGACTATCCTCTGGACTGTACTTCAAAGCATTTTCTAATAAGTTAGAAATGATCACGCGCACAATCTCTTGGTCAGAATCTACTTGCACCCCTCCTTGAGCGGATATATCAACTCTTTCACCCCCAGGCAAAGACAAACATACCCGCTTAACTACATCTACCAGATCAAAATTATCATGATTGACTAATAACTTCTCATCTTCAAGCCGTTCAACTTGTAAAAGTCGCTCAATGATGCTATCCATATCTGTAACAGCACGGTCAACCACCTCATGGGTTCTGGGTGGTAATGATGTACCTCCTACAGCCATACGCACTACAGAGAGTGGCGTTTTCATCTCATGCGCTAGCATTTTTAGAAAATTTGCCTGCTCAACTCGTTGGACCCTTTCTGTCTGAACTTCAATTTCAGCAATTTCTAAGCGAAGATTCTTTTGCTGTTGATATTTGGATAATCGATACGTGCGAATTTGGATAAAAACCATTAATACAATACTAGTAAGCAATGGATAAACTAAATTTAGGTAAACAAAATGCTCACTGCCAGAAAACATACCCATAATTGGCAAACGATGGAGGAGAGCAATCAATGCTGCAAAGGTATAAAGCAATACAAGAAAAGTCTTTGAGCATACAGGCTGATCTTCAGGCGAAGTATTGCGAGCTATAGTCCAGGCTCTCGTTGATATGGCACTGATGAGCGCCAAAGAAATAGTAGCGATCACAATCAAAGAGCTAAGTCTAACTGCCTCATTGGTTTTCCCCATCAAAACGAGAACAGCAGCTATTGGGAAAAATAAGACCAAACTTATATGCAGACGTGCCAGCCATCGATTTGGCTTAAATTCGGAAATTAAATTCCAATCAAACCATATAACAACAGTAATAAAAAAGAAGCTAATTAAAGTCGTAAAGGCATCTAACCAGCCAACTGGAAGCCAGCCGGATGTAAAAATGCGGACATAACCCAATATAGCCAAAGCATAAACAATGACTATAGCTTCACGAATGAGATAGTAAGAAAGTAATTTATCTTTATTATTGATACGCGTCAGTGCCGCCCAGCCAAAACATATCAATAGCACTGCCAAATACAGCATGGTGGCTAATTCCTGAAGTCTATCCGCAGCACGCACCTGATCTTCTGTCATTACCTCAATAAAAGTTAAGGTGCTTACAGTGGCCTTAACTCTAAGCCAAACATCGCGGGGATCTGATCCAACAGGAATAATAAAATTTAAATTTAGTGAGCGATATTCATCATCGGCCCAATCGTAATAGTCTCCCGTGACACGAACCTTATCTCGCGATGCCAATGGATCGTAGATCCAAATCCGATCCTGATAGGGTGGACGTATCCGCACTACTAGATTTTCAGCTGATTGATCTCTTAACTGACTAGGATCAATGCGTAGGCGAATCCAAAAGACTGATTTACTGTAACCCTGCGAAAAAAGCTCTCTAGTTAGCGGTGTTTCAATAGCCTGCTTAGCCTCTTCGATTGTCATGTTGCCAGCCGAGTCTTCAACCCAGCCACGCTCAATCACAAGATCACTTGCTTGAACACTGAATGCAAACAGTAGGGAAATTAAAGAGAATAAAAATCTACAAAGGGTCATAAGCGAATTATGCTCAATAGATATGCATCAAACAAGGAAAATACTGAATGGGAACAAGGCCTAAACTCACAGGCTGAAGTCTTGTATTTAGGTAGAGGACTTAGATTTGAGTTTGCAATCTGAATAATTAGGACGACTCCTTTGGTCGTAAGCACCGCTTGAGCAACCGCACACAACTGCTTACAAGTAGTTCATTGCTCCAATGGCAGACCCATATGTTTATTGAGGTTGCACAGGAAGATGTGTGGAGATTGCTTACACACTTAGTAGCATAGATAGAAAAACGACTTAGGAATTTCTCCCTAAGTCGTTGATTTCATTGGCGGGCCCACCAGGACTTGAACCTGGGACCAAAGGATTCCGGTTTGCCTAGCTTTCACTACTCCCTGGACTATGCTTTCACCATATGCTTACGCACTTAGGTGAGGTGTCCAGTTTTTATCCCAAATTACTTTGAGCAGCCTTAATCATTTTTTTGACCTCTAGGCTCTCATTAATAGAGTGAATAGTAATTTGAGGATTTTGTTTTACAAAAACTCGAAATACTTCATCTGCGAATGCCTGACCAATTGACTCAACACCCTTAAAGTCCAACAACACTGTCTTAAAACGATCCACGCGATTTAGAATTCTTTTCGCCTGCGAACGCGAAATAAGCTGCCCACCTTCATATAGAGCTAGCTTAACTGGAACAATGGTTTTATTAAATGCGTAATCCTCGTCTTTCGTTCCGCTAAAACTATCAAATACTTCACGTAGTGTTCTTTGGGAGTTGAGTGCAATTTTCATGATCACCCGCGTTCCTTTATGACTCTTTTCGTTATGAAGCAAGAAGTCCATATCCGAACCATCAGCATGCGTAAAAACTAAATCACCAGAGAAAATAAAAAATTCATCAAAGGCTCGGGATGAGAAAAAGATTTCTTGCCCAGTATGATTACTTGGATCAGTAGTGAGCTTACCTTTGCTCAACTCCAAAATAGACTCTCGTGGATCGTGCAGCTTTAATAATCTTGCGATATGGTTAAAAATTCCCTCGCCATTGTCAACAATTGATATTGAAACAAAATCGGGTGTTCTCTCTACATGAATATAGACCTCAGTGCCCTCTGAGTGATCAATAGCGTTGTTCAGCATTTCAGTAAAACCGTAATGGCAAATATTGGCAATTTCTTTAGGCAAGCCATTAAATATTTCCCCAAAATCACGTGAATAGACCTCAGACTCCTCTAACCCCTTTAATTTAAATAGGCCATCATGAAATGGCTTTATGCCCAATTGATAGGTACGAGCCTTGGTGCTACCGCTTGACGCCAAAAATCCATCTTTAACTAATGCAGCAAAATGCGCATGAATAGCCTGCCTTGTCAGGCCAAACTGTTCCATTGCAGCATGAGCTAAATCGTGTTGATTGGATTTAACGCCATCTACCAAAAACTGACGTACTTCTTGGGAGCGCTTTGTATTGGCAAGTTTCATATCTATTTTTGTAAAGTTTTTTGAAATTATTGTAAAGTTTTTGATCAAGGATTGACAAGAAACCCTGAATAAATAGTGCCTATATGCACCCTGAAGACCATTCAACTCTATTTACTGCCAATTCAAACTGAGTCTCTTTAGTAGCAGCCCATATCCACTTGTTATCTACCTTATAGCGACATTGCCATACGGCACTATGCTCGCGTTGATAAGCGTTACTTAACGCATCGCTCAAATGACAAACCCCCATCATTGCTGATGAGGGCTTGCTTTTCTGGTGGGCCCACCAGGACTTGAACCTGGGACCAAAGGATTATGAGAGCAGAGTACCTAATTGACCGTAGTAAATACAAAGGTCTAGCGTTGGTGAGACTCGGTGTGTAAGTAAGTGTGTAAGCAATTAAGCTGCAATAGGGAATTCAAGCACCGGCATCCCCATCTTGATTCGCTGAAGATAACTATCAGTCATGATCTTAGAAATATCAGCTTTTCCAGCATCAGCCACAACAACAATCCCACCCTGATTCTTAAAATCAGCTCTATCCACCCAACCTTGCGGTGTTAGTTGTTGTAAAGTCATGCCAGCGATGGAAACAGCTTTAGATGAAATAAACCATAACTCTTGCTTATCTCCTGCCTTCTTAGCAACCATCTCATTGATTTTACCAATAGGTGACTTAAGTAACTTCTGACGATGGTAGCTGCCAATCCAAGTTTGAATAGATTTAAATTCAGATCTATTAAATTTAAAACGCCAGATGCCACCGACATAGCCTGCTAGCTTTAGCATGTCAACATGAGGTTTTTCTGTGCCTAAATGTAATTGAAGATTTGTTTCTGGCATTTTTGGAACGTGAGGTAATGCAGTTCTTGGAAAACGCTCTTCTGCTGTAAACCAAGCAAAATTAGTTACCGAAGGGTGCAACCTTACCCCAGTAACTGCCTCTGTTTTAATTTCTTGTGACATCAAAATATCAAACAAGTTATAACCTTTTGTGTAATGAAAAATAGTGCTCATTTAATTCTCCTTAATTGCGAACTATCACTGCGATAATTCATAGGTTCTATATTAGTTTTGGTAGCTTAAATTTCGGCTGAATAAGCGATTTAAATCAAGTTTGTTAATAGCCATGCAATCAAGATAAGTGGTTGCTAATAGCAACCACTTATCGAGCACTATGCAGCTAATTCGATCTGCTGACACCGATCACATGCACATCCAACCGCATGTCGATTTAGAAACTCTTCCACATCAACATCACAGATATTCCAGACGTAGATGGGACCCATCATTGCACCCCAAGGAGCAACAATGGTGTTATTACGCAAAACCCCAAAGTACGCCAAGTTGCCCACATCATCTACTTGCGTTGAAGTGACCTCAAACCAAAATCGCTCATTAGGGACATCCTCAATTCCCCAATCAACAATCACCTTGGCCATCATTCCCACAGGGATTGATTCACGAATCTCTTTTTCTGGAATTGAGAAGGTATCTGGGAAATTCTCTTCCATATATTCAACATCTTGCAATCCAATTTCAAACCACTCAGAATCCACCTCTATAAGAGTGGGGTTAAATGGTGCTTCACTTGCCAACTCAAAGTCTTCTGCTGTATGTTTGCAATTACACATGTATTTCTCCTTTTTACTTAAGGCCATCAAGAGCGATAACCCATATACCTAAGATAGGCGTTTTGACCTACTTTTCGGGTAAACAATCAATTCAAATCGAGTTTGTTAATCAATAGATATAAACAAAAATGCCACCCGAAGGTGGCACTAAAACTTATGCAAAGTTGTCTATGGGTAGAGAGCCATTCAAAACCTGTTCGGTGACGTTTATGCCGCCCATATCCTCAATAAAATCTACCAAACCTTCTCCGGATAACATCAAGGGAATATCTTCCAAATGCGCCCCAAGAGCTACAACGATTTGACAGCGTCTTAAGAAAACTTCTTCATCGGCATTAGCTTTGGACCAGTCAAAATTTCTAACATCTTTATATTCAAACTTAACCGTAGACAGCATTTCAAGCCACTGACTCATAGAGCTTTCAAAACCAAACCGCCCAATTAAATCTGGTGTGTTTTCAAGCAGCTCAAAGAACATATCTACTAGAACCTCGATGGCGCAATCTATATCAAGATTTACCAGACTAATAGTCAACATTTTTTCATTACTCATTTCAACTTCTCCCATTTAATAAAGGCTCTCAAGAACGACAGCCCATACATGTAAGATATTCGCTTCGACCTACTTTTCGGATGAATAACCAATTCAAATCAACTCTGTTAATTACCGAAACCGATAGAAAATGCCACCCGAAGGTGGCATCTATTACTAAGCCGCTAATCGCATTACAGGAACCTCTGGAATCAGATCTACCCCTCCAGCAGACGACAGATCCAATAAGCCGCGAGCACGCTGCTCATCAAATTGCTCCGGATGCACTAGATATATCGGCTCTTTGTATAAAACCGTATTAAGAGCGGCAAAATCAACGCAAAGATCGCAAAACTTACCCGGTAATCGCCCCCTAGAACCAAAGTAATCATTGCTTAATTAACTCTACTTCTGAGAGCGGTGGTTAATGGGGGGATTACCACCCCATCTTTCTTTCTGAACGTGCGCTGCCTTAGGATGTTTATTAAAAAATGCATCTTCACGTAACAGCTTTGCTTTAAGCACTAAGTGGTAACCATCGGCTTTTTCATGATCACTATTTACCAACCTCTCAAATTCATTAACAATCGCATCTACAAAATCTGTCGTAGATTTAACTACCATCTTGATGCCATAAGGAATCATATTGACTGCAATTACATAAGATTTATTACTCATTTAATTCTCCTTTAATTGAGAGCCACCAAGTGCGGTAACCCATATACGTAAGATAGGCGTTTTGACCATCTTTTCGGATGAAGAATCAATTCAAATAAAGTCTGTTAATCGATGTCTTTAAACGAAAATGCCACCCGAAGGTGGCACCGTTACTGCAAGTAACACTTGTTTCATGCAGCCATTGGTAGCGGCTGGAGAGCCAGCTTTTTAGCGCGACGCTGTTCATCAACCCTATCGCGCTCCTCTTGTATCTTGAGTTGATAAGCAGGCGAAATCATCTCTTTTGCTTTTGCAAATTGCTGTTTTTCAATTTCTGAATAACCCCCTTTGCTGCCAATGTCCACTATTACCCGTTTAAGAATTTGCTCCTCAAACTCATAATCCATAGGAACAATCCCCACTACTTTGTAAATTCCATCAACTTTGGCGCAAATGGGATATAGAAATGAGCCAACACCATGCGAATCATGTACTTGACTGGTCCATTCGCCTGGAATCCTAAACTCAGCCATAGGCGTTTCAGCTTTTATATTTAAAAGCGCTTTCACAAGCTTTGTCCTACCCTCATCTTCACTTTTGCGCTTTTGCACGCCTTCTAAATTCACATTACTTTCGCGAATACGGTCAATTCCTCCGTTTTGGCGTATGAAATCTTCTAGCTCATCAGCCATTACATCCTGTCTATAAGCCATATCAAGCACTCTGGCATAAACGTGCGCATTTTTACGATTAGTGCGCACTACATATTTCACAATAATGGTCAGATCTGGGGTATTTTTTTGAACTTTGATATGGTGCTTGGTTGATAAAGTACTGCGCATTTTGGATAGTATTTCTAGCTTATAGTCAGACCCCAGAACCTGATCGCTATATCGCATTAACTCAGCCAATAACCCATATAAAACGTCGTTTGCTTTCACAATGTAGTTATCGTAAAAATCAACTTGCTGCTGTGCCAGTAAATCCCCTTCTGATAACACTTGCTCTACTAATAACTTTCCATTCTTTTTCATCTTATTTCTCCATAGTTGTGCGTGTTAGTTCGCTTTATAAGTCTATAAAAATAGGGGTCTTTTTCGGATGAATAAGTGATTTAAGTCAGTTCTGTTAAGCGGATTTGGAGGGGTAAACGCTAATCAATTTGGATAAGAATTGTGCTTATACTTTTCATATCTACATTTAGTACAGCAATCAACTAAAGGCTTATATGGCAGAAGAAGGATTGGGGCTTTACAAGGAGATTCCAGGTGGACTTCGAAAAGGACGCTCCACTACAGATGACTGGCGGAAAGCTAAAGATACGCTGTATTACGAATGGTGGCGATGTTTAAATGCAAGCAACGAATATCTTGATTGCTGTGCAAAAGGCGGTAAAAACCACCCTTTAGCCGATACCTATGCACTATTCGGGGATGTAAACGTCTCATGGGCACAATGGTGGATCAAAGTCGGCAAACGTATTTTTAGTGAGAGGCGTCAATACCCTAAGGTTCGCGCAATCGAGCAAGAAGAGGCATTAAGCAAGTTGGAAGTTGAGGCAAAGGATTTCTTAATCCTCGATATCCCTTTACATTTGCGTCGAGTAACTATTCTTGAGCAAATCAATAAGATCTTAGATCAGCATCATGATGGCAAAAACTTGGATGTGAGAGCTCAAAGTACCGCTTTAGTGCAACTCGAAACTACTAAGCTACAACACAAAACCGTCCCAATCTTAGTGGATGTTGCAGAAATCCTGCATCGCAACCCCGGCATTCAACTGTATCAACTGGCGCAAAGAGCAAAACTAGCTGAAATCCACCTTGGTAGAAAAGTTCAAGAATCTAATAGCGCAGAGCAAGAGAAGCAAAGACGTCAAATGGCTGCCAGTAGATATAAAGAGCAAGCAGAAAGATTGGTTTACAACGCGGCAAGACTGAAGTTCCCATCAATTGAATAAGTGTTATTACAGTTAAGGATAAGAAATGACTATTCAAAGTACGGTATTAATAGGCAACGGCCCTAATCGCGCAAACGAAAAGGATATATTGGAGGTTGGCAATGTAGAGATAAGTTGGCACAGCTTGCTAGCTGACTTATCTAAGTTTGCTGGAATTGATATACGTAATATTGACAGTAAACCACTAACCCTAGTATTTGATGAAATCTTACTGCGTTCGAGAAAGCCAAATATCAAACTAGCATTGCTTAAGGAGGTGTCAAATAAAATCTTTCTAGCTAGAAATGCTGAGCTAACCAAAAGACTTTCTGAGCTAACTAAAGTAATGCTCACTACCAACTATAGTTGGGCTACATTTGATTCGCCTGAATTTGGATTATTTCTTCACAAGAAATTTCCAGAAATTAATGAAAATACTTTTTCTATTTTTCGAGGATTTAAAGGTGATAAAAGAGAAATTTGGTTTATTAATGGATCGTCAGATACCCCTACAAGCCTAGCACTAGGCTATATGCAGTATGCACGCCATCAAACACAAATTAAAAATTACTTAACTGGCGGAGTTTCTTACAGCAAAATCAAAATTCCGAATTCGCCTTTATATCGCGGGATCCCTCAATTTGATTTTGATAAGAAAAAAGAGCCTTACTCTTGGGTGGATTTATTCTTACGCGACCATATACATATGATTGGTTTGGGAATGGAATATACCGAAACGATTCTTTGGTGGTTGCTTATCGAAAAAATGCACTTACAACGCAAATATCCGAAATACATTGGCGGTGTCACTTATCACCAAGTTGATGTTAAAGGTAAGCCTGAAAAGAACATCAATGACAAGCTAAACATGCTTGAAGATCTGGGAGTCCAAGTCAACCGCGTATCTGCTCCAAGCTACTTTGACGGGTACATGATGATTGCAGATCAAATTTCGCCAAAGGTACGCAAGGCTAAGAAATAACAAAAGGCGCTTAAAGCGCCTTTTTCATATCAACTCAACCGCATTACGCATGAGATCTGGATTGACGTCGATATACTTTTGGGTAACCGCAATCGATTTATGCCCCGCCAATCCAGCCAATACCCTTACGGAGATTCCTTTGTTCGCTAGCGTAGTAATGAAGGTTCTACGCCCGCTGTGACTGGAAGCTCCAGCGATTCCGGCATTGCGATAAGCCCAAAAAAACCATTGGCATAAAGAGTTCGCTGAGAATCCTAGTCTTTTAGCGGTATGAAAGAATGGTACATCTGGAAACCTGGCATAGCGAGTGGCCAAATAGATCGCCAATTCATCTTGTAATTTCTTAGGTAAAAATACCGTTCTAGGTTGCCCACCCTTAGTCTGCGCTGCGCTTAAACGTACTTCATTGCGAATCGTGCCATCTTCATTCACTACGTCCCGCATTTTTAAACTGGCTATTTCGGCAACGCGAAGCCCGGAATAACAGCTGGTCAATATCAGCGCCCTATCCCGTTCAGGGTACTTCTTAGTACTTACGTATGCCAATACTTTATCTAGCTCTTGGGGTGTCAATGTTTTAGCTTGTGCCATTTGTTTTTCCTTTGCAGTTAATAAAAAGCATGTATGTAGTGTGTTTTCTTTTGTGGCAAAGGTCGACCTCTATTTGCCATGAGGTGCTTTTGAGTTCTTGTGATTTGTCATCTTTGCACTAGGTTTTCTAGCAAATCCATGGGTTTCGAAGATCTTCCAAGAATCAACAACTTGCGTCATTCATAAAAGAAAAGCATTTTTTTCTTATGTGCACACTACGCTTAATATTTAGCTGTTTTGTGTGAGATCTAGACAACAAATTGACTAAGAATTTGAGGCGCTTATATGCAAATACTGTGGGTTTTAGACACACCGCTAAAAACACCTCAAATTCACGCTGTATTGCGTTTATGCAATCTCAGCTACTTGGGGCTAAGAATGCAAAAAGCCCGCGTTAAGCGGGCTTTTTTGAGGGGTTTATTAACAATCTTATGTATTGGCTATTACTGCCAAACTGTTAAATCCACATTAGTAGCAATAAACACAGGAAGCTTGGGCCCTGCATTTTTGCAGTGGCGCACTGGCAAGTCCCAACTCCCTTTTGTCCCCCGTTGCTCATCGCCAATACGCAAATGCATTTCCCCGCTATCTGGCAAATACGCACAGAATCCCGGCACCGTTTGTTTAATCTTTGCATCTCTATCCCAATGCAATATCCATGACATCAAGATGTAGTATCCCCTTAGATTCGTACATTTAAATACAACGAAGAAAGACCACACAGCTCCCTTGGCAGAATATCGCCTAGGGACTACCGAGCACAGGCAGAAAACAACACTTTAGGAATGTCGGCTTGACGGGGGATACTACAAAGATATTCGGCGCTTTAGGTAGGTCTGTATTAATTAGCTCATTAACAATATCTATTTGCTCTTGTATCTGAGCGCGGCCCTCCCAATGTATGTAGCTATAAAAATCGACTAAATACTTTTGCATAGGGTTATGTAGTTCGATTGAGCCGTTATAAGCAGCGCGATTAAACACCATATTTCCATAGCTTCCTGAAAATTTTTCATTAATAAACATTCTGACTGCAATTTCTCTCATTTTTATCTCCTTTTAGATGAGTGATGTTGCAAGTCGCTTGGTTGATTAGTTTCTTAGTTGGTTGCTAGTAGAAGAGATCTCAAAAGATCGTTACTTGGTGATTAGTTGCTTCTCTCAATAGAGAGAGGTGCTTTTGTGTTGCTAGTCAGAGTTATTCATTTGCCACTAAGTGACTTACTTAACTCCATTAGCTACTACTTACTCAGCTAGTAACGCTTTTTCTCTACCTCGGTAACCCACTCTGTCGCAACCGAGCAACTCACAAAAATATTTATCCCTTGATAAGAAAGACCGCATTTTTTCTGTCCAAAATGCTCTGAATTCCACAGAACACCAAATAGAGGTCGCCCTCAACCCAAGATCAACCATATATTGCGCATGTCCCCCACCTTTATAAGGAGAACACAATGAGCGCACCAAATTTGCTAAGCAATCTGCAATTTATAGATACCGTAAGACCAAGATCTATGCCAGCAGTACAGCAAAGAAGAAACAAACTTAGCAACCAACTATGGCAACAGATCCAGCTAGCCAAAAGCCAAATAGAACATACCCACTTTGTCGTGAAACGCAGGGTTACTGTTAAAGACGTAGAAGGTAACTATAAGAGCATTGAACGTCCAAAACGCATTAAAACCTGGTGGTTTATGTCTAGTGACGGCTCTTTATGTCTATCAGTTTTTTACGGAAGCAAACGTATTGAGATTGTTCCTGGCAAAACCTTTATTTCAGTAAAGAATATAGCCGAATTAGTAAAAACACTGGAACTACTAAAGTCTGAGACTGAAGCTGGGAGCTTGGATCGGGCTATTGAAAATGCCAGTGGCGCACAGAAATTGAACTTTAATAAAAAATAGTTAGCGATATAAGCGTTACTTGAAGTAACGCTTGATTTATTGCAGGTTGATAAGAAAAGCTAAATATTGATATGAAAAGATATAAGGCAACAGTAAATGCAAGCGGACTATGGGTTGAGACGATTCTCTTTGCTCAAAATCAAGCCCAAGCCTATGCACTCTTCAAGGCAATCTTTGGTTCAAGTAACGTGCCGCATCAACCATTACAGATTGGGTAACTATGAGATTTGATGAAATAGCCCCAATCAAACCATTAAGCCCCGAGCAAGCTAGACTTAAATCAATGAAGGATCGTGTTAAGCGAGATCAAGAGGCTATAAAAGCGGAGCGAGCCAGGCAGAAGATCAAAGCTGGGCAAGCAGAACTTATGCAAATAGAGAGCGCAGTACAAAATGAATAATGCCTATACCGCCTGGATGACTGCAGGCACTTATGGGAACTTTAATGGTGCGCTATCAACGGCACTACGCAAAAAGAAAGCTGGCGCTATTGCAGTACAGATTCAAGATGTCAATAAAGCTGTGGTGTACAGCTCTTAGAACAAACTTATTTCTCCAACTTTGGCTCAACTAAATTCGCATCTGCAGGGTCAGAACCCACATCAATTACAAAGGTTGTTCCTCGTATGCCGATTACAGCAGTTGGCGTAGATCACTTAATGCTGATTCTAAATCCTGCTAGCTTGGTAGTTAAAATCAAATAACCACAAAATCGCTCGCAGACAAGCCTGTAGGCTTGTTACTCAATACAGCAAAGGTAGTCGCGCTATAACTTGTGCCCGAGCCATCCTGATCGAAGGCTAAAGCGCCAGTACTGCTGTTATAGCAGACACGACTTGAATTCGACCACGTATCGGTTGCAAACAGCGTACTATCAAGGCATCCGGACGTATTAAACGCGCCAGTAAAGATGCTGCTTGATAGGTCAATCTTGTCTTCACTGTGCACAAAGTCAGTAATGGTCACGAGGCTTAGGCCTGATTTGGTCACATAGGCATCCGCTCTGACGGTCCCGCTGGTTACAAAATCAACCACGAGGTCTTCTTCAGCCAACTGCTTAAATGACTTGGATTTGAGGCTTAATTCCTGGCTTATCTTAGCCATGGTCTGCTCATAGAGTGCTATAGAGGTATGCTTGGCCTCCTCAAGATCCGCCTGGCCAGTGCTCATGGAGTGCCACTGACAATTGGGCAACCTAAAGCGGCATTGCCATTGATTGCTGCCTGATCGCTTAAAGAGACTTACTAAACCTCGGTGGAGGTGAATTACATCAGCAGACTGGGATGCACTAGATTTGAAGAAAAGCTGGTTTAGATTTTGCACTCAAGTGTCGTGTTTCGAGACACTTGTAGCTTAACTTCAGATTTCAGGAAGGTCGATCGGAAAATTTGTCGAGTAAACCGACATTTCATGTGTGGATATCTGGTAGGCAGACTCCGACCTTGATTTCAACCCGTCGATGCAACACGAGCAACTGCTCAATGCCGTAGCAAGGCAACTCAATGAACGTCCTAGAAAAACACTAAACTATCAAACACCGGCAGAACGTTTTGCCCTAACTGTTGCATCGACGGGTTGAAATCAAGACCCAAAGCAGACCATCAATTCAATAATCTGAGTACGCTAACTCTCACCCAAAACTGAGCGACCTGCTTAACGTAAGGCTTTATTTAACTGATCCACAATCTCGGCCCAATCAGCATCTAAAAGCAACTCATCACGAAGAAGCCTTGCTTGAGATGGTGTCCACAATGGTGCATCCGCTAATTCAATCGCTTCATCTAAAGGAGCATGCCGATCAATGAATGCCTTAATACTATTACCATCAGAAGGTAGTCCTAATTGAAGGAATAACTCAGAGAATGGATGAAATGACTTTTCCATGATTAATTTCTCCTTAAACGTAACGCATTTGTAATGACCGAGGCTGAGCTCAAGCTCATGGCAAGTGCAGCAATTAATGGTGAGAGTAACCATCCAGTGAAAGGATATAAGAGACCAGCAGCAATAGGAATGCCCAGTGCGTTATAAAGAAACGCAAACACTAGGTTTTGCTTCATATTGCCTACCGTATCGTCTGAAAGCGACTTAGCAATCGCAATACCTCTGAGATCACCTTTAACTAAAGTAATTTGGGCGCTATTCATAGCAACGTCAGTACCGGTGCCCATAGCAATACCAACATTGGCTTTTGCTAAAGCTGGAGCATCATTGATGCCATCACCTGCCATTGCAACAATCCGACCTTCATTTTGTAGTCGAGTTACCAATTCGAGCTTATCTGCTGGCTTAACCTCTCCATAGACCTCTTCAATCCCAAGGCGCTTGCCAACAGATTTAGCAGTTGTCAATCCATCTCCCGTTGCCATCACAATTCGCAATCCCGCCCCTCTTAAGGTTTGCAAAGCCTCTGGCGTAGTAGCCTTAATAGGATCAGAAACAGCTAAAAGGCCAGCAAGCTTTCCGTTGATAGCTAAATGCATCACGCTAGCGCCTTCAGAGCGGAGCTCCTCTGCTTGGGCTTTCAAAATATCAACAGAAACTCCCAGCTTATCCATCAATGCAGTATTACCCAACGCCAAATGAAACAAGCCAACGCTACCTTGAACTCCAATTCCTGAACTTGATTCAAAGTTTTCGGGTTTCTCTAATGGCAAATTACGGTCTCTTGCGGCGCGAACAATTGCATCGGCAAGGGGATGCTCACTGCCCTGATCAAGACTTGCTGCAAGCTTTAAGACCTCATTACCATCAAAGCTGGGCGCAGGAATAACTCTATCAAAAATTGGCTTACCCTCTGTTAAGGTGCCTGTTTTATCAATAATGAGGGTGTTCACCTTACGAAGATTTTCAATGGCCGCAGCGTCGCGGAACAAAATTCCTTTTGTCGCCCCCTTACCAGTAGCAACCATAATCGACATTGGCGTGGCAAGACCTAGGGCACAAGGGCAAGCAATGATTAATACCGAAACCGCATTGATTAAACCAAAGACCCAACTTGGTTCGGGGCCAAAGATCCCCCAAATGAAAAAAGTCAGTAAAGCTATCGCTACAACCGTTACTACAAAATATCCCGCAACAATATCTGCCATTCGCTGCATTGGCGCTCTGGAGCGTTGGGCTTGAGCTACCATTTGAACAATTTGAGCCAGCATGGTTGAAGAACCAACACGCTCGGCTTTAATAATCAATGCGCCATTGGTATTCATCGTTGCTCCAATCACACGATCACCGATACGCTTAGTAACCGGCAATGGCTCCCCGGTAAGCATAGATTCATCAAGCGCACTAGAGCCTTCAACAATGACGCCATCAACAGGCACTTTTTCACCTGGGCGCACCCTCAATAAGTCTTCAATATGCACATTTGATAAGGGGATGTCTTCCTCGGATCCATCAGCCTTAATTCTTCTAGCCGTTTTAGGCGCTAAGCCCAAAAGTGATTTAATTGCCGCAGAAGTTTGTGAGCGTGCCTTTAGTTCCAACACCTGACCAAGCAGAGTCAATGAAATAATGACGGCGGCTGCCTCAAAATACACACCAATCCTGCCCATAGACATAAAGGAAGCAGGAAACACTTGTGGAACTACCGTAGCAACAACGCTATACAAAAATGCAGCACCTGTTCCTAATCCAATCAAAGTCCACATATTTGGACTGCGATTGGCTATGGATTGCCAGCCACGATAGAAGAATGGCCATCCTGCCCATAAAACAATTGGTAGGGATAGGAATAATTCAACCCAGGTTTGGGTTTGAGACTCTAGTAGATTAAGTTTATGGCCAAACATCGCAAGGACAGTCACCACTGTCGTCAAAGGCAGCGTCCACCAAAATCGTCTTTGAAAATCAACTAATTCTGGATTTTCTTCTTCCTCTAATTCAGGCAACAGAGGCTCTAAACTCATTCCACAAATTGGGCAATTACCTGGTTGATTCTGCCGAATTTGCGGATGCATGGGGCAGGTATAAATTGTGCCGGCCACCGAAGCAGGCGACTCTGAGTCCTTTAGTCCCCCATCTAGATACTTGCTGGGCGCTCCAATAAATTTTTCTTTACAACCATTGCTGCAAAAGTAATACGCAATATTCTTAAGCGAGTAACTATGCTTAGACTGAGAAGTGACCGTCATCCCACAAACAGGATCCTTCAAGGAATTTTCATCTGAAGAATGTTCGTGATGGGAGTGATCGTGTCCATGCTCATGATGATTGTTCTCATTGTGCTTACTCATTGCAAATCCTTGTTTACCTAATTCATTAAAACTGGCGTATCTGGGATTTCATTATCTGAAGATGATTTACCTGGGAATTGACTTTGCAATAGTTGACTCACCATTTCAATTCCAGACAAAATGCCAGCCTGATATTCATTGAGCGCAAATTTGGATTCGATCTCATGACAAATAACATCCCACGCACTGGCATCCGCATTTGAATGAATGCCTCTATCGGCAATTATCTCTACAGCATGATCGGCTAATAAAATATAAATGAGCACCCCATTATTGTGCTCGGTATCCCAAACTCTGAGATTGGTAAAGACTTCAATTGCACGATCTCTAGGGCTTAAGTCTTTTAACAAGGCAAGCGTATCTAGGGCACCTTCCACGGCAAAACAGATTTGACCCGAATGTTGAGCCTCACTATCTCGAATCGCATTTGTTATTGCGGCAAGATCTTCCTTGGAAAAGCATTTCTCTACCTTGCGACTATGAGACCAGAGATGTTTTATTAATCGATTCATATTCATGCTTACCATCTCCCCGAGGAGCCACCGCCACCAAAGCCGCCACCGCCACCACTAAATCCACCACCTCCACCATGGCCTCCACTGCTATAGCCACCAAAGCCATGTCTACCCAACCCCATTCCGGATAGAGCAACGACCAATGCCACAACACCGGCAATTAAGGCCATAGAAAACGCACCGAACATAAACCAGGCGATAAGAGCTACAAATCCTCCAGTAACTAGGGATCCAGGTAACCTGCCGAGCATCGATCGTAAGATTCCACCAAGCACTAAAGCCACAATAAAAATGATTGGTAAAAACGAACGAATATCCCCTGGGTCACGAATTTCTGTATTAGTTGGGTTTGGCGCTGGTAACGCCTCACCATCAACCACGCTAATCACAGCGTTTAGGCCATCCGTAATGCCGCCATAAAAATCCTGCTGTTTGAAACGGGGCACAATGATTTGGTCGATGATTCGCTTGCTAGTTGCATCAGTTAATACTCCTTCAAGGCCGTAACCTACCTCAATCCGAAGGGCTCTATCCGCTTTAGCAATAATCAGAATCGCACCATCATCTACTTTTTTCCGTCCAATCTTCCATTGCTCAGCTACGCGAATAGCATATTGCTCAATAGCTTCAGGGGCTGTAGATTGCACCATTAACACCACAATCTGACTACCCTTTTTAGCCTCAAAATTACTTAAGGTTTGATCTAGAGAGCCAATCTGACTGGGTGTAAGAGTACCTGTTTGATCAATGACCCGCCCTGATAAAGCTGGCACCGTCTGCTGCGCCACAGAAAACTGAGGCCAGCAGAGCAGCGCCAAAAGCGATAGCAAGGCGAATAGGCGTTTAGGCAGCCAGAAGATGCGAGTCACGAAAGTTGCTCCAGTTATTTCGCCGCAGGAGTATCAAATGAAACGCTAGGAGGAGTTGCTAATTCCTTTTCATTCTCAACGGCAAAGTTTGCCTTAGCTTTATAACCAAAGACCATTGCTGTTAAGTTAGATGGGAATGAGCGAATCGTGACGTTGTACTCCTGTACAGATTTAATGTAACGATTACGAGCAACTGTAATGCGATTTTCAGTGCCCTCTAGTTGCGCTTGCAAATCCCTAAACCCTTGATTTGCTCGTAAGCTCGGGTAGTTTTCTGAAACGACTAATAGTCTGGATAAAGCCGAAGTGAGCTGTCCTTGCGCTTGCTGGAATTTCTGGAAAGCTTCTGGATTATTTACCAAATCAGGAGTAGCTTGAATTGAGGTAGCTTTAGATCTAGCCTCTACCACTTTGGTCAGGGTATCTTGCTCAAACTTAGCTTCGCCTTTGACCGTGCTTACTAGATTAGGAATCAGATCCGCTCTACGCTGATATTGATTCAATACCTCAGACCAGCTAGAAGTTACCTGCTCATCTTGGGACTGAATTTGGTTATACCCACAACCTGATAACAATACCGCTGCTATTGCCAACAGACCGATAAGATATTTACGCATTTGTTACTCCTTTACTTAATTGAAGTTTGAGTCTTTAAGAACAGTTACCTTTTTGGATGTCTAAAAATTGGGAATTAAAGAGAGTGTTAACCACAACAGCAACCACCAGATTTTTTCTGTGGCGCTTGAACGCTGCCATCAAGATCCAAAGATGAGGGATAACCATCCTCATTTAGCGCATGAATCAAATCGTCACTCTTCCAGCTCGTTCTATCTAAATGTACTTTACCGTTTTGCAAGTCAACATGGATATTGGATACGCCATCTAAAGATTCCAGCGCCTTGGTAACGTGCTTGACGCAAGAGCCACAAGTCATACCAGCCACATTTAAATGAATTTGACTCATATTCAGTCTCCTTTTTTTAATTCGATGACATATAGCTTTCCACCTTCGCTTGATGCTACGAATTCCACTTGGTCTCCAGACTTAAGACCATTTAAAAGAGTTTTGTTTTTCACGTTAAAAATCATGGTCATTGGGGGCATATCTAAATTCTTGATTTCCTCGTGACGAATGGTGACTTTGCCTTGCTCCAAATCAACTTTGCGTACCTGACCAGCCGTATATGCACCAGTAGATTGGGCGCTTGCTACATGAGTCAAGATTACTCCCGATAGTAGAAAAATAACACTCAAATATTTTTTTAGATTGTTCATAAATGAACTCCTATCGATAAGATTGATAAATTTGGGATTGACCGTTTTTAGAGATCAATAAAACGTCATAAGGATCTTTTCTAGATCCATACTCAGGACCATCCATTCCTGGAGAGCCTATGGGCATCGCTGGTACAGCAATCCCTACAGCATTGGGCTTCTCGGCTAATAAACGCTTAATTTCTCTCGCTGGGACATGACCTTCGATTGCATAACCCTCAATGACTGCGGTATGGCAAGACCCAAACTGAATGGGCATACCCATCTTCTTTCTAATCTGGTCATTGCCATCGCTGATCACTTTAGTAGCAAAGCCATTTTTCTCAACATACGTAATCCAATCCTTGCAACAGCCACAAGTTGGACTCTTCCATACTGTGATCAATGGTTTTTCACTGGCAGCACGGGATGCAAACGGCACTAGCACCAATCCCATTGCTATAGCCCTTCTTGTTAAATTAATGTTGATGGGAGCCATGGCCGTCCCCTTTCTGTGCTGGTGAAACAGATTTAGGTCCAGCTACCGAAATTGATCCCTTCATTCCCGCATCGTAATGGCCTGGTTGTAGGCATGCAAATTGCACTTTTCCAGATTTCGTAAATTGCCAAATAATTTCACCTGTTTGACCAGCGCCTAAGGTAACCATGTTTGGCTCGGCATGCTCCATTTCTGGAAACTTCATCATCTGCTTGTAGTGCTCTTGTAGCTCTTGATCTGTACCAAGCACCATTTCATGTTTTGTTTTACCCAGATTCTTGACTACAAAGTGGATAGTTTCGCCTTGCTTGACTTGAATACTGCTAGGATTAAATCTCATGTTGTCTGTCATGCGAACTCTAATTGTTCGATTTACTTTGGCTGCAATACCCGGCTGTCCAACACTAGAATTTTCGCTGCCATGATCATGACCACCACTGGCGCCATGGTCATGAGACATTGCGCCCATGCCACCCATAGCCCCCATGCCTGCGCCTGATCCCTGCATCTTGTCATGCATCGCCTTACATTGACTAGCACTCATCTCAGGATGCATTTGTTGGCACATTGCCACCCTTTGTTCAGGAGTCATTTTTGCCATATTCTCGTGCATCGCCTTACATTGATCAGGACTCATTTCAGGATGCATTTTTTGACACATCGCTGCCATTGGATCTTGGTTCATGGCCCCTTGATTCATCATCCCCATACCGCCAGGTTGTGTTGTACCTTGCGCAAACACCAAACTAGATGCTGCCATCGCAATTGCTGCCAATGTAAATTGAATATTTTTCATTTTGTTTTCCTTAATTATTAATGTCCAGAATGCCCATTGGGCTTTCTTACTTGCACTTCGATTTCTTTAGTAGAGCTTGGGCTTGTTGATTGCATAGGTTTTGCAGCATTTGGTTGCGTTGGAGCTGTAGGTAATGCGCCTTTGTAAGCCTCTGCCACCGTACCAGCCGGATGCTTATACCAACCCGGATCTGCATAATCGCCAGGCTTTTGATCCTTACGTACTTTTAATACGCTAAACATACCGCCCATCTCTACCGATCCAAAAGGACCCATACCCGTCATCATGCGAGCCGTGTTATCGGGAATAGGCATTTCCATTTCAGACATATCGCCCATACCCCTTTCACCCATCACCATATAGTCAGGTATCAGACTGTTGATCTTCTTGCCAACCCCCCGATGATCAACGCCAATCATGGTGGGGAGGTTATGCCCCATTGCATTCATGGTGTGGTGGCTCTTATGGCAATGGATCGCCCAGTCACCCTCTTCATCTGCAAGAAATTCAATTTGCCGCATCTGCCCAACAGCCACGTCAGTGGTTACCTCAGGCCAACGAGCAGTTTTTGGAACAGGGCCTCCATCAGTGCCTGTGACCGAAAACTCATGCCCATGAAGATGAATTGGATGATTGGTCATTGTTAAGTTTCCTACTCTGATTCGGACCTTGTCATTTAGGGCGACATTCAAAGAATCTATGCCAGGAAAAACGCGGCTATTCCAGCTCCATATATTGAAGTCAACCATCGTGGCTACTTTTGGTGTGTAACTACCAGGATCAATGTCATATGAGCTCAATAAAAAACAAAAGTCCCTATTAACATCATCAATAAGTAGATTTTGATCTTTAGGATGCGTAATCCACATACCCATCATTCCCATTGCCATCTGTGTCATTTCATCGGCATGGGGATGGTACATAAATGTTCCCGGGCGGCGAGCAACAAACTCGTACATAAAGGTTTTTCCCGGCGGAATACCTTTTTGAGTTAAACCTGTTACACCATCCATACCATTTGGTAATCTTTGGCCATGCCAATGCACTGAAGTCTGCTCTGGTAACCGGTTAGTAACAAATATCCGAACTCGATCACCTTCCACCACTTCGATTGTTGGCCCAGGGCTTTGACCGTTGTAACCCCATAGGTGCGCCTTAAATCCAGGAGTCATTTCTCGCACTACTGGCTCAGCGACTAAATGAAACTCTTTAACGCCTTCATTCATTCTCCAGGGCAATGTCCAGCCATTTAAGGTAACAACTGGATTGTATGGGCGACCTGTACTAGGTGTTAATGGTGGCATCGTATTAGCGTTTACCTGCGTCACTAATTCTGGGGCACCAGATAAGGCATAGCGGCCAACTGCTGCAACCGCGACAGCACCGCCAGCAATACCGGCATATTTAAAAAAATCTCTTCTTGAACTCATTATTTTTCCTTATCAATGTCCGGCAGGGTTTGCTAACATCCCCGCCCCAGTAACGCTAGGCACCTGGAGTATTGTTGGTCTGCCAATTAAGGAGGACTGCAAAGCAGCATCTGTTAACCAAAATTGTTGCTGAGCATTAATTGCTGCAATTACTGCAGAGACCTGATCTCTTGAGTCGGCAATCAACTCAAAGACACCAATAATCATGCCGTTATAGCGAAGCTGACTTTCTTCAGCGATGGCTTTGCGTACAGGTATTACTTCTTTTCGATAGTGTTGGGATATATCGTATGCAGTTCGATAGGCCGAGTAAGTCTCCCTCAAATTGGAACTAGCATTTCGAGTAACGCCCTCTAGCCGATTAAATGCGGCTAAAGTTTGGGCATTCATGGCATCCCTACTCATATTTCCCCAATCGAAAATTGGTAGTCGAATCGAAATTTCATAGCCCTGCTTTGGGGTGCTCTCACCAGATGCTGAATCAAATTTAGTGCCGCGATTAAAGCCCAGCTCAATATCGGTAAAACTGGTGATGTTGTTAAGCCCCTGGGCCTTCGCTGCTGCCTCTAAAGTCGTTGTAGCCAAGCGAATATCTAGCCGCTCCAAGCCAGCTTGCTGCGCAATAAATTCGGTGTTTGGTGGTTGCTTAGGCAGATCAGGTAAACGATTGGGCAATTTGAGTTCTTTTGCCTGAGCTTCACTTAGCCCAAGAGCACGAACAAGCTCCTCCCTACGGCTTACTGAAGTCTGTTTTGCATTAGCAAACTGCGTGGCCGAATCTGCATAAAAAGCTTGCTGCCTTGCACGAGTAATCTTATTGAGATTACCTACCGCCTCCATGCGCCTTGCTAGCTCAGCACTTGCTTCTGCACTTCGAAAAACTTGATCGGCATATTTGAGGGATTGCTCTGCTGCAACTGCACGAACCCAAGCCTGGCGAACCAAAGTCACTTGATCAATGATTTCGGTAGTTAAACGCAATTGAGCTTGTTCAATTCGCTTATCAGCTATTCCTTTGCGCTGTGGCAAAGTAATCAGATCTAATAATCCAAATACAAACCAGCGATTAAATTCGATCTCTGGACTAGTAACCATTCGCTCAAAAGCAAAATAAGGATTAGACATTCTGCCTGCTTGGGCAGCAGACGCTGCTTCAGACCAATTCTGGGCAATAAGTGCTTGAACGGCTGGACTATTAATCAAGGCAAGCTGAACAGCATCGCTTTGATTTAAATTCTTAGCCAGCAGTTCCTGAGCTCTACCCTGAAGAACATCACGCTCATCTGACGATTTTGCTAAAACAACCTGGCCATTAGTAAATTTACTCGAATCTAGATTCGTTTTTTGTAAGGCCTCGTCAATATTGACGCTAGCGCATCCAGTAAGAGCACTCGCAAATAAAATTGATACTATTTTGTATCGTTTAGTGAAAGGCATAGTCATCATCATTTAACTCCCTCGTGATGATTTTTCGAGTGCTCTTCGCCTGTTGGCACCACATCAGCCTGAGCAGCTTCTTTTGCATACACTTTCCATCCGCCGATCTTTTGGACGGTAGCGTTAGCCTGCTTCCAAGGAATGATCTCCTCTTCCGAATAAGGCTGATAATTTTTAAATACTGACGTGTACTGCAGCGACTCGGCAATAGACTTTGCCGAAGAACCATTTACCGCCGCATCTTGCGCCGATGCAACTGGACTACCTAGTAATGTGAGCGCCAATAGAAACATTCCATTGCCCCACATGCATTTAAACATGCTCATAATTTCTCCAATAGACAAACGTAGCGACAAGACTTGTCGCCAAAATCTACTTACTACTGAGGAAATTTAAATCCGAGGGGGTTTGTAAATGTTACCTAGCGATTGGCCGAGTGCCAAAGTAGGAGCGTAAGGCAGTAGATTGTCCGCATACTGCAAAGGAGCAATCACGGAAGAAGCGGCTGTTAAATCAGCAATACCAACGCAGCACTGAGAAGCGGTATGGCACTTTGTAGCCACTTTCTTTGCCGACTTTTCTATCGATGAAGTGCAATCTTTACATTGCTTATGCTGCATATGAGAGTCAGCATTATCAGCATGAGTCGCAGCTTGGGACTGGTGCGCATGGTGTTGATCGGAAACGAATACGGGCATGCTAGCCGCATGAATCAGGCTAATAAAAAAACTTAAGCATAAGAAAACGCATAATTTCCGCATTGTTTAATATTACACTGAATTTAGCGTTTTGTCAGCCTTACCCTTCACTTTTTTGAGTCTAGGCATTAACTTATTGAGCTATTGAGGCTATAAACCCAAGCAAATTCAAGAAGATGTGAATAATCCATTGGGTTTGGGAAGGTGCGTTTATCGTAAAGTGCTACAAGAAACCCCACCATCCCCACCAAAGAGATAGTAGATACGAATTCCATGTCAGATAAAGCCACCAAACTCAATGCCCAGTGCAACTGCATCAGCGTTGACAAACAGAAACTAGATATTGAGGTTCATCGCCTTATTAGTGATCTGGACCTTGCTGATTCAACTGCTACAACGATAGGCTCGATGCTCTCAAGTAGCGGAGTATTTATTGACCAAGCCGCCTTAGATCAGATGAAAGCATTAGTAAAAGCGGTCTATAAAGTTTGCGAAATGCCTTTATTTCAAAAATTAGTTCTTGAGCAAGCTCCATTGATTGCTAGGCATCAACAAAGTACAAGTGGTGTTTTTTATGGATTTGATTTTCACCTAGGGGTAAATGGCCCGCAATTAATTGAAATCAATACCAATGCAGGCGGCGCTATGATTTCTGCCCTTGAAATTGGGGCATCGAAAAATTGCTGTGAGCCAGTAGAGAGACGCTTGGGAGTAAGAAATATGCCCAATGAAATTTATGAGACTTTTCTGGATATGTTTACCCAGGAGTGGAGGTCCTTCAATAGGGATCCTTCTGCCCAATTAAAGACAATTGCAATCGTTGATGAGAATCCAACTGAACAATTCTTATATCCTGAGTTTCAACTCTTCCAAGCCCTGTTTCAAAAGTATGGAATCACGACAATCATCACTTCTCCAGACGGCCTCACCATTAAAGACAAAAAGGTTTACTTCGGTAAAATTCATATTGACTTAATCTACAACCGAACGACTGACTTTTATTTTCAAGATTCGTCATACGAAGTGCTTAGAGACGCTTATCTTCAAGATTATGCGGCTATCACCCCAAACCCCTTTAATCATGCAGTATTTGCCAATAAAGATAACCTTTGCATCTTAAGCAATCGGGAACATCTTGACTCCCTAGGGGTTGACTTGTCTATACAAGAAATACTCCTGAGTCACATTCCGGAGACTGTAAAAGTTTCCCCTAAAAACGAAGAATCTCTTTGGACCAATCGTAAAGAGTACTTTTTCAAGCCTAGTCAAGGCTATGGGAGTCGCGCTGTATATCGCGGAGATAAATTAACTAAAGGCGTATGGGGTCAAATTAAGGATAAAAGCTATGTTGCACAAAAAGTAATACCACCAAGCAAACGAACCATCAAGATTGATGGCAATGAGGCTAATCTTAAAGTCGATATTAGGGATTATGTCTTTGAAGGTAACTCACTTATTTCAGTAACACGCATATACCAAGGACAAACTACAAATTTAAGGACCTTAGGGGGCGGCTTCTCGCCTCTTTATAGCATTGACTAAGATTGATACGGTTTAAGACACAATTTAAATTTCTATCTTCTTTAATTCTGAAATTGTAATTAAATGAGTTCAGTTACTAGAATTGCAGTGACTAGTTCTGGCCGATTTGAGTCATCTGAGTGAATTCAATCAATTTGGATCTTATCGATCCAAAGCAGACCTTGGTGGATAAGTTTAATAACTCATCCTCCAGCCAGTTACCACCTTGACCGATCCATCCACATATAGTTCTGTTGCATCATTTGGTTCATCATGTTCTGCTGCATACCCATGTATTGATCCATCATGTATTGGCGTTGCTTTAACTGCTCAGGCGTTAATTTAGAGTAATAAGGGCCCATACCATTCCAGCCCATCGTTGGACCCATCATGTGTCCACCCATCATGCCGCCGTTACCACCACAACAACCCATCATTCCCGAACCCCACATGCCTTGCATCATATTCATGTTGCTCTGCATCGCGCTCCAATGAGCTTGCATCAGTTTTTGTCTTTCTTGTGAATCTTGAGTAGCACGAATCTGATCCATCTGCTGTTGCATCTTTTTAAAGTTCTCTTGAATTTGAGCGGCTTGCTTATCAAACTCCGCTACATCAATATTTTTTTGTTGTGTCTGTGTGGCTTTAGTGCCTGCCCCTGCTGTTTGCGCCAAAACGGGCGCACTTAATAAAACACCCAAACTTAAAATCGCAACACATCCTAGCTTTTTCATCTCAGTACTCCTTGAGTTAAATGCTGAATATTGACTACTGTCTAACTTCTTAATAACCGCAATCCATTTGCCACTACTAGCAAGCTCGCACCCATATCCGCAAATACCGCCATCCACATCGTGGCTTGCCCTGTAAAGGTAAGCACAAGGAAGATAGCCTTAATGCCTAGAGCAAGAACAATGTTTTGAGTCAGAATTAGAGCGGTTGATTTGGATAGCCGAATAAAGGTAGCAATCTTGCGTAAATCATCATCCATTAGCGCAACATCAGCAGTCTCTATCGCAGTATCGGTTCCAGCCGCCCCCATCGCAAATCCAATACTTGCTCTTGCTAAAGCGGGGGCATCATTAATGCCATCTCCAACCATGCCTACCTTTAGATTGGGATCCTTTTTTAGGCGACTGTCAATTATTTTGAGCTTATCTTCAGGCAATAAATTACCCACAATTTCATCGACACCCACCTGCTTACCTATTGCCTTGGCGGTGTGCTCATTGTCACCAGTGAGCATGATGGTAGTCACACCTAATTGGTGAAGCCCATCAATAGCCTGCTTGCTTGTTTCTCTAACAGTATCGGCTACCGCAATAATGGCTAGAACCTCTGTTTGGTTGGTAAGCAATACGGCCGTTTTGCCTTGCTGCTCGAGTGGTAATAAACGATTCTCAATATCATCAGAGCACAAACCCAATTCTTCAATCAGTCGATGATTGCCAAGGTAATACAAATTACCCTCAATAACGCCTTTGACACCGCGACCCAGAATCGCCTCAAAGCTATCTACAGTCATTAAATCATTCTTTTGCTCTTGATTAGCATGGGCAATTGCTAGAGATACGGGATGATCAGATCGTGCTGCAAGACTGATGGCAATTTCGTGAATATGCTTGTCATTGCCACTTAATGCAAAAAAATCCGTTTGTGCAGGCTTCCCGTAGGTGAGGGTCCCTGTCTTATCTACTGCCAAGACCTTCATGCTCCGTCCTGCTTCTAAAAAAGCGCCCCCTTTAATCAAGATGCCTTTTCTTGCGGCAGATGCTAAGCCACTCACAATCGTTACTGGTGTTGAGATCACTAAGGCACAAGGGCAGGCAATCACTAACATGACTAATGCTTTATAGATCCACTCTTGCCATGACTGCGCCATTAACAATGGAGGCAAAACAGCGACTAATACTGCAAGCAAGAAGACCGCTGGGGTATAGAGCCTAGCGAATTGATCAACAAAACGCTGGGTAGGCGCACGACTTCCTTGCGCTGCTTCTACTGCATGAATAATTCGAGCTAGCGTTGAATGAGTCGCTTCTGCAGTAACTTTGTATTCGAACGATCCTGTCTGATTGATCGTTCCTGCAAATACCTCATCGCCAATTATCTTATCGACAGGTAGGCTCTCACCCGTGATTGGCGCTTGATTTACTGCCGAGTTACCACTAATTAATATGCCATCTAAAGCTATTCGCTCTCCGGGACGCACTCGAACTAAAGCACCTAAAGCAATAGCCTTAACATCTATTAGCACCCAAGAGCCATCGGCTTTCTGAACGGTTGCGGTTTCAGGGGTGAGGTCTAATAAGCCACGAATCGCATTGCGAGCACGATCTAATGACTTGGCTTCAATTACTTCAGCTAGAGTAAATAAGAACATCACCATGGCGGCTTCTGGCCAACTTCCAATCGCCATCGCGCCTGTGACTGCAATTGACATTAAGGCATTGATATTGAGATTGCCATTCTTTAATGCAATCCAGCCCTTTTTATAAGTGGTAAGGCCCCCTGAAGCAATTGAGGCGATTACTAGAGCAATGACAATCCACTGATTACCAAGTTGCAGCAATTCCATGATTTCAGCCAAGGTTGCAGTGATACCTGCAATAGCCAATGGCCACCAATTGGTTTTAGGCATAGGCTCAAGTGAGCTGTCCTTTGTAGAAGTCTCACCAATTTGTAGCACCGCCTGCATTCCAATTGAACCCAAAGCGGACTCGATAGCGTCAAGTGAGTTGAGATTGTGACCAACCGTGAGCATCCTTTGCATTAAGTTAAAATCCAGCGACTCAATGCCGCTTACACTCGCTAGCTTTTTACGAATAAGCGCCTCTTCAGTTGGACAGTCCATATTTTCAATGCGATAGATGGCCTTATTCTTGCTCGGCATCTCAGAAGCCTTTGTCACAGGAGTTGATGCAGAACAGCTACAGGAGGTATTGCATTCGCTCATAGCGGAAACCTAAATGATGAAGACATAAAACATTTAACACCCTATAGTAACTATAGAGTCAAGGGATTAGAATAAAAATGTAAAAACTTGGAGGTCAAATGAGAATTGGTGAACTAGCAACAGCCACAAGCACTCAAGTGGAAACTATTCGGTTTTATGAACAAGAGGGTTTGTTAGCAAAACCGGCTCGATCTGAGGGTAACTTCCGAATCTACGGGGATCAGCACCTGCAACGCCTTACATTTATTCGCCACTGCCGCTCGCTGGACATGACCTTAAGTGAAATTCGTCAATTACTTCGCTTAAAAGATTTGCCCGATGAAAACTGTGATGCAGTAAATGAATTGCTTGATGCCCATATTGAAGGTGTAAGCAATCGAATTAATGAGCTACGCCAACTTGAGCGACAATTAAAGCTGCTCAGAAAACAATGTCATGCGAATCAGGACTCAGCACATTGCGGGATCTTAAATAAATTATCGCTACCCGTGAAGTAAAAAAGAGGTGACACTACCGCCTCTTATTAGCCGAAAGCAGTCATCGGCCTTTTGCCGATTTACCAATAACCAATCGTTAACACCCAAGGAACCCTGTCTAAAGCCAATTCGACATTTTTAAGCCCGTTGGGAACAATAGACAATATTGGGTCGTTGTGAGTGGGAATGTTAAGCACTGATTAGCCGTGAGCGTCTCGAAACACGACGGTTGTCGGGTTAACCGACATAGTAGGATGCCGTTAGCAATGGACCGATAACGACCCAAAACCAACTATAGATGGGCGCTGTCTTTACTATTCAGCGAGGTTAATCCAGATCATTTAGGGCGACCCAGAGTACAGACTAGATTGAGCTGATTTAGGCTATAAATTAAATCCTGCTGTAATCACTTTCGCTTTTATCTTGATAACTGCTATAGCCTTAGCTCCCTTGGGAATAGCGAAATTACCTTTCACTTCCAATTTGCCTCCATTAGGCAGTAGCTCATAATCTTTTTTATCTGATCCAATTAAGACTGTCAGCTTTGCGGTCCCACCATCTATAGGTATCGGTTTACCGTGGTCCGTCAAATACAGCGATAGGCTATCAGGCTTTGCAACCAATTCAACATCAATGTCCTTAGCCTCTACTATGACACCGCCATGCATTGGCTTTAAATCATGGCCGGCTCCAGCATGGGCTGGACCAATAAAACTGATTAGCAAGGTTGCAATCACCATCATTGATTTCATATAAACCCCTTTAAATTAAAATACTTCGTTAGTTTTCATATTGCTCAAGGCTATTTCAGATGCTTTTTTCCCGTAAAGCCAAAACATGGCTGGCGTTAAAAAGGTATCCAATAAGGTAGAGCTGATGAGCCCGGAGAAAATAACAACTGCTACTGGATGCAATATCTCTGTACCAGGACGCTCTGCTTCAAATAACAATGGTGCCAAGGCAAAAGCTGTGACCAAAGCTGTCATTAGTACAGGACTTAAGCGCTCAATTGATCCGCGAATAATCATTGCCAGACTAAACGATTCACCTTCTGACTGCATCAAATTTAAGTAATGGCTAATTTTTAAGATTCCGTTACGCACAGATATTCCTGCTAGCGTGATAAATCCTATTAATGCAGCAATCGAGAGTGGCTGGCCTGAAATCCACAAACCAATCACTGCTCCGACCATAGCTAAGGGAATGTTAGACATAATCATTAAAGATAGGCGCATGGACTTATAGCGGTTATTTAAAACCGCAAACATCAAAAGAAATGATCCAATCGATAGCAAACCAATTACTTTAGATGCCTCTTCTTGCGCTTTAAATTGACCATCTAAAGTAATAAAGTAACCCTCTGGAAGAGTCTGATTAGAGATCACAGTTCTAATATCAGCCACGATATCTGACAGGGCACGCTTGGAGGCATTAGCCGATAAGACAATTCTTCGCTTACCGCCGTCTCTGCTAATTTGATTTGGGCCATCCCCATCCTCAATGCTAGCAATTTTGGAGAGTGGAATTTTTCCATTTGGCGTATCAATCAAGATATCAGCAAGCCCTTCTAAATTTCTTGCTGAGTCTGGTAACTTGATCACTAAGGCAAACCGTCGATTACCCTCAATAATTTGCGAGAGCCTCTCCCCTTCAACCATGCCCTGCAAGGTGGCCATAATCTGAGATGTTGAAACTCCATATTGCGCCGCCTTATCGTAATCAATTCGGACCTTAATTTGTGGTGCTAAAACCTGCTTTTCTATTTCTAGATCAACTAAGCCTTCAATGCCTGCCAATTTCGATCTTAGAAGGTCGGCTTGGCTACGCAGCACGTCCAAATCATCGCCAAAGATCTTAATAGCAATTTGCGATCGCACTCCTGAAAGCATGTGATCTATTCGATGTGAGATTGGCTGACCGATCGCAATTGCAGCGGGTAAGTTAACTAATCTTGACCTGATATCTGCCTGTATCTCAGCCATGGAGCGATCTAAATCTCCCGCAGGCTTTAAACCAACATCTAACTCGCTCACATGTACACCTTCCGCATGCTCGTCCAATTCTGCGCGGCCACTCCTGCGTCCAACATAAGTCACTTCTGGAACCTGCCTGACTAACTTTTCTGCTTGGCTAGCTACGCCCGCCGATTCAGAGAGAGAGACACCAGGATTTAAACGCAATCCGATCAGTAAAGTCCCTTCGTTAAAGGGCGGTAAAAATGCGCTCGCCATAAAGGGAACACTGGCAGCAGCGACTATGACGGATGCAAAAGCATACATCAGAGGCTTTTTAGGCGCCGCCAATAACCTTGATAACTGAACCTCATAATGGCTTTTAAGCCAAGTGACAATCTTTGTATCGTGATCCCTCAGGGACTGCATTGAGGGCAGCAAGTAAAAGCAGAGTACTGGCGTGATAGTGACTGAAACTAAAAGCGATGCAAGAGTAGAGACTATAAATGCAATACCCAAAGGCACAAATAGTCGCCCCTCTATACCTGGTAATGCAAATAATGGGATGAATACCAAAACGATGATGGCTGTAGCATAGATAATTCCGGTTCTTACCTCAAGCGATGCGGCTCTCACAATCGCTAGTGGACTTAATTGGTCTAAAGATGCTTTATCTAGATTTACTCTAAGGCGACGAATTACGTTTTCCACATCAACTACTGCATCATCAACCAGGCCGCCGATTCCAATGGCTAAGCCTCCTAAGGTCATCGTATTAATTGATAAACCAAAGTACTTAAAAACTAGGGCAGTTAAGAGAATTGAAACTGGAATTGCTGTTAATGAGATGAGGACCGGGCGAATTGTTCCTAAAAAGAAATACAGCACTACAGCAACAAAGATTGATGCGCCAATCAGCTTACCCTCTAAAGTGCTAATGGATGCATCAATAAAGCTCGCCTGCCTAAATGTTACTTTTGGAGCTTCCATGCCAGTTGGCAAGCCCTGCTTTAATTCTGCAATAGCCGATTCAATCTTTTTTGTTAGCGCTACCGTATCTGCTGAAGGTTGTTTTTGTACACCTAGAATGACTGCTGGCCCACCTTCATAACCGGCATCGCCTCGCTTAACTGCTGGTGCAAAAGTAATATCTGCAACTTGTCTTAAAAGTATTGTTTGTCCATTGCGGTTCGATACGGCAATGTTCTTTAAATCTTCAAGGCTAGAGGTTCGCCCTATATGACGAATAAGATACTCACGATTATTGGACTCAAGAAATCCACCAGACGTATTTGCAGAGTAGCCCCGCAATGCATCTTCAATCTGCAATATGCTAAGGCCTAGCTCCGCCATACGGCGAGTATTGGGTTGCACTTGAAACTGCCTGACTTGCCCACCTATAGGAATGACTTGCGCTACCCCGGGGATAGCCATCAATCTGGGTCGCAAAACCCAATCAGCATACTCGCGAACCTGCATGGATGAAATCTTAGATTCATCAATCGGAATGGCAATTTGCATAATCTCACCCATGATCGAACTAATGGGCCCCATGCGCGAAACAATGCCATCCGGAATTGCTCCCTCCATAGATGACAGTCTTTCTGAAACCATTTGTCTGGCGCGATAGATGTCTACAGTCCAGTCAAAAGTAACGTATATGAAAGAGAGGCCGGCGCTAGATACTGAGCGAATAGCCTCTACTCCCGGTAAACCATTCATAGCCGTTTCGAGTGGGAATGTAATGAGTTGTTCAACTTCTTCTGAAGCCATTCCGCCAGCCTCGGTCATGATGGTGACAGTAGGCTTATTCAGATCGGGAAAGACATCCACAGGCATCTTGCTTAAGGTGTAGGCACCATAGAACATAGATATAGCACCGAGCAAAATCACTATCATGCGATTTTTTAAGCTGAAATCTAATAACCAAGTAAACATGTCTTAATCCTTAACGAATTTGATTGATGAGGGATGCCCCATCAGTAATGACTCGTTCACCATCTTTAATACCACTAGTAATAACAATGCTCTGACCATCTAAAGGCTCATATACAACTGTTCTTGGCTCAAATATTTCTGGGGACTTTTTAATCCAGACAATTGTTTGGTTCGAGCTGCTTTTGACTAATGATTTTGAAGGCGCCTTTACTCCAGTGATCTTGCTATCGGTATTTACAAATACTCGAATGGGCTGACCTATGGGTAAAAATTGGAGATCGTCCGATTTAGCAGAAAAAGTTAGAGGTAAGGCTTGCTCTCTGAGGGTCTGTCCACCACCAAGATACTTGAGCTCAATCACTTTGCCATTGACATCCACCTTGCCATCAGCAATGTTCTTACTCAGACTTGAATCGTAGGCAAGCGCTTCTATTAATAGCTTGGATGGATTAACGACCTCAAAGATTAGATCTCTTGCTTGCACTACTTGGCCAGATACGACACCCGTAGTAGAAATAATTCCGCTGACTGGGGCTCTTAATTCTTCATTAGCAACAGCGGCTTCTGCCTCTTCAATAGTCTTACGAGGGACCGTATCGCTCAGATCTCGCAAACGCTTTAGTCGACTTTCCGCAAGTGATCTTGATTTTCCTGGGCCAGCCTCTGGCGTTACATACGCCAAGACATCGCCTTTACTAACCTTCTGTCCGGGCAATGGAAAACCAGCTGGTCCCGGCGTAATACGGCCAGCAACAATCGCTTGCACCTTACCGCCAAAGTTAGGATCCATAATGACTTTTCCAGCTAAATCATAGGTTTTGGCATATTCGCCGAACTGGCCAGGAGCTGTCATCACGTGTAACTGGCGTTGCGCAGGCTTGGGAATAAAAAGACTGCCGTCCGACTGTCTTTTAGGGGCGTCACCTTGAACTTGGGATACTTCCGACTCGCCATGACCCGGCCCAGCATAAACCTTAAAAGCAAATAGCGCCACAGATAAACTAATGAGGACAATGGGGCGAAATACAAAATCTCTCTGTTTGCGATTCATACCCGCTCCTTAATTTGTTTGATTAGTTTTTTTGTATTCGTCATCAACACCTCTTTCTTGCGATAAGACAAATAGGCAATTGCCATCAAGAGGCTGAAATAAAGCAAGATCTTTATTGCTGATTTCCAAGTGATCAATGAGGAGCGCTCAAAGGAACTTAGATCTATAGTGGCTGCTAGTATGTCGGTAACATCATCATTAATCGTGATGGTGATCGCAGTAGGCTGATCTTTAATTTTATTTTTTAGGCGAAAGAGATACTCTCCATCGCCATGAGGCTCTGAACTAATTTTAGAGCCCTCAAGCTCAATTTCAACCTTGGCTCCTTTGACCAATTCATTGGAGGAGTAGCGATCTAGGTAGAGCGTGATTTCCTTGCCGTTAATCACTCCTACCGCCTCATAGAGATCAGATTCAGCATAAAAGCGAGGTAGTGATTGAGTTTGTGCAGTGGTGGGTTTTTCCTCCCCATGACCAGGACCTGCATAAGTTGCCGATGCGATCGTCAGAAATAGCGCAATTAATAGTTTTGACGCCCACTGACTATATTTGTTCAATAAATTCATAGTTAAAGTGACCTTACTCTGGTAACAGGCCAAGGGCCTGTCGTAAATTTGAAACTGAAACTGCGTAATTGATTTTTGCAATTGCAGCCTGCCTATTTGCATCCACTGCTTCTAGCTCAATACGTAGTCTTGTGGGCAAATCGGTTTCACCAAAGCGAAATGATTTGTCAAAAAATTGACGTGTTTCATTGGCTAAGTTAGACCTCTTATCTGCAGCGCCAAGCTTCATTTTTGCCGACTTCACTAAAGCCACATTTGACTCCACATTACTTAATGCAGACTCTCGCTCATAGGACAATCGAACCTCTGAATCGACCATCTCAGCAGTAGCACTGGCCAATCTATTGGTATTGCGAGCATCAGAGCCAAAAGGAATTCTTAACCCAACAGCAACTGATTGCTGATACGGAACGCCATAGACTTCACGGCCCTTAGTAGTCCATATTTGCAATTGTGGGGAAGCCCGAGTTTGAGACTTTGCTAGGTCAACTGCTTTTTTAGCAACCTCTAACTGATCTACAAGGGCTGCAACGATTGGCAAACTAGAATCTAGTCCTGACAGGTTTTCAGGAACCTTAGGTAGCGGTTCAATATTTTTAGCAATGTCACCGAATTGAATTTTCTTGAGATACTCACTTCCTAATAAAGTACGCACCCTTTGCTCAGCATTAATTACGTTGGCCTGCGCTTCGACCAAAAAAGCTTCTGATGATGCGAGGGCACCATTAGCCTGATGAAGATCAGCGCGAGATAAGTCTCCAGCCTTAAATCTCTTTTCAACATCAAGAGCTAAGCTCTTTGCATTCTCATTTCTGCGTAGCGCTAAATCAGACTCAATTTTTGATTTCTGGTAATTCCAATAGGCATCCCTTACTTCAGCTGCAATTCTCAATTGGGATAGATAGTATTGAGACAAAAGCTTTTTATATTCAGCATCCGCTAAATTAATTGAGCTTGACCGCTCATTCCATAACCACAGGGGGATATCTAAACCCAGTATGGTTTCACTAGCGCCTTGATTGCTGTTAGTTCTATCGGTCTTTTGCGACACTTCAACCGAAGCTGGGCTTACCAAAAGGCTGCTAGCAATTTTTTGCTTAGCAAGCGCGGCCTCTACTCGATACTGATAGGACTTGTAGTCAGGTTGGCGCTCCCATGAAGATTCATAGAAGGACTTTAAGGTCGATCCACCTTTGAGCTCGGCATTAGCCAGCGCTATTGGCGATCCCAATATAAATACCAATCCAGTAAATTGAATGACGCAGCGACGAACTACGCCCGAATACTCTCGCAACATAAAAACTCCATTTGTTTGTTCAAAACAGAGTTAGCGAGAGGAGAAGAATTAGGTTAAGGCTCTCGCTAACTTAGGCGAGAGCGAGCCAATTGGGTTTTTCGGGGCGGTGAGGAGAAATATCGACTAAAAACTCTACTCGTGCATCTTCATAATGAAAGATGGTAGAGGTAACTGAAATGCTAAAAGTGGAATGCAATGCTGGAGAATGCGCCAAATGACAGACCCCACAATCAGAATCGTAGCTTGCAGAATCGCTAGCAGAGGCAATGCTGACTGGCTTCTCATGCTCGTGATGTGAAACATGAGAAGCTGCTGCCTGCTCTTCTTGGCAGTAAGCAGAAACCGTAGCATAGGATGTTTGTATCGATAAAGCTAGCAGGGCCAGAATTATCAGGATTTTTCTCATTAGCTAATTACAGCATATTTCTTCGTATTTTGCATTTAGAGCTTTTCCATACAAGTCAAATGGATTAATCACTCACATAGCTGCTGTAATGCCACAACCCCCTGAATACCCAATGACTTGGTGGAAGAGGCGGCTCAACAACTTCAGAAGGTCTCTTAGTGGCCGATAGCTCCCATTCCAAGTGTCGGTTAACCCGACAACATAAGCGTCCGGAAACGCGACACTCCAACAAGACGCTGTCGAAACCAATTGATCTCCACCTTACGCCAACCAAACCCGCTAGACCAACCGCCGATATCACATCACTTTCTAAGCAGGTTTAAGCTAATGTTTTGATTACTGTTCAGCACAATTCTTAAGTCTTTTAATCCGTTGGTCGCGAGAGTTCTCGATCGTAAGCGTTACTTAAAGTAACGCTTGCATCTGACCTATGCCGCACGTAGCTCTCGTTCAGCCCGCTTCTTACTTTGATAGCTCGCACTAACTTTAGCGTCAGCCTCAATTAACCGCCTAGTTTCCGCACCACGGAGCTGTTCTGCTGCTTGGATAACCTTTAAGTGACTATAGTGGCGCTCAATCATTACAACACTGGTACCCATTTGCTTGGCTAGGGTATGAATAGGTACTCGGTCATGGGTTAACGCTAAAGTGGCATACGTATGACGTAAGCTATAAAACACTCGCTTTTGATCTGTCTTTGGATCCTTTAATAAGTTGTGATCTTCCAAGAAGCACATAAACATCTTCTGAAATGACTCACTGACATCTTCCTTATTATCCTTAGTCCTAAATACATAATCTTCATTAGTAGGAACAATCAAGTCCTTAAGGGGCTCAGTTAATGAGCTATCAACCCCATAGTTTCTCTGGGCTATACGCTCCAGCACCTTTACTGTGGGCTGCCTACCAATAATTTGCCTGGTGCCTGTTTTTCCAGTAACAGTAAGCTCACAACTACGGTTTAGGTTATGCACTTCAATGCGCTCACCCCGTTCATCGACTTGATCTGTCAAAGTTGAGGCAGGGCTCATCATGAAGCGAATCTGCTTCCACTTAATATCCAGTAGCTCAATCCCAGGTCTTGCGCCAGTATCGACTAGCATCTCAATATAGTCGCGCATGATTTGTCTACGCTCACGACTAGCCAGATTGCGAGCAGCATCAATCCAAGGTTCTAAGTTAGCCAATAGGGCCTTTAGTTCATGCAATTCAAAAGCTGGTCTACGATCACTCTTCTTGCCATTGTTGGCTACTAGCTTGGGACGATTGGCTTCAGTTAAAAAACCTCGAATGACCGCTTCATCAAATACCCTGTTCATCGCAGCATTTTGAGTATGTAAGGTACTAGACGTAGGCTCTTTACCCATCAGCTCAATCCGATCTCGATCAAACTGCTCTAGTGCTTCATAGTCAATATTAGTAATCATGCGATTACCTAGCGAGGGAATGATGTAATCCTTGATCACCCGAACGTAGTCTCTATAGATGACTTTGCCTTTGCCAGCAGATAACTCTTGCTCCATACGTTCAACGGCTAGCTTGGCAATATCTTTAAAGCGACGAGTAACAACAGGCAAATTAGAGCGATTACGAATCTGCGCTTCAAAGAAGATTTCTTTAGCCCGATCTTTAGCCAGCTCGATCTTTCGCTCCTTGGTAGAAGCTCTTTGCCAAACTCCAGCAACCTTATAGCGACATTGCCAGATGCCACTGCGCTCACGGCGATAGATCACCAGCTCCCTAGGTAGCAGCTCATGGGTAGTTTCAACGATTTTCGGCATATCGTAACTTTAGTTTCTGATGGGGGCTTAGGACAACCGGTATCGGGCAAATCGCCTGGTCAATACGTCCAAAGCAGACTGGCTGATTAATAGCAATTCTTAGCATCTCATAGCGATCTCTTGGCAATCTAAGTGTTACTTGAAGTAACGCTTGATAGTTACCCAAGCTCATTGCGCCTCCAGATACATAATCCCGTGCTTTTCTAGTGCATCGCCAATGGCTGCCATTTCAATGCTAGAAAACACTGAATACCCCAGTCTTTGCTGGAAATAGTCATTTACAGCGAACAACGCACCCAAGTCATCCATGTCTAATTCATTGCCAAGATTGATCTTGGCACTGGCAAAGGCTGACGTTTTTAAAGTGTCAAAAGAGATGATTTGATTAACTGCAAGATTGCTTTGATCCATTTGCTTCTCCCGTATATATGAGGCTATCAATATCGATAACCTATAAGGAGAGCTTATAGAAATTGGGGTGTTTTTTGACTAAACAATCGATTCAAATCGAGTTTGTTAATGATAGATACAAGTCTTACGAACTAGGGCGAGCGTTACTTCAAGCAACGCTTAAGAAATCCTAAAAATCAGGCTTCTGCTTTTCAGCTCGATCAATTAACTGTTTATCAATTCTGCTAGAGAACTTAAATATTTCTTCATGTAGCTGCTTTATGTCGGCAAGGGAAATCACAACTGGATTTCCTTTATTGTCATTTCCACTTCTATGCACAATGTCATGACGTTTAATTATTGAATCCTCAAAAACGCCAGGGTCGCCAATTTCAATGCCAAGTCCGTCTCTATACATTGGCACAACCTTGTTCCAATTATGCCAAGTGGTCTTTTGCAATACTCCTTTTATATGATCTTTTAATCCTTCATACTGATCATAAATTTCACCTAGGGTAATTTTTTTATCTCGGAATTCTGGTACTTTTGTAACAAAATTCTTCAATATATCCTGATCGTTTTCAACCCAATACTCTGCGGTCTCCCACAGAAATGATTCAAGTATGGTTATCGCATGCCCAAAAACGAGTTGCTCGGCAATCTTTTTAGCCTCTAAACTTCCCTCTAAAGAAAGAATTTGTACTGCTTGATTAATCCTATCTTGCAACCTCTTAAATGGATCGCCCGCATCAAGCAATTCCAAACCAAAGCGGTCATCGTAATCTTCTGGTTCATAATTTATAGGAGCCCACTCATCGCCAACCTCAAAATAAAGATCAGCCACTACATCATTAATTACCTCGTCGCTTACAATACCTTCGAACTTGTCCTGAATTTCATCTGCGGGATCATATGGTCCCCCATTAATATATAAGTAGCCATCTTCATGGTTATATGGAGTTTCAATGGCAGGATTACAGTACCTAGAAACGAACCAGGTTTTAACGGCTAGCCTTTGATCCTCCATGGATGCGGATTCAAGCCAATTGGCATCCGGGTTAAATGGGCCATTTACATCAAAAAACTGGTCATATGCCTCAATTGGCAATGCGGGCAATTGCTCCTCTAGAAGTCGCTTTACCAAACCCATCTTTACCCTTGAGTTAGTGATGGTAGTTTTCTAATCGCCAAATAAATCACATTATTCCGCAAACTCAATTACCCTTAAAGCGCCTTCTAATGAACTATGAACAGGCAAGAAACGCATATCCCGACCATCAGCCTCTTTTTCGATCTCGCGAACATTTGCACTTAATGATAATTTTTGTTTCGGGCCAAGAGTTGGATCGTCCTCTCTCGGAATACCTGTAATCAAAGCAGCCGAGTGAATATGGGCATATTGCTTAGCATTTGATAACTCCCATAATCGAGCTCGCGCATCCCTTACGCCCGATGGCTGCCTTGATGCATGAATCACAGAAAAATGTAGGACAGCCCTAGGAGAAAGATATCCAAATTTAACCAACTGCCCATCCTCCGTCAGCCGGCCTGATTTATTAAAGTTTTTCACTAAATCTGGCCTTCGCTCCATGACCAAATCCTTTACTTCCGTCACAAATCTTTTGTTAGTCTCTTCTTGCGTTGGCACATCTTGCTCCTCTAAATCATCAAATGCATCAAGGCTTGCTAAGCTTGAATGTAATAATGCAGCCTGTCGCATAAGATCATTGATAGAGATAACTTTAGTTATTCGCTTGCTACCTAGATGAAGCCCAAGTATTTCTGAGGATTTTTCCTTGGCTAAATCGAAACCAACTTCTTTAATGACTTCTAATGAAATTTTTAAGGCTTCGTCTATTAATTTTTTAGGGTTTGCGGATTGCTTGCCATATAGGGCATCAATTACATCATCCCGAATAATTTTTTGGCGAATAAATTCATTTTGAAATTCAGCGACTACGCCTACCATGAGACGCTCACCAGTTCCATAAACAGGCTCCCAAAAAATTGGTATCCAAGTTGCATTCATTTATATATTACTCAGTAAATCATCTGGTTTAGGGAATCGGTTTACAACTAATGTAGTGACCGATGCAATCCTCTGTAGTACGAACTTTTGAAAATCGACTAAATCCTCTACTCCTTGAATATTTTGAGTTGAATCAACAATTAATTCCGAAGAAAGCGTTAAAGCAGTAGCGGTTGCCGCAACCTTGATTTTCTCAGCTTCACCGGACATTAAAGCAAGCGACACAAGTACATTTAAATCTTTAGAACCAACATAACCTAATGCTCTTTCATGGTCAATCCAGGAAACATTATTTCCGTCCCACAAGATATTCCCAAGATTCCTATCTCTGTTATTTATCGCCTCATCTACTGCAATAGCCAATGGAGTAGATGAAAATGTTGAAATTAGTTTGGCGCCATTAACAACTAAAGCTTGCTTGATTGACTCAGGTAAATCATCAGTCAAATTTAATCGCTGCTTTAAATTTGGATAACCGACGTCAATGCTTGCTACGAGAAACTCTCTATCCTTAATTATTACAATCTCAGGGACACTCAACCCCCAGGCACGACATAGCACCGAGCAAAATATTTCAACAGAAAAACCTCTGGCATCTAATTTTTTAACTATTGCTGTCGATATTGTTTCATCTTCAAAGCGTATTAAACACCTCCAAGCGTGATTTACCCCCTCACCAACCGGAGATTCAGTCCCGCCAATTATTACTGCTTCCCTTAGGCTCATCAGCACATATCACCACTTACGTATATTCATGTATCTTCTCATATTCTCGGAGCAGCTGAAGATAAAAAAATACCAACCCGAAGGTTGGTATTTTCATTTCTGGTGGGCCCACCAGGACTTGAACCTGGGACCAAAGGATTCCGGTTTGCGTAGCTTTCACTACTCCCTGGACTATGCCTTCAAACTATCTTTTTAGTGTTTGATGGACAAACTTTTCCAGACTCTCAAATAACTCATCCGAAGCCCTTTCAGCGGCTTTAGAGTCGCCATTAGAGATTGCCAAAGCGAGGTTTGCGTGCAGTTTTCCAGATTCCGCATCATCCTGGCTTTGATGATAAACAAACCAAAATCTCCGCGATAAAGAATCTAAAGAATCTAATGCCCTAGATGCAAATTCATTTCTCACGCAAGTGGAAAAATGATCATGAAAGGCTTTATCAGCCTGCAAAAGTGCATGACCGTCTCTTGTTTTGACTGCACCCAAAAGCTGATCAGCAATTGCTTGCATTTGCTTACGCTCTTCATCACTTGAACGTCTTGCAGCAGATCCGGCAGCAAATCGAGATACTACACACCTAAATTCCAAAAGCTTTAACTGATCAGCAATATTGATTTCGGTGACAACAATTCCCCGACGCGGAAGGATGTTAACTAATCCCTCCCTAGCTAATCGTTGGAGAGCCTCTCCAATCGGCGTTCTGCTGACTTGAAGCATCTCGCCCAACTCTGACTCAGAAAGCATCTGTCCCGGCTTAAATTGAAGAGTGACGATCATTTCCTCAAGCTCAGCGTACACCTTATCAGCCAAGCTGATGATGTCAGTCTTTTGCAAGACTAGTCGCTTCTTTTTTCCGGTATTTTTTAATTCAGTATTTTTTAATTTCACAGCAGGATTTAGGTATTGAAAATAGTGAGGATATTAAACCCCACCATTTTCGCCTGAAACTAGGTTTTTATAATTTTATATCCACATTTTTAGTTTCCGGTAAAAATATCAAGCCAAAAATTACAGTCACTGCCGCAATAATTACCGGGTACCAGAGTCCATAGTAAATATCGCCCTCTAAGGCCACTAGAGCAAAGGCTGTTGTAGGCATTAGGCCCCCAAACCAACCAGTGCCAATATGATAGGGCAGCGAGAGGGAAGAATAGCGAATTTTGGTTGGAAAGAGCTCAACCAAGGCTGCCGCTGTTGGTCCATAAGCCATCGTTACATAGATTACAAGCAAAAATACCAGCAAGAAAACCATTGGTTTATTGATCTCATCTACATTTGCTTTTTGAGGATAACCAGCCTCTGAAATGGTAGCGCTCAGCTCTTTTGCAAAATTATTCATTTTTAGTGCAGCCTCTTCTTTTGAGAGTCCCACTGAGTCAAATGAATTAACAATCTTATCGCCAACTTTAACGCTCGCAATTGTTCCGGGCACCGCATTCTCAACATGATAGTTAACTGATGCAGCTACTAACTTTGCCTTAGCAATATCACAAGAAGAGGTAAATTTCTTAGTTCCAGTGGGGTTAAATTGAAATTGACAATCCCCAGGATCTGCTACCACAACTACAGGGGAATTTTTTAATGCCATCTCTAGAGCAGGATTCGCATAATGTGTCAGACCTTTAAATATTGGGAAATAGGTCAGCACAGCCAATGCCATTCCAGTCAGAATAATTTTTTTTCTTCCAATACGATCTGATAGCGTGCCAAATATCAAAAAGAATGGGGTGGCGAGTAAAAGCGCCCCAGCCACAATTAAATTCGCAGTAACGCTATCAACCTTAAGTGTTTGCGTCAAGAAAAGTAGTACATAAAATTGACCCGTATACCAAACACACCCTAATCCGGCGGTGATACCAAACAATGCTATCAATACAATTTTCAAATTTTTCCAACGCAGGAATGACTCTGTTAATGGGGCTTTTGACTCAGCCCCCTCCTCTTTCATTTTGGCAAACACAGGCGACTCGCTCATAGACATGCGAATCCATACAGAGATTCCTAGCAAAATGATGGATACCAAGAACGGGATGCGCCAACCCCAATCTCCAAAGGCCGCCTCACCCAAGAATAGTCTTGTTGATAGGATTACTAACAGTGATAGAAATAGCCCCAAGGTTGCGGTAGTCTGTATCCAAGCAGTAAATTGCCCCCGTTGATTATTCGGCGCATGCTCCGCTACATAAACTACAGCACCGCCATACTCTCCGCCAAGCGCAAGACCTTGCAACAACCTAAGCGAAATCAGAATAATCGGCGCTGCAATACCTATACTTTCATATGCAGGCAGCAAACCAACACCAAAGGTCGATAAGCCCATAATGAGGATGGTCATTAAAAAGGTATATTTGCGACCGATCATGTCCCCAAGTCGACCAAATACGAGGGCGCCAAATGGGCGAACGATAAAGCCTGCCGCAAAGGCTAATAAAGCAAAAATAAGTCCCGTTGTTGGATCGGCCTTGGCAAAAAATTGCTTCGCTATTACAGCTGCCAAAGATCCATATAAAAAGAAGTCATACCATTCAAATACAGTACCTAAAGATGAAGCAATGAGTATTTTTCGCTCCGCCTCAGTAATGACCCTTTTGCTGTTTACAGAATTATTTGTGCTTTGAGTTGACATTTACAGCCCCCTTTAAAAGTTTATTTGCTTAGCCAAGAAGATTTGGAATTTCGGCTATCGAAGTTAATGCAACATCAGGAAGAAGGCCCACCTCGTCAGGGATTGCACCATTCCGATTAATCCAAATCACCTGAAACCCGAATGCTTTGGCACCAGCTACATCAAAGTAATTTGATGTAACAAATCCAATTTCATGTCTTTGGAGATCGAACTTATCAGTTGCCAACTGATAAGTTCTTGGATGTGGCTTATAAACTTTGACCTCATCCACACTTAATAAGGCGTCAAATTGATCCGTAATTCCTGCGTTGCCAACTAAATTTGTTAGTAATGATGGGGTTCCAACAGATAGGATTGCCCTCTTAAGTCCACTCAATTTAGGAAGAGTCTGCCTAGCATCCTCAAAGGGAGATAACCTTTCGTAGGCATCCATTAAGGCACCTCTCTCACTTGTTCCTCCAGGAAGCCCTAAATATTTCAATGAATACTTAAGGCCTGCTTCTGTATTTTGGTTATGGGGTATATATCTACCCATAATGGTTCTCAAAAACATATATTCAATTTGCTTTGATCTCCAAAGTTGACTTAACTCCTTGCCTTTCCCTGGGTACATCTTTTCAGCCAAAGCAACAACTGAGTGAACATCAAACACCGTTCCATAAGCGTCAAACGCAAGAGCTTTAATTCCGTGCAATTTTTTCATACATTCCTTACTGAAGTTCAATTGGGATTTCAGTAGGATACTAGTAAAAAATGGGAAAAACATAGCCAATCAAGCTAGTGAAAACCCTTGTTTGCAAAAATTTTTACTTCGAATTGCTCAGCGTTACTCAAAGTAACGCTCAAAAGACAAAACCCCCACCATTTCTGATGAGGGTTTGCTTTTCTGGTGGGCCCACCAGGACTTGAACCTGGGACCAAAGGATTCCGGTTTGCGTAGCTTTCACTACTCCCTGGACTATGCCTTCATCATATCGATTGCTCGACTTAGATGGGTGCCGTCTAGTCTCTACACCTTCAACAGCACTTTCATACTGAAGCTTGGCTCGGCGTTAGCTTGGATATTTCTACCTTTAGCTTTCTCCGAATTTGACACCATCCCATATACAGTTTCCACGTATATGGCACAACTTACGCCATGAGTCCTCTGCTCTAACCAACTGAGCTATAGGCCCTAAAACTACACTTTTTAACCCGATAAAACTGGGCTAAAACTACTGCTTTACAACTTGCCTCGGTGTGTAAGCGGTGTGTAAGCAAACTTATCCACCCTTACCACGCTAAGACCCTTATGTTTATTAGGTTCTTAGCAAAATACAACGAGGTTATCTCTCTTATGAGTCCTCTGCTCTAACCAACTGAGCTATAGGCCCGTTAGTCTTTGGATCAATCTTCTTCTAAGAAGGTCTTGAGTTTGTCGCTACGGCTTGGATGACGCATTTTTCTCAAGGCCTTGGCTTCGATTTGACGGATACGCTCACGAGTAACGTCAAACTGCTTGCCCACTTCTTCGAGAGTATGGTCTGTGCTCATCTCAACACCAAAGCGCATACGCAATACTTTTGCCTCACGCGGTGTCAATGAATCCAATACATCTTTAACCACATCACGCATCGAGTCATGCAATGCCGCTTCAGCCGGAGCCAATGTATTGCCGTCCTCAATGAAGTCACCTAAATGAGAATCTTCATCGTCACCAATTGGTGTTTCCATGGAGATAGGCTCTTTAGCGATCTTCATAATCTTGCGAATCTTGTCCTCAGGAATTTCCATCTTGAGGGCTAAGGTTGCAGCATCTGGCTCATGACCAGTTTCTTGCAAGATTTGACGACTAATACGGTTCATCTTATTGATTGTTTCAATCATATGAACTGGAATACGGATGGTACGTGCTTGGTCAGCAATAGAACGGGTAATTGCCTGACGGATCCACCAAGTTGCGTATGTGGAGAACTTATAGCCACGACGGTATTCAAACTTATCTACCGCCTTCATCAAACCGATATTACCTTCTTGAATCAAATCCAAGAACTGTAAACCACGGTTGGTGTATTTCTTAGCAATCGAGATAACCAAACGTAAGTTGGCTACAGTCATCTCGCGTTTTGCTTCGCGTGCACGCTTCTCGCCAGCAATCATTTGCTTGTTTACTTCTTTTAATTCTGGGAGTGGCAACACAACGCGAGTCTGAATATCAATCAACTTCTGCTGAAGCTCCTGAATCGCTGGAACGTTACGTTGCAACAATGCTGTGTATGGCTTATTTTCTTTCAGAAGCTTGGTAGTCCACTCGAGGTTCATGGACATCTTTGGGAAGTCTTTGAGTACTTCACCACGATTGACGCCAACCTTATCGACCAACAAGCTCACAATACCGCGCTCGAGTTTCCAAACTTGGTCTACTTGTGAACGCATGGTGTCGCATAACTTCTCAACACTCTTCGCAGTCAAACGGAACCCAAGCAACTCGCCACGAATCGCCTCTTGCGCTTTGATATAAGCTGGGCAGTTGTAGCCTTCTTTATCAAAAGCACGACGCATCTTGTCAGCTTGTGTGCGAACAATTGCAAACTTCTCTAATGAGATTTGCTTGAGCTCTTCCAATTGCTTAGCGTTAGCTGTAGCTGCACCGCCGCCACCGCCGCCGCCTTCATCTTCAACACCTTCTTCGTCACTCTCTTCGGCATCCGGGTCGACTTCCGGCTCTTCTGGTCCAAGCTTAATATCTTCAGCATTAGGGTCAACCAATCCGTCAACGAATTGATCAATCTCCATCTCACCACTAGCAATCTTATCTACGTTCGTTAAGATCTCGCCAATCGTAACTGGGCAAGCGGCTAATGCCATCACCATGTCTTTAAGACCAGCCTCAATCTTCTTCGCAATGACGATCTCGCCTTCGCGAGTCAACAAATCAACAGTACCCATCTCACGCATATACATACGCACTGGGTCGGTTGTACGTCCGAACTCCGAATCAACAGTAGCTAAAGCAGCCTCCGCCTCTTCTTCAGCCTCTTCTTCAGAGGTGGTTGCTGAAGCATTCTCATTTAAGAGAAGTGTCTCAGCATCTGGAGCCTGCTCATAAACAGTGATGTTGATGTCATTTAAGAGGCTGATCAATGTTTCTAATGCATCTGCATCTGACAACTCATCTGACATCACGTCATTCATTTCGCCATGAGTTAAATAACCCTTGGACTTACCCATCTTGATCAATGTCTTCAAACGGGTACGACGTAATTCTTGTTGCTCTTCAGAGCCTAACTGCTGTGCTGCGAATTCTTTTAAGAGGGCTTTTTCTTTTGCTTTGCGCTCACGTGCTTTTTGACGATCGGTCAAAACGGGCTCAGCACCTTCCGCTGGAGCATCCGCTTTTGGCTTGCGACCTTTTTTAACTTCCTCGGTTGCAAGCGCCTCAACTTCAACTTCCTTGGCTTTTTTACTATTGGCTTCTTTAACTTCTTTTGCTGGCTTAGCCTCCTTCACCACTTCAACTTTAGGAGCGGCAACCTTATCTTTTTTAGGAGTCTCAAGCTTTGTGACTTTAACTGGCGCTTTTGCGGGAGCCTTGGCAACTGGTTTAGCTGGAGCTTTGCTTGGCTTAAGCGCTGCCTTCGCAGCAGCCTTAGGTACTGGCTTGGCCGGGGCTTTTGCGACTGGCTTTACAGGTGCCTTTGCTTTTACTACTGGCTTAGCTGGTTTAGCTGGAGCCTTAACGGGTTTAGCAGGTGCTTTCGCTTTGGCCACAGGTTTAGCTGGAGCTTTTGCTTTCGGTGCTGGTTTTACTGCTGCCTTAGCGGGTTTAGCGCTAGCCTTCACTGGCTTCGCTGGCGCTTTCGCTTTAGCAACTGGTTTAGCCGGCGGCTTTGCTTTTGCTGCTGGCTTAGCTGCTGCCTTTGCTGGCTTGGCGGCGGGTTTAGCTGGTTTTTTCTTAATATTTGGCATTTATTAGCACTTACTCACGTTACTGATGATTGTTCTCGACTGATTAGGCACAGCCACTTTTTCCACTTGCCCCAAATTTCTTCAAAATAAAGCGCAAGTGGCTGAATTAAATCGGTTTTTTTCTGGGAATAGAGGATTATAGTCGATTGCGACTTTTTGACCCCCACTCTTAGTCAAAATATGGAGTAAATTTCCGGTTTTTCTAGGGTCAAATCAGAAAATTCTTAGGAGAATTTCAATCTTTCGCCCAACTCGCGATATCGAGCCCGATCTTGCTCTGTAGCACTGCTACTGGCGATCTTTTTAGCGATTTCCGTCATTTCTGTTTTAAGGTGGGTGAGTTCAAGCTTTTTGAAGGCGCCATCCAAATCTGCAATCGCGCCCTCGATCTCCAAATCAGAGCCCATGACCCGTTTTCTTAGTACTTCATAGAGTGGAGCCAACTCACTGCGAGATAGTTGCTCTTGAAATAGAGCAAATGCCCCAGCACCAACTGCTGGTGGCTTGCCATTCTCACCAGGAATCAATTCAACCAAATCACACTGAGCCAATAAGTCCTTCATGAGCTCAAATGCTTTTTCTGAACGTAACTCGGAGGCCTGCAAAGCAAGCGCCCGTTTGTTGGCGTCCAAAGCTTTTCCTAAATGTGGAAACTGAATGAGCACTCTCAACATCTGCTCGGCTAAATCGGTAGGAGCTTGAGGTGGCGGAATATTTTGTAAGGGAGCTCTTTTGGCTGACCCCTTAGATGCTTGCCAAGGAGCGCCTTGTGTCCTATTCCCACTATTGGCTTGCACAAAATTGGGGGCGCGTTGATTCGTTGTTGCATAAGAACCTTGCTGCACCGGTGCAGGCGCTACCGTCAATCCACAGAAAGACTCTAACTCTGCAGGCGTTGAATTGGTGCGAATAGCCAGCTCACGCAAAATTTGCGTGCGTAAAGCAATTGGCGGCATCGAGAGTAATAAAGGCTTTGCTGCATGATGCGTTTGCGCCCTACCTTCAGGAGTTGTCAGCTCGTGATCTTGGCTGGCTATCTTGAAGAAGAAACTCGAAATTGACATTGCCTCTTTGATGACTTTTTCAAAGGCAGGTGCGCCATAAGCACGGACATAACTATCGGGATCATGCTCGGTCGGCAAGAATAAGAAACGAATCTCTTTGTCATCGGACATTAAAGGAAGACATGCCTCTAATGCGCGTTGAGCGGCGCGCTGACCAGCAGAGTCACCATCAAATGAAAACACAACACGATCAGTTTGACGCAACAACATGCGCACGTGATTCGCAGTGCATGCCGTACCTAAGGTAGCCACAGCATTGGGGAAGCCCAATTGCGCAAGCGCCACAACATCCATATAGCCTTCACACACGAGCACATATTCTTGAGAGCGAATCGCTTGCCTTGCTTCAAACAATCCGTATAAGGTATTGCCCTTGGAGAACAATGGCGTCTCTGGAGAATTTAAATATTTCGGCTCACCTTGATCTAAGATGCGCCCACCAAAGCCAATCGTCTGACCTTTGGGATTGCGAATCGGGAACATAATGCGATCCCGAAAGCGGTCGTAGCGTCTTGCGGTCTGATTATTCTCAGCCTGCTCACTTTGAATGAGTAAGCCGCCTTCAAGCAAAGTCTTTGCCACTTCATCATTGGCATAAGTACCAAAGACCGCTTCAAGACCCTGCCAACCATCAGGCGCATAACCCAAGGCATATCGCTTAGCGATTTCACCAGTCAGCCCTCGGCCCTTAAGATATTCAACGGCACGTGGCGCGACTTTAAGTTGTTGGCGATACCAGTCTGCAGCAGCACTCATGACTTCACTCAATGCCATGGTCTGCTGCTGACGAGCAACATCATTCGCAGTACGCTCTTCACGCGGCACATCTAATCCCGCAGAGCGCGCCAAATCTTCAATCGCATCTACATAGCCAAGACCGGAATACTCCATGAGAAAACTAATGGCAGAGCCGTGTGCTCCGCAACCAAAGCAGTGATAGAACTGCTTGGTAGGTGATACCGAAAATGAAGGTGATTTCTCGGAATGAAAGGGGCACAAACCTTGATAGTTTGCACCCGCTTTTTTTAACTTCACATGCTGCCCAACCACATCTACGATGTCAACCCGATTTAATAAATCGGCAATGAAAGATTGAGGTATGAGAGCCATCAATAGTGTGTGAGGCTTTGTTTGTACGTGTTTAGTGTGAGCTTGTTTTTAACTTACTTAGCAAGCGCCGCTTTTACTAAACCAGAAACTTTACCCATATCGGCCTTACCAGCCAACTGGCCTTTAAGCACACCAATTACTTTGCCCATATCTTGTGGGCCAGCAGCACCAGTCGATGCAACTGCTGCAGCTACAGCCGCCTCTACCTCTGCATCAGATAACTGAGCTGGCAAGTAGTCCTGCAGAATGGCCATCTCAGCCGCTTCAATAGCAACTAAATCATCCCGATTGGCTTTTTCAAATTGAGAGATTGAGTCTTTACGCTGCTTAATCATCTTCTCAACGGTAGCGATGACGCTCGCGTCATCCATCACAATGCGATCATCTACTTCACGTTGCTTAATCGCTGCAAGTAAAAGGCGGATCGTTCCCAAGCGCGCTACTTCTTTTGCGCGCATCGCGTTTTTCATATCTTCGGTGATTTGATCTTTCAGGCTCATAGCATTTTTCCCGGTATTCAATATCTAACAAATTGCTGGCGATTCAAAAGCAAAAACCCGCTGCGTTTCACCGTCAGCGGGTTTCAAAGCCTCTCGGTGAGGAGAGCTTTTAAATTCGATTAGTAAAGCTTTTTAGGCAACATCTGGCTGCGAATACGCTTGTAATGGCGTTTAGCAGCAGCGGCCTTCTTGCGTTTACGTTCAGCCGTTGGCTTCTCGTAGAACTCGCGGGCACGCAAGTCTGTCAAAAGACCATTTTTTTCAATGGTGCGCTTGAAACGGCGCAATGCCACTTCAAAAGGTTCGTTCTCACGGAGGCGGACTGTAGTCATACTTGTTTAACTCGTATATGCTCGAAAAATATCGAAAAATTAACTGAAACGCGATTCTAGCACGACCAAGCAAAAAAATGATTGTTTTAGGCATAGAAACTTCTTGTGATGAGACCGGGGTAGCTGTTTATGACACCTCCCCCTGGGAAAACCACGCCCCAGCCCATCAAGGCATCCTTGGACAGGCTTTGCACTCCCAAATCGCCATGCACCGCGACTACGGGGGCGTTGTCCCAGAATTGGCCTCCAGAGACCATATACGACGGGTTTTACCCCTCTTGGGCGATGCTTTGCATGAAGCTGGGCTCAAATTAAAAGATATTGATGCCGTGGCCTATACCCAGGGCCCCGGATTGGCTGGCGCGCTACTTGTAGGTAGCGCATTTGCCAAATCCCTGGCTCAAGGCCTCAAATTACCCTCGATTGGGGTGCACCACCTCGAAGGACACCTACTTTCACCGCTTTTAGGGGTTTCCGTACCGGAATTCCCCTTTATTGCCCTCCTAGTCTCAGGCGGGCATACCCAGCTAATGCTAGTTAGCGGGGTTGGTAAATACCAACTTCTAGGCGAAACCTTGGATGACGCCGCCGGCGAAGCTTTTGATAAAACCGCCAAATTACTGGGTTTGGACTACCCGGGCGGTGCCGCTATCTCGAAATTGGCAGAAAAAGGGCAATCTGGACGATTTGACTTGCCTAAGCCAATGTTGCATTCAGGGGATTTGGATTTTTCCTTCTCCGGCCTCAAAACGGCCGTCCTAAATCAAGTGAAAAAATTTGAAGCCCTGGGCATTACCGATACCAATGAGATTGCAACTTTTCATGCGGATCTCGCACGAAGCTTTGTCGATTCCCTGGTAGCAGTCTTGGTTAGTAAATCCGAGAAAGCACTAAAGCAAACTGCTTGCAAACATGTAGTACTGGCTGGTGGCGTGGGAGCCAATTTGCAATTACGCGCAGCTCTCAATGCCAGCGCCAAAAAGAATCGGTTTGAGGTTCACTATCCACCAGTCGATCTATGTACCGATAACGGTGTGATGATTGCTTTTGCTGGTGCACTGCGTATGTTGGCAGAAAATAATGGCTCGACCACCTCAGGTGCTTTTGATATCAAACCCCGCTGGGATTTGGCGAGCAATAATCTCGCTTAGAGTTATTTGGTAAGACTAATTTTGGCGTAGGCGCTGTGATTGTGAATCGATTCGAAGTTCTCAGCCTCAACCACTAAAGAGAAAATACGATCATCGTCTTTGAGCTGACCAGCAACATCGCGCACTAAGTCTTCAACAAACTTCGGATTGTCATACGCGCGCTCGGTAACCCACTTCTCATCAGGCCGCTTGAGCAAGCCCCACAGCTCGCTTGAGGCTTGACTCTCAGCAGCCGCAACCAAATCTTCCACCGTCATCTTGGTCTGTGGATCCAGCACAACAGACATAGTCACATGTGAGCGTTGATTATGTGCGCCGTACTCAGAAATCTCTTTAGAGCAAGGGCACAAACTCATGACTGGAACTAAAGCGCGAAGATTCAACTCAACATCGATTGCACCAGACGCATTTTGCTTTGCTTTTGCAGTCCAAGTCACTTCGTAATCCATTAAGCTTTCAACACCAGAGACTGGTGCAGCTTTTTTTACGAAGTGCGTATATGTAAATTGAATGCGACCTTCACTTGCATTCAGTAGTGGCAACATCTCACGCACCATGGCAACTACAGATGCGCTATCAATAGGCTCATTGTGTTTTTGCAAAAGCGCAATGAAGCGGGACATATGCGTGCCCTTCACATGGGCTGGCAAAGCGACATCCATTTCAAAATTACCAACAGCAGGCATGACACCAGTCTGAGTGCGAATGCTTAAGGGATGACGTAGTCCTCGAATCCCCACCTGCTCAATTGGTAAGGCACGCTCATCATGCGAGGACTGAATGTCCGGCATGGCTTGAGGTTTGAGAAAGGCGGTGTTGATGTCGTTCATAGCTCTATTTTCAGGCAAAAATGACTTATTTGCCTGCGGCCACAGGATTTGCAGCAGTTTTTACTGGAAAACGCAGGGAAATAGCCTTTGCAATCCCCTCAGAGTCCAGGCCGCATTTACTCATCAAGAGTTTGTAATCGCCATGCTCCACAAATTGATCTGGAAGACCTAGTTGTAATAGGGGCTTATTGATACCCATAGCGGAAAGCGCTTCTAAGCACGCACTACCAGCACCACCCTGAATCGCACCATCCTCAATCGTCACAAAATAATCATGGTCTTGTGCCAAGGATTTTAGAAGCTCAAGATCTAATGGTTTTACAAAACGCATATTGGCAACAGAGGCATCCATTTGCTCAGCCACTTCAAGCGCTGGGTAGAGCAAAGTTCCAAAAGCCAAAATCGCTATGCGCTGACCAGTAGGTGCATTGGACTTACGACGCAATTCACCTTTGCCCAATGGCACAGTACGTAATTCTTTTGAAGGGATAGTTCCAATACCCGCGCCACGTGGATAGCGAACTGCGCTTGGGTGGGGCTGATGGAAAGCTGTCGTTAATAAATCACGGCACTCTGCTTCATCTGCCGGCGTCAAGACCAGCATGTTCGGAATGCAGCGTAAGAATGGAATGTCATACGCGCCCGCATGCGTCGCACCATCCGCACCAACTAAGCCAGCACGATCCAATGCAAACAGCACTGGTAAATCCTGAATCGCCACATCATGAATCAGCTGATCGTAGGCGCGTTGCAAGAAAGTTGAATAAATCGCGACCACAGGCTTCATACCTTCACATGCCATACCGGCAGCAAAAGTGACTGCATGTTGTTCCGCAATACCCACATCGTAGTAGCGCTTCGGAAAATTCTGCTCAAACTCCACCAGACCTGAGCCTTCACGCATTGCTGGCGTGATGCCAATGAGTAATGGATCAGCATGCGCCATATCGCACAGCCATTCACCAAATACCTGAGTAAAGGTTTTTTGAGAAGAGGTAGTGGATTTCTTAACACCCTCTTCAGGATTAAATTTGCTAGGCCCGTGGTAGAGAACTGGATCTGCTTCTGCCAACTCATAGCCTTGGCCCTTACGCGTGACAACATGCAAGAACTGAGGGCCGCGACCCTCAAGCGCTAAGCGGCGGACATTTTGCAGCATCGGAATGAGGGCATCTAAATCATGGCCATCAATTGGTCCGAAGTAGTTAAACCCAAACTCTTGAAAAATCGTAGAGGGCGAGACCATGCCCTTGGCATGATCTTCTAAACGTTTAGCAAACTCACGCAAAGGAGGGGCAATAGATAAAACGCTATCGATACCCTTCTTGGTGGCTGAGTAAATATTGCCACTTAATAATCTAGCAAGGTGTCGATTGAGCGCGCCCACTGCTGGCGAGATCGACATGTCGTTGTCATTCAGAATCACCACCAATGGCAAGTCGTCATACACACCGGCATTGTTCATGGCCTCAAACGCCATTCCGCCAGTCATGGCGCTATCGCCAATCACCGCAACGGCAACCTGTTTTTCACCCTTAGTTTGAAAGGCGCGTGCCATACCCATCGCTGCAGAAATACTCGTTGAAGAGTGGCCAGTACCAAAAGCATCGTATTCACTTTCAGCGCGACGTGGAAAACCAGACAAGCCATCAAACTGACGCAAGGTATTCATGCGTTCACGACGACCAGTCAAAATTTTATGCGGATAACTTTGATGACCCACATCCCACACAATCCGATCCTGCGGCGTATCGAATACATAATGCAGCGCAATCGACAGTTCAACCGTGCCTAAGTTGGAGGAAAGATGTCCACCCGTCTTAGAAACAGAATCCAATACAAACTGACGTAACTCATCTGCGAGCGCAGGAAGTTGCTCACGAGGAAGTTTTTTTAAATCTGCAGGGGAGTGAATGGAATTTAAAGTCATCAAATCTTCAGTAATCTTATTTGCCTCTATTAACCACCAACAGAGCCAAATCTTTCAGGGCTTGGGCTTTGGTGCCAAAACTCTCTAAGCTAGCAATTGCCGTTTCTTGCAAATCTTTTGCCGTCTTCTTGGCATAGTCTAAACCCATCAAGGTCACATAGGTCGGCTTGTCATTCGCAGCGTCTTTCCCCGCGGTTTTACCCAAGGTTTGACTATCCGCAGTGGCATCAAGCACATCATCCACAATCTGAAAGGCTAAACCTAAGGCTTGGGCGTAGTTTTGGAGATGCTGCATTTGAGTGGAATTGAGTTTGGCGACAATACCCCCCATCTCCACCGAACACGAGAGCAACGCTCCTGTTTTCATCGCATGCATTTGCTTTAAGCCAGCTAAATCTAATTTCTTTCCCACGCTCTCCAAATCGATCGCCTGTCCGCCTGCCATTCCCCGCGAGCCAGAGGCGCCAGCCAATGTACTGATCATGGCTAAGCGCGTATCCGCATCACACTGTGCATTTGCCAAAATCTCAAATGCGCGAGTCTGCAATGCATCGCCAACCAATAAAGCAGTTGCCTCGTCATAGGCTTTGTGTACGGTAGGTCGTCCACGACGCAAATCATCATCATCCATGCAAGGCAAATCATCGTGCACCAATGAATAAGCGTGGATACATTCGATTGCCACTGCAGCAGCATCCAATGCATTTTGATTAGCGTCATCACTCAACGCACCAGCGGCATAAACCAATAAAGGACGAATACGCTTTCCACCACCTTGAGCGGCATAACGCATCGCTTCGTGCAAACGCGCAGGGTTGGTATTGACGGCATCAAGCAAATTATCTAAAGCCAACTCAGTGCGCTGCCCGTGAGCGCGAACCCAATCTTCAAATGAAAATGCTTTATTCATAAAGGTCAAATCTCAGCCGGACTTACGCCTCGAATACACGTACTTGCTGCTCAACCTGAGCAAGCATGGCCTGGCAATGCTTCAAGAGCGCTGCACCCCGTTGATAAGCCAAAAGTGTCTCTTCTAAAGAGAATTTGCCCGACTCCATGTCAGAAATGAGCTTTTCTAGCTCCTTCACAGCCTGCTCGTAACGCAAGTTTGGGTCGATTTGAACCTCAAGACCGGGTTTCTGACCCTCAGATTTCTTTGCTGGCATTGGCGTATTTCCTTCAAATTTCTTACAGATATAGCCCTACATATTAAAGCGAGACGGGGGTCAGATGGGTATAATCCCCTCCTTCCTTTCCAATATCGATCCGTCGATAGTTGGATTGGTTATTCCGCTTAGCTTCGGCTGACGTTTTCGGGGGTGGGGAGAATGACTAATCTGGCTACCGCGCAGCAGCTTGCGCCGTCCAACTTACAACTGCCGGTTTCGGCCTATTTTGACGTTGATCTCTATCAGCGTGAAATTGAACTGCTTTTTAAGCAGGGCCCAGGCTATGTTGGTCACGAACTCATGGTTCCCGAGATTGGCTCCTATCAAACCTTGATCTCAGAAAATGAAGGTCGGCTTTTAGTTCGAAACCAAACGGGCGTTGAACTACTCTCCAATGTCTGCCGACATCGCCAAGCACTGATGCTCAATGGCAAAGGCAAAGCGGACAACATCGTTTGCCCCCTGCATCGCTGGACCTATGATTTAAACGGTCAGTTAATGGGTGCCCCCCATTTTGAAGATAAGCCTTGCCTGAATCTTGGCAAGTCACCTTTACAGAATTGGCAAGGCCTCTTATTTGAAGGTGCACGCGATGTGCGAACTGATCTTGCCAAACTTGGCGTCGCTGATGATCTCAATTTTGAAGGCTACGTGCTGGATCATGTTGAAGTTCATGAATGTAATTACAACTGGAAGACCTTTATCGAGGTGTACCTCGAGGACTATCACGTCGTTCCATTCCATCCGGGCTTAGGTAAGTTTGTTTCTTGCGAAGACTTGCGCTGGGAATTCGGTGACTGGCATAGCGTTCAAACCGTTGGTATTCATAAAAATTTAGAGAAGCCTGGTTCACCGGTTTATCAAAAATGGCATGAAGCAGTATTACGCCACCATGAGGGCAAAACACCGCGCCATGGCGCCATCTGGCTTACCTACTACCCAAATGTGATGGTCGAGTGGTACCCGGGCGTTTTGTGCGTTTCGACATTGCACCCCATGGGTCCAAATAAGACGCGCAACATCGTTGAGTTCTATTACCCAGAAGAAATTGCCCTTTTTGAGCGTGAGTTTGTGGAGGCGGAGCGCGCTGCTTATATGGAAACCTGCATCGAAGATGACGAAATTGCAGAGCGTATGGATGCCGGGCGCGCCGCCCTGCTAGCTCGCGGTCAAAATGAAGTGGGGCCATATCAAAGTCCGATGGAAGACGGCATGCAGCATTTCCATGAATGGTACCGCCGCGCCATGAGCTACGAAGGCGCATAATTTAGCAACATCCATCCCGCTATCAATAGGAAGCCATCATGACGCCTCTCATTACTGCAAATCAGTTAGAAGAAATCATCAACAGTGGCGAGAATGTATTGCTCTGTGATTGCCGCTTTGATTTAGTTGACCCCCTAGCAGGCCGCAAATCTTATCTTGAGGGTCACATTCCAGGCGCTCTCTATGTTGATCTAGACCAAGATTTATCTGGTTCAAAGACAGGCAAGAATGGTCGTCACCCGCTACCTAGCCCTGAAGCTTGGGCGCAAACCAAATCTCGCTTAGGCATCGACACCAATACTTTAGTGATTGCCTACGACAATCAGGGCTCTGTGTATGCCAGTCGCTTATGGTGGATGCTCAAAGCTACTGGCCATGCCAATGTGCAAGTCTTAGATGGTGGCCTAGATGCCTGGAATGGCCCGATTGGCACAATGCCCCGTGAAACAAAACCAACAACCACTCCAGTACCTCCAATGCCTTATGTTGGCCTAGTAACGGTAGAAGAAGTTGTTCACAATCTCCAAGCCAAAATGAATGTCGTTGTTGATGCTCGTGCAAATGATCGCTTCCATGGTCAAAATGAAACCTTAGATCCTGTTGGCGGACATATCCCCAATGCGATCAATTATTGCTTCAGAGAAAATCTTTCCAGAAAAAGTTTTAAGACCCCAGAACAACTTTACAAAGACTTTGTAGGCCTCCTAGGCTCAACCAAAGCTTCTGAAGTCATTCATCAATGCGGCTCTGGAGTGACGGCTTGCCATAACCTTTTAGCAATGGAAGTTGCTGGCCTCAAAGGCTCACGTCTGTATGCGGGCAGTTGGAGTGAATGGTGCGCCGACCCGAGCCGGCCAGTCGCACTTTAATGCAGTAGCGAGAGCAAGATTACAAAGCCAACACCACAGGCAATCAAAATCGTTTGACGTAAAGACTCAGCCCAATGAGGGCGGCGATGCATTTGTGGAATGAGATCACTCACTGCTATGTAGATAAAACTGCTTGCAGCAATCACGAGCAAGTAAGGCATTGCTGCATGCGCCCTCTCTAAGAAAAAGTAGGCCAATACCCCACCCACTACAGCAGACAAGCCGCAAATGAGGTTGTACATCAATGCACGAGTGCGAGTAAATCCGGCATTGAGTAATACGATGAAATCCCCAATTTCTTGAGGGATCTCGTGAGCGATGATGGCAATTGCAGTAAAGATGCCCACCTGGTAATCAGCCATAAATGCAGCAGCGATCAGAACACCATCGACAAAATTGTGCAGGCCATCACCGACCAAAATCATCCAACCACTACGGCCTGCTACTTCTGCATCATGACCATGATGATGATCATGGCCATCGCCTTCGTGATGATGGCTGTGGCGTAGCAAGGCAATTTTCTCGAGCAAGAAAAAACCTAAGAGGCCTGCTAGCAAGGTAGCAAATAACAGCTGCGGATTGACACCTGGCATCGTAAATGCCTCGGGCAATGAATGTAGCAAGGCCGTTGCCAGCAAAATACCCACTGACACACTGACCATGCTATGAACCATCTTCGACAGCAGGGACAAAGAAAAACTCGCAGCAATAAGAACGCTAACGGTTCCCGCTAGCGCTGTTACCAACAAGATGCTTTGCAGTACTGACATAGAGATCATGCAACCCCGTTTTGCTTAAACCAGGCAATGCATTTTTCCCAGCCATCCTTAGCGGGACCTTCGCGATAAGTAGCGCGATAGTCGGCATGGAAGGCATGCGGTGCATCAGGGTAGATTTCAAAACGGCACGCTTTAGCAGCTGGATTTTTTGGGGCTGCCTTTGCAAGTGCTTCACGCATTTGCTCAACACTCTCCAAAGAGATGCCAGTATCAGCGCCACCATACAAGCCCAGTACTGGAGCCTTCAGGTCAGCGGCAATATCCACCGGATGACGCGGGTTTCCTTCGGTTTTCTCACCAATGACACGCCCGTACCAAGCTACACCCGCCTTAACCTGGGGGAGCGTGGCTGATAGCCAAGTAATGCGACCACCCCAGCAAAATCCAGTAACGCCAACTTTTTTCAAGTTACCGCCATTCTTACCAGCCCACACTAAGGCTGCTTGTAAGTCATTGAGAACTTGGGTATCCGTAGTTGGGGCAACGATATTTTTTTGAATCTCAGCAATAGTGCCGTAAGTGTTCGGATCACCAGCACGAGTAAAGAATTCTGGGGCAATAGCCAAGTAACCCAATTTAGCAAAACGTCTAGTGACGTCAGCAATGTATTCATGCACACCAAAGATTTCGCTAGCGACAATCACAATCGGCAAATTACCTTTGGCTTTTTCTGGGCGAGAAACATAAGCGGGCATCTGAAAGCTTCCCACTGGGATCATTTGCTCACCCGCTTTAATGCCGGTGAAATCGGTTTCGATCGCTGCAGCCATGACTGGCTCAGAAGCGGCCACAAAACCAATTCCCAAGCCTGTTGCCGTAATAGCGGAGGCTTTCATAAAACCTCTTCTATCGCTAGAAACCATTTTCGAATTCTGATCTTTTTTAGTTGTCATCTTTTAGTCTCCTGATTTAGTGTGCTTCTTCCCAATTATCGCCAATCCCAATACCAACCACCAAAGGAACCTTCAGTTCGGCCACCTTACACATTAAGTCCGGCAACTTTGCCTGTAAGAGCTCCAATTCATCCAAGGGTACGTCAAACACCAGTTCATCGTGAACCTGGAGCAGCATACGGGTCTTAAGACCCTCGTTTTCAAGCCAGTTTTCGACTGCCACCATGGCCAGCTTGATGAGATCAGCTGCCGTTCCTTGCATAGGAGCATTAATCGCAGCCCGCTCCGCACCTTGGCGACGAGGGCCATTCGAACCCTTAATCTCAGGGAGCCATAAACGTCTACCAAAGACTGTCTCGACATAGCCATTCTCTCTAGCCTCTAAGCGCGTGCGCTCCATGTATTGAGCAACCCCTGGATAGCGATCAAAGTACTTGGCAATATAGTTTTGGGCTGCCGAGCGTTCAATGCCCAAGTTACCTGCCAAACCAAAAGCACTCATGCCGTAGATCAAGCCAAAGTTAATCACCTTGGCATAGCGACGTTGCTCTGAATTGACGCTCTCCAGTGGCACTCCAAAAATCTCAGAAGCAGTTGCTTGGTGCACATCCTTACCAACAGCAAATGCTGCCAATAGATTTTCATCTTCAGCAATATGCGCCATGATGCGCAATTCAATCTGGGAATAGTCGGCAGAAAGTAACTTACAACCTTCAGCCGGAATAAATGCCTCACGAATACGACGCCCCTCTTCGGTGCGCACAGGTATGTTTTGCAAGTTCGGATCGCTTGAAGCCAAGCGTCCTGTCACTGCAGTTGCTTGAGAAAAACTGGTGTGAACGCGACCCGTCTTAGGGTCTGCCATACGTGGCAGTTTCTCGATATAGGTCGACATCAATTTAGCGAGACTACGGTAATCCAGAATACGCGCAGGCAGAGGATAGTCTTCCGCCAACTTCTGCAAAACCTCTTCATCAGTTGATGGTGCGCCCGATGGGGTCTTCTTAATCACCGGAAGCTCTAGCTGACCAAACAAAATTTCTGCAATCTGTTTGGGGGACTGAATGTTAAACGGCTGTCCAGCAAGCTGATGAATCTCGCCCTCTAAAGCAAGTAGACGTTTACCCACCTCTTGCCCTTGCTGGGATAACAACGCTGAATCAATCCGAATACCGTTGCGCTCCATGATACCCAATACACGCATTGCTGGCATCTCAATATTTTTATAGACATAAAGAAGGCCTGGACTTGCCTGAATTTGCGGCCAGAGCGCTTGATGTAAGCGCAAGGTAATGTCGGCATCTTCTGCCGCGTAATCGGTGGCGATCTTTAGATCTACTTGATCAAAGCCAATTTGGTGCACGCCTTTGCCACATACCTCTTCGTACTTAATGGTCTTCATGCCGAGATGTCGCTCAGCTAAGTTATCCATGTTGTGCGGCATATGTGATTCCAACACGTAAGACTCCAGCATGGTGTCAAACGCAATGCCCTGCAGAGTAATGTCGTAGTTCGCAAAGATGTGGCTGTCGTACTTGAGGTTTTGACCCACCTTCAGATGGGTAGCGCTTTCTAGCCAGGGCTTCATGCGTGCTAAAACCAATTCGCGACTGAGCTGAGCTTCTCCATTGCGATGCGCCACAGGTATATAGCAAGCCTCTCCAGGAGTGGTACACAGTGAGATGCCCACAAGCTCTGCCGCTAGGGCATCTAGGCTGGTGGTTTCTGTATCGACAGCCGTGAGTTCTGCGCCTTCAATTTTTTTAATCCAACGATCGAGCGCCACTTCATCAACAACGCATTCATAGTGCTTAGTTATCGCACCTTGCAGATCTGTAGTTTCTTGCGATAAGGCAGTGGTTGCTTCTGTAGCGGTAGGGCCAAATTTCTTAGCTGCAGCTTTTACATTTTCTTCTGAAATATTTTTAATAGGGCTGCCAGCCAAATCAAAATCACCGCCAGTTTCAGGAGTCGCTCCACCCAACTGCTTCTCCACATCGCGTAACCAAGTCTTAAATGCGTAACGCTCAAACAGCTCGCGCAAGAGTGGCGCATCTTCTGGTTTTGCATGCAGGTCATCCAAGCCCGGAAGATGAGGAGATAAATCACAATCCGTTTTGACAGTAATCAGTTGGCGTGCTTGTGGAAGCCATTGCAAACTATTGCGTAAATTCTCACCAACAACGCCTTTCACTTGATCAGCATTTGCCATCAAGTTATCTAGGTCGCCAAACTCAGCCAACCATTTATTAGCTGTTTTAGGCCCAGCCTTAGGAACACCCGGCACGTTGTCGACTGCATCGCCAATGATTGAAAGATAATCTACGATGCGCTCGGGAGGTACGCCAAACTTGGCAATCACACCATCGATATCCAGCTTTTCATTGGTCATCGTATTAATCAAAGTGACGGAAGAATTGACCAACTGAGCCAAATCTTTGTCACCAGTAGAAATAATCGTTTCCCAACCAGCCTGAGTTGCCTGGCAAGCTAAGGTACCGATCACATCATCTGCCTCAACTCCAGAAACCATCAGTACTGGCCAGCCCAGAGCCTTCACCATGGCATGAATCGGCTCAATTTGTTTGACCAAATCTTCTGGCATGGGAGAACGGTGTGCCTTGTACTCAGAGTACATTTCGTCTCGGAAAGTCTTGCCTTTGGCGTCAAAAACACAGGCAATATGGTCGGCCTTGAGTTCCGAGCGAGCCCGGCGCATCATGTTGACCATCCCATAGATTGCCCCCGTCGGGTCGCCAGCTCCATTTCTGAGGTCTGGCATGGCATGAAAGGCGCGATAGAGGTAGCTAGAGCCATCTACCAACAAGAGTCTATGTTTAGTCATACCGCAATCGTACAATCTAGTTGATAACTGCCTACAGATCAGGCTCAAAAAGGTGAAAAATGATGCACGCTCTAACTAACTTACTCCACTCTTCTGTTAGCCAAACCCTTGTTCTAACAAGCTTTTTAGTGGCTTTTGCCTCTTTTGGTCTGCATTCAGCGCATGCCCAGAGCAATTCTCAAGCGCTGAGCCCATCCGAGCTACAGCGCATTAATAACCAGCCATTAGCCCCAGCCGTTAGCGCATCTCAAGTCACCAATGCTCCTGAAGGTCGTAAACCGAGCTTTCAGCATAAAGAGGCAACCGGCACTGAAATTACTGAATATAAAGATACAAATGCGCCCACCCAGGTGGATGTCAAGACACGCTACACCAGCTATGAAATGGCACCTCCAGCAACAGTAATGCCTGGTGTGCCAAAAGAAACTGATCTCATTAGCGTTCCCAGCGTCAGCATTCCTTTTTAATCGCTGATTACGCTTAATTATGGCCGTCTTCACACCTGTTGAACTGAGTGATATCTCAGATTGGATCGCAAAAGATTTTGATATTGGGCGAGCAATCGATATTCGCGGCATTCATGGTGGCATCGAGAACTCGAATTTCTTTCTCGACACCGAAAAAGATGGCAAAAAACAAGAATACGTTCTCACTATTTTTGAGAGGCTTTCAGCCGCACAGCTTCCTTACTATCTGGAGTTGATGCGTCACCTGGCCGATAGAGGCATTGCAGTGCCTAAACCTCTTGAAAATAAACAGGGGAAAATTCTACTTACTCTCAAAGGCAAGCCTGCAGCTATTGTGAGTAAGCTCCCAGGTCTTTCAAGACTTACTCCTGAAGCAAAGCATTGCGCCTTAGTTGGTGAAAATCTAGCGAAGATGCATTTGGCTGGTAGCGACTTCAAGCACACTCAAGAAAATCTAAGAAGCTTGTCTTGGTGGCAAAAAACAGTTCCACAAGTTTTGTCACACCTGAGCGATTCTCAGAAAGAATTACTCACAACTGAGCTGGCTACTCAAGAACAGTTTTTTGCCTCCGCTGTTTTTGCGTCGCTGCCTGAAGGGGCAAGCCATTGTGACCTGTTTAGAGATAACGTACTGTTTGACCCTCAGGGTGCAAGCGATAGCTCTCAAGACCAGCTTGGCGGCTTCTTTGACTTTTATTTCGCCGGAACAGATAAGTGGTTGTTTGATTTGGCGGTGACGGCGAATGATTGGTGTCTTGCTGAAAACAAACAAGATTTAGATCCCACCCTCTTCAAAGCGCTGATGGATGCATATCAGTCTGTTCGACCACTTACTGACGAAGAGCAAGCAAGTTGGCCGCTAATGGTACGCGCTGCGGCTCTACGTTTCTGGATTTCTCGCTTGTGGGATTTTTACTTGCCACGTGATGCGCAAATGCTGACCCCACATGACCCCCGTCATTTTGAAAATATTCTCTTAAGCCGCAAAGCAATATGAAACTTAACTCCGTTGCCCCAAAAGAGGGCTACACCTGGATTCGTCAAGGCATTTGGCTGTTTAAACAAAATCCCTTAGGGTTTTTGATGCTAGTGTTCATGTATGTGTTTGTGGCGCAGCTAGCAGTGCTCGTACCCGTGATTGGTATTTTTGCTGTTTTATTACTTACGCCCACTTTGTCGGTTGGCTTCATGACTGCCTGTCGCCAAGCAATTCAGAAAGAGCGCATTCGCCCATCAGTCTATTTGGCCGCACTTCAGTCAACGCCTGTCGTCCGTAAACGTATTCTGCAACTAGGCTTAGTCTATGCAGCACTCATTCTGGCCCTGAGTTTTATCTTAAGCTTACTAGTGGATTTTGAATTACTCATCCCACTCATGACGAACGATAAACCCATCACTGCTGAAGCTATTCGCCAGATCTATCTCATTCTCTTTTTTGGTGGCTTGCTGTATGTCCCAGTTGCGATGTTGATGTGGTTCTCACCAGTACTCGTTGCTTGGGCGGATATGCCAGTTCCTCAGGCGCTCTTTTCTAGCGCTATTGCCTGCTGGGCAAATCGTGGGGCGTTCTTTTTATATATCGCTATTTGGGGTGCGATATTAATCGCCATTCCCTTAACGATTGGCTCCATCTTTGATGCGCTAGATTTAGGTCAAGCTGCATCATTCATCATTGCCCCTATCTCCATGGCGGGACTCACTGTGATGCATTGCTCTTTCTTTGCAACTTGGAAGGCATGCTTTGCTGAAAAAGAATCGGCAAGCTTGATTGCTTAGTCTATCGCAGCAAGCTTGGCAATACTGAGCTGTAACCATTTCACGCCATGGCGCTTGAAGTTCACCTGAGCCCGCGCATCAGCATCATTACCCTCTAAGCCTGTAACTCTTCCTTCACCAAACTTGGTGTGGAAAACATTTTGTCCAATCGTAAATGGGTAGTTGCCGCGTGGTGGGGAAGCCATTCTAGTAATAGAGGTAGAGGCAGAGCCTACGCGCCCAATTTGTCTAGCAGGTCGCTCACGCTCATTTCCGCTATCAAAGAAATCATTTGATCCAAACTCCCGCTGACGCGTGTAGCCATCTTGCCAAGTTGATCCTGCACGACCGCCATTTCCACCAGTAGTACCACCCCAGCGGGCATCCTTCACTTTTGGGGTGAGCCACTTTAGTGAATCTGATGGCAACTCTTCCAAGAAACGGGAGGGCATGTTATAGCGTACTTGGCCATGCAACATTCTTGACTGCGTATGAGAAAGGTAGAGGCGCTCTTTTGCACGAGTAATCGCAACATACATTAAGCGACGCTCTTCTTCTAAACCATTCTGCTCATTGATGCTGTTCTCATGTGGAAAGAGGCCTTCCTCTAAGCCCGTAATAAATACGGAGGTGAACTCCAAACCTTTGGCAGAGTGCACTGTCATCAATTGAACAGCATCTTGTCCCGCCTGAGCTTGGTTATCACCAGCCTCAAGAGAGGCGTGCGAGAGGAATGCTGCCAGTGGGGAAATCTCTACTGCGCCAGGCGCATTTTCACCTGGTAGCGTGGCGGCAGTGGCATCTTGGCCATAACCCTCTTCCGCAATAAATGCAGTTGCGGCGTTAATTAATTCTTGTAAGTTTTCTACGCGGTCTTGGCCTTCGCGCTCCGAGAGGTAATGTTGAATCAAACCGCTATGCTGAATCACAAACTCCACCGTTTCGGGCAAGGTGTTGTGACGAGTGGCCTCACGCATGTGATCCACTAGACGCACAAAGCCGCCTAAAGCTGCGCCTGCTTTACCATCTAATGTCGATGCCGCTAGGTACAAAGAGCTGTTTTGTGCACGAGCTGCATCTTGCACCGCTTCAATCGATCTCGCCCCGATACCGCGTGTTGGGAAATTCACTACACGGGAGAAAGAGGTATCGTCATTTGGATTTTCTAGAAGGCGTAAATACGCTAAGGCATGTTTAATCTCAGCGCGCTCGAAGAAGCGCAGTCCACCGTACACGCGATACGGGATCGCTGCAGAGAACAAGGCATGCTCGATGATGCGTGACTGAGCATTGCTTCTATAGAGCAAGGCAATTTCAGTACGCTTGATACCGCTGTTCACCAGTGCTTTGATTTCATCTACGAGCCAAGCTGCTTCAGCGTGATCGCTCGGTGCATCATAGATGCGGACTGGTTCACCATGGCCTGCATCGGTACGGAGGTTTTTGCCCAGACGATCCGTATTATTGGAAATAAGATAGTTCGCGGTATCTAAGATGTGGCCATGTGAGCGATAGTTCTGCTCCAACTTCACCATCATAGGATGGTATTGCTTTTCATAAAGACGCATGTTCTCTACATCGGCGCCACGGAAAGCGTAAATACTTTGATCATCATCGCCCACTGCGAAGACTGCGCTACTTCCCATACCGCTGACATTGACACGACTAGCATCATGGCCTGAGAGTAATTTGAGCCAAGCGTATTGCAAGGCATTGGTATCCTGAAACTCATCAATCAAGATATGGCGGAAGCGCTCTTGGTAGTGTGTCCGAATCGCCTCGTTATGTTTGAGCAATTCATAGCTACGTAATAAGAGCTCGGCAAAGTCGACCACACCTTCACGCTGACACTGCTCGTCATAAGCCTCGTATAACTGGGCCATCTTGGCCTGGAAATCATCCCCTACGGATAATTCTTTGGCGCGCTGACCACGCTCTTTGGCATGTGCAATGAAGTATTGCAACTGCTTAGGGGGATATTTCTCATCGTCAACCTTTAAACCCTTCAAAAGGCGCTTAATGGCAGAAAGCTGATCTTGGGTGTCCAAAATCTGGAAAGTGGACGGCAAACCCGCTTCTTTGTGGTGCGCACGGAGCAAACGGTTACAAAGACCATGGAACGTGCCAATCCACATGCCGCGGGTATTGATAGGCAACATGGCGCTTAGGCGCAACATCATCTCTTTGGCAGCCTTATTCGTGAAGGTCACCGCAAGGACACCAATGGGCGAAACCTGCCCTGTTTGGATCAACCAAGCTATGCGGGTCGTGAGGACGCGGGTCTTTCCGCTACCTGCACCAGCCAAAATCAGTGCTGACTGGGCTTGGCCATTTGAATTGACAGGCGGGAGGGTCACTGCCTCGCGTTGTTCTGGATTAAGGTTTGCGAGCAAGTCTGAGTACATCGCCCCAATTATAATTTGCCTCTTATGCCAAATGCTTCGAATACCCCTAATTCACCAGCGGCCAGTTCCTTAGACGAACTAGCCAAATCCTACGAACCCGCCCCAATTGAAGCTTATTGGGGTCCGGAATGGGAACGCCGAGGCATTGCCGACGCCACCCTAGATGAGGGCAAGGGAGATTTCTCGATCCAACTGCCTCCACCAAATGTGACAGGCACCCTTCACATGGGCCATGCCTTTAATCAAACCATCATGGATGGTTTAGTGCGCCATGCTCGTATGTCTGGAAAAAATACCTTATGGGTTCCAGGCACTGATCACGCTGGCATTGCAACGCAAATTGTTGTTGAACGTCAGCTTGATGCACAGAAAGTTTCTCGTCACGATTTAGGTCGTGAGAAATTTTTAGAAAAAGTGTGGGAGTGGAAAGAAACTTCCGGCAATACCATCACCCGTCAGATTCGTCGCTTAGGCGCTTCAATTGATTGGGGTAAAGAATATTTCACGATGGACAGCAAGATGTCCAAGGCGGTTGTTGAAGTATTTGTGCGCTTACATGAGCAGGGCTTAATTTACCGCGGTAAACGTTTGGTGAACTGGGATCCCGTTTTAGGAACTGCGGTCTCTGATTTAGAAGTAGTGAGCGAAGAAGAAGATGGTTCCATGTGGCACATCCACTATCCATTAGCAGATGGCTCTGGACACCTGACTGTTGCCACCACCCGTCCAGAAACCCTATTGGGCGACGTCGCCGTCATGGTCAATCCAGAAGATGAGCGCTACAAACACCTCATTGGTAAGTCAGTGCAACTGCCGCTGTGCAATCGTGAAATTCCGATTATCGCGGACGACTACGTGGATTTAGCTTTTGGTACTGGCGTAGTTAAAGTGACGCCTGCCCATGACTTCAACGACTATGCCGTCGGACAACGCCACCAATTGCCGCTCATTAATATTTTGACGCTCGATGCCAAGATTAATGAGAACGCGCCCGTCGCTTATCAGGGTCTTGAGCGCTTTGCTGCACGCAAACAAATCGTGGCTGATTTAGATGCTGCTGGTTTATTAGAGAAAGTACAACCCCATAAGTTAATGGTGCCCCGTGGCGATCGTACTCAAACCATTATTGAGCCAATGCTCACTGATCAATGGTTTGTTGCAGTATCTAAGCCGAGCCCCGATAACAAATATCAACCGGGTTCATCTATCGCTGGTGCAGCATTAGACGCAGTCACTAAAGGTGATATCAAGCTCGTTCCAGAAAACTGGATTAGCACTTACACCCAGTGGCTAGAAAACATTCAAGACTGGTGTATCTCGCGCCAACTCTGGTGGGGCCATCAAATCCCCGCTTGGTATGGCGATGACGGACAGATCTTTGTAGCCCGCTCTGAAGAGGAGGCCAAATCTAAAGCTGCTGCAGCGGGCTATACCGGTCAACTCCATCGTGACCCTGATGTCCTGGATACCTGGTTTAGCTCCGCCTTAGTGCCTTTTAGCTCCTTAGGTTGGCCTGAAGAGACCCCGGCCCTCAAGCACTTCCTGCCTTCATCAGTATTGGTCACTGGCTTTGACATCATCTTCTTCTGGGTAGCCAGAATGGTCATGATGACTTGCCACTTCACCGGCAAGGTGCCGTTCAATACGGTGTATGTGCATGGCTTAGTTCGCGATGCGGAAGGTCAAAAGATGAGTAAGTCCAAAGGCAATACTTTGGATCCAATCGACCTCATTGACGGCATCAAGATTGAAGACTTAGTTGCTAAGCGCACTACTGGCTTGATGAATCCAAAGCAAGCTGAAAGCATTGGCAAGAAAACCAAGAAAGAGTTTCCAGAAGGTATTCCTGCATTTGGTACAGATGCACTACGCTTTACCTTCGCCTCACTCGCATCACTTGGTCGCAACATTAACTTTGATCAGAAGCGCTGTGAAGGCTACCGCAACTTCTGCAACAAACTCTGGAATGCCACTCGCTTTGTGCTCATGAATTGCCCTGGCAATGATGAAGAGAATGGTTTTGCACCGTGTGACAACCAATGCGGGCCCGAAGGTTATCTCGATTTTTCTGCAGCAGATCGCTGGATTGTTTCTTTATTACAAAGAACCGAAGCTGATGTTGCCAAGGGTTTCCAAAACTATCGCTTTGACAATATTGCTACCAGCATCTATCAGTTTGTTTGGGATGAGTATTGCGATTGGTACTTAGAATTAGCCAAGGTTCAACTGCAAACCGGTACACCTGCACAGCAACGCGCTACTCGCCGCACTCTACTGCGCGTTTTAGAAACGATCTTGCGCATGGCGCATCCACTGATTCCATTCATCACCGAAACTCTCTGGCAAACCGTTGGGCCAAAGATTGGCAAAGAGCTCGCCAAGCAGGATAAGCAAACGATTGCCCTACAGCCCTATCCTGTTGCTCAGCTCGATAAGATTGATGAGCAAAGTGAAGCTTGGGTAAATCAGATTAAAGCGATTGTGGATGCTTGTCGTAATTTGCGTGGCGAGATGCAAGTCTCTCCTGCACTTAAGGTGCCACTCTGGATTAGTGGGCCACAAGATTTCTTGAAAAAGGCAAGCCCTTATCTGACTGCCTTAGCCAAGTTATCGGAAGTCAAAATTTACGATGATGAATCCGCTCTAGAAAAAGATGCTCCAGACGCTCCAATGGCCTTGGTTGGCAATCTCAAGTTATTGCTCAAAATCGAAGTGGACGTGGCAGCTGAGAGAATTCGTCTAAGCAAAGAAATTGAGCGTCTAGCAAATGAAATTACCAAAGCACGCAGCAAGCTTGGTAATGAAAGCTTCGTAGCTCGCGCTCCAGAAGAGGTTGTTGCGCAAGAGAAACAACGTCTCGCTGGCTTTGAGCAAAACCATGAGAAGCTTGTTGCACAATTAGAGCGACTGAAATAAAACAGTAATCAAACTGATCGGAATTGCCATGCCATTAAGCACTAAAGCCGTTACTAAAGCAGTCTTCCCTGTTGCAGGCTTGGGGACACGCTTCTTGCCAGCTACCAAGGCCAGTCCGAAAGAAATGCTCAATGTAGTGGATAAGCCCCTTATTCAGTATGCGGTTGAGGAAGCGATTGCTGCCGGCATTACTGAAATGATTTTTGTGACTGGTCGCAGCAAGCGCGCAATCGAAGATCACTTTGATAAGGCTTACGAATTAGAAGCTGAGCTCGAAGCAAAAAATAAGCAGGCTCTTTTAGAGATTGTGCGCAGCGTTAAACCAAGTCATGTGGATTGTGTGTACGTTCGCCAACCAGAAGCGCTGGGTTTAGGTCACGCTGTCTTGTGCGCAGAAAAGCTCGTGCGAGATGAACCTTTTGCCATCATCCTGGCTGATGACTTACTCGATGGCCACCCGCCGGTTCTAAAGCAGATGCTCAAAGTGTTTGATGAGCAAAATGGTTCCGTCTTAGCAGTGGAGAAAATTGATCCATCTAAAAGCAGCTCCTACGGCATTATTTCTGGAGAAGAGGTATCAAAAGGGATCTATCGCTTAAATGGGATTGTGGAGAAGCCGCAACCTCAAGATGCACCATCTAACTTAGCGGTAGTTGGTCGCTATGTTCTGTCTTCAGACATCTTCAATCACATTCGTAATCTCAAGCCAGGTGCTGGTGGAGAAATCCAGCTCACCGATGCCATTGCCTCACTACTTAAAGAAGAGCCAGTATTCGCTTATGAATACGATGGTGTGCGCTATGACTGCGGCAGTAAACTTGGCTACCTCAAGGCTTCCGTGGAATTTGCTTTACGCCACCCAGAGGTAAGCACTGAGTTTGCAACGTATTTAAAGAGCCGCTCTCTAACCTAGGCTTCAGAATGAAGCTCCGACAGGAGAAAAACAAAAAAGGCAGAAATCACTTTCTGCCTTTTTCTTTGCTACTGACGGTTGGCGGAATGCCTTACCTTCTCTTGAGGAAGAAAACCAATACATCGCCCTCTGTAGTACTGGAAAGGAGCTCATTACCAGTCTGCTTTGCAAATGCGGGGAAGTCATGAGCCGCACCAGAATCCGTTGCTTTTACCTTCAGCACTTCACCAGACTGCATGGTGGCTAAGGCTTTCTTGGTACGTAAAATTGGCAGCGGGCAGTTCATGCCAATCGCATCGACCTCAAGATTAAATTCGATAGCATTACTCACTTAGAGGCCACCCAATCTTTAACGCCAGCTAATGCGGCGCCCAATTTGCTTGGATCAGTGCCGCCAGCCATTGCCATTTCTGGCTTGCCGCCACCTTTACCGCCAACCTGCTGAGCAACATAGTTGACCAAATCACCTGCTTTGACTTTGGCAATCGAGTCTGCAGTCACACCAGCGATCAAACTGACTTTATCGCCCTGCACAGAAGCCAACACAATCGCTGCTGTTTTCAGCTTGGCCTTTAAAGCATCCATAGTCTCGCGAAGCACTTGAGCATCTGCGCCATCCAAGCGGGCCGCTAATACTTTGATGCCATTGACGTCAATTGCTTGCGTTGCCAACTCATCACCTTGGCTGGCAGCGAGTTTGGAATTCACCTTATCCAACTCACGCTCAGCCTGACGCAGGCTTTCTTGTAGCTGAACAACGCGATTCACTAAATCACCAGGATGGGTTTTAAGGACTGAGGCCGCTTCATTGACCTTGTCTTCTAAACCTTGCAAGAAGTTCAAGGCATTTCTGCCAGTCACAGCCTCAACGCGACGAATACCAGCAGCTACGCCACTTTCAGACACAATCTTTAAGCTACCAATGTCACCAGTGCGACCCACGTGGGTGCCACCGCACAACTCTTTAGAGCTGCCGATTTCTAATACGCGAACCTCATCACCATACTTTTCACCGAAGAGCATCATCGCACCAGTCTTTTGCGCGTCATCCAAAGACATCACTTTTCCGGAAGTCGCGGTATTGGCCAAGATTTCCGCATTCACAATATCTTCTACGCGACGAATTTCTTGTGCGGTGATAGGTGCGTTGTGAGTGAAGTCAAAACGGGTTTTGCTGGCATCAACTAAAGAACCTTTTTGCTGCACATGATCACCTAAGACTTCACGCAATGCTTTATGCAAAATATGCGTAGCACTATGGTTGCGCATGGTTTCAGTTCTTTGCTGCACATCTACCAAGGCGTTGATTGCATCACCCACCTTGAGTTCGCCCTCTTGTATTTCACCTTGATGACCAAAAACATCAGCCTGAATCTTGAAGGTATCTTCAACTGCAAAACGCACTGCTTCATTGCGCAACTCACCCTTATCGCCAACCTGTCCACCAGACTCAGCGTAGAAGGGAGTGTTATCCAGTACAACGACTGCAGCATCTCCAGCCTTCACCGATTGGACAGCAGAGCCATCAACATAGAGCGCAGTTACCTTAGCGCCTTCATGTTTCAAGGTATCGTAACCATGGAATTGGGTTGGTTTGCCAGAGTACTCCAGGCCTTGCGCCACCTTGAACTTACCAGCCGCTCTGGCTTGATCACGCTGCTTTTGCATTGCCAAATCAAAACCTTCAGCATCTACCGTGACATCACGCTCACGGCAAACGTCTGCAGTTAAATCCAATGGGAAGCCAAAGGTATCGTGTAAACGGAAAGCAGTTTCACCATCAATAGTCTTGGCACCACCAGCAAGCGCGCCTTCCAAAATTTCCATACCGTTAGCAATGGTCTGAAAGAAGCGCTCTTCCTCCTGCTTAATGACATCGCTGACCTTATCTTTTGCTGCTTGCAACTCTGGATAAGCGAGACCCATCTCTTTTACAAGAGCAGGAACAAGTTTATAGAAGAATGGTTTGCGTGCACCCAATTTATAACCATGACGAATAGCGCGGCGTGTAATACGGCGCAGTACATAGCCACGACCAGCGTTACCTGGAATCACGCCATCCACTACGATAAAACTACATGCACGAATATGATCAGCAATCACTTTGAGTGATGGGCTGCTTGGATCGCAATTCTCACCGCCAGCCGCATCAACAGCCTCTTTCGCCGCCTTCAGTAAATTAACAAAGAGGTCAATCTCGTAGTTGGAGTGCACATGTTGCAACACGGCTGCGATACGCTCAAGACCCATACCGGTGTCCACGCTAGGCTTAGGCAATGGATGCATATTGCCTGCTTCGTCGCGATTGAACTGCATGAATACGTTATTCCAAATCTCAATGTAGCGATCACCATCTTCATCAGGACTTCCTGGAGGGCCGCCTGCAATGTGCGGACCATGGTCGTAGAAGATTTCTGTACAAGGACCACATGGTCCTGTGTCACCCATCATCCAGAAGTTATCTGAAGCATAGCGGCCACCCTTGTTATCGCCGATGCGAATAATCCGCTCAGTTGGCACACCAATTTGCTTATTCCAAATCTCATAAGCCTCGTCGTCTTCCGCATACACAGTGACAAGCAACTTTTCTTCTGGCAATTTAAAGACTTCAGTCAATAAACCCCAAGCAAACTGAATGGCATCTTTTTTAAAGTAATCACCAAAAGAAAAGTTGCCCAGCATTTCGAAGAAGGTGTGATGACGGGCTGTATAGCCAACGTTATCCAAGTCATTGTGCTTGCCGCCGGCACGAATACACTTTTGGGCAGTGGTTGCGCGGTTATAGGGGCGCTTATCAAAGCCTAAAAAGACGTCCTTGAACTGATTCATCCCAGCATTGGTAAATAGCAGGGTTGGGTCATCTCCAGGCACTACGGGGCTGGAAGGGACAATTTGGTGGCCTTTTTGGGCGAAGTAGTCCAGGTATGCCTGGCGAATTTGGGAGACTTTCATGCGAATAATTATCGCATTGGCACTAGTCGGGGGCAAACCCTAGGCAAACCCACTCAATCCTGCCTTACAATCCCGTAACATTAATAAATAGATCGGCATTTAAGTCGATATAAGGAGCTCAACTTGAAAATTCGCAATCAACGGGATTTTGGTGCCGGAATCATGTACATGGTTATTGGCCTATTTTTCACAATCGTAGCAACGCAATATCCTATGGGTACTGCCGCCAAAATGGGCCCAGGCTACTTTCCCTTCTATTTAGGGATCCTCATGACTCTTTTGGGCCTTCTAGTACTGGTGAAGTCCATGGGTGCTAAAGCTGCGATTGAGTCGATTCCCAAGTTCAACTGGAAGATCATGGCGCAAATTACTGGCGCTGTAGTCCTTTACGGCTTATTACTTCCGAAAATGGGTTTCTTAGTGGCCGTAGTGGTTCTGGTATTTGTAGCAGCAAGCGCAAGCAAGGAATTTACCTGGAAAGGCACTGCAATTAATGCCGCCTTTTTGGTGACCTTCACTTACTCAGTCTTCGTTGTGGGCCTCAAGCTTCAGTTCCCACTGCTACCTTTCTTCTTACAACAATAACGAACCGGGACTCTGAAAAATGGATTTATTTGCTAATTTAGCCCTCGGTTTCGATACCGCATTTACCTTGCAAAACCTGATGTACTGCCTGGTAGGCTGTATTTTGGGCACCTTAATCGGCGTTTTACCAGGTCTTGGCCCTATCGCAACGATCGCGATGTTATTGCCAGCCACTTATGCACTGCCTCCAATTGCCGCCTTGATTATGTTGGCCGGTATTTACTATGGATCACAATACGGTGGATCCACAACAGCGATTTTGCTCAACATTCCGGGGGAGACGTCCTCGGTGGTGACGGCGATTGATGGCTACCAAATGGCTAGAAATGGCCGAGCAGGTGTAGCCCTCTTTACCGCAGGTATGGGCTCATTCTTTGCTGGTTGCGTAGCAACACTGGTTTTGGCTGCATTTGCCGCACCACTCTCAGAGCTAGCATTTAAGTTTGGTCCTGCTGAATACTTCTCCCTAATGGTTTTAGGGTTAATCGGCGCGGTTGTACTAGCCTCAGGCTCCCTGATCAAAGCGATCGGCATGATCATTTTGGGTCTGTTAATGGGCCTGATTGGTACTGACGTGAACTCTGGCGTGTCACGCTATGCCTTCGACATTCCTGAGTTGAGTGACGGTATTGGCTTTGTGAGCGTAGCAATGGGTGTATTCGGTTTTGCTGAAATCATGGGTAACCTGGAAAAAACAGGGGATGACGAGGGCTTCCTCAACAAACTCACCAGCATGGTTCCTACGAAGCAGGACATCAAGCGCATGGTCCCATCAATCTTGCGCGGTACAACCATTGGCTCCATCCTGGGAATTCTGCCAGGCGGTGGTGCAGCTTTAGCCGCTTTTGGCGCCTACTCTGTTGAGAAGAAATCCTCCAAGTACAGCCATGAATTCGGCAAGGGTGCGATTGAGGGTGTGGCAGGTCCTGAAGCAGCTAACAATGCAGCAGCTCAAACCTCTTTCATTCCGTTGCTCACCTTGGGTATTCCACCAAATGCTGTGATGGCATTGATGGTTGGCGCGATGACGATTCATAACATTCAACCAGGCCCACAAGTAATGACCAGCAACCCAGCGCTGTTCTGGGGTCTGATCGCTTCCATGTGGATTGGTAACGTGATGTTGATTCTCTTGAACTTGCCGCTCATTGGTATTTGGGTAAAGCTCTTGAGAATTCCTTACCGCTTCCTCTATCCAGCGATCCTCGTGTTCTGCTGTATCGGCGTGTACACCGTCAACAACACGGTATTTGATGTTTACGTGACTGCAGCCTTTGGCTTAATTGGTTACCTTTTCTTCAAGCTGGGTTGCGAACCTCCTCCATTGCTCTTGGGCTTCGTGCTCGGACCAATGATGGAAGAGAACTTCCGTCGCGCCCTACTGTTGTCACGCGGCGATTTCACAACCTTCATAACCCGCCCACTATCCTTAGGTCTACTCATCGCAGCAGCCCTCTTGGTTGTGATCGTGGCCTTGCCAGCGGTTAAGAAAACCCGTGAAGAGGCTTTCGTAGAAGATTAATTCTCGAATACTTCCCAGAAACGAGCCCGCAGTAATTTGCGGGCTTTTTTCTTTGTGGACGGGGGTTTTCTCTACAATGAGCACATGTCCCAAGATAGCAAACCATCTAAATCGCCTGCCGGCACTGTTACCGAGCCTTCTAACTTTTTGCGCCAGATCATCGATCATGACCTAGCGAGTGGCGCCTATCAGAACCGCAGTAATCGAGAGGGCCAAGCTATTCCCTCCATCATTACGCGCTTCCCACCAGAGCCCAATGGTTATCTCCATATTGGCCACGCCAAAAGTATTTGCCTTAACTTTGGCTTAGCTGCTGATTACAACAATCAAGCAGGTGGTGCACGTTGCAATATGCGACTAGACGATACCAACCCAGTCAAAGAAGATCTTGAGTATGCCGACAGTATTTTAGATGCGGTCAAATGGCTCGGTTTTGATTGGGGTGAGCACCTGTATCACGCGAGTGATTACTTTGATCAGCTCTATGAGTTTGCAGAAATTCTGATTCAAAATGGTAAAGCCTATGTGGATAGTCAAAGTGCAGATGACATCCATACCAATCGCGGCAACTTTGGCCAAGCTGGAAAAAATAGTCCATACCGTGATCGCACTGCCGATGAAAACCTTGCCTTATTCCGCGAGATGCGCGATGGCAAATATCAAGATGGCGAACATGTTCTGCGTTTGAAGATTGACATGGCGCACCCGAATATCGTGATGCGTGATCCTGTGGTCTATCGCATTCGCCATACCGATCACCACCGCACCGGTAACAAATGGTGCATCTATCCTTTGTATGATTTCACGCACTGTATTTCCGATGCGCTAGAAAATGTTTCACACTCTATTTGCACTTTGGAGTTTGAAAACAATCGCCCACTCTACGATTGGATTGTTGCCTCGTTAGCAGAGCTAGGGATCTTCAAAAACCCCGTTCCGCACCAATATGAATTCGCTCGCCTCAACTTAACTTACACCATCACCAGCAAGCGCAAGCTACTGCAATTGGTAGAAGAAAAACATGTGGATGGCTGGGATGATCCTCGCATGCCAACCATAGTAGGTATTCGGCGTAGGGGTTACACACCCGAGAGCATTCGCTTGTTCTGTGAACGCATCGGCGTTTCTAAAGCGGATAGTTGGATCGATATGAGCACTCTGGATCAAGCCCTGCGCGATGATCTTGAAGCTAAGGCCCCACGGGCCACAGCGGTCCTTAAGCCACTCAAACTCGTGATTGATAATTTTGATGCTTCTGCGAGTGAACCTTGCTCGGCCCCACGTCATCCTCAGCATCCTGAATGGGGTAATCGTGACTTTCATTTCACAAAAGAATTGTGGATTGAAGAAGATGACTTTATGAAAGAACCCATCAAGGGATTCTTTAGACTTTATCCACCGATTGGCGATCAAGCTGGTGGACGTGTGCGCTTGCGTCATGGCTTTGTCATTGAATGCACTGGATTTGAAGTGGATGCTAACGGTAATGTGACGCAAGTGAATGCGACCCACTTCCCAGACAGTAAGAGCGGCACTCCCGGCTCAAACAATTACAAAGTAAAGGGCAACATTCATTGGGTTAGTGCGGCAGAGGCTGTACCAGCACAAGTACGTTTGTACGATCATCTATTCAATGATCCACATCCAGATAGCGGTGATAAGAACTTCCTTGACGCGATTAACCCAAGCTCTAAGCAAACTATTACTGCGTACTTAGAACCTTGCATGAAAGACACTAAGGCAGAGGAACGTTTTCAGTTTGAGCGCCATGGTTACTTTGTAGCAGACCAGAACGATTCCAAGCCAGGTCAACCCGTATTTAATCGTACGGTCGGACTTAAGGATTCTTGGAAATAGTTTTCAAAAACTCTGCGACGCTGGGATAGCGTAGCGGGGTTTTTAATTCTGCTAGTCGTGTATTTGTTACGCGCCGCGACTCCCGCATAAAAGACCACAGCATTGGGGATACGATTTTTTCTAACTGCTCAGCCGGCAATCTTGGTGGTCGCTCTAAACCAAAAGCATCCGCTACTTCATCAAAGTAATCACCCATCTTGGTTTCGCCGCCGTCACAGGCATTAATGACGCGCTGTGGTTTACCGTGATAAACAGCGGCGCAAACCAATCTCGCCAAATCATCGCTTTGTATGTGGTTTGAGTAAGCGTCCTCGGCCCGATTTAAGGCGGGTGTACCGGCCTGTATGCGCTCCACTGGTAATCGGTCAGCAGCATAAATGCCGGGCACTCGCAGAATGGTCAGAGCGACTCCATGAGCTGGAGCCCATAGACGTAGACAATTTTCTGCATCCACTCTTCGCTTGGCTCGCTCGCTTTGGGGGTTGACGGGGGTTACTTCACTCACTCTGCCACCCGCATGATCCCCGTAAACACCAGTAGTGCTCACATAAATCAGGCGCCCAACCGTATCGGAGCCTTGGGCTAAAATTCGTAGGAGGTTGCGAGTTCGGCAATCACGATGACCTGTATTTTGGGGTGGTGCTAAGTGGATCACAGTTTGCGCTAATCCACTTAAGCGCCACAAGCTATCGGGCTTATCCAGATCCCCCAAAACCGGAATCGCGCCAACTGCCCTCAACTCCTGAAAACGGGTTTTCTGGGTAGTTAAGGCATATACGCGATGACTTCGAGCGAGCTGCTTGGCAACGCGGAGACCAATGTCACCACAGCCGACGATCAGGATTCGAGATTTACCAAAAGATTGCATAGGTCACATCGTAACGATTTATTGAAAGGAATGAGAGTGTCTTACCAAGTCACGCTCAAGGCGAGCGGCAAACAATTTACCGTCCAGAAGGATGAAACCCTTCTAGAGGCAGCCTTTCAACAGGGCATCACCCTGCCCTATGGCTGCAAAAATGGCGCTTGCGGGTCTTGTAAGGGCAAGATTCTAGAGGGCCAAGTAGAGCATGGCCAACATAGCGCTGCCGCTTTAAGTCCCGCTGACGAAGCTGCTGGTGGAACCTTATTTTGCTGCGCCTATCCCCAGTCGGACCTTCTCATTGAGGCTCGTGAAGTTCAAGGTGCGGGTGACATCGCCATCCGTAAAGTACCCTGTCGCGTGAATGCCATTACTAAACCCAGCACTGATGTGGTAATTCTCAAACTGCAATTGCCAGCTGCTGAGCGCTTTCAATTTCTGGCGGGGCAGTATTTAGAATTTCTGCTCAAAGATGGGCAGCGCCGCGCCTACTCGATTGCCAACCCCCCCGATCAAGAAGGCCCTCTGGAATTGCATATTCGTCACTTGCCAGGCGGACTCTTTACCGACTTTGTCTTTGGAGCAAAAGACCCCGCCTTAAAAGAAAAAGATATTTTGCGTTTTGAAGGTCCTTTGGGCAGCTTCTTCTTGAGAGAAGATTCCAAAAAACCCATCATCTTTGTTGCAGCAGGTACTGGCTTTGCGCCCATCAAATCCATCATCGAACAAATGCAACTCAAAAAGATCCATCGCCCAATTTACCTGTATTGGGGTGGACGGCGCCCGAGCGACCTCTATCTGGATGCGCTCTGTCAGTCATGGGCAAGGGATATTCCAGACTTCAAATACATCCCCGTTATCTCGGATGCCCTCCCAGAGGATCAGTGGACTGGCCGTACAGGCTTTGTGCACCAAGCTGCGATAACTGACCATCCTGATATGAGTCTTTACCAGGTCTACGCCTGTGGCGCCCCTGTCATGGTCAATGCTGCCCGCCAGGACTTCGCATCTCAGTGCAGCCTGCCTGAAGAGGAATTCTTTGCAGACTCCTTTACCAGCGCTGCTGATCTCGCGACAAACTAGCCCGCTAAGCGCGATAATAGATCCCTCAATTGACCTCACTTTGCTCACGACATGAATAAGCCAGCCCAATCCGTAGATGCCCACTCAGTGATGTTTATTACACCGCGACCAGAAGTGATGATGGTTGAGGGCAAAGGCTCATGGCTCACCGATAACAATGGCAAGCGTTACTTGGACTTTTTGCAAGGTTGGGCCGTGAACTGTCTAGGTCATAGCAATCCAGGCATGATTGAAGCACTCAATACGCAAGCAAAGAAATTGATTAACCCGAGTCCAGCGTTCTATAACGAACCAATGATTCGCCTATCCAATCTGCTGACCGAGAACAGCTGCTTCAACAAAGTGTTTTTTGCTAACAGTGGGGCTGAAGCTAATGAGGGTGCCATCAAGCTGGCACGCAAATGGGGTCAACTGAATAAGTCAGGCGCCTTTGAGATTATTACTTTTGACCACAGCTTTCATGGTCGCACCTTAGCAACCATGAGCGCGTCTGGTAAGCCAGGCTGGGACACCATGTTTGCCCCACAAGTTCCTGGTTTTCCAAAAGCGGATTTGAATGACTTAGATTCCGTCAAAAAACTGGTGACTGATAAAACCGTTGCAGTCATGCTCGAGCCGGTTCAAGGCGAAGGTGGCGTGATCCCAACTACGAAAGAATTTATGCAAAGCCTGCGTAAATTCACCAAAGAAAATAATATTCTGCTCATAGTAGATGAAGTGCAAGCCGGCTGCGGTCGCACCGGAAAACTCTTCGCCTATCAACACTACGGCATCGAACCCGACATCATGACTCTGGGCAAAGGTATTGGTGGTGGTGTTCCCCTTGCAGCACTAATGGCAACTGATGCAGTTGCTTGCTTCGTCCCAGGTGATCAAGGTGGTACCTATAACGGTAACCCATTGATGACTGCAGTAGGCGTCAGTGTGATCGAACAACTATTAGCACCAGGCTTTCTAGAATCCGTTCGCGCCAAAGGTGAGTTACTCAGCAAAGAGCTGCTTGCGATCTCCGCAGAATTTAATTTAAATGGTGAACGTGGCGAAGGCTTGTTGCGCGCCCTCATGTTAAGTAGTGATATTGGTGGCAAGCTCGTTGAGCTCGCGCGCGATAGAGGCCCAGAGGGATTGTTGATTAACTCACCAAGACCCAACCTCTTGCGCTTCATGCCAGCATTGAATGTATCTGATGATGAAATCCGTCAGATGTGCAATATTTTGAGAGAGTTACTCAAGCAAGTTGTCTAAAAGCATCTAGATAGAATGCAATAAAGGAGCCTTAGGCTCCTTTATGTTTTGTGGCTAGCCAACTAAATTCTTTGGCAGTGAGAACGTGATGTCTTCAACCACACCTTCAAGATTACGAATGCTACGCGGACCAAATTCTTGAATCCTCTCGACAATCGAGAGGGCCAAGCTTTCTGGGGCTGATGCACCTGCAGTGAGGCCCACCCGTTTCTTACCAACAAACCATTCAGCCTGAAGTTGTTCTGGGGCATCCACCATGTAGGCGGGTACACCTAACTTTTCAGCTAATTCACGCAAGCGATTCGAGTTCGAGCTTGCTTTGCTTCCCACCACAATAACAATTTCAACCTGAGGCGCCATAAATTTGACGGCATCTTGGCGATTCTGAGTGGCATAACAAATATCTTGTTTGCGAGGTTGAACAATATTTGGGAACTTTTGAGTCAATGCATCAACGATTTCTTTTGTCTCATCTACGGAGAGGGTGGTTTGCGTTACAAACGCCATTTTTTCATGCTCGCTAAAAGGCAGCTGAGCAACATCCGCTACTTTTTCAATCAGATGAACACCCTCTTCCACCTGCCCCATCGTGCCCTCAACTTCTGGATGTCCGGCATGACCAATCATCAAGACAGTAAACCCATCCTTACACATCTTGACAACCTCAAGATGAACCTTTGTGACCAAAGGACAGGTAGCGTCATACACCTGCAGTCCTCGCATCTCAGCATCTTGGCGAACCTCTTGAGAGACACCGTGAGCACTAAACACCACGATGCCGCCTTTAGGAACTTCATGCAACTCATCGACAAATACGGCGCCTTTTTCACGCAGGCCGTTGACGACGTAAGCATTGTGAACAATTTCATGACGCACATAAATTGGTGCGCCAAAACGGGTCAAGGCCTCATTCACAATATTGATCGCACGATCTACGCCTGCGCAAAAACCGCGAGGCTGCGCCATCAAAATTTCTCCAGTGTCTTGCGCGCTAGATGGATTGCTCATGAGTTACAGAATCGCAACGATTTCAGCTTCGAAGGTAACGGGCCTTCCAGCAAGCGGGTGGTTGAAATCAAACCACGCACCCTCCTCGTTAATGGATTGCAATACACCAGCATATTGCGCACCACCAGGAGCATTAAATTCAATTACGTCACCAGGATTAAATTCCACATCATCATCGCGACCCTCTTTGAGCGCGCCCAAAGAAACCCACTGAATCAATTCTTCCTTGCGCTCGCCAAAACTTTCTTCCGGCGGCAATAAAGCGCTTTTCTTTTCACCCACAGCCAATCCGATCAACACCTTTTCAAAACAAGGCGCAAATTGACCCGAACCCATCAGCACCGTCGCAGGACGATCGATAAAAGTATTGATGTAATCATCCCCGCTAGGCAAAGTCAGCCGGTAGTTGAGAGTCAGGAAGGAGTTGGGCAAAACCGTAAGCTTAGTCATAAGGTAATTGTATCTAGGCCTGACCGCAGCGTGCACTCACCGATTACAGAGTGGCCAAAAATGGAGCAGCCTCGCGAGAAACTGCGCGCCCTTGGAGCCTGCGCCTTGAGTGATGCCGAATTACTTGCGATCTTTCTACGCGTTGGGGTCAAAGGCAAAACTGCTGTGGATTTAGCCGGGGATCTTCTTCACCATTTTGGCAATTTGCCTCGCCTACTGTCCTGCACACCAGAGGAATTAACCCAGATTCACGGTATGGGTATTTCCAAGTGGTCACAAATTCAGGCGGCATATGAGCTTGTCAAGCGTAGTCTTGAGGAGACCCTCTCCCAGGAATCGGTATTCTCATCGCCAGGGTATGTCAGGGAGTTCTTGCAAGCCCGATTTGGCCGTCTGCCACACGAAGTCTTCCTCTGCCTATACCTTGACTCTCGCCTACACCTGATTGAGTGCCAGGAACTCTTTAGAGGCTCCCTAACCCACACCGCGGTCTACCCCAGAGAAATCCTCAAGGAAGCCCTTGCAAGGAACGCTAGCGCCCTCATCGTGGCCCATAACCACCCCAGTGGTAACCCACTACCCAGCCTTGCTGACCAGGAATTAACCAAAACGCTGTCAAAGGCCTTGCAATTGGTGGATATTCCGCTCTTAGATCACTGCATAGTCAGTGACAGCGGATTTTTCTCATTTTCAGATGCAGGCCTTATGAAAAATGACCATAAATAGAAGTGATCACTAACTTAATAGGAGATTTTGACCAATATTCGAGCATGGATTGCAACATCCTCAAAACTAAAGCCAATTAGGGGTAGATCAAAGTGCTCGGAGACTGATACAATCTTCTTTTTTCGCAATTAATGGAGTTATGTCATGGCAAAAGTTTGCCAAGTCACTGGGAAGAAGCCGATGGTTGGCAACAATGTATCCCATGCAAACAATAAAACGAAGCGTCGCTTTTTGCCGAATTTGCAAAATCGTCGTTTCTGGGTTGAATCTGAAAACCGTTGGATTAGCTTGCGCTTAACCAATGCTGGTTTGCGCGTTATCGACAAAAACGGCATCGATGCTGTGTTGTCTGATCTTCGTGCACGTGGCGAAATTTAAGGAGCGCAGAAATGGCTAAAGGCGGCAGAGAAAAAATCAAATTAGAGTCATCAGCAGGTACTGGTCACTTCTATACAACTTCAAAAAACAAGCGTACGAAGCCTGAAAAAATGGAGATCATGAAATTCGATCCAACCATTCGCAAGCACGTTGCTTATAAAGAAACAAAGCTGAAGTAATTTATCGATTCGATATTTATTTGCAGCAAATAAAAAACCCGCTACATCAGCGGGTTTTTTATTGCCTTGATTTTCACCAAGATCAAAACTGAACTCCTCTCTTAAGCGTAACGACGCAGTCTCAAAGAGAAGTCACGCAGGCTCGATAAACCACTCTCTTCAGCGCGCTGACACCAAGTGTGCAATTGAGATACCAGTTGATCGCCTGTGGCATTAGAGCGACTCCAAATCGCCTGCAAATCACGACGCATCTCAATCATCTTTCGGAGCTGCGCATTACTTGCCATCAACTCTTCTAACTTGATTTTCTCTTCTGCCGTCAAACGAGATTCATCTTTACCCAACCAAGTACGCGCATCCTTAAGATGAGCAGCCAACACTTGCATATGCTGAACTTCATTACTGAAGAAAGCGCTCAGAGTCTTACTGTAGCGGGCCATGATTTCATAACGGTTTGCAATGATGGCTTCGAGCGTGCCTTGATCGGCGGGACGTAAATCACTCAGCACTGGCTTAGGAGAAGTCTTCTTCACTTTAGCTAAGCCTACTGCACTCATCATCTGAATGTACATCCAACCAATATCAAACTCATACCACTTACTAGAGAGCTTGGCGCTAGTAGCAAAGGTGTGATGGTTGTTATGTAACTCCTCGCCACCAATCAAAATACCCCAAGGGAAAATATTTCTTGAGGCATCCTCGCAGTCGTAATTACGATAGCCCCAATAGTGACCAATGCCATTAATAATTCCAGCAGCAGTGATTGGGATCCACAACATTTGCACTGCCCACACGGTTAAACCAATTGCACCAAATAAAGCGACGTCGATGATCAACATCAAGGCCACGCCTTGCCATGAGAACTTGGAGTAGATGTTGTGCTCAAGCCAATCATCTGGCGTGCCGTGACCAAACTTCTCCAAAGTCTCTTGATTGTGTGACTCTTGTTTGTACAACTCAGCGCCACGTGACAGCACGGTGTTGATGCCTAGAACTTGCGGACTATGCGGATCATCCGCAGTCTCGCACTTGGCATGGTGTTTGCGATGAATTGCCGCCCATTCTTTAGTCACCATCCCGGTGGTTAGCCATAGCCAAAACCGGAAGAAGTGAGACATGATTGGATGTAGATCTAAGGCACGGTGCGCTTGGCAACGATGCAAGAAAATGGTCACACTGGCAATCGTGATGTGAGTAGCCACCAAAGTAAAAACGAGGATCTGCCACCACGCCCAATTTAAATAACCATGGGAAAGCCAATTAAGGAATAAATCAAAACCAGAAGCTGTGTTCAAAGGGTATCCCTAAGGAGGTCTAAACCCTTATTTTAGTTCTTTAGGAGCCTTCTTGGTTTTGACCTTAGTCTCTTTTTCCCCATCTTTTGCTTCGGCCTGGTCACTCTTTTCTACTGGAGCGGCCGCCTTCTTCTGGAAAACAGCCCCAAAGAAGCCATCCGTACCGTGAATATGAGGCCAAAGCTGCCACCAAGGATTGTCAGGACTACATCCCATAGGAATTTTATCCTTTGGAAACAATGGCTTAAGAACCTCAGCCGCTGGAACAACCTCAAAATTAGGGTGCTTTGCCAAGAAGTCTTCTGCAATTTGCTGGTTTTCTTGGGGCAAAAGACTGCAGGTGGCATAAACCAAGCGGCCACCCGGCTTGAGTAAGCGACTTGCAGAGGCCAAAATATTCATCTGCTTTTGATTGAGCTCCAGCACACCCTCAGGGGTCTGACGCCATTTGAGATCTGGATTGCGGCGCAAAGTACCCATACCACTACAAGGGGCGTCTACCAACACGCGGTCAATCTTGCCGGCCAAACGTTTGATCTTGGTGTCATTCTCGCTATCAATCCAGACAGGATGGACGTTAGAAAGGCCGCTACGGGCCTGACGTGGCTTTAAATTAGCCAAGCGGCGCTCAGATGTATCCAGGGCATATAAACGCCCTGTGGAGCGCATGATTGCACCGATTGCCAAAGTTTTACCGCCTGCACCTGCACAAAAGTCCACCACCATCTCACCACGTTTAGGGGCGAGCAAATAGGCTAGCAACTGACTACCTTCATCTTGCACTTCGAACATTCCCGCTTTAAAGCCAACGGTATTCTGTAAGGCAGGCTTACCCATGATGCGAACACCATCAGGTGCATATGGAGTTGGAATGGCTTGATAGCGACCGCCTAAGGCATTCATCTCGGCAAGTAATTGCTCACGAGTTGTCTTCATGGTGTTCGCACGCAAATCCAAAAGAGCTGGATGCATTAATGATTTGGCCAGTGCTTCACGCGATTCTTCGCCAGGATACTTTCCGAAAGCTTCCCACAACCATTCCGGCAAATTATTGCGAACCAAAGGATTGAGCGCTGATGGATCAACTGTCGCAAAACGTTGCAACCATTCATACTCACCCGTCTTCAGCACGTGAGCTAAATCAGCAATCGCACTCTCAGCACGGTTAGCGGAACCCAGACCACCTTCAGACAGGGCGGACAGCAAACCCAATAGGGCTAAGCGTCTAGCCTGTGAACCCTCGCCGCTTGAAGCAAATTGTGAGAATTCATTTTTACGACGCAGGATTGCAAAAGCACTCTCCGCAATTAAGGCGCGATCACGATTACCCAACTGCGGCTCGGAGCGGAAATACCGACTCACAACACGATCGGCAGGTTGCTCGAAATTGAGCAACTCTGGAAGTAAACGCTCTAAATGAATCGCATGCTGAGGCAAAGCCTTGGCATTCGAAAAGTTTTTCTGACCTTCGGGCGCAATGATGTTGCCACTCGCATTACGACGCTCTGGGCGACGCAATGGATCTTTAGATTTAGCGGCGTAACTTTTTTGTGGGCCTAAGCGTGATCCAGATCTTGATCCGGATTTACTGCCAGCGCTGGCTCCGCGGGATGAACGTTCTTTACTCATAATTTAATTAATTGCGACTCCGGTGGTTGAACCTGAACTTGATTACCTTCTATTCGCAATCGTCCATCAAGGAACCATTTTACGGCCCGCGGGTAAATTTGATGCTCAGCAGCTAAAACGCGCGCCGCCAAACTATCCACATCATCGCCCGGAAGCACTGGAACCGAGGCTTGGCAGATGATGGGGCCTTCGTCTACACCCTCAGTAACAAAATGCACACTAGCGCCATGTTCAGCTACGCCCGCCTCCAAAGCCCGCTCATGGGTATGCAAACCCGGGAAGGCTGGCAGTAAAGCAGGGTGAATATTAATCAGGCGACCCTCAAAATGACGGATAAAGCCAGGGGTCAGAATCCTCATAAAACCAGCTAGAACCACTAAATCCGCCCCCAATTCATCGATTTTTGCGATCAGGGCAGCATCAAAGGACTCGCGTGTAGCGTGTTCTTTATGCTCAATAGCAAAGGCTGGAATGCCCTGGGAGCGAGCAAAATCAAGGCCCTTAGCCGCAGAGTGATTAGCAATCACCCCCGCAAAAGTGACTGGCCAGTGCTCTTTTTGGGCTGTTTTGACGATGGCCTCGAAATTGGATCCGCGGCCTGAGATTAAGGTGACGATAGATGGCATGCCCACAATATAATTGATGGTTACCCCGAAAGCGACCCTGAAAGCGATTTAGTGAACGTATTCCGTGGCCCCACCCAGTTTTCTGCAGGACCGGCTTGTGCCTTAAGCATCGGTAATTTCGATGGCGTGCACAGGGGTCATCGCGCCCTGCTTAAGCAATTGAAAGATGGCGCACAAGATCGTAACTTGGTTAGCTGCGTGATGACTTTCGAGCCGCACCCCAAAGAATTCTTTTCCCCAGAACAAGCTCCACCGCGGATTCTGAATTTGCGTGACAAGCTTGCCGCCTTTGCCGACATCGGCATCGATCGTGTAGTGGTAGAACATTTCAATACAGCATTCGCCCGACTGACTCCAGAAGAATTTGTTTCTGAAATTATTGTCAAACAACTCAATGCCAAATGGATTTTGATTGGTGATGATTTTTGCTATGGCGCAAAACGTGCCGGCAACTTTGCAAGCCTGAAGGCAGCGGGTGAAAAATTTGGTTTTGAAGTTTCTAGTATTCATACCGTGCAAGAAGATGGCGAGAGAATTTCCAGTTCCGCACTACGCAATGCCTTGGCCAATGGAAAGATGGATCAAGCTACTAAATTATTAGGTCGTCCTTACGGCATCTCTGGTCATGTGATTCATGGACAAAAGCTTGGGCGTACCTTAGGCTTCCCAACACTCAATCTCGCTGTTGCCAATCACCTGCATCACCGTAAGCCTGCTTGCTCTGGCATCTTTACTGCACAAGTCTTGGGGCTTGGGGGCAAGCCACTGCCTGCTGTAGCTAGCCTTGGCGTAAGGCCAACGGTCGAAGACGAAGGTCGCGTTCTCCTAGAAACGCATATCTTTGATTACAACGCAGATGTTTACGGAAAAATTATTACCGTAGAACTCTTAGAAAAAATCCGTGACGAGGCGAAGTACTCTGACCTCGAAACCCTTACCAAAGCAATTGCATCCGATGCAGCGCATGCCAGAAATTATTTCCAGAAAAAAGCTTATGTCTGAAAAAGAAAACTCTTATCCCGTCAATCTTTTAGAAACATCGTTTCCGATGCGCGGCGATCTACCGAAGCGTGAGCCACAATGGGTTGCGCAATGGCAGAAAAATAAACTCTACGAAAAGATTCGTGCAGCACATGCTAACCAACCAAAGTTTATCCTGCATGATGGTCCTCCATATGCAAACGGTGATATTCATATTGGTCATGCGGTAAATAAGATCCTCAAGGACATGATCATCAAGTCTCGCTGGTTGATGGGCTTTGACTCTGTTTACGTCCCGGGCTGGGATTGTCACGGCATGCCGATTGAGATTCAGATTGAAAAAGAATTTGGTAAAAATTTACCGACTGCTGAAGTCCAGTCAAAAGCACGTGCCTACGCTAAGGTGCAGGTAGACAAGCAGAAGAAAGACTTTGAGCGTTTGGGCGTATTGGGTGACTGGAATAATCCTTATCTCACTATGAACTACCGCAATGAGGCAGATGAAATTCGTGCGCTTGGAAAAATCTGGGAAAAAGGCTACGTCTTCCGAGGTCTAAAGCCAGTGAACTGGTGTTTCGATTGCGGCTCTGCTCTGGCTGAAGCTGAAGTGGAATATCAAGACAAGACTGATCCAACGGTAGATGTTGGCTTTGCTTTTGACGATGCCCAGCGCCCACAACTTGCAAAAGCTTTTGGTCTGCCCGAGATTCCAGCTAAACCTGGAATGATTGTGATTTGGACTACAACTCCTTGGACCATTCCATCAAACCAAGCGCTGAATGTTCACCCAGAACTCACTTACGCTTTGGTGGATACCGGCGATAAGTTACTCATCTTGGCAAAAGATCGAGTAGAGACTTGTCTGGAAGATTTTGGTCTTGAAGGCAAAGTAATTGCTACTTGCCTGGGCAGTCAGTTAGCCAATATCTCTTTCTGGCATCCGCTTGCTCCATTGCATGATGGCTACAAGCGTCTTTCACCAACCTACCCAGCTGAATACGTCACGCTCGATACTGGTACTGGTGTAGTGCACTCCGCACCAGCCTACGGCGAGGAAGACTTCAAGTCTTGCAAAGCAAACAAACTGGCAGACAAAGATATCTTGAACCCAGTTATGGGTAATGGGGTCTATGCATCTTGGTTACCGCTCTTTGCTAATGAATATATTTGGAAAGCCAATCCAAAGATTGTGGAAGCAATGCGCGAAGCAGGCAGCTTACTGAGAGATAAAACCTATACGCACTCTTACATGCACTGCTGGCGCCACAAGTCGCCGATTATTTATCGTGCGACCTCACAGTGGTTTGCAAGTATGGATAAGAAACCATCTGATGGCAGTGCAAGTTTGCGCGCTACTGCACTAGCAGGCATCGAGAACACCGAGTTCTTCCCAGCCTGGGGTAAGCAGCGCCTCAACAGCATGATTGCCAACCGTCCTGACTGGACTTTGTCACGTCAACGCCAATGGGGCGTACCGATGGCTTTCTTTGTTCATAAGGAAAGTGGTGAACCACATCCACGTACAGTGGAATTGCTTGAAGAAATTGCGAAGCGTATTGAAAAAGAAGGTATTGAGGCTTGGCAAAAACTTGAAGTAGCCGAACTACTCGGCGAAGAAGCGGCTCAATACGAAAAGAATCGCGACACATTGGATGTCTGGTTTGATTCTGGCACTACGCATTGGCACGTCATTCGTGGCTCACACCGCAATGAACTCTATCGCCCAGAGGCTGAGAATGCAGATGGCCGTTTAGCTGACTTGTATCTTGAAGGTTCCGACCAACATCGCGGCTGGTTCCACTCATCCTTACTAACGGGCGCTATGCTCGATGGCAAGCCACCTTATAAGGCACTGTTAACGCACGGCTTTACCGTTGATGGCCAAGGCCGCAAGATGAGCAAGTCTGTTGGTAATGTAATTGCTCCGCAGCAAGTTGCCGATAAGTTGGGCGCAGAAATTATTCGCTTATGGGTGGCCTCTACTGACTATTCCGGTGAAATGACGATCTCTGATGAGATTCTGAAACGGGTAGTTGAAAGCTATCGCCGTATTCGTAATACATTGCGTTTCTTATTGGCTAACCTATCTGACTTTGATCCGAGCAAGCATGCGATGCCTGCAAGCGAATGGCTAGAGATTGATCGTTACGCCGTTGCACTCGCCAATCAATTACAGCAAGATGTGCAAGCACACTACAAAGCTTATGAGTTCCAGCCAGCTGTAGCGCGCATGCTGACTTTCTGCTCAGAAGATTTAGGTGGCTTCTACTTGGATATTCTGAAAGACCGCCTCTATACCAGCGCACCAGATTCGAAAGAGCGTCGTGCAGCGCAGAACGCTCTCTTTCACATCACTCGCAACTTACTCAAGTGGCTTGCCCCCTTCCTCTCCTTTACCGCTGAGGAAGCCTGGTTGTCATTCCCGCATGGTGCGGATGATAAAGCTAAAGAGTCGATCTTCATGGAAGAGTTCGGCGCTTTCCCAGAAATCGCCCAAGCTACTGAACTCCTAGCCAAGTGGAACCGTATTCGAGAAATTCGTTCCGAGGTCACTAAGGCCATTGAGATCGAACGTGAAGCTGGCAATGTAGGCTCATCTCTACAAGCGGAACTCACTATCAAAGTGGGTGATATCGATTTTGCAATCTTGCATTCTCTTGAGGATGACTTGCGCTTTGTAACCATTACCTCCAGCGCCAACTTGGAGCTGAGTAACGTAGGTCTTGAAGTGCTGGTGCGTGGTAGCCAATATAAGAAGTGTGGTCGTTGCTGGCATCACACTCAAGATGTCGGTGCTAATGCTGAACATCCAGAGTTGTGCGGTCGTTGCATTAGCAATCTTTTTGGAAACGGCGAAGCACGCTTGTTTGCATAAGCTGGTCTATAGATTGATATGAGCACAAGCCCATCCCTTCTGCGTTATCTAACGATTGCTGTTGTTACGCTATTGCTAGACCAACTGAGTAAATGGTCTGCCTTGAGCAATCTGCAATTAGGTGTGCCCGAACCTGTTTTGCCATTTATGAACTGGTTGTTGCTTTTCAACCCAGGAGCAGCTTTTTCATTTTTAGCGCAGAGCTCGGGTTGGCAGCGCTGGTTCTTTACAGTCCTTGGCTTAGCGGCTTCGGCTTATATCGTTTGGCTATTGCGTAAGAGCCTTGGTGACAAAATGCTCTGCTGGGCCCTCAGCCTCATTCTGGGGGGCGCACTAGGTAATGTCCTTGATCGCATCATGTATGGCGCTGTAGTGGACTTCATTGACCTACATTACGCCAACTGGCATTGGCCAGCTTTCAATATCGCTGATAGCGCTATTTGTATCGGCGCCGCCCTCATCATTTGGGGCGAGTTACGCAAGTCATTTGGCAAAACCTCCCAATCCCTTTAAGCTGGCGCCATGCAATCACTTTTAAATAAGAAAATCGTTCTTGGCATTTCTGGTGGCATTGCGGCCTATAAGTCCGCTGAGCTAGCGCGACAGTTAATGCAAGAAGGTGCCAGCGTTCAAGTGGTGATGACGGAAGCTGCTCAGCAATTCGTAACACCCGTCACAATGCAAGCACTCACAGGTAATCCGGTTTACACCAGCCAATGGGATAGCAGTATTGCTAACAATATGGCTCATATTGAACTTTCCAGAGCGGCAGATGCAATTTTGATTGCGCCAGCAAGCGCGGATCTGATGGCCAAACTTTCTCTGGGCTTGGCAGATGACTTACTCTCCACTCTTTGCCTGGCAAGAGACTGTCCTTTATTACTTGCACCCGCTATGAACAAGCAGATGTGGGAGCACGCAGCAACTCAAAGAAGCGCTGAGCGACTCATTGCAGACAAAGTCACATTACTTGGCCCAGCAAGCGGCTTTCAGGCATGTGGCGAAGTTGGCTTTGGGCGTATGCTCGAGCCGACTGAGATTACTGAGCAACTGATCGCCTTCTTCCAGAAGAAGCCATTGGCAGGCAAACGGGTACTCATTACTGCAGGTCCTACCTTTGAAGCCATTGATCCTGTCCGTGGCATAAGCAATCGTAGCTCCGGAAAGATGGGTTTTGCGATCGCACGTGCAGCGGTTGAAGCTGGCGCAGAGGTTCAACTCATTGCAGGCCCTTGCGATCTGGCCACCCCACTACAGGCAACTGGAAAAATCGTCCGCACCAATGTTATGAGCGCTAAAGAAATGCACGCAGCTACGATGCAATCAACTGATTGCGATATTTTCTTTGCAGTTGCTGCGGTGGCAGACTGGGGTATTGCCAAGCCAGCCAAAGAAAAGATTAAGCGCCAAGGAAAGCAGGCTCCAGCCCTAGAATTCGTAGCCAACCCAGACATCCTTGCTGATGTGGCGAAAACAGTGAAAACCAAAGGTGGCAAGTCACACCCCTATTGCGTTGGCTTTGCAGCTGAATCCACTGATCTCCAAAAGCATGCCGAAGAGAAGCGCAAACGCAAAGGTATTCCAATGGTCGTCGGTAATATTGGCCCAGATACCTTTGGTAGTGATCTCAACCAATTACTCATCATTGATGAGAGCGGTAGCAAGAAAATTGCAAAAGCTGAAAAACTTCAGCTTGCACGCCAGCTCATTCAGCTAGTCGCCAAGAAAATTTAAACTCGCTTTAGGAAATTCCATGCAACAACTTCAAGTCAAAATTCTCGATGAGCGTATGCGCGACCAATTGCCTGCATATGGAACACCTGGTAGTGCCGGTTTAGATCTGCGCGCCTGTATTGATGAGGCTATTGAAATCGCCCCAGGGCAAACAGTGCTCGTCCCAACAGGTTTGGCGATTTATGTAGAAGACCCACGCTATGCTGCATTCATCCTGCCACGCTCCGGCCTGGGCCATAAGCATGGAATTGTTCTCGGAAATTTAGTCGGATTGATTGACTCAGATTACCAAGGTCAACTGATGGTCAGCACCTGGAACCGAGGCTCTACTGCATTTAAGCTTGAGCCAATGGAGCGCTTAGCTCAATTAGTTGTAATGCCCGTTCAGCAAGTGGAGCTCAAGGTAGTTGAAGAGTTCACTGAGAGCAGTCGTGGCGCTGGTGGGTTTGGTAGCACGGGTAGAGCCTGATCATCTCGTGACAATGGGGCGCACAAGCGTTCCTCGAGTATCAATGATTGTTTTATATCCCGTGACTGGATCGACAGTTTCAGAATAGACACCCAATAGGTTAACTGACACAAGTTGCTGTGGTTTTTCATATTGAGCAGATTGAGTTCCTTGCAACTCCTTCTCATACTGCTGACGTAACCTAATGCAACTAGGTGCTGCCGCAGAATACTTACTAGTGCATTTAATTGCTAGAGCATCTTCATACATACCAGCCTGATCAAATGATCTTGCTGCCTCAAAGGTCATGCATTCCGTCGCCTCCCAGGATGAGCCAGCGCTAAAACCAAAGAGCACTGCAGTGCCGCCAATGGATGTAGAGCCCATACATGGAGCAGTAGGATGATTTGCCGGGGAAAATGCCGTGGCGACAGGAATCTTAGGCGCGGCATACGTTGATGTAACTGTTGTATTGCCTGAGGTGTTCCCCTGCGAGCTTGAAGCACCTGTTGTGATGCTACCCACCGAACCACCAGTGCCACCCTGAGATGTTGATGAAGAGGCTCCAGTTGTTGAAACGGAATTGCTAAGTGGACTACTCGTTACAGCACCACCAGTAGTGCCGCCAGTAGTGTCAACTGTAATTTGGGCATAAGGCTTGTTAGATACGAGCATAATCAAACTTGCCAATGCAAGTTTTTTAAACATAAAAGAATTTTCTGAGAGGGGTGAGACCTACTCTAATTCGCTAGAGAGGACGACTGTTACGTGAGGTTGAAAAGCCCAGTGCTGTAACAGTTATCAGTTGTGGGTTGCCCTCAAGATACTCTCTAAGCGCAGCAATAGATACAACTCATTGCTAAAGACCTTCTGGGTGCCTGAATAAGACTTAAGTCACACATTGTGTGGGTAACATTAATTATCTAAGGTCATTATGAAATGCAAAAACCACCCGAAGGTGGTTTTTATTTTCCTTAAATCTCCTCGGCAGGAGCTACATCAGCCTTAGGCCGCTTACCCGGAACTACTGGGGCATCGAACTGAAGTTGAACTTTGCCATCAGCATCAATGTCGACATCCACATGACCACCCTGCGCTAACTTACCAAATAGCAGTTCATCAGCCAAGGCTTTGCGTACCGTGTCTTGAATGATGCGTTGCATTGGTCTTGCACCCATAAGTGGGTCAAAGCCGTGTTTCGCCAAATGCGCGCGTAATGCTGAGCTAAATGTGGCATCTACCTTCTTCTCATGAAGCTGCTCTTCTAACTGCATCAAGAACTTATCCACTACGCGCATGATGATGGTCTCGTCAAGCGCCTTGAAAGAAACAATCGCATCTAAACGGTTACGGAACTCTGGTGTAAAGAACTTCTTAATATCGGCCATTTCATCGCCGGACTCACGCGCATTGGTAAATCCGATAGTCGACTTCTGCATCGCTTCAGCACCAGCATTCGTTGTCATGATGATGATGACATTGCGGAAGTCAGTCTTTCGACCATTGTTATCCGTGAGGGTGCCGTGATCCATGACCTGCAAGAGGATATTGAAAATATCTGGATGCGCCTTTTCAATTTCGTCTAGCAAGAGAACGCAATGCGGCTTCTTGTTAACAGCCTCAGTCAATAGACCGCCCTGATCAAATCCTACGTATCCTGGAGGCGCACCGATTAAGCGACTGACGGCATGACGCTCCATATATTCGGACATATCAAAGCGCAGGAGCTCAATACCTAGGATGTATGCAAGCTGCTTAGCAACCTCAGTCTTACCTACACCCGTTGGGCCAGAGAATAGAAACGAGCCAATAGGTCTGTCGACCTTACCAAGCCCAGCACGAGTCATCTTAATAGCGCTGGCCAAGGCCTCAATTGCAGGATCCTGACCAAACACCACACTCTTAATATCGCGATCTAGCGTTTGCAGCTTACTGCGGTCATCCACGGTGACAGACTGAGGCGGTATACGAGCGATCTTCGCAACGATCTCTTCAATCTCTGGACGACCGATGGTTTTCTTCTGCTTAGACTTCGGCAAGATACGTTGCGCTGCACCTGCCTCATCAATCACATCGATTGCCTTGTCTGGCAAATGGCGATCGTTGATATAGCGTGAAGATAGTTCAGCAGCAGCTACTAAAGCAGCTGAAGCATATTTGACGCCGTGATGCTCTTCGAAGCGGGACTTTAGGCCACGCAAGATTTGCACAGTCTGATCAACAGTTGGCTCAACTACATCCACCTTCTGGAATCGACGTGACAATGCAGCATCTTTTTCAAAAATGCCACGGTACTCAGTAAAGGTAGTTGCACCGATACATTTCAGTTGGCCATTTGATAGCGCAGGCTTTAATAAGTTACTTGCATCCAATGTGCCCCCCGATGCAGCACCCGCACCAATTAAGGTGTGAATCTCATCAATGAACAAAACACCATGGGCACTGTCTTTTAAAGACTTCAGCACACTCTTCAAGCGTTGCTCAAAATCGCCACGATACTTCGTGCCAGCCAATAACGCACCCATGTCCAATGAATACACTGTGGCATCAGCCAAGATCTCAGGCACATCGCCTTTGACAATTCTCCAAGCTAGGCCTTCAGCAATTGCTGTCTTACCCACACCAGCCTCACCGACTAATAGTGGATTATTTTTACGACGACGGCACAGCACCTGAATCACGCGCTCAACTTCGCTATCGCGACCGATGAGTGGATCAATCTTGCCCTGCTTAGCCAGAACATTCAGGTTCTGGGTGTATTGATCCAATGGACTTTCTTTACCACCAGAAGAGGCATCTTCGGTCTCTTGAGTAGCCTCAGCAGGCTTCACGCTCTCAGTTTGATCTTTACGCACACCGTGACTAATAAAGTTCACTACATCTAAGCGTGTCACACCTTGCTGTTGCAAGAAATAGACCGCATGCGAATCTTTTTCACCAAAGATGGCCACAAGTACATTCGCACCAGTAACCTCTTTCTTACCATTTGAAGTGGATTGCACATGCATGATGGCACGCTGAATAACACGCTGAAAACCTAAGGTTGGCTGCGTATCAACTTCATCGTTGCCGGGGACAACGGGTGTGTTGTCGTTGATAAAGTTTTTAAGTTGTGCACGCAGCTCAGCAATATTGACAGCGCAGGCTTTTAGAACCTCGACTGCGGTTGCGTTGTCCAACAAAGCGGCAAGCAAATGCTCTACCGTAATAAATTCATGTCTTGAAGCTCTTGCATCAACAAACGCCATGTGCAAACTGACTTCTAGTTCCTGGGCAATCATGCTTCCTCCATAGTGCACTGTAGTGGGTGACCCGCTTCGCGGGATAGCTCGATAACTTGATGCACTTTTGTTGCCGCAACATCACGTGTAAATACTCCGCAAATGCCTTTGCCAACTAAATGAACCTGCAACATGATCCGAGTAGCCGTCTCATGATCTTTATTAAAATACTCCTGAATGACCATCACTACAAATTCCATCGGCGTGTAATCGTCATTCAATAGTAAAACTTTATACATCGAAGGCGCCTTTAGTTTCTCGGCCTGCTTTTCGAGAAGAATGGTGTCCTCAATGTGGGGGTTGTTGGGATTAGCAACTGTGGGGTTTTTCGTTGTACGACTCATGGGAAACATTCTAAACACAGATATAAAAATTTGGATTTGAGGGCTTTGTTGCAAAAAACCATCAAGAAAGGCCTCTTAACCCCATATTGGGGCATTTTTCAATAAAAAAAGGGGGCTTTAGCAGCAACTATCTTTACCCACCCCCTTGACACCCCACCATAAAGGGCAAACAATCAGGGGGTAGGCTTTATTTGAAGTCCTATTTAGGCGTGTTGTAGAGCGAGACTGATTAAAAAGTATTCACCCTCATCACGGTTGTTTTAAGTTTATGTAATGGAGTTCGCATGGCGACCGGAATTGTTAAGTGGTTCAATGATGCAAAAGGTTTTGGTTTTATCAAACCTGATGATGGTGAAGAAGAGTTGTTTGCGCATTTCAGCGCAATCACAATGCCTGGGTTCAAAACCCTCAAGGAAAACCAAAAGGTAACGTTTGATATTACCCAAGGCCCTAAAGGCAAACAAGCTACTAATATCCAAGCAGCTTAATCTGCTTTAGATCATTATTAAAAACCCAGGACTTGTTCCTGGGTTTTTTTTCGCCTGTATTTCCTGGCTTTACTAGCCCTGCCTTAGAATTACTCTTCATCCATACCCACCAATCAAAACACCATGCGTTTACCCAATATCAAAAAATTGATCTTCTCAATGGCAGCGATCGCTGGTGTCCTCTCAACTGCTGTGTTTGCGCAGCAGAATATTGGCCTACCTACAATTGAACTCAAGGCCGGCATCTATCGTATTCAGGCAGAGTTGGCCGATACACCCAAGGCGCGCGAAATCGGACTCATGAATCGCACCAGCATGCCCACCAATTCCGGCATGCTCTTTATCTTTGAGCAAAAAGCGGGGCACTGCTTCTGGATGAATAACACCAGGATACCCTTGTCGATTGCTTTCATTGCCGATGACGGCAAGATTGTGAATATTGAAGAAATGCAAGCCGACACTACCAATAATCACTGCCCCAAAGCAGCGGTACGCTATGCATTGGAGATGAATAAACAATGGTTCTCAGAGAGAGCCATCGTGCCCGGCATGGTCATCCAAGGACTGCCTAAGAAATAAAAAACGCAGACCGAGGTCTGCGTTTTCTTTGAGGGCACAAGTAACAATCGTCTTGCTTATCAACTCACTTATTCAAAGTGGCAAACATAGTGCACGGGGGACTCAGCACGGATGATGAAGTAACCACCCTTTTCCACTTCCCAGCTTTGACCGGCTTTGAACTCAACTTCTGGGGCGCCGTTAATGCTAACAAATGCATTTCCGTCGACCACTTCCATGATCTCTTTGGTGCTCAGGTCAAAACGCAAGGTGCTTGGTAAGACTACGCCAACAGATTTACGAACACCATTTGGCAGCGTCACAGTATGGGATACGCACTTACCATCGAAAAATACATTGGCTTTTTTACCTACAGAAACTTGATCAAATTGCATCTTTATTCTTTCTAATCTGAATTACTAGCTTGTTGTTTATCTTAATTATTTAGCACGCTTACGTCTTGCAGTTTCAGCAATCCGCATACGCAAAGCATTGAGCTTAATAAATCCGCCCGCATCAGCTTGGTTGTAGGCACCACCATCATCATCGAAAGTAGCAATCGTTTGATCAAACAGGGTATTTGCAGAATCACGTGAGATCACAGAGACAGATCCTTTGTAAAGCTTCAAACGTACAACGCCATTCACCATCTGCTGCGTATGATCGATCAAGGTTTGTAGGGCCAGACGCTCTGGCGCCCACCATAAACCGTTGTAGATCAAGCTAGCGTAACGCGGCATTAAGTCATCCTTCAGGTGAGCCACTTCGCGATCCAAAGTAATGCTTTCGATACCGCGGTGCGCTTTCAGCAAAATAGTGCCGCCAGGTGTTTCATAGCAGCCACGGCTCTTCATACCGACAAAGCGATTCTCGACTAAATCGAGACGACCAATACCATGCATGCCGCCGATGCGATTGAGCTCAGCTAACAATTCATGGGGCTTGTATGTCTTGCCATTGATTGCTACTGGATCACCAGCGCGGAATTCAATTTCAATAATTTCTGGGGCATCTGGAGCCTTCTCAGGAGATACTGTCCAACGCCACATTGACTCTTCTGCTTCAGCATTCGGATTCTCGAGATGACGACCTTCGTAACTGATATGCAATAAGTTGGCGTCCATAGAATAAGGTGAGCCACCTTGCTTATGCTTCATCTCGACTGGAATGCCGTGCTTTTCTGCATAGGCCATTAATTTTTCGCGAGACAGCAAATCCCACTCACGCCAAGGAGCAATTACCTTGATTCCTGGCTCGAGTGCGTAATAGCCCAATTCAAAACGTACTTGGTCATTACCTTTACCGGTAGCGCCATGCGATACAGAGTCAGCTCCAGTCTGGCGAGCAATTTCAATTTGGCGCTTAGCAATTAATGGACGCGCAATAGAAGTGCCTAAAAGGTACTCACCTTCGTAAATCGTATTAGCGCGGAACATCGGGAATACAAAGTCACGTACAAACTCTTCACGCAAATCATCGATAAAAATATTTTCTGGCTTGATGCCAAACTGCAGCGCTTTAGCACGGGCTGGCTCAAGCTCTTCGCCCTGGCCTAAGTCAGCGGTGAAGGTGACGATCTCACATTGATAGGTATCTTGAAGCCATTTCAAGATCACACTAGTGTCAAGACCACCGGAATACGCTAGAACTACTTTTTTAATATCAGACATGATTTCTATTCAATCAAAAAATTAACTAAGAACCCACAAAGACAAATTACTTCAGAAATCAATCCAAACGGCCGCAGAGTAAATACTCCATCAAGGCCTTTTGAACATGCAGACGATTTTCAGCCTCTTCCCAAACAATACTTTGAGGGCCATCGATCACTTCTGCAGAAACCTCTTCACCGCGATGCGCTGGCAAACAATGCATGAACAGGGCATCTGGCTTGGCCAAAGACATCAACTCTTCATCCACCATCCAGTCCTTAAAGGCAGTCATACGGGAAGTATTCTCATCCTCATAACCCATGCTGGTCCACACATCAGTAGTAACCAAGTCAGCACCCTTGCAAGCATCCTTTGGATCAGCGCAGACCGTTAAATGTTTCAACGCTTTCTCAGTCAACATGGCACTATCTAATTGATAGCCGCCAGGCGCAGAAAAACGAATTTGGAAATCCAAGCACTCAGCAGCCTGTATCCAGGTGTAGGCCATATTGTTGGCATCACCCACCCAAGCAACAGTTTTGCCCTGGATCGGACCGCGCGCCTCTACGAAAGTGAAGATATCCGCCAATACTTGGCAAGGATGGTATTCATTGGTCAAACCATTGATCACTGGCACACGAGAATTAGCGGCAAAGCGCTCAATAATCTCTTGGCCAAAGGTGCGGATCATGATGATGTCAGTCATTCTAGAAATAACCTGTGCAGCGTCCTCTACAGGCTCGCCACGACCCAACTGGGTATCTCTAGTGTTGAGGTATACGGCATGACCGCCAAGCTGGTGTATGCCCGCCTCAAAGGAAAGGCGAGTGCGAGTCGAATGCTTCTCGAAGATCATGGCCAAAGTGCGATCGTGCAAAGGGTGCCAAGTCTCATAACTCTTGAATTTGGTCTTGAGCCAAGCAGAGCGTTTCAGGAGATAGTCATACTCTTCGCGTGTCAGGTCAGCAAACTGCAAGTAATGCTTAACCTGGCCAGGCACTTGAGGCTTTGCCAAAGATGTCATTGTTGAGCTTTCTACTAAAGTTTTAGCTTGCATTTTTTGTATGAGGCATCAGACTGCACGAAAATAGTTCCTAAAGTCATCTTAAGGCCATCTCAGACTGTTAAGCTAGAGGGCTCATTAATACTTATCCTTACAACAATTCTTACGCCAACTTGAACCACAAAAAGCTTTTCATTCAAGGCATTACAACCTCTGGCAAACCTTTTCGCCCCAGTGACTGGGCCGAACGCCTTTGCGGAGTCATGGCCACCTTTCGCCCACCAGGCGATGCTGGCGACCCCCGCTTCACTTACTCGCCTTATGTCAGACCAGTGGTTATTGCAAAAGTGAAATGCGTTGTTATTGATACCAGACTAAGAGATCTTGATCCAAGGGCACTCGACTTTGTCATGAACTTTGCCAAAGACAACAGCCTGCCAATTGAAGAAGCTTGCGAATTCGAGCCGAATCCGCCATCCCAGTCCTAAAAACAAAAACCCGCCCTGATAAGGAGCGGGCTTAGGCTCGGATTACTCTCGAGCCTGCCTAAAACTATAAAAGTCTTACGCTGCCATTGCCTTGATAGCTGCAGACAAACGTGACTTCTGACGTGATGCAGTATTTTTGTGAGCAATCTTTTTGTCAGCAATCTTGTCGATTGTTGATTGAGTTGCTGCGAACACTTTGGCTGCAGCAGCTTTGTCGCCAGTTTCAATTGCTTTACGAACTGCCTTAATGGAAGTGCGGAGCTTAGAACGCAAACTGGAGTTGTGTTCATTCTGTTTTACTGCCTGCCGTGCGCGTTTACGCGCTTGTGCGGTATTGGCCATCTTTAAACCTTGCTATATAAAAATTACAAAATACGATTAACTGAAAATCTGCGTGGGTTCGCCAAATTTGTAAGCTGACTCACCAAAACCCAAGATTTTACATTAAAGGACTAAAAAAGCCCAGTCGCTTGATAAATAGGGGAAAATTAGCCCATGAATCTGCTTTCTGCTGCCGCCAAGGTCAGCTCCCTCACCATGCTCTCCAGGATCACCGGGCTCCTCCGGGAAACCCTGATTGCGCGTAGTTTTGGGGCTTCAGAGTGGACTGACGCCTTTAATGTGGCCTTCAGGCTCCCCAATTTACTGCGCAGACTCTTTGCTGAAGGGGCATTTTCCCAGGCATTTGTACCGATTTTGGGAGAAATCTCCAGCAAAGGGGATGTAAAACAGTCCCAAATCCTCGTAAATGCTGTTGCAACGCTCTTATTTTGGGCTTTGCTGCTCACAGTACTCCTTGGCGTCATCGGCGCGCCCCTGCTGATTCTGGCGATTGCTACTGGCTTTGAGGGTGGTCCAGCCTATGAGGCAAGCGTGGTCATGACCCGCATTATGTTTCCCTACATTGGGCTGATTTCAATGGTTTCCCTATCGGCTGGGATTCTCAACACCTTTGGCCGCTTTGCTATTCCAGCATTTACCCCTGTTTTGCTCAACTTAGCCCTCATCGGCAGCGCCATCTTTTTAGCGCCCCATCTTGAGCAGCCGATCTACGCCCTGAGCATCGGCGTACTCTTGGGCGGATTTTTGCAGCTTGCAATCCAAGTACCAGCACTTTCGCGCCTAGGCTTGTTACCGAGAGTTGGCCTTTTGCCAGGCGCAATCAAATCTGCCATCAACAACCCAGACGCAAGGCGCGTCATGAAATTAATGGGGCCTGCGGTGTTTGCAGTTTCAGTTGCCCAAATTTCACTCATCATCAACACCAACATTGCCTCTCGACTACAAGCGGGCAGCGTATCTTGGCTCTCCTATGCTGATCGCCTGATGGAGTTTCCAACAGCACTCTTGGGAGTTGCGCTTGGAACGGTCTTACTACCAAGCTTGAGTAAAGCAAATGCAAAAAATGATTTGGTGCACGCTGGCGAACTCTTAATCTGGGGCTTGCAGTTGACCTTTTTACTGGCAGCACCTTGCGCTATTGCGCTCTTTATCTTTGGCGAGCCACTGGCAGCAGTTCTGTATCACTACGGTAAATTCAATGCCTTAGATGTGTTGATGACACAGCGTGCCCTAGCCGCTTATGGTGTTGGACTCATCGGCCTCATTTTGGTGAAGATCTTGGCTCCTGGCTTCTACTCGCGCCAAGATATCCGCACACCAGTCAAGATTGGCCTGCTAGTCTTGGTGGCAACTCAATTAGCCAATTTGGTTTTTGTTCCCTGGCTTGGGCATGCTGGACTTGCACTCTCGGTTGGTGCTGGTGCCTGCCTCAATGCTGCACTACTGTGGGTAGGTCTGCATCGCCGTGGCGCCCTACCTAGCTCTGCATGGTTCAAATATTTGGGTCAACTCTTGCTCGCCCTAATTCCTTTTGCATTCCTCTTGTATTACGCCGCTACTGCGCATGATTGGATTGCACTGCAATCAACCCCCTGGATTCGTGTTGGATTACTGGCTGCCTGGCTAGCTGCTGCTGCAGTAGTTTATTTTGCAGCTTTAGGGCTTGTTGGCATCCGCTGGCAAAAATTCCTACGTCATGCAAAATAGCTTTTATGCCAACACAACAACTCGACTATTTCACATCCCTCGTTGCTGAGGACGAAAACCTTCCCTTAACCGAGGCAGCAATAGCGGTTGCGCAACACGCCTACCCTGACCTCGATGTCCAGGGAGTGCTTGATCAGATTGATCAGTGGGGCAACAGACTCAAGCAACGCATTACTTCAGATACACCACCGATTCAGCGCCTGCAGTTGCTCAAGCATTTCTTTTATAACGAGCTAGGCTTTGGTCCGAACCCGAATGACTTTTACGCGCCTGAGAATTCTTATCTTCATCAGATCATTGAGAGTCGCCGCGGCATACCAATCTCATTGGCCATCTTGATGGTGGAGCTCGGACAACAAATTGGTTTGAATATTCGCGGAGTGTCCTTCCCCAATCACTTTATGATGCGCATCTCCTTGCAGCAAGGTGAAATCATCATGGATCCCTTAAATGGCGATTCCCTCTCGAAAAATCAACTCCAAGAAATGCTCGATCCATATTTGGATGCTAAAGGCTATCGCGGCGAGCTCAGCTTGCCGCTCAATATTTTCTTGCGCGCCTCTAGTTCTCGAGAAATTCTCTCGCGCTTTATGAGAAATCTCAAAATGATCTATTCAGAAGATGAGCGCTGGGAGCGTCTTCTAGGAATTCAAGAGCGACTAGTGATCTTGCTGCCAGACTCAACCGAAGAGATTCGTGATCGTGGCTTGATCTTTGCGCAATTGGAGTATGTTCGCCCTGCAATAGCAGATCTACATCGCTACTTAAGCGAGATGCCTGGCGCAGAAGATGCAGCAGACATTCGCGAACATATCGCTACTCTAGAGAGTCAAACCAAGCTGCATTAATTAGGACCAGGGCTATCTCTCAAGAGATAGCCGCTTGACTCCTCTTACTCTTTATTTCTTTTTACGTTGAAATATTTTGTAGAGAGCCGCCAGTACGATTGGAATAGCCGCAGCGCCAATACCAATCAACACGATCACATTGAGGTTTTGACGAATGATCGGAATGTTGCCAAAGAAGTAGCCAGCAATCACCAAACCAAAGACCCACAATAGCGCACCAGTCACGTTAAATAACTGGAAGCGCGAAAAATTCATTGCTGAGACGCCGGCAACAAAAGGGGCAAAGGTACGAATGATCGGCAAAAAGCGCGCCACGATGATTGTTTTACCACCATGCTTCTCATAAAAAGAATGTGTCTTACGCAAGGCTGCCTGATCAATCCAGCGTGATTGACTGCTGAAAATTCTTTCGCCGATCCAGCGGCCGATAAAGTAATTCACGGTATTGCCAGCAATCGCGGCGATCAATAAACCAATACAAAGCGTCCACAAGTTGAAATGCTCGGTAGCGCAATAGGCTCCCGCAATAAACAGCAATGAGTCGCCCGGCAAAAACGGAGCAACCACTAATCCGGTTTCCGCAAACACGATGGCGAAGAGTAAACCATAAGCCCAGTAGCCGTATTGCTGAATCACCACGTCTAAATGACGATCAATGTGCAATAGTAGGTCGCCTAACTGCAATAAGGTATCGATCAAATCGTGCTCCATGTATTAGTTGCAAGGATATTAACAGGCTAGCAATACAGATCGAGACATTTCATTCCTATAATGCAGTATGCAAACTGAACTTCACATTCAGCCTACGCATTCATCTGATCAGCCACCCATACTATGTATTGTTGGCCCTACAGGCGCAGGCAAAACCCATCTCGCAATGGCTGTTGCAGAGCATGCCAAATCCATTGGTCAAACCGTTGAACTAATCAGCATGGATTCTGCCTTGGTATATCGCGGACTGGATATTGGTAGCGCCAAACCAAGCAAAGCAGAGCAAGCGTCTGTTCAGCACCACCTGATTGATATCTTAGAACCCACTGAATCCTATTCTGCAGCGCGCTTCGCAAAGGATGCCAAGCGACTCTGTGAAGAAATTCGTAATCGTGGAAATATTCCTGTTGTTGTGGGCGGCACGATGCTGTATTGGCGAGCTTGGGCATACGGCCTCTCTTCCCTGCCCCCAGCAGATCCAGAGATTCGCGCCCGCCTAGATGTGCAAGGTAAAGCTATTGGCTGGCCTGCAATGCATGCCGAACTAGCTAAAGTTGACCCCATTACTGCCGCACGTTTACAGCCGAATGACTCTCAACGTGTGCAACGTGCTCTAGAGGTTCATGAGATTACTGGCAAACCGATGTCGGAACTTCTGGCTGATTCACCGAGCGAAGATGGTAGAGAAGGGTCAGCCATTCCAGAGTGGATTGATCTTGTATCACTAGAGCCAAGTGATCGTTCACGTTTGCATCAGAATCTAGAAAGACGATTTGATGAAATGCTTGCCGGAGGATTGCTAGAAGAAGTTGAACTGCTAAGAAAAAATCCAGACCTGCATGCTGACCTTCCAGCTATTCGCTCAGTAGGCTATCGACAAGTTTGGGAGTATTTATCAGGAGAGGTAGATCAAATCGAAATGCGCTACAAAGCTCTAGCAGCTACTCGACAGCTTGGTAAACGGCAATTGACTTGGTTGCGTGCGATCGCTGGAAGAAAAACATTTGACCCCTTTAATCCAGACGAGCTAAAAGCAGCCATCGAGTACTGCCAGCAAAGCCTAAAAAAATAGGCTTGCTGTGTATTAAATAACGATTGTTTGCGGTGCGCCAGCAGGACGCTCTACAACCTCACCAACAGTCCACGCATGTAAACCTTCTGCCTTAAGCGATTGAATTGCAGTATCTGCTTGATCAGCGGACACAATCACCACCATACCAATACCGCAATTAAATACGCGCACCATTTCTGCATCAGCAACGCCGCCCTTCATCTGCAACCAGCGGAAGAGCTCTGGCATTTGCCAACTATCGCGATGTAAGACAGCTTGTGTATTTTCTGGAAGCACACGAGGCACGTTATCCACTAAACCGCCACCAGTAATATGAGCCATGCCCTTCACATTCATTTCGTTGATCAGCTTTAACAGTGGCTTCACATAAATTTGTGTAGGAGCCATCACAACATCACCCAAAGGACGGCCACCTAAATCATCGCTTGGCTTTGCACCGGCACGCTCAATGATTTTACGAACCAATGAATAACCATTGGAATGGGCGCCGCTTGAAGCGATTGCTAAAACAGCATCACCCGGAGCAATCGTGGCACCCGTAATAATTTTCGATTTTTCAACTGCACCAACAGCAAAGCCAGCTAAGTCGTATTCGCCTGGAGGATACATACCAGGCATCTCAGCGGTTTCACCACCAATGAGTGCACAACCAGATAACTCACAACCTTTAGCAATCCCGCCAACTACAGTTGCCGCAGTATCTACAGTAAGCTTGCCACAAGCAAAGTAATCCAAGAAAAAGAGGGGTTCAGCACCCTGCACCAAAATATCGTTCACGCTCATTGCTACTAAATCTTGGCCAATCGTATCGTGACGATTCCACTCAAAAGCTAATCTGAGTTTTGTACCAACGCCATCCGTACCAGATACCAATACTGGCTCTTTGTAGCGCTTTGGCACCTCAAACAGGGCGCCAAAGCCTCCAATCCCAGCCAATACGCCTTCGCGCATGGTTTTCTTAGCCAAAGGCTTAATACGATCTACCAAATCATCTCCAGCGTCGATATCGACACCAGCATCACGGTAGGAAAGGCCTTTAGAGGAAGAATTGGTAGATGAGTTCATGTCAGGGATAGAAGATTAGTAAAAAACGTTACTTGGTCGGTAGAATCATTGAATTCTAGAGGATTCGAGCACGATGGCTGAAATTTTTACCCCTTTTTTAACCGCATTTATTCTGGCTTATGCCCTGCGCCCAGTTTGCTTGTGGCTTGAGAGGCATCGCCTACCCCGTGCAGCAGCAGCTGGGATTGCCATGATTATTGGTTTGGCGGTCGTATTTTCGATTTTGACCCTCTTTATTACCCTTCTTAAAACTGAAATCCCCCTCATCAAGGCTCAATTTCCAACTTGGATCCAAAATACCCAATCTTGGCTTGGGCCCAAGTTAAGCGAATTTCACATCAATGTGGATTGGGGCACCCTCAAAACTAGTGCCACCCAAAAGATTACCGATCACTTTAACGACAATTCTGATGCCCTCATGTCATCCACGCTGGAGACAGTTCTGACATCAGGCAGTTCTGTGATTGCTGGCTTTGTAAACGCAGTCCTGATTTTGTTTGTGATGTTTTATTTGCTGATCGATTGGGATCACTTTTTTCAGCTAGTCAGAAAAGTTGTGCCACTGCGTGCGCAAGAAACCATTCATCACTTAGCCATGCATGCGGATGGTCTGCTATCGCAATATCTTCGAGGCATGCTGATCGTGATTTCCATCATGTCTGTTTTTTATAGCGTTGGCTTAAGTCTGATTGGTATTAAAGGTGCGGCGGCATTAGGCGTCTTCACCGCACTGATGATTGTGATTCCCTATATTGGTATTACGCTAGGCTTCACCTTGGCAATTCTTGCAGCCCTTTTACAGTTTGGGCCTGGTGGCGCAATCATTGGCGTTTTGGTGCTGTATGGACTAGGGCAATTTATTGAAGGCTTCTTCCTTACGCCCCGCCTAGTGGGCGAGCGTATTGGTCTTCATCCAGTTGCCGTGCTCTTTGCATTGCTACTGTTTGGAAAATTATTTGGTTTCTTTGGCGTCTTACTTGCATTACCGACGAGCGCAGTAGGCTTAGTGCTTCTGCAATATGGCTGGTCGCGCTATACGCAAAGTCCGTGGTATCAAAAGTAAGCTTGCGCAGTAATGAATAGCTCCTCACTCCCAAAACAATTTGCGCTCGACATTGGCCATACGCCTAAACCCAGCTTAAGTAATTTTTTAGCCGGAGAAAATCTAGCACTGCACTCTGCCTTGTTGGCTTTAGCTAAATCCTGGGAAATACATGCCCCGAGAGAAGCAGGCGAGAATCCACTGAATCAACGCTGGATCTATTGGTGGGGACCAGCAGGTTCTGGTCGCACCCATTTACTCAGCGCCATTAGCGATGCCGCTCAGCAACTGGGGCTAAAACACTTTCCCCTCACCCCAAATGAGCCCATTTCTTGGGTACGCCTAGAGGAAAGCCTCTCCGCCCTATGCACGAGCGATACACCGTCGGTCATTACGGTTGATGATGTAGATCGACTCGATGAGCGCTTAGTAGCCTCCTTATTTCGTATTCTGAATGCCATTCAGGGTAGCAAGGCAGTCCATATTTTCATGGCAGGCAATGCCGCTCCTAGTGCCTTAAAGCTCAGAGAAGACCTTCGCACACGCCTGGGATGGGGTTTGGTCTTTCAAACTCACCTTTTGGGCGATGATGAGAAAATAGAAGCATTACAACAAGCAGCGCAAGCGCGTGGCTTGGTTTTATCGCCAGATGTATTGCCTTGGTTGTTAAATCGCTTTTATCGCGATATGCCTAACCTGATGGCCTTGATTGATGCTTTGGATGCTTATTCACTAGAAACAAAACGTGCTGTCACTTTGCCTCTTGTAAGAGAGCTCTTGCAGCCAAAATAAATATTAATGACCCAATTAGCACTGTTCGACTTAGATCACACTCTTCTCCCCTGCGATAGCGATTACGAATGGGGCCAGTTTTTGGCACGTATTGGCGTAGTGGATAGCAAATACTATGCGCAGCAAAATGAACGCTTCTATCAAGATTACAAAGATGGCAAGCTCAATATCCAGGAGTTTTTGCGCTTTGCTTTGAAGCCGCTTTCGGAGCATTCTCGCGCTCAACTCAAAGAGTGGCATGACGCTTTTATGAAGGAGGTGATTACTGGTCAACTCCGTCAACAGGCAATTGATCTCGTCAAGCGACACCAAGATGCCGGCGATCTTTGCTGCGTTGTTACTGCAACCAACAGCTTTGTGACCAGACCCATCGTGGAAAGTTTTGGCATCGAGCATTTAGTGGCTACTGAACCCGCTACTGTGGGAGATAACCCTCTTGCCAACTTCACGGGTGAAGTCAAAGGTATTCCGAGTTTTCGAGAAGGGAAAATTCAACGCGTACATGATTGGCTCTCTACTCAAAAGCTCGCATTAGATCAATTGCCACAAAGTTATTTTTATTCAGACTCTATGAACGATTTACCTCTCCTGGAAAAAGTCAGCAATCCTATTGCTACCAATCCGGACGCTCGCCTACGTGATGAAGCCTCAAAACGTCACTGGCCCATACTTGAACTGTTTGCATGATTACCAAATTTATTAAACGCATTTTGCGTCGTGACCCCATGGTCCGACATACTGCAGCCCATACCTCTGGCGCACCAAAACGTATTCCTAAAAAATCACACCGCATTGACCCGCATTTGCTTTCTAAAAATGCCGTGAAGGTCACCCAGACCTTGCAGCAGGCTGGCTATGATGCTTTTATTGTCGGTGGCGCAGTTCGAGATTTAGCCTTAGGCATTGGTCCCAAGGATTTTGATGTAGCAACCAATGCCACACCAGAGCAAGTACAAAAACTATTCCGCAAAGCTCGCCTGATTGGTCGTCGCTTTCAGATTGTGCATGTGACTTTCTTTGGCAAAGGCCAACCTGAAATCATTGAAGTATCGACCTTCAGAGCCTTATTAGAGAACGCCGGTGAGCATGTGGCTGAGAATGGCCGCATTCTGCGTGACAACGTTTGGGGCAGTCAGCATGAAGATGCCGCACGCAGAGATTTCAGTATCAATGCGATGTACTACGACCCCGCTACCGAGACTGTTCTCGACTATCACGGCGGCATGGCTGATATGCAGAAGAAAACTCTGCGCATGATTGGTGATCCTGCTAAGCGCTATCGCGAAGATCCTATCCGAATGCTGCGCGCTATTCGTTTTGCCGCTAAAACAGGGTTTACTTTAGATACCGCAACACGTGCGCCTATCGCCAAATTGGGCAAGCTGATTCATGATGTTCCATCGGCTCGCCTGTTTGATGAAATCCTCAAGCTACTCATGTCCGGTTATTCATGGGCTGCGATTCAAGGCCTGAAAGATGCAGGACTGCACCACGGCCTTCTACCTTTACTTGATCACATCTTGGATCAAAGTGCAGACTCTAAAGAAGCAAATGATTTTGTTCGCATTGCCCTCGCCAATACCGATCAACGCATTCAATCGGGCAAAAGCGTGTCAGCTGGCTTCTTGTTTGCGACTTTGCTCTGGCCAGACCTCCTAGGTAACTGGAAAAAGAATATCGCTAAAGGAATTTCCAACATTCCCGCACTCCATGATGCAATGGATGAGACCATTGCTAGCCAAAGTAACGGCATGGTGATCCAGCGCCGCTTTGAAAGTGATGTGCGAGAAATCTGGTCTATGCAACCCCGCTTTGAAAAGCGTGTCGGACGCTACCCTTATCGCCTCATTGAATCCCCCCGCTTTAGAGCGGGTTATGACTTTATGCTCTTGCGCTGTGCCACAGGAGAAAAAAACCCGGTACTAGGCGAGTGGTGGACCAGTTTCATTGCAAGCGATCCAGCAGGGCAGGAAGCCTTGATGGCTAGTGTCAAAAACGAGACTGGTAATAGCGCCGCCCCTGCAAAACGCCGGCGCCGCAGAAAGGCCAAATCAGCCGCGCCCACTGAAGGTGCAGCAGACTAAGCAGACTTGAGAAAAATTCAGTAAAGTAGATTCGGTAGTTTCGTGTACTTTTCTTTCGTTTGGAATAAGCATGGCTCGAGCTTTTATTGGATTTGGTGGCAATATCGGTGACACACGTCAGCTCATTACGGATGCGATCGTGTGCCTTGCGCAGCGCTGTGAACTCCAAATCCTGGCCAAAAGCTGTTTCTACCAAAGCGCACCCTTTCAAGCCACTGGTGGCGACTATATCAATGCCGTAATTGAAATTGAAACGCAATTAAGTCCCTACGGCTTATTGCATGTCTGCCAAGCGGTTGAGCAAGAGTTTGGCCGTGAGCGCCCTTACGCTAATGCACCCCGCACGATTGATTTGGACATTCTGGCATTCGAAGGCGTATCCCAAACAGATACTGAACTCACCATTCCCCACCCCCGAATCATTGAGCGCTCTTTTGTCCTACTGCCTTTACTAGAAATTGCTCCAGATTTCTTTTTACCCAACTGGGGTGAATTGAAGGCCTATTTACCCAATGTGGCTGATCAGCGCATTGAAAAACTCGCTTGCCGGAACTGTAATTGCGGTGAACAAAACGTTTATAGCCAATCATCGCATTAATTCATTAAAATCACGTAATGGGTTACTTGCAAGGCGAAAAGCCAATTACGATTTCTAAACTCCTCTCCATGCGTGCTGAGGGTGAAAAAATTTCTATGCTGACGGCATACGATTCAACTATGTCAGCCTTGTTAAATCGCTGCGGGGTTGAAACTATCCTCATCGGGGACTCCTTAGGTAATGTGATCCAAGGGCACTCGAGCACCACACCAGTTACTGTTGAGCAGGTGGCATATCACACCGAATGCGTAGCCCGCGCCAACTCTCATGCGTTCATCATTGCCGATCTTCCTTTTGCCAGCTATGGTGATCCTGCTCAAGCATTAGATTCAGCAGCAAAGCTGATGCGTGCTGGTGCTGATATGGTGAAGCTTGAAGGCGGTGACTGGCAAATCGACATCATTCAGTATTTAGTGGAACGCAGCGTTCCAGTTTGTGCGCACCTAGGTTTGTTGCCTCAGTCCGTTCATATTCTGGGTGGCTACAAGGTCCAAGGCAAATCAAAAGATGCTGCAAGCCTCATGCTTGAGCAAGCCATTGCTTGCGAGCAAGCTGGTGCACAAATGATTGTTCTCGAGGCAATTCCCTCTTCATTGGGCAAGCTCATTACCGAATCACTTTCAATCCCCACCATTGGAATTGGCGCAGGGGCAGATTGCTCTGGCCAAGTATTAGTACTACAAGATATGCTGGGCATTAGCCCTGGAAAACCACCGAAGTTTGTCAAAAACTTTTTGGATGGTCACGCCTCAATTGAGGTGGCAGTCAAAGCCTATGTTCGAGAAGTGAAATCCGGAAAATTCCCCGGACCCGAACATGGCTTTGCTGGATAAGCCTGAACTACTAGTTAACTAAAAAAACTCTTGACGCCGTCAAACCAACCCTTTTGATGGGGGTTGTGTTTATCGCCACCTGACTTCAAGCTGTCATCAAACTTTTGCAGTAGTTTTTTCTGCTCATCAGTCAGCTTGACGGGGGTCTCAACGGCAACGTGCACAAAGAGATCGCCCACCATGGTGGAGCGCAAACCTTTAATCCCCTTATTACGCAAACGGAATGTTTTGCCAGTCTGCGTACCCTCAGGAATTGGAAACTCGACACGCCCTGACAGCGTTGGCACTTCAATATCGCCACCAATCGTCGCAGTAGCAAAAGAGATCGGCATTTGTACATGCAAATCACTGCCATCACGTTCAAACACTTTATGGGGTTTTACTCTCACCTCTACATAAAGATCGCCAGATGGCCCGCCATTCACGCCTGGCTCGCCGTTACCAACGGAGCGCACGCGCATACCATCATCAATACCCGCAGGGATTTTGATTTCGAGTGTTTTTTGTTCTTTATGTTTACCGCTGCCATGGCAAGTTTTGCATGGCTTCGGAATGTACTCACCTGTACCGCGACACTTAGGGCAAGTTTGCTGCATTGAGAAAAAGCCTTGCTGAACACGAACCTGACCATGACCATCACAAGTAGTGCATCTCTCAGCTTTGCTACCGGGTTCAGCACCCGTTCCATGACATGGTTTGCAATCACTCCAGCTCGGCACACGAATTTGCGTGGTATATCCTTCAGCGGCCTGCTCGAGAGTGATCTCCATGTTGTAACGTAAATCAGCGCCTTTATATACTTGCGGTCCTGACTGACGTCCACCGCCTTGGCCGAAGATATCACCGAAGATATCGCCAAAGGCATCGGCAAAACCACCGCCGCCAAAGCCGCCACCGCCGAAACCACTCGATTGATCTACCCCTGCATGACCGTATTGATCATACGCAGCACGCTTGTTTGGATCCGTAAGGGTTTCGTAAGCCTCTTTAACTTCTTTAAATTGCGCTTCCGCCGTTTTACTATCGGGATTGCGATCAGGGTGATGCTTCATCGCCATTTTCCGATAAGCCTTTTTCAGCTCCTCATCACTGGCACCTTTGGCAACACCAAGCACTTCGTAATAATCGCGTTTACTTTTAGGCACAAAATTCCTCTCAACAACCTGAATGACACAAGTCGGCACGAGGCCGACTTGTTATTTAAGTACTTCTAAATTACGTTAAATGACTTTCAATCTCCGGGATTACTTCTTGTCATCTACTTCTTTGAAATCCGCATCCACTACGTCAGCATCCGGAGCGGCAGCTTGCGCGCCACCAGGAGCTGCGCCAGGAGCAGCACCACCAGCTTTAGCCTGTTCAGCAGCCATGGCTTTTTCACCAAGCTTCTGACTTGCTTTACCCAAAGCTTCAGTCTTAGCTTCAATCGCAGCTTTATCGCTACCCTTGATTGCCTCATCCAACTCTTTCAAGGCAGCTTCGATTGCTTCCTTCTCAGAAGCCTCTAAAGCGGAGCCATGCTCTTCCAAAGCTTTCTTAGTTGAGTGAGCTAAAGCATCAGCGGTATTGCGTGCTGTTACTAGTTCCAATGCTTTTTTATCTTCATCAGCATTCGCTTCAGCATCTTTCACCATCCGTTGAATTTCTTCTTCAGTCAAACCAGAGTTTGCCTTAATGGTGATCTTGTTCTCTTTGCCAGTCGTTTTGTCTTTTGCGGTGACGTGCAAAATACCGTTGGCATCGATGTCAAAAGTCACTTCAATTTGCGGCATACCGCGTTGTGCTGGAGCAATACCTTCCAAATTAAACTCACCGAGCAATTTGTTGGCAGCAGCCATCTCACGCTCACCTTGGAAACACTTAATGGTTACCGCAGGCTGGTTATCTTCTGCTGTGGAGTAAACCTGTGAATGCTTGGTAGGAATAGTCGTGTTCTTTGGAATCATCTTGGTCATTACACCGCCCAAGGTTTCGATACCCAATGACAATGGAGTTACGTCCAAGAGCAATACGTCTTTACGATCGCCAGACAATACAGAACCCTGAATCGCAGCACCAACAGCAACTGCTTCGTCTGGGTTCACGTCTTTACGTGGCTCTTTACCGAAAATCTCTTTTACCTTGTCCTGAACTGCAGGCATACGGGTTTGACCACCAACCAAAATCACGTCATCGATGTCAGCCACATTTACGCCAGCGTCTTTAATTGCAGTTAAGCAAGGACCAGCCGTACGGTTGATCAACTCTTCTACTAAAGACTCCAACTTAGCGCGAGTGAGCTTCAAGTTCAAATGCTTAGGACCGCCTGCATCAGCAGTCACGTATGGCAAATTGATTTCAGTTTGCTGTGCAGATGACAATTCGATCTTGGCTTTTTCAGCAGCATCTTTCAAGCGCTGCAATGCCAATACGTCTTTGCTCAAGTCTACGCCCTGCTCTTTTTTGAACTCAGCAATGATCCAATCAATAATGCGCTGGTCAAAGTCCTCGCCACCCAAGAAGGTGTCGCCGTTAGTAGAGAGCACTTCAAACTGCTTCTCACCATCTACGTTAGCAATTTCAATGATGGATACGTCGAATGTACCGCCACCCAAGTCATACACAGCGATCTTACGATCCACTTTGTCTTGCTTGTCCAAACCAAATGCCAATGCTGCTGCAGTTGGCTCATTGATGATGCGCTTCACATCTAAACCCGCGATACGGCCTGCGTCTTTAGTTGCTTGACGTTGGCTGTCATTGAAATAAGCGGGAACAGTAATCACTGCCTCAGTTACTTCTTCGCCGAGGTAATCTTCGGCAGTCTTTTTCATTTTGCGCAGAATTTCTGCTGACACTTGTTGTGGTGCCATTTTTTTATCACGGGCTTCAACCCAAGCATCACCGTTGTCTGCTTGAACAATTTTGTAAGGCATCAAGCCGATGTCTTTTTGCACTTCAGCATCAGTAAATTTACGACCCATCAAACGCTTTACTGCGTAGATGGTATTTTTAGGATTGGTGACTGATTGGCGTTTTGCAGGTGCGCCAACTAATACTTCGCCATCTTCAACGTAGGCGATGATGGAAGGAGTTGTGCGGCCGCCTTCTGCGTTCTCGACAACTTTAGGTGCATTGTTTTCAACAACGGAAACGCACGAGTTTGTGGTTCCTAAGTCAATTCCGATAATCTTTCCCATAATGGCTCCAAAAATTAAGTTATGTGTAATTTCGTAAAACTGCGAATAAATCGATATTCAATAAATGGGGTCAAAAAGGGGGAATTCAAGGGCTAAAAATGCAAAAAAGGCAGATTTCTGCCTTTTCATCCCGCTTTTTTATCAAAAACCCCTGATTTAGGGGTTTGAATGGCTTATTTGGGTGCACTCACGGTTACTAGGGCTGGACGCAGAATGCGATCTGCGATGGAGTAACCCCTTTGGAGCACTGAAACGACCGTATTTGCCTCTTGTTCCGATGGAACGGAAGCAATTGCCTGATGGTGATGGGGATCAAACTTGTCGCCTACAGCAGGATTAATCTCGGTCATACGGCCTTTTTCAAAGGCTGAGAGCAACTGTTTTAAGGTGATCTCTAAACCTTCTTTAAAGGCTTTGGCATCCACTGCCTCAGCATTCAAAGCGGCATACAGACTATCTGTGACCGGCACGAGATGCTCGGCAAAACTTTCAATCGCAAACTTATGCGCCTTGGAAATGTCCTCAGCGGCACGGCGACGAATGTTTTCACCTTCGGCCTTAGCGCGGAGATAGTTGTCCTGCATCTCCGTTAGCTTTTGATTTAACTCGGCAATCTCTTGTTCCGGCGTCTTTGCTTCCGCTTCTGCAGGAGCTGCATCGGCACCACCCTCAGCCTGATGATCGGCAGCAATATTTTCCTGCTCAGCAGATGGATTTTGATTTTCTTGGGTCATGGGTACAAGTTCACTTTTCTATCAGAATGGCTACTTCTCAATAATATGGGGCTAATTAAAGCTATTTCAAGTGCGCTGGTTTTAAGCAATTCTCGCTTTAGCCAACTCAGCTAGGCGGTCACGCTCCTGCAATACTGCATCAGACTCAACACCCAAACTCCAGCCAGATAAATGCTGCTGAGCAATCTCGTACATCGCATCAATCCATTTAGGATTGCTATTAAGGCATGGAATATAACGGTAATCTTTGCCGCCATGCTCCAGGAAGATCTCGCGCGCCTCCATGGCGATCTCCTCTAAAGTCTCTAAGCAATCCGCCGGAAAGCCTGGACAAAAAATATCGACTCGTTTGCAACCTTGTTTACCCAGCTCCTCAATCATTGGAGCCGTGTAAGGCTTTAGCCACTCAGCTTTACCAAAGCGAGATTGGAAAGTGACCAAATATTGTCCAGGCTCTAAACCCAATGACTCACCAAGTAGGCGACCTGTTTTTAAGCATTCACAATGGTAGGGATCGCCCTTCATTAAATTGCGCTTAGGCAAACCATGGAAGGACATCACGAGACGATCTCCAGCGGCGAAATCTGGGCGCCCATCTTTACCCCATGCGCCAAGCACTTGATCGCGAAGTGCGGAAATGTAAGCAGGGTTGTCGTGATAGTGTTTTATCAAGCGCAGCTCAGGTTGGTTGCGCCAAGTTCCGAGAACACGAAACACTTCATCAAAACTGGATGCAGTCGTTGTCGCTGAATATTGCGGGTACAGCGGGAACAACAAGAGGCGCTCCATGCCCTGTGCCTGCAAAGCCTCCAAGGCTTGCTGCGTAGAAGGCTCACCGTAGCGCATGGCTAAGTCCACCAAAACCACTTGACCATGATTGGCGAATTTCTCACCCAACTCTTTTGCTTGAAGGCGTGAGTAATGCATTAATGGGGAACCTAATTTTGGCAGCCAAATGGAAGCGTATTTCTTTGCAGAGGCACCACTACGAATCGGCAAAATAATGCCGTTCAAAATGCACCACCAAATAATGCGGGGAATTTCTACAACCCGTGGATCAGATAAAAATTCTTTGAGATAAGCCCTTACTGCTTTCGCAGTTGGTGCAGAAGGTGTGCCTAAATTTAGCAATAGCACTGCTGTCTTAGAGGGGCGTAAGTGGGGATTTTGATTCAAGGAGGATCCGTCTTAATTAAAAAGAGCTAAAAAATGATGATTAAAGGTTTGTTGGGGAACTCAATGCGCCAGATAAGAGCTTAGAGGTGATGTCGACAATCGGAATCACCCGATCATATGCCATACGAGTGGGGCCAATTACGCCGAGAGTTCCAACAATCTGACCATCCACGCTGTAGGGAGCGCTGATGACCGCCAAATCTTCATACGGCAGCAAATCACTTTCACCGCCAATAAAAATTTGAATGCCGTCCGCATGGCTCGATACGTCTAGCAACTGCATAAGCGTCGACTTTTGCTCCAACATATCGAACATCTTACGCAGCTTATCTAAATTGGTACTGAGATCACCGACATTAAGTAGGCGTCGCTCACCTGATAGCAACATATCCCCTTGACCCATGCCGTAATCACTAACACCGCTATGCAGAGCCAAGGCCATCAAGCCAGAGATATCAGTACGCAAGTTATCCAGATCAGAGGCAAGGTGCGCGCGTACCTCAGCAAAACTCTTGCCAGCGAACTGCGTATTGATGTAATTACCCGCCTCTACTAACTGACTTGGGGTGTAGTCCTGGGTAGTAGGGAGAATGCGGTTTTGCACATCGCCCTCAGGCGTCACCATGATGAGCAAGATTTTGCCTTCGCCAAGGCGCAAGAATTCGATGTGCTTGAATACTTGGGCCCGCTTGGGCGTCATCACTACCCCAGCAAAATGGGTCAAATTAGACAAAATTTGAGCGGCGGAGTTCAGCACCCTTTGCGGAGAATCCGGTAGAAGCCCCTTTTCCATCTCACGGGCAGCGATTTCTTCTAGAGGACGCACTGTCACCATCGTATCCACAAAAAGACGGTAGCCTCTTGGGGTTGGGATGCGACCGGCAGACGTATGGGGGCTGGTGACCAAGCCCATTTCCTCTAAATCAGCCATGACATTACGAATCGTGGCCGCAGAAAGATCCAGCCCCGAGTACCGAGACAGGGTACGAGAGCCAATAGGCTGCCCCTCTTCGATATAGCGCTCGATGAGGGTTTTCAGTAAGGCGCGGGAACGATCATCCATAGTGGAAGGGATTTTATGCGTATGGTTTAATCGTTATATGTTAAGCCCATCCCCAAATTCCAGCAAAAAGGCATTTAGCCGGGTTGCGCTTGTCGGCAAATATCAGGCTGACGGCATGCAAGAGCGCCTGAATGACCTGGCAGTACTGCTGAGCCAGCAAGGCTGTGAAGTCTATGTCGAGAGCGCTACCGCAAGCCATCTTGGGCTGACTGCCTATCCCGTTAAAAAAGTCGAGGAGTTCGCAGGCGCGATTGACTTAGCAGTAGTTTTGGGTGGTGATGGCACGATGCTAGGCATTGGTCGTCAGTTGGCTGGAAGCAAAGTCCCTCTCGTTGGCATCAATATGGGACGCCTGGGTTATATGACCGATATCCCAATCCAGAATGTTCAAACAGTATTGCCGCAAATTATTGCCGGTGAATACGAAGCTGACACTAGAACCCTGCTCGATGCAGTTGTCATGCGCAACGGCAAGGAAATTAACCAAGCGCTTGCATTAAACGATGTGGTTGTAAATCGCTCCGGAATTTCTGGGATGGTCGAGCTCGCGGTACGCGTCAACGGCTCATTCATGTACAACCAACGTTCTGACGGCTTGATTGTGTCGACCCCTACCGGCTCAACTGCTTATGCCCTTTCTGCTGGCGGACCCATCTTGCATCCTCGCGTAGCAGGAATTCTGCTGGCACCAATTGCGCCGCACTCTTTGTCTAATCGCCCCATCGTATTGCCACAAGATATTGTGGTGAGCATTGAGGTAGTTGATGGGAGGGGAGTCATTGTGAACTTTGATATGCAATCGCAAACGAACTTGCAATCAGGTGACATCATTGAAGTAAGTCAATCTAAAAAAACCATTACCTTACTTCATCCTCGCAGTCATAGTGACTACAAAACCTTGCGAGAGAAGTTACATTGGAATGAGTATCCATCGACATTCTGATGTCGAATTTTTTGGTACGCTAAGGTATGCTTCAAACACTATCGCTTCGCGACTTTGTCATTGTTGACCAGCTAGAGCTAGATCTTTCCTCGGGCTTTACCGTCCTCACCGGTGAAACTGGCGCAGGTAAATCCATCCTCTTAGATGCGCTCAGCTTGGTTTTAGGGGAACGTGCAGATAGCAGTCAAATTCGTGAAGGCTGTAACCGCGCAGAAATTAGCGCCCTCTTCCGAATTGATCTCCAGCAAATCCAACACTTCAATCAATGGCTTGATGAGCAAGGCTTTCCACTTGAGGATGAAGGGCAAAGCCTACTCCTCAAAAGAACCGTAGAGGCAAATGGTCGCAGCCGTGCCTTCATTAACGGCAGCGTAGCAACCTTAATGCAGCTCCGTGAGGCAGGCGATCAGTTAGTGGATATTCATGGTCAACATGCGCATCAACTTTTACTCAAAGGTGGCGCACAACGCGAGCTTCTGGATCGCCATGCAAATCACTTGGAGCTTGTGGCGGAAGTCTCACAACTATTTAAAACTCTGAATGAATCGCGTCGCAAACTAGAGCAAGCTGAAAATGCTGGGCAAGATATCGAACGCGAGCGTGAGCGTTTGGAATGGCAATTAGAAGAACTCACCGAACTCTCTCCACAAGAAGGTGAATGGGCATCCATTCAAAGTGAACATGCTCGTCTCGCTAACGGTGCAAAAATTATCAGTGGCTGCCAAGAAGCAATTGATGTTCTCAGCGATGCTGATAACTCCGTGGAATCCATCGTCTCTAAAGCTAGCGCCAATATGAGTGCACTAGCAGAACATGACTCCGCACTGAGTGGTATCAGCCAAGCTTTAGAGTCAGCACAAATTCAGATTGATGAAGCAGTGCATAGCCTTAATCGCTATTTGCAAAAACTAGATTTGGATCCTGCGCGTCTCAGCGAAGTAGAAGAGCGCATGCAAGCCCTACATGGTACAGCCAGAAAATACCGCACTGAAGCAGATGACTTACCAAGGCTACTTCTCGATACCACCGAACGATTAGATGCGCTAACAGCTTCACAAAACATAGAAGCCCTGCGCGAAAAAGTAAAGCAAGAAGAGTTGGCCTATCTTAAGCAAGCAAAGCAGCTCTCACAAAAACGTAGCAAAGCTGCACTAGATCTTGGCAAGCAAGTTACTACTGCGATGCAAGATTTATCGATGGCAGGTGGACAATTAGAAATAGCCTTATTGCCTTTGGCTGAAGGTGGTGCCCATGGCCTTGAGCAAATTGAATTTCTAGTTGCAGGTCATGCCGGTAGTACTCCCCGCTCACTGGCAAAGGTTGCATCTGGCGGTGAACTGGCTCGCATCAGTCTAGCTATCAGCGTGATCACCAGTAAAGCATCATTTACACCCACACTCATATTCGATGAGGTCGATGCCGGCATCGGTGGGGCTGTTGCAGAGACAGTTGGGAAATTATTGCGTCAACTTGGCGAATCACATCAAATTCTTTGTGTGACCCATCTGCCACAAGTGGCTGCACAAGGCAATCACCACCTCAAAGTCAGCAAATCTCAGGCGGGCGATAAAACCCTTTCCCAAGTTATACCGCTAGGAAGATCTGAGCGCGTTGAAGAAGTGGCTCGCATGCTAGGCGGGGCAACCATTACTGATACGACGCGTCGACATGCGCGAGAACTACTAGAGCAGCACTAAGCCTTTTCAAGCATTCGAGGAAGCAAGAAATATTTCTTGCCACAAAATCAGCACTACCTCTCTTGCCTTCACTAGTTGAGGCTCAAGACCCAAATCTACGCGTGTCTTTTCTGCACCATCTAAACGTAAGCGATGTTGGCGCGCACGCAGCAAACGATATGCATCACCCACCTCTTGCGCTATTGAAGCTTGAATTAATTTCGCCTCTCCGGCAATGCGCAGCAAGGCAATATTTCCTAAGTTACCAATCAGTTGTGGGTGGGTATTTGAAAATGCGAGCACTAAAAATTGCACGATAAATTCAATATCCACCATACCGCCGGCATCATGCTTTAAATCAAAATCGGGGCTAGGGTTTGGATGTCCAGCGTGAACCTTGCGACGCATTTCTAAAATCTCATGGCGAAGTTGAGCAACATCGCGCTTCTGACTTAGAACCTCAAAACGGACATTATCAAAAAATCCTCCGACTAAGCTTGAACCCGCAGAGAACCTTGCTCGCGTCAGAGCTTGATGCTCCCAAACCCATGCGGCGTTATCCCCTTCACGCAATTGATACTTCTTGAAGGCATTGGCATTCGTCACTAAAAATCCTGCGGAGCCATTCGGACGAAGGCGCGTATCGATTTCAAAGAGGCTACCAGCCGATGTATAAGCCGTTAACCAATTAATCATGCGCTTTGCAAGTAAGGCATAAACTTCCTGGGCAGCAAAATCGGTTTCTTCAGCTTGATATAAGAAAACCAAATCCAAGTCGGAGGCATATCCCAACTCTTTTCCGCCTAACTTTCCATAAGAGATCACTGCAAATGGCGCAGTCGCATCTAATGGCAGCTCAAATTTCTTAGCAACACTAGGCCAGACGCGCTCAAAAGTAGTCTGCAACATTAAGTCTGCTAAAGCAGATAAATGATCACTCACCTTCTCCACAGGAAGCTCGTGATCAACACCAATCCCTAGATCCGCCAATAAAGTAATAAAGGTCTCAGTGTGATGGGTAATGCGCAAAATATCCATTGCCTGCTCTGAGCCATCACCATCTGCCATCACATCATCTAGACGCATATCTAGGGTAGCCTTTACCTCTCTCCAATATTGCTCCGGCTGCTCAATTAGGGCTTTTTCAGTACGTGAATTGAGTAAGTAATCCAGCAAATGGGGGTGCCGAGTTAAATATTCTGCACCCCATTGAGACGCTTTGAGTAAAGCCAGTACGTTAGACAGCGCCTGTGGGTACTCAGACAAAATGGAGAGGTAGGCACTTCGTCGAGCAACCGCCTCCAACAAATCAAAGAAGCGCAACAAAGTCTGATCAGCGCTAATCGCACTAGGCTGATCTGCTTGTAAGCTATCCGCAGCCTTACGAATCAAGTTATTAAAGATAATTCTGCTTTTTTCTGGTAACTGCCTTTGCTTGGAGCTATCAGACCAAGCCAGCCACCGAGCTGCAGATTCCGAAAACAGAGCGCCATCAGGCTCCCATCCGACTGGCAATGAGTTGCTATCCAGGCGCGCAGCATCATCTAACACGAAGGCTTTTTCAAAATATTGCGCTACCGCTGCTTGATGTTGATCGAGCTCCGACATAAAAGCAGTTCGCTCTTGAGGCTGATCGGGGGCGTCAGCCATACTTGCTGCCAATCTAGTGCGAGCACCTTCATCTTCGGGTAAGTAGTGTGTCTGCTGGTCTTCCCACACCTGAATGCGATGCTCTAAACGACGCAAGTAAACATACGCCGTCTGGAGATCATCAACCTCTTTAGCAGGCAAAATTCCCTGCTGCCTTACCAAGTCTAAAACCTCTAGAGTGGGGCGTATTCGAAAACGGGGATCCGTTCCGCCGCGCATCAACTGGAACATTTGCGCTAAGAACTCAATTTCACGGATGCCGCCGCGACCCAATTTAATATCCCTAGATCGACCATGATGATTAGATGAGCGCTTCTCAGCCTCATGCTGTATCTGTGCATGCAGCTCACGAATAGATGCAATTACGCCGTAATCGAGATGGCGGCGATACACAAAGGGGCGAATCAATTGATCGAGCTCGCGCTCACAATAGGCAAAAGCAGGCGAGTCAGGCAAGGGTGAAATCAATCTACCCTTAATCCAGGCATAGCGCTCCCACTCTCTACCCTGCACCAATAAATATTCTTCGAGCATATCGAGACTACAGACCAAGGGGCCGGAATCTCCATTGGGTCTGAGCCGCATATCCACCCTAAACACAAAACCATTTGCATCATGCTCTGCTAATAGTTTGATCAAACGCTTGCCCATTCGAGTAAACCACTCGTGATAAGACAAGCTCTTAGGGCCACCCTGAGTGTCGCCTTCATGCTCGTACAAAAATATCAGGTCGATATCGGAAGAAAGATTGAGCTCTAAACCGCCCAACTTCCCCATACCCACCACCATCAAAGGCATCTCTGAATCGGTGACGTTGCTCCACGGCAAGCCAAAACGACGCTGCAGATCTTCACGAATATAAGCAATTGAGAGGGCCACTGACTCTTGCGCAAAATGACTCAAGGCATGCGTTACCTCGCTAAGATCGGCCATGCCATTGAGATCTCGGAAGGCGACCCAGAGCATGAGGCGCTGTCTTGCCAGCCTCAGATCTGCCATAAATTGAGCTTCATCCTGCTCTGAGTTCGCTAGAGCATCCCGGCAAGGGGTCAATAGATCCCTAATCCCAGCAATATCTACCTTACAAGCGCCCTGCAAACGAAGCCATTCCACCCATTCAGGGCGAGAATTAAGCCAACGTTGAGCGTAGCTAGAGTGCTGCTTGAGAAATTCAATTTGGGCGGGGAAATCGGTCATTTCTCCATCTTAATCCGACTCCAGACTCAAACCCCAGAAGCTAGGCGATCGCCCAATTGCTGACGGATAATAGAGCACATGCTTCGAAACATCATCCGGACTCGCCTGCAGAGCGTGCTTCAAAAACGTCCTCTAGGATCTGGCGGCCGTTGGCGTAAGCGCGCCCTCATTCTTGCTGGTATCACCGCAGCCTTTTTTGTGCTTGGCCATCTTGGGGTGCGTTTTGTTTTATGGCCACAGATCGAGAAATCCAAGCCCACCTTAGAGGGCTTAATGAGTGCACGCTTAGGCACCAATGTCACGATGGATACCGTGCATGTTTCCTGGACCGGAATTCGTCCCAGCTTTGTAATTGCAGGATTGCGCTTTAATGACACGAGCACTTCGACCCCGCCCCTACAGGTTAAAAATATCAGCGGGCAACTCAGCTGGCTTTCTTTTTATCACCTGACCCCTTATTTTCACGAGATCACGCTGGATCAGATTGAACTCTACGCAAAACGGGATTCAAAAGGCGTAGTTTCTGTTGCCGGCATTCCCATCCATAGCAAAGAGAATGATTTTGCTGCCGAAAATTGGTTGTTAGCCCAAAACAATATTCAAATTAACAATGCCAAAATCTTCTGGGAAGATCAACAAAGTCGAAAGTTAAAGACTTCAATTGATGTTCAAAGTGTCCATTTAGAAAATGGCATTCGGAGTCATGAGGCTCAACTAATCACGAAAACTCCTTGGAGTCCAAACCCCATCAGATTCCAAGCAGACTTTGTTCATCACCTTGGCGGACAGGCAGGTAATTGGCGGGACTGGATCGGCAGTGTTTCATGGGACCTAGCTGAACTTGACCTTAGCCAAATTTCCAAAGACCTGAGTCTCCCCTTATATGACTTGGGTGGCAAGCTCGATTCCAAGGGTAACTTAAAACTCGATGTCGGCATGGCTAATGGCGGGCAAATATATTTAGCAGCCGATAACTTCCGAGCTCAGTTAAACAAAAATGAGGATCCCCTTGAGTTCGGTAGACTGGAAACCAATCTCATTCAGGAGACGGATGGCGGCCTCAATTCCATCACAACAAAAACCTTGTCATGGCGCAATATCGATAGCCCTAGAACCGCACCTCTGGATAAATTAAGCCCAATCACTTTCCGTTGGCGCCCACCAAAAGATGGTGGCGAAATCAAAGAGTTTGGTTTCTCATCGCCAAAAATACAGGTCGAAGATATTGCACTTTTTGCACTCAATCTTCCCTTGCCAAAAAAGATTCATCAGTGGATTAAGATCTCTGAGGCGGATGGCGAGCTAGAGAATGTTGACATGCATTGGTCTGAAAGTCAGTCTGCGTTATCTACTCTGCCAATTCCAGGCAATTGGTTTTCTGCGAATAAGTTCGACTTCACCATCAGCGCAAAGCTCAACGATATTAGTTTCACCGGGGTAAATAAATCAATGCCCTCAGCATCGAATTTATCTGGCAACCTCGTAAGCAATCAGAAGCAAGGCAGCTTCACAATGGATTCCAGCAATCTCGAGTTGGTGATGAATGATTTTCTATCCGACCCCGAGATTCAATTAGACCGCGCAAAAGGCAATATCAATTGGTCCAAACAAAAGGGGGGCTGGTTAATCAATGCCAAGAAAATGCAGCTAAGCAATTCTGAAATCACCACCAATTTTGATCTTAGCTATCTGATCGGCGCTCCCAAGCAGCCCGATCAAATGACGCTGGATATGGAATTCGTTAAGGCGAAATTAGCGACGGCACATCGCTATCTACCTGTTGGGATGGATAAAGATAGTCGCCTGTACCTAAGCAAAGCTTTTGAGTCTGGGGAGATTCAAAATGGCTCCTTACACATCAAGGGCGATCCAAATCAAGCCCCTTACCCAAGCGGAACGGCTGGGGAACTCAGCTTGCACCTGCCTTTCTCCAAAGCAAGCTTCAAGCCAGCACCCTTACTCCCAAAAAGCCAAGGAGTTTGGCAAGCCTTTACTAATGTCAGTGGCAACATCGACATTAGGCAGGCAGCTCTCAATGTTGACATCGATAAAGCAAGTTATAAAAAAGTAGCGCTTACCGCCGTCAAATCTCAAATCCCAAATCTCAGCGCTAAAAATCTCACCTTACTCATCAATGGATCGATCGAAGGGGATGGCTCTGAAATTCTTGAGTACGTATTTGCATCGCCTGTGGGCGTCCAACAAGCCAAGCTGGCCAAGAATCTCATCCTCAAAGGTCCAGTGAATTTGGGTCTTGATTTGAAAATCCCATTGTCTGGAAGTGACGATGTTAACTTTGATGCAAAAATTAATCTCACTGGAAATCAAGCTCAGTGGGGGCAAGCTCCCCCATTGGAGAGCCTGAAGGGCAAGGTACGCATTACCGAGGTCAATCCAGAATTTGAAAATGTCACTGCAAACTTTTTAGGTGGAGCCCTGAAGATTTCTAGTGCACCATCCACAGTAGGCAATACTAGCTTCAGCATTGGTGGTGACATCAATGCCAGCTTTATAAAAGACTATATTTCGGGAAATGTAAAGTCTCGAACTCATCCCGCACTTTTGACCGCAATGAGTGGATCAGCTAAATATGAAGGCTTGATCAACTTCAATAAGGCTGGCAGCCAAACTAATTTGAAGTTTGATTTACGTAATTGGGCAAGCTCTGCCCCAGCACCCGCTAAGAAATTAGCTGGTGCTCCTATGTTGGGTGAATTGAGCTTAAAAACTTATCCAGCAAGTAAGAGCAATTCAGTACGTGCAGATTGGTCTGGAAAACTGGGAGACCAATATTTTCTGCAGGGAAACCTGAATTCAGCCAATGATGTAAAAAATGCATTGGGAGTGGGATCCCCAACGCCACTTCCGCAGCAAGGCACTTCTTTCCACCTGGCCAGCAATGAACTCAATCTCGATCAATGGATAGAGTTTTTTGGAGCGGATAAATCAACGAATAAAGCGAGTGATGCTAAGCAGTCCGACGCACCAGAGGACGATATCCAAGTATCCGCTCAAGTGAAGAAATTAATTGCTCTGGACCGCGAATGGACTGACGTCAGTATGCAGTCTCAGAAAAAAAATACAGCCTGGCAACTGCGCTTGAATGCGCCACAAATTGCTGGTCAAGTGCAATGGCAATCCAGTAGCAGCGATCATCCAAGCGGATTGATTACCGGAAAACTTACGCGCCTGAAAGTGCCAGATCAACGCGCAGCTCCAGACTTACCAATTAAGGAAGATGCGCCACAAAAATCATCCTCCCAGAAGACGCCCGTCAGCCCCAACGCGATTCCTAGCTTAGACTTAACTATTGATGACTTGAGCTGGACAAAAGCAAAGTTGGGTGCAGTGAAGATTAAATCTAGAACTAGCCAAGATCTCATGAAGGTCGAATCTATTCAGATTAATAATCCTCAAGGCAATTCGACCATCAAGGGTCAATGGCTTGGCCGTACCCCAAAAAATACTGAATTGAGCTCATTCACTGCGGATGTGAATATCAAAGATGCAGGACAAATCATTTCCCATTGGAGTAACTCTAAGTCGGTAGAAGGTGGCGAGGGAAAACTCAATGCATCACTCTCGTGGTCTGGATCACCCTTTTCACCAAACTATGATTCTCTTGCGGGTGACGTTAGCCTTGACCTTGCCAAGGGTCGCTTACTTGAAGTTAATTCTGATGGCGCGAAATTACTAGACGTCTTGAGCCTACAAAGTTTATTTAGATTCGCTACCCTGGACTTAAAAGGCAGTCTAGGTAACTTAGCTACCAAAGGCACACCATTCAACTCGATTAATAGCAATTTTGAGGTAGCGCAAGGAATTGCACAAACCAAGCAATTCACCATGATTCTGGATCAGGCCCGCGTTGCTATGGCAGGACAGATTAATGTTCCTAAAGAAACTCAAGATTTACGCATCACCATCTTCCCAACAATTGATGCCACAGCTGGCTCACTGGCAGCGTTTGTAATCAACCCCATCATTGGCCTGGGTGCAGTCGTGGGTCAATACCTCATCACCAATCAAATTAATCGCACTATGCAAACGGATTATTTAGTTCAGGGCTCTTGGGAAAATCCAGAAGTGATCCCCCTAGATCAGAAGGGTCAACCGCTTGATGCAAAAACACTGGAAACGATTCGCACTAAAAATCTCTTGAAGGAGCAAACAAAGCCTAGCTCACCAAATTCTGCGCCCGTAAGCCCACCCGTCAATCAAAACATGTCCACCCAAATGCCAGGCTAAACAGATGAACTTGCCGAGAAATACTTCTGAACTCAATATGGCATCGATACAAATGGTATCGACCCCTAGTCTTAGCGAAAACCTTGAGGTTGCCGCACGCTTAATTAAAGCCGCTGCAGATAGCGGCGCTCAGCTTGCGGTATTGCCGGAATATTTTTGTTTAATGGGCTTAAAGGATAGCGATAAGGTAAATGTTCGAGAGGCGGCTGGATCCGGCCCTATTCAAGAACGCCTTACCGCGATGGCAAAAGATAATTCCATTTATCTAGTTGCCGGCAGCATTCCTTTGGAGGCAAAAGAATCCAACAAAGTTCTGAATACTTCCCTGGTGTTTGATCCGAAGGGAAAGCAAATCGCTCGCTACGACAAAATGCATTTGTTTGGCTTTCAAACCGCAACAGAACGTTACGAAGAATCGGAAACGATTTCAGCAGGTAACCAACCAGGGCAATTTGCAATCAGAGTAAATGAAATTGACTGGCACTTTGGCTTAAGCATTTGCTATGACCTACGTTTTCCGGAGCTATACCGTGCCCTTGGGCAAGTAGATTGCCACATCATTCCAGCCGCGTTTACCTACACTACCGGCAAAGATCATTGGGAGATTCTCTTGCGCGCACGCGCCATTGAAAACCAGTGCTATGTACTATCTTCGGCGCAAGGTGGCCTACACTTAAATCAACGTCGAACTTGGGGTGAGAGCATGCTAATTGACCCTTGGGGAGAAATATTGAGCAATCTACCTGAAGGGGAAGGCTTTATTCAGGGCAGGCTCAGCAAAGATAAATTAAAAGAGGTACGCTCTAAGCTACCGGCACTAAAACACCGCAAGCTCTAATACAGAAAGTTCAGCAAAATCAAGATGAGAGCACCAGAAGCACTATTTCCAAGTGATTGGACTAAGCCTAAAAAACAGGCCGACCTTCTCAAGCTGGCCAAGTCTATTCTGCTCGAGCCAACCGGCCTCTCCGAGCAAGATTTACATCACACCTTTGGCAATATGTTTACGCATCAGCTCGACGATGCCGATCTTTATTTTCAGCACACTCGTAGCGAGAGCTGGAGTCTTGAAGAAGGTATAGTGAAATCCGGCAGCTTCAGTATTGACCAAGGTGTTGGAGTGCGTGCAATCTATGGGGATAAAACTGCTTTTGCTTACTCTGATGAAATTAATTTAGAAGCTCTCAACAAAGCGGCCAAATCCACCCGTGTAATTGGACCCCAAGGTGGTACGCGTGCTGTTGCAAGCAAAATATTTACACCTGTTTCGAACGGGCTCTATTCTGACTTAAATCCTCTAGATTCACTGGCACCCCAAGAAAAGATTGCTTTGCTTGAGGGCATTGAGCGTCGTGCAAAAGCACGTGACCCCCGCATCATTCAGGTCATGGCAAGTCTGGCTGGTGAGTTTGATGTAGTGCTCGTAGTTCGAGCTGATGGTTTGTTGGCTGCCGACGTGCGTCCGCTAGTACGGGTATCGGTTCATGTGATTGCCGAACAAAATGGTCGTCGAGAATCCGGATCTTCAGGCGGCGGCGCTCGTCATGATTACCATTACTTCAATACAGAACTTATTAATCAATATGTTGATGAAGCTGTTGATGGCGCTCTCATTAATTTAGATTCTCGCCCTGCTCCAGCGGGTCCAATGACAGTGGTTATGGGGCCGGGATGGCCTGGGGTGTTATTGCACGAAGCGGTAGGTCACGGCCTAGAGGGTGACTTTAATCGCAAAGGCTCATCTGCTTTTGCCGGTTGTATTGGACAGCGCGTTGCTGCCAAAGGCGTCACCGTAGTAGATGACGGAACACTATCCGGACGTCGCGGCTCACTCAATATCGATGATGAAGGTACGCCCACCCAATGCACCACACTCATTGAGGATGGCATTTTGAAGGGTTATATCCAAGATAGCCTGAATGCTCGTCTGATGAATATGCCACTTACCGGCAACGGAAGACGCGAGAGTTTTGCCTCTCTACCAATGCCCCGCATGACCAATACCTATATGCTGGCCGGCAAAGATGATCCCCAGGAAATCGTGGCCAGCATTAAGCGCGGTCTTTATGCGGTGAACTTTGGGGGCGGCCAAGTCGACATTACGAGCGGCAAATTCGTATTTTCAGCCTCAGAAGCGTATTGGGTTGAAAACGGCAAAATTCAATACCCAGTCAAAGGCGCCACCATCATCGGCAGTGGTCCAGAATCCCTAAAACAGGTCTCCATGATCGGAAATGACCTGAAATTAGATGGCGGTATCGGGGTTTGTGGCAAAGAAGGTCAGAGCGTCCCAGTGGGCGTTGGGCAGCCAACTTTACGTATTGACAGCCTGACTGTCGGGGGAACCGCTTAATACCGCTTAAAATAGTTGTATGAGCCAACAAAATACTAATCCCGCAAACTGGTACGCTGCCGTTGATAAAACGTCAGACACGGATGATCAACGCATTCATAACATTACTGTTCTGCCGCCACCAGAGCATTTGATTCGCTTCTTCCCAATCTCGGGAACACCTACTGAAGCACTCATTAGCAAAACACGTAAAAAGATTCGCGACATTATTCATGGAAAAGATGATCGTCTACTGGTCATCATTGGGCCTTGCTCGATTCATGATCCCCGCGCAGCTGTGGAGTACTGCCAACGACTGCTCGCAGAGCGTGATCGTTTTGCTGGTGAACTCGAAATTGTGATGCGCGTCTATTTTGAAAAGCCACGCACGACGGTTGGTTGGAAGGGTTTGATTAATGATCCGTACTTAGATGAGAGCTATCGCATTGAAGAGGGTTTACGAATTGCCCGTCAAGTATTGATGGAAATCAATCGTCTTGGTATGCCTGCTGGTAGCGAGTTCTTGGACGTTATTTCGCCACAATATATTGCCGACCTTATTTCTTGGGGCGCCATCGGAGCGCGCACAACTGAAAGCCAAGTTCACCGCGAACTCGCTTCAGGACTCTCTGCACCGATCGGATTTAAGAATGGCACTGACGGCAATATCAAGATCGCTACAGATGCGATTCAAGCAGCTAGTCGCCCACACCACTTCTTATCAGTGCACAAAAATGGTCAAGTTTCTATTGTGGAAACTAAAGGCAATAAAGACTGTCACGTTATTTTGCGCGGTGGTAAAGAACCAAACTATGAAGCGCAATATGTTCAAGCAGCCTGCTCTGAGCTAGAAGCAGCAAAGCTTCCAGCCAGTTTGATGGTTGACTTATCGCATGCAAACTCCAGCAAAAAACATGAGCGTCAAATTGTTGTCGCAGAAAATATTGCCGAGCAAATTGAATCTGGCTCCAAGCAAATCTTTGGAGTGATGATTGAAAGTCACCTTAACGATGGTGCACAAAAATTCTCACCTGGAAAAGATGATCCGAGCAAATTGGAGTACGGCAAAAGCATTACTGATGCCTGCATTAACTGGGAAGACTCCGTTAATGTTTTGCAACGCTTAGCTTTGGCTGTAAAGAATCGCAGAAAAGCAAAGAAGTAAAGAAAAAACAAAAGTAAGTGGGGATGCTGTACCCACTTCAAAAGAGACTAATTTATTTAGTCTCTTTTTTTTCATGCTTCCATAAAACATCTTGGCCGCCTGCCGCGCGATTGAGTACACGCGCCAGTACAAACAAAAGATCAGATAAGCGATTGACGTATTGACGCGGAGCGTCATACAGAGGCTCCTCCCAACCTAAACGCACAATCGATCTCTCAGCACGTCTGCAGACTGTGCGACAGACGTGAGCCTGAGCTGCTGCACGAGTACCACCTGGAAGAATGAATTCAGTCAAAGGGGGCAAAGTCGCATTGTATTTTTCTAGCCAGGTATCTAACTGGGCTACGTGCTCTGGTTTGAGCAAGGTGTAATTGGGAATACAAAGCTCGCCACCCAAATCAAATAGGTCATGCTGCACCTGCAAAAATAAGACTCTGAGCTCTTCGGCAAGACTCTCCGGGATCGATTCAGTCATCAAAACACCGATTTCGGAGTTCAACTCATCGACATCACCCATGGCGCAGATGCGCAAATGGTCCTTTTCTACTCGGCTACCATCGCCAAGTCCGGTCATGCCTGCATCACCAGTTCTGGTGGCTATTTTTGAAAGTCGATTTCCCATGAAACTAATTATAGGTAAATGGCTAAAATGATTCCTATGAATATGGTGACCCCACCCCCCGAACTCGCGGCTATTACCGCCCTTCAATCCAAATTGGTGTCGGCCCTGCGCCCCATCCTCCCAGAGCATGCCTTGCTATGGGAACCTGAAGACACGATCCCCTATGAATGTGACGGCCTGGCAGCCTATCGACGCATGCCCTTGGCAGTTGCCCTGCCGGAGACCGAGGAGCAGGTTGCCCAGATTCTGAAGATTTGCTTTGAAATGCAGGTGCCTATCGTTCCGCGCGGATCCGGCACTGGCTTATCCGGTGGCGCCATGCCTATTTCGCAGGGTTTAGTGCTCTCATTAGCCAAGCTTAAAAAGATCATCAGTATTGACCCTTTCACCAGAACTGCAGTTGTACAGCCAGGAGTTCGAAATTTAGCTATCTCTGAAGCAGTTGCCCATCTTGGGCTGTATTACGCTCCAGATCCCTCTTCACAGATTGCCTGCTCGATTGGCGGCAATGTAAATGAAAATTCTGGCGGTGTGCACTGCCTCAAATATGGCCTGACACTTCACAACGTATTGAAAGTTCGCGGCATTTTGATGAACGGTGAAATCGTGGAATTTGGTAGCCTTGCACCAGACTCTCCGGGACTCGATTTATTGGCTATCGTAATGGGCAGTGAAGGCATGCTTGCGGTAGTCACTGAAGTTACTGTGAAGTTAATTGCAAAGCCGAAATTGGCACGCGTCATCATGGCAAGTTTTGATGATATTGAAAAAGGTGCTGATGCAGTTGCCGCCATCATCGCTGCAGGAATCATTCCTGCTGGACTGGAAATGATGGATAAAGCCACTACTCGTGCAGTAGAAGAATTTGTTCATGCGGGCTATGACCTTGAAGCCGAGACCATTCTCCTTTGCGAATCCGATGGCACACCTGAAGAGGTTGCAGAAGAAATTGAGCGCATGACTAAAGTGCTCGAACAAGCAGGTGCTAGTGGCATTCAGATTTCTCAGAATGAAGCAGAGCGTCTGAAATTTTGGAGTGGTCGTAAAAATGCATTCCCTGCAGCTGGACGCTTAGCACCCGACTACTACTGTATGGATGGCACCATTCCTCGCAGAAATATTGGCACTCTACTTAGACGTATTCAGGGTATGGAGAAGAAGTATGGTCTTGCTTGCTTAAACGTATTTCATGCTGGTGATGGGAATATGCATCCACTCATTTTATTTAACGGTGCCGATCAAGAAGAGTGGCACCGCGCTGAAGAATTCGGTACTGAAATTTTAGAAGCCTGTGTTGAGCTCGATGGGACGATTACCGGTGAGCATGGCGTGGGGATTGAAAAGATCAATTCGATGTGTGTTCAATTCGGCGAAGGTGAACGTGAATCTTTCTGGGGCGTTAAGGCGGCATTTGATCCCGAGCGATTATTAAATCCCGATAAGGCTATCCCCACACTAAATCGCTGCGCTGAATATGGTCGTATGCGCATTAGTGGCGGCAACCTACCGCACCCAGAGTTGGAGCGCTTCTAATGCCAACAACTAACAATATGCATATTGATTTATTTCGCGAACAAATTCTGGCGGCGGCCAAAGACAAAACGCCTTTATCGATTGAAGGCGGTGGCACGAAGTCTTGGTACGGCAATCCGAATTCCTATCCCAAGTTAGATACACGTCCCTACTCTGGCATCCTAGAGTATCAACCTGAAGAACTCGTCATTACAGCTTGTGCAGGCACTCCGTTAAAGGAAATTGAAGCAGCTCTAGCCGAGAAGAATCAGGTGCTCGCATTTGAGCCTCCCCACTTCGGTGAGGCCGCTACCTTTGGTGGAGCGATTGCTGCAGGCTTAGCGGGTCCAGGCCGCATTAGCGCTGGTAACTTACGTGACTTTGTTCTAGGCGCACGCATCCTGGATGGTAAAGGTCAGGGCTTATCGTTTGGCGGCAAGGTCATGAAGAACGTTGCTGGCTATGATATTTCACGTTTATTGCCTGGATCCATGGGAACCTTATCGCTGTTACTCGAGGCTTCTGTAAAAGTATTACCAAGGCCAGCAGCGACTACAACTCTGCGCTGCCAGATCCCCCAAGAAAAAGCCTTACGGGTTTTAAATGAATGGGCCGGGCAACCAATACCACTATCAGCAAGTTGCTGGATTGGTAAATCAGGACAAGATGGTGAGCTGAATATTCGTTTAGCAGGGGCGCTTGCAGCAGTTAAAGCTGCTATTCCTCTAATGAATGCCGCTATTGGTGCTGTTGAATTAGATCCAGCAGTTGCGCAGACGTTTTGGACTGACTTACGCGAACAGCGCTTAGCTGTTTTCACAAACCTACAGAACAATGACACGCTCTATCGTTTAGCCCTGCCAGCTGCCTGTGGACAATTGGCTCTTGAAAATACGAGTGGGGACATTGTTTTGGAGTGGCATGGTCAGCAGCGCTGGATTCAAGCACCTAGTGATGATGCAACTTTTGCATCCCTCAAAGCTGTAGCCCATGCCCATGGCGGACATGCAACTCGGTTTAAACAAGGAAGCAATGTTGACCCAAGCAATCAACGATTTACCCTTCTGAGTGAACAAGCGCACTCAACTGCTTTAGAGGCAGTACAAGCACGCCTAAGAGCCGCCTTTGATCCAGCAGGCGTATTTGCTACTTCACGCCTTCCTTAAATCTTTATATGCAAACTCAACTCGCCCCCCAATTCGCTAATACCCCTGAGGGTATTGAGGCTGCCAGAATTCTTGGTAAATGCGTGCACTGCGGCTTCTGCACCGCTACTTGTCCTACTTATCAAATTTTGGGTGATGAACTCGATGGCCCACGTGGTCGTATCTATCTCATCAAACAAATGGCTGAGGGGCAAGTACCAACTGAAAAAACGCGGATGCATTTAGACCGCTGCCTAACTTGCCGCAATTGCGAAAGCACTTGTCCAAGCGGCGTGCAATACGGCAACCTGGTAGATATTGGTCGCAAGTGGGCAGAAGAAAACACCCACGAGCGCCCCTTTGGTCAGCGCCTAACCCGCTGGGCTCTCAAAGAAGGCTTAACGAGCCCTAAATTATTTAATTCCGCAATGGCGATTGGTCGCTTAGTTCGCCCACTGATGCCGAATGGTATCCAGCGCAAGATTCCCGAAGTTAAAAATAAAGCCTTAACTGGCAATACCGATCCATATGCAAGGCCCCAGGCTAGCCACTCTCGCAAGATGCTATTACTCGAGGGATGCGTTCAACCTGGCATGCTGCCAAATATCAACTCAGCAACGGCACGTGTTTTAGATGCACTCAAGATTCAATTGATCAGTGCGCCAAACGCTACCTGCTGTGGCGCATTGCGCTACCACCTAAATGATCAAGCTGGCGGCCTTGATAATGCCAAGCAGAATATTGATGCCTGGTGGCCGCAAGTTGAACAAGGCGTTGAAGCTATTGTCATGACTGCTTCTGGTTGCGGCGTAATGGTCAAAGACTATGGGCATCTATTTGCAAGCGATCCACAATATGCTGCCAAGGCAAAGGTAATCTCTGATCTCACCAAAGATATTTCAGAAATACTGCCCGCACTTCAGGAAGAGCTCATTGCAATAGTGGGCACCGATCCCAAATCTGGCGTGGTGTATCACCCTCCATGCACACTGCAACATGGACAACAAATTCGCGGGAAAGTCGAAGGTCTTCTAACTAGCATTGGTATTGGCGTGCGCTTATGTGCTGATAGCCACCTCTGCTGCGGTTCTGCAGGCACCTATTCCGTAACCCAGCCTGAACTCTCAGAGCGGTTACGCAATAACAAACTGGCTCATCTCAATACTGCTTGCGAAGAGTCTGGTGCAAAAGTGATTGTTTCTGGAAACATTGGCTGCATCACCCACTTACAGCAAGATGACACTCCAGTGCTGCATTGGATTGAGATTGTTGATCAACTCATCAGCCAACAAGGCCAAAGCAAACAATGAGTCAAGTAACTACCAACCTCATGTTGGTAAAGCAAAGGTTAGAGTTAGCAGCGCTAGCAGCCAAACGTGAGCCGGAAGATATTCAACTACTTGCGGTGAGTAAAACTTTTCCAGCAATAGCAGTTGAGGAAGCCATGCATGCTGGTCAAACTGCCTTTGGTGAGAACTATGTCCAAGAAGGCGTTGAGAAAATTCAACAGCTTGCCAAATTACGCCCTTGGCTAGAGTGGCACTTCATTGGGCCACTGCAAAGCAATAAGACACGCGATGTCGCAGAACATTTTGACTGGGTACACAGTATTGATCGCCTCAAAATTGCCGAGCGTCTTTCAACTCAGCGCGGAGAATTCCATGAAGCAGGAGATCTACAAGTTTGCGTTCAAATTAACGTCAGTGAAGAAGAATCCAAAAGTGGTTTAGCGCTCGATGAAGTGGAGGCACTTTGCAATGCAATCGCCAAACTACCCCATCTTGCACTTCGCGGACTCATGGCCATCCCCGCGCCCACCGATGATGTGAGTCAACAGCACCGAGCCTTTGCTGCGATCAGAGAATGCTTTGTCGGGATTAAAGCAAAACACAGCAATGATCTTGGGTATGACTTCTTCGATACCCTCTCTATGGGCATGTCAGATGATATGGAGGCTGCAATCGCTGAGGGTAGCACCATGGTTCGTATAGGAAGCGCTATTTTCGGGAAGCGCGATAAGATAAAAGCATGAGCACACAACAAATCAAGCAAAACGCCCACATCACCTTCATTGGCGGCGGCAATATGGGTCGAGCATTAATCAGTGGATTGCTGTCCAACGGTTTTGAGGCAAACCAGCTTTCTGTAGTGGAAGCCAATGCCAGCACAGGCCTGCAATTACATCAAGATTTTGGCGTACAGATCATTGGCGCTTTGGATCAAATTGCTTTTGACTTCTCAAAGAACAATGTTGTGGTCATGGCGATTAAGCCCCAGGATTTCAATGTAGTAGCCAAATCTTTAAGTGCAAAACTCAAACATGCAACCGCACCAGGCCCGCTCATTCTGAGCATTGCTGCGGGTATTCGCCTTAAAGACATGAGTCGCTGGCTTGATCATGAGCGGTGTGTACGTGCGATGCCTAATACCCCTGCCCTTATTGGTAAAGGTATCACTGGTTTATTCGCCGATGCCGCAGTCAATACATCCGATCGCGCCTTAGCTGAGACTATTTGCAATGCAGTAGGTCAAACCGTCTGGGTTAATCAAGAAAAACTCATGGATGCCGTTACCGCTGTTTCTGGAAGTGGTCCTGCCTATGTCTTTGCTTTCTTGGAGGCCATGCAATCGAGTGGTGAGAAGCTAGGACTTGATGCAGCTACTGCTCGCAAACTAGCTTACGCCACCTTAGAGGGTGCCACACAGCTTGCCCATAACTCTGATGAGCATGCAGGCGTACTGCGCGAAAGAGTCACTTCAAAGGGTGGTACCACTGCTGCTGCACTGGATATGCTCAAGCAACTCGATTGGCATGGCGCTCTTGAAAAAGCAATTGATGCAGCTAGCCAACGCGGCAAAACTATGGGCGATGAACTAGGTAAGAACTAAAAGCGAGCTAAACCCAAGAGGATTCCTAGAAATAGGCATCCCCCCAACCAGTTATTGTGGCGAAAAGCTTTAAAGCAATCCTCGCGCTTGCGAGTGGCTACCAGTTTCAGGTGATACAAAGCGCAAGCCAAAGCTAGGCACCAACCCACCCAGAAGTAATTATGTAGATTTGCCAGTTGAGCAACCCACACCTGACTCAGAAATAGTACGCCGTAACTCAGCGCAATTGCGAGAACATCAAAGCGGCCAAAGGTAATGGCTGAAGTACGCAAACCCAAACGCAAATCATCATCGCGATCAACCATAGCGTAAGCCGTGTCATAAGCAATCGCCCAGAAGATGTTACCTATAAACAAAATCCAAGCTTCTAGCGGAATAAAACCAAGCACTGCTGCATAGGCCATCGGAATTCCAAAGCCAAAGGCAATACCCAGGACTGCTTGAGGAATCGCAAAAAAACGTTTAGTAAAGGGATAGAGAATCGCAACCGCAAGGGCAAAAAAAGAAAGTTCTTTAGTCAGGGTATTGAGGGGCTGAATAAGTAAGTAGGCTATTAACGCTAAAGTGGCTGCCACTCCCAATGCTTCCTTCCCAGAAATCTTGCCGCTGGTAATTGGCCGGTCTCTGGTTCGCAAAACATGGCGATCAAAATTTTGATCCGCGTAATCATTAATAGCGCAACCTGCACTACGCATTAAAAATGTACCCAAGGTAAAAATGATGAGCAGATGTAGCTCAGGAAAGCCGCCACTCGCTAACCAAAGTGCCCATAAGGTCGGCCACAACAACAATAGCGTACCGATTGGTTTATCCAAGCGAATCAAATAGGCGTAAGCAACAATACGATCACGCATTAGATAAATAGTCTTTCTTCATTCGCAATCATGCTCATAGCGTAATTATCAAGCTTTTAGAAATTCTGTACGAGAGCCTAACCAACGTTCGAGATGCCGCTCCACTAAGTCGCCATGCTCAGCTAGCAAACGCTCTGCTGCTATCTGTGCCAACTCGATCAGCCACGCATCGCGCTGCAGGTCCACAAACCTTAGCATCGCATCACCAGATTGCTTAGCCCCCAATAACTCACCAGGACCCCGTAGCGATAAATCTCGCTCCGCAATCACAAAGCCATCGGAAGTTTCTCGCAAAGTCTGTAAGCGCTCTTTAGCGGCTAAAGATAAGGGCTCTGCATACATGAGAATGCAAACTGAATCCGCCGAACCGCGCCCTACACGCCCACGCAATTGATGAATTTGCGCATAACCAAAACGTTCGGCATGCTCGATCACCATCAATGCCGCATTAGGCACATCTACCCCCACCTCAATTACTGTAGTCGCTACAAGCAATTGAATCTCATTAGCTTTAAATGCGGCCATGACCGCTGCCTTCTCATCACTTTTTAATCGACCATGAACCAAGCCGACCTTGAAATTCGGCAATGCTTGTGTGAGCTGCTCAAAGCTTTCAACCGCTGTTTGCAATTGCAATACCTCTGACTCTTCAATCAAAGGGCAAACCCAGTAAGCTTGCAGTCCCTTGGCTAGCCAATCATGCAGACCGCTAATCACCTCATCTCTTCGCGCCGCCTTTACCACTTTGGTGGCAATCGGCTTGCGACCCGGAGGCAATTCATCAATCACGGAAACATCTAGATCGGCGTAATAGGTCATCGCTAGAGTGCGAGGGATAGGGGTCGCTGACATCATGAGCTGGTGGCAATAAAAAAGTTCGGAACCAACCCGCTGTTGAATCTCTAAACGCTGCCTCACACCAAAACGATGTTGCTCATCAATTACTGCTAAACCCAATTTGGCAAAGCTCACCTTATCTTGAATAAGCGCGTGTGTACCAATAATGAGTTGGGCTTCACCGCTCTCAATCATCTCTTGGGAAAACCTTTTTTCCTTTGCTTTCAAACTGCCAGAGAGCCAAGCAATTTTTACTCCTATCGGCTCAAACCACTCCTGCATCTTAAGGTAGTGTTGTTCAGCCAAAATTTCGGTGGGCGCCATGATGGCGGCTTGATAGCCGTGGTCCATGGCACGCGCAGCAGCCAATGCTGCAATCACCGTTTTCCCACTACCCACATCACCTTGTAATAAGCGATTCATTGGGAAGGTCTGAGAGAGATCCAGACCAATCTCAGACCAGACGCGCGCTTGAGCGCCAGTCAATTTAAAGGGCAAGACTTTAAGCAAGCCCTCTTCAATGCTGGCATTTGCATTGTTTGCCTTACTTGCTTGCCGATCCTTCGTAAAACTAGGGGCGCGCCTTTCTCTACGAATGGCATGAGCCCGTTTTAGAGAAATCTGCTGGGCAAGCAATTCCTCAAACTGCACGCGGCGCCATGCAGGATGTGTGCGCTCTAGAAGTGATTGGGTATTGGCGTCGGCAGGTGGTTGGTGCAAATAGCAAATCGCATCTTGCAACTGTGGCCAATCATTTGTTGGCAAAATTTCTGCCATCAGTTTGGATGGTAAAAATTCCGCCAAACTCTCTTTAAGACTGCTATCCCGCAAAGCCTGCAAGACCGCCTTGCGAATCATCGTTTGTGAGATGCCCGCACTCGCGGGGTAGACCGGGGTCAAACTTGCCGGTAATGGTGCATCTGGGGTCACCGCCCGAACTATGGGGTGAACCATTTCAGGGCCTTGATAACCCTCTCGGACCTCACCGCGGACTCGGATATGGGCACCGACTGCCATTTGCTTTTGCTGGCTGGGATAAAAATTGAGGAAACGGAGCTGTAGCGAAGCAGTGTCATCTTCAATCGTGACCAAAAGCTGTCTTCTAGGACGAAACGTCACCTGATTTCGAATCACGACACCCTGGGTCTGAATGGAATGGAACCTTCCCAAGCCCAAAGCTTCCTCGATAGTGAAGAGCTCAGTCTCGTCCTCATAGCGGGATGGCAGGTGCAAAGCAAGTGCCATAGGGCTGTTTAAACCCATCTTTTCGAGTGCAGTTGGCGGTCGCTTAGTCGTCATCGTTAAAATCCAATACCTGATGGTAATGCTATGCAACTTTCCGACTTCAATTACGACCTCCCACCCCAACTAATTGCCCAGCATCCCCTGGCCAATAGAACGGACAGCCGCCTCCTAGAGGTCAAGGCCGAAGGGGGTGATATCGCCCAATTGATCGATCGGAAGTTCCCGGACATTCTTAACCTTATCAAGCCTGGGGATTTGCTGGTCTTCAATGACACCAAAGTCATTCCCGCTCGCCTACATGGCAAAAAAGAGACTGGGGGTAATGTTGAGCTCCTCATTGAGCGCATTAGCGGAGATCAACAAGCCTGGGTACAAATTAGAGCCTCGAAGGTTCCTAAGACCGGCAGTATTGTTCATGTGCACAATAAAGCGGGTGAGACCTTCCCAGTGGAAATGCTTGGCTATGATGGCCGATTTTATGAAGTGCGCTTCCCTGAGAATGTTTTCTCCTTACTGGAGCGTTTCGGTGAGCTACCGCTCCCGCCTTATATCGAGCATCAACCAGATCAAGAAGATGCCAATCGCTACCAAACAGTAGTTGCCAAAAACCCGGGCGCTGTTGCAGCTCCTACGGCAGGATTGCATTTTGATGAAGCTATCCTCAAGAAGCTAAATGAACTCGGAGTGAAGCAGGCTGTCGTTACCCTACATGTGGGTGCTGGTACTTTTACGCCCGTCCGAGAGGAAGATCTCAGTAAACACAAAATGCACTACGAGTGGTTTTCAGTTCCCGCAGAAACGATTGAAGCAATAAAGGCCACTCACAAAGCAGGCAGCAGGGTCATTGCAGTCGGGACAACTAGTCTGCGAGCCCTAGAAAGCCAGGCTCAGACTCAGCAAACCAGTGGCGAAACCAATTTATTTATTACGCCTGGCTACACATTCAAAACCGTAGATTGCTTACTTACAAACTTTCATCTGCCAAAATCAACCCTATTAATGCTGGTGAGCGCCTTTGCAGGTGTAGACAATATCCGCAACGCCTATCAACATGCCATTCAAAATGAATATCGTTTTTTTAGTTACGGCGATGCGATGTTCTTAAGCCGCCCTAACCAAACAAGCTCATGACAAAACCTGTTCACTTTAATATCCTCGCACGCGATTCTGCGAGCCCAGCACGTCTTGGCCAGCTTGACCTTCCTCATGGCAGCGTACAAACGCCGATCTTTATGCCAGTGGGAACGTATGGTACGGTGAAGGCAATGACACCTCGAGATTTAAATGAGGCCAAAGCCCAAATTATTTTAGGCAATACCTTTCATCTTTGGCTCCGCCCTGGTTTAGATGTCATTAAAAAACATGGTGGTTTACATCGCTTCATGGGTTGGGATAAGCCCATCCTCACTGACTCTGGCGGCTTTCAGGTCTTTAGCTTGGGCGCCCTGAGAAAAATTTCCGAAGAAGGTGTGACCTTTGCCTCCCCGATCAATGGCGATAAATTGTTTATGTCTCCAGAAGTATCGATGGAGATTCAGGCAGTACTTAATAGCGATATCGCTATGCAGTTTGATGAGTGCACGCCCTACGAAATCAAAGGGCAAGCAACTTCAGAAAAAACCGCACGCGCCTCATTAGAGATGTCGCTACGTTGGGGTGATCGCTCCTTAAAACGCTTTCGCGAGCTCGAGACAGGCAACGGTCTCTTTGGCATTGTTCAGGGCGGGATGTTTGAAAATCTCCGTGAGTTTTCCTTAGAGGCAGTCAGCCAGCAGGGGTTTGATGGCATTGCGATTGGTGGTCTCTCAGTTGGGGAACCAAAGCCTGAGTTTGAGCGCATTCTGAATTTCACGGCTCCTAAACTGCCAGAGCACATGCCCCACTACTTGATGGGGGTTGGTACACCTGAAGATCTGATGCTAGGCGTCAGCCTCGGCATCGATATGTTTGACTGTGTGATGCCGACTCGCAATGCCCGCAATGGCTGGCTCTTTACCCGCTTTGGCGACCTTAAGCTGCGGAATTCAGGGTACAAGGACGACGATCGCCCTGTTGACCCTACCTGCGCCTGCTATACCTGCAAAAACTTCACTAGATCCTACTTAAATCACCTCCAGAAGGCAAATGAGATCCTCGGATCGCAGCTCAATACCATCCACAACCTCTCCTACTATCTCCAGTTAATGGAAGAGGTTCGAGAATCCCTGGCTAAAGACCGTTTCAGTGCCTATCGCGAGGAATTTCATCGGAATCGCCAACGGGGCGTAGAGCCTGGACAGGATTAAGAGCCCTAGGGCAGTAAATCAGCCCTCAAAGCCCCATACAGTTTAGAATTGCGGGTTTACGGCTTCGCTTTAAAAGCCTAAAACTGAAGCAGTTTCCAATTGGTAATTAATGGAGGTTTTGTATGTGGATTAGTAACGCTTTTGCCCAGGCTCCAGCCGCGGGTGCAGATTCTGGTGGCTTGATGAGCTTCCTTCCCCTCATTTTGATGTTTGCAGTGCTGTACTTCATCATGATTCGCCCACAAATGAAGCGTCAGAAAGAAACTAAAGCAATGCTTGAGTCTCTTGCTGTTGGCGACGAAGTCGTGACGGTTGGCGGCATCATCGGCAAAGTGACTGCATTGAAAGATCAAGTAGTGACTGTTGAAATCTCTGCCGGTACTGAAGTGCAGATGCAAAAAGGTGCCATCACAACAGTATTGCCAAAAGGCTCACTGAAGTCTGCTTAATCAGCTTGTTTAAAAGTATCTCAATATGAATCGCTATCCCCTCTGGAAATACATAGTCATCCTGTTTGCTTTATTAATCGGAGGACTATATTCATTACCCAATTTCTACGGGGAGGCTCCAGCGGTTCAAGTCTCATCCGCCAAACCAACCATCAAGGTTGATTTGGCGACTCAGTCTCGAGTTGAAAAGATTCTGACTGATGACAACATTAGCAATACCGGCATCTTCTTTGAATCTACAGGCAGTGTAGGTTCAATCAAAATTCGTTTTAGCAATACCGATATCCAACTACGTGCTCGCGACTTGTTACAGCAGAAGTTGAACCTCGACCAAAACGAACCTAATTTCACAGTTGCATTAAATCTACTCTCCAACACGCCGAGCTGGTTAAATGCACTCAATGCATTACCCATGCCACTTGGCCTTGACTTACGAGGCGGCGTCTACTTCTTGCTACAAGTCGATATGAAGGGCGCTGTTCAGAAGAAGGTAACTTCTTTAGCGACGGATATTCGCAGCCAACTCCGCGATAAATCCATTCGCCAACAAGGCATCGAGCGCGGTCAAGACTCCATTACTCTGACTTTTGGTAGCACCGAGGATGCTGAAAAGGCACGCTCTGTCTTGATGACTAGCCAGCCCGATCTGACCTGGCAAATTAAGCCAACCGGGCTATCTCCAAAACTCGTCGGCGAATTTAAACCTACTGCCCTGAAAGAAATTCAAGACAACGCAGTAAAACAAAATATCGTGACACTCAACAAGCGCGTGAATGAATTGGCCGTTAAAGAGCCAGTCATTCAGCAACAAGGTGCCGAGCGTATCGTGGTTCAACTGCCGGGAGTACAAGATACTGCCCGCGCTAAGGACATTATTGGCCGTACCGCAACACTCGAGTCTCGATTGGCTGACCCAATCGTCTCAACTATTGCGATTGGCGAGACTCCACCCCCGGGCATGGATGTTTTCCGCTTCGGCGAAAATCGCCAAGGTGTATTCAAAAAATCAGTCATCTTCAGTGGCGATCGTATTACCGACGCGAGCGCTGGCTTTGATCAAAACCAACGTCCTGCTGTCAACATCTCTTTAGATGCTGCCGGTGGTCGCGTGATGCAAGAAGTAACCCGTGAGAATATCGGTAAACCGATGGGCATGATCTTGTTTGAAAAAGGCAAAGGCGAGGTTCTCACCATTGCTACGATTCAAGGTGAGTTTGGCTCTAAGTTTCAGATTACTGGTCAACCGACTACCGAGAGTGCGAATGATTTAGCCCTTTTGTTGCGCGCAGGCTCACTCGCAGCCCCAATGGAAATCATTGAAGAGCGCACGATTGGACCAAGTCTGGGTGCAGAAAATATTGAGAAAGGTTTCAAATCCCTCATCATTGGCTTTGGAGCCATCTCCATCTTCATGATTGCTTACTACTTACTGTTTGGCACTTTCTCAGTCGTAGCTCTGGCAGTCAACTTGTTACTCTTGATTTCAGTGCTCTCGATGTTGCAAGCCACCCTAACCTTGCCAGGTATTGCTGCGATGGCCTTAGCACTGGGTATGGCGATTGACTCCAACGTCTTGATTAACGAACGTATTCGTGAGGAGTTGCGCAATGGCGCCGCTCCGCAAACAGCTATTGCAGTTGGCTTTGATAAAGCCTGGGCAACGATCTTGGATTCAAACGTCACTACCTTAATTGCGGGTCTTGCATTACTAGCATTTGGCTCCGGTCCGATCAAAGGCTTTGCAGTAGTGCATTGCCTTGGCATTTTGACTTCCATGTTTTCAGCAGTCTTTTTCTCACGTGGCCTGGTTAATCTCTGGTACGGCAGAGGTAAAAAAGTTCAGAAACTCGCTATCGGCCAAGTTTGGCGTCCACAGGAGAAATAAGCCATGGAATTTTTCCGGATCAAAAAAGACATTCCCTTCATGCGCCATGCATTGGCGCTCAATGCAGTTTCGTTGATCACTTTCTTAGCCGCTGTTTTCTTCCTTTGGCATAACGGCCTGCATCTATCTATTGAGTTCACTGGCGGTACGGTAATGGAAGTTACCTATCCACAAACAGCCCCTTTGGATTCGATTAGAGCGAATGTAGAAAAGTTAGGTTACTCCGATACGCAGATTCAGAACTTTGGCAGCTCACGTGATGTGATGATTCGCCTGCCATTGCAAAAAGATGCTGAAGGAAAAATGATCTCCTCAGCAGATCAAAGCGCCGCGGTCATGAAAGCACTTGAACCAGCTAGCTCTGGTGCAAAACTACAGCGTGTTGAGTTTGTTGGCCCACAAGTTGGGCGCGAGCTCGCGATTGACGGGCTCTTGGCACTGCTATTTGTAATTATTGGCATTGTGATTTACCTCTCCTTCCGTTTTGAGTGGAAATTTGCTGTCGCAGGCATCATCGCGAACTTACATGACATCGTGATTATTCTTGGCTTCTTTGCCTTCTTCCAGTGGGAGTTCTCACTCTCTGTGTTAGCTGCGGTATTGGCTGTATTGGGCTACTCAGTAAATGAGTCCGTGGTGATCTTTGACCGTATTCGTGAAAACTTCCGCAAATACCGCAAGATGGATACCCGCGAAATTATTGATAATGCAATTACAAGCACAATCAGTCGTACCGTGATTACTCACGGCAGTACTGAAATGATGGTTTTGGCAATGTTGATTTTTGGTGGCCCCACCCTCTTCTACTTTGCATTGGCACTCACCATTGGTATCTTGTTCGGTATTTACTCTTCAGTGTTCGTGGCAGCAGCTTTGGCGATGTGGCTTGGCGTCACCCGCGAAGACTTGGTAAAGGGTGAGCGTAAGCCTGATGATGCTGCCCGTAACGATGACCCAAACTTTGGGGCGCAGGTCTAAGTTTTGGCTACGCAGTTAACTTAATAAATTAGTTAAGCGTGAAATTCTGATGTTCGAGGGCGGCTAATATCTTCTTAGTCGCACCTTGATGCTCAATCGAGTAAGCCCTTGCGGCGCTCGACATCTTTGCCAGTTCGGAAGCATTCAAAAGCAATTCTTTTAAAGCATCCATCAGGGCAAGTGGCTCACCCAAGATGAGCTCGCCCTTGATACGCTTTGCAGCGCCCATCTCAATAGCATCTAATGCAGCCTGCTGGAAATTATAAGTATGCTCACCCAGCAATACCGGACATCCAGCGGCACAGGCTTCAATCAGATTCTGCCCGCCAAAAGGAAGTAGGCTGCCACCCATGATCACCAAGTCAGCAGCACTGTAATACATCGGCATCTCGCCCATCGAGTCACCGAGAATCACGTCTATATCTGAATGGATATTTGGCATCACCGTCCATTCTGAACGACATCGAAAGCGCAAACCAGCATCCTGAATTTGATTTGCCACTTCAGAGAAACGCTCGGGATGACGCGGTACCAGACAGAGCAATGGGGCAATATCAAAAGAATTAGAGAGTAAGAGTTCTTTCCAGGCTTTAAGGATGATTGATTCCTCACCATCACGAGTACTAGCAGCACAAACCATCAGACGCTGATCTGAATGTAGCTTTTGCTTCCAAGATTTACCCTGCTCAACTAAGCCTGAATCAAGTGGTACATCAAACTTGAGATTACCAACGATCTCAAGTTTTTTCACACCCAGAGTGCGATAGCGCTCAGCATCGAATTGTGTTTGAGCCAAGATACCGGCAAAAGCTTGAAATAAAGATCTACCAGCATTGCCAAATTGGTTTACACGACGAGCACTACGTTCAGATAAGCGCGCATTCACCAGAAATAATGGCAGACCGATTTCTGCGCAATAAAACACTACAGTAGGCCAAGCTTCAGTCTCCATAAATAAACCGAACTTGGGCTTGAATGCGCGAATGAAATTAGCAACAGACCAGCAGAGGTCATAAGGCAAATACACTTGGCGCAACTGACCCGCAGCAATTTCTTTAGCGAATAAAGCAGCGCCAGTACGACGGCCATTGAGTGTCATATGCGTCAGCAGAACCTTTTCGCCACGCTCTAAATAAGCCTGAACTAATGGTTGAGCCGCTCTAGTCTCACCAACCGATACCGCATGAATCCACACTGAATCCGGGGTGGTCGTTTTGCCATAAGCAAAACCCAGGCGCTCAAAGAAGTGATGTAAATATTCAGATGAGTGGCGCGTACGCCAGGCAAGACGAAAGAATGCAAAAGGCAATAAAAGATGCCAAAGCAATTGATAAACAGCAAACCAGATCTTGGGGCGGGCACCGTATTGCGAATCCTGCGGTGCGCGCCCAAGGCTTGGAGTCAAACTCACTTTTTCAGACGTTCGGTCAACTCGACCGCCTTGCCTAAATAAGAAGATGGGGTCATCTCGAGTAAAAGCGCTTTTGCATCATCAGGAATTTGCAAGCCGCGAATGAAAGTTTGTAAATCAGCTTGATTAATTCCTTTGCCACGAGTGAGCTCTTTAAGTTGCTCATACGGGTTCTCAATGCCATAACGACGCATTACGGTCTGCACTGGCTCTGCTAACACTTCCCAGCACTCATCTAAGTCCGCAGCAATAGCCGCATGGTTCACTTCCAACTTACCCAAACCACGCAAGGCGCTGTCATAAGCTAAAACGCTGTGGCCAAAAGCTGGGCCGAGGTTACGCAATACAGTTGAATCAGTGAGGTCACGCTGCCAGCGAGAAATTGGTAACTTCTCAGCCAGGTGACGCAATAAGGCATTTGCTACGCCCAAATTACCTTCAGAGTTTTCAAAGTCAATTGGGTTCACCTTGTGCGGCATGGTTGATGAACCAATCTCACCAGCTTTAGTGCGCTGCTTAAAGTAACCAATCGAAATATAAGCCCAGAAATCACGATCCATATCTAACAAGATTGTGTTGGCGCGAGCAATCGCATCAAACAGTTCGGCCATACCATCGTGAGGCTCAATCTGAATTGTGTACGGATTAAATGTAAGACCCAAACGCTTCTCAACCACATTCTTAGAAAAATTTTCCCAATCAAAATTAGGGTAGGCAGATAAATGCGCGTTGTAATTACCAACAGCACCATTCATCTTTCCTAACAGGGGAACTGCTGCAATCGTTGCAATCGCACGCTCTAAACGTTTAGCGATATTAGCCAGCTCTTTACCTAATGTGCTTGGAGAGGCTGGCTGACCATGCGTACGTGACAACAAGGGAACCTTGGCATTTTCAATTGCTAAATCAGTTAATACAGAAAGGACTTTTCTGAGTTGCGGCAACAATACTTCGTCTCGCGCCCCACGCAGCATCAAACCATGTGAGGTGTTGTTGATGTCTTCCGACGTACAAGCGAAGTGAATAAATTCACTGGCCTTTAGTAGATCTGGGCGATCAGCTACTTTTTCTTTCAGGAAGTATTCAACCGCCTTCACATCATGGTTTGTAACTGCCTCGATATCCTTAATGCGTTGCGCATCGGCATCAGAGAAGTTTTCTGGCAAAGACAGTAAAAAGGCTTCATCTGCTGCATTGATTTTTGGTACATCTGGCAGACCTGCGGAGGCCAAAGCCAATAACCAATGAATCTCTACAAACACCCGCTGGCGCATAAATGCGGCTTCCGATAACCAGGGGCGCAAGGCATCTAGTTTTCCGGCATAACGGCCATCTAAAGGGGAAAGTGCATTAAGGGTAGAAATAGGCTGACTCACAAATATTGCCTTTACATTGAATGTGTCAATAAAACCTGATTTTAATCGTTCTTGAGGGCAACCCAATTTGGCTGAGATGACTATACTTAGCCACATGAAACTCATCGGATCCCTCACAAGCCCCTACGTACGCAAGGTACGCATTGTTTTCTCGGAAAAAAAGGTTGATGTAGACCTCGAACTCGAGAATGTCTGGGCTGCAGACACCAAAATTGCCCATAACAACCCTTTGGGCAAGATTCCTTGCCTAATTTTGGATGATGGTGAAGCGATTTATGACTCCCGCGTGATCGCGGAGTATGCCGACACCCTGAGCCCTGTAAGCAAGCTCATACCATCCGGTAGCCGGGAGCGGGCTGCAGTCAAAACCTGGGAAGTCCTGGCTGATGGAGTTGAAGACGCTGGTATTTTGGCTCGCCTAGAGGTGACTTTGCGACCACCAGAACAACAAAGTCCCGTCTGGCTTGAGCGTCAAATGGGGAAAATTAACTCCGCATTAGCCCAAATGTCCCGTGAATTAGGCGAAAACGCCTGGTGTCATGGCAACCAGATGACCCTGGCGGATATTGCAGTGGGATGTGCACTAGGTTACCTGTTGTTCCGCTTTCCTAATATCAACTGGCAAGCGCAATACCCCAACCTGGATGCCCTTTATCAAAAGTTAATGCAAAGGCCTTCCTTTGCCGAAACAGCACCTCCGGCAGCCTAAATCCCGTAATTGTTGATTTAGTAGTGAAGAAAACTTAGGCGGAAATAATTCCACCGCCTAGGCATACATCTCCGTCGTACAAAACGGCAGACTGGCCAGGGGTGACCGCCCACTGAGATTCCGGAAAGGCCAATTCAAAACTCAAGGGGCCTTCTGCTCCAGCAGTAAGAGAGCATGCGGAGTCTGTTTGACGATAACGCGTTTTTGCAGAGTACTGGCCTGGCGTAGGAGCTACTCCCGCAACCCAGCTAGCATCTATTGCAGTGAGTTGATTGGCCAATAACCATGGATGTTCGTGACCTTGTGCCACATATAGCGTGTTGTTCGCTACGTCTTTGCGAGCTACGTACCAAGCATCGCCGTTGCCATCTTGACTGCCACCCAAACCAATACCTTTACGCTGACCAAGAGTAAAGAATGCAAGACCCATGTGCTCTCCCACCGTTTTACCCTCAGGGGTTTTAATGGGGCCTGGAGTGCGTGGCAAGTAGCGGTTTAAGAATTCTCGAAAAGGGCGTTCACCAATAAAACAAATACCAGTGGAGTCTTTTTTGCGCGCATTGTGCAAGCCAATTTGCTCAGCAATCTGGCGCACTTCCGTCTTTGGGATCTCCCCAAGCGGGAAAAGAACGTTTGTTAGTTGAGCCTGGGTTAAACGATGCAAGAAGTAGCTTTGGTCCTTGCTGGCATCCAGCGCTTTCAATAACTGCACACGGCCGCCGTGATGTCGAACCCGCGCATAGTGCCCTGTTGCAATCGCATCGGCACCCAAGCTCATGGCATGGTCCAAAAAGGCCTTGAACTTAATTTCAGCATTACAGAGCACATCGGGGTTTGGAGTTCGCCCTGCAGCGTATTCCCGCAAAAACTCTGCAAAAACGCGTTCGCGGTACTCGGCTGCAAAATTGACCGCCTCGACATCAATTCCGATCAGGTCCGCCACGGACACCACATCCAGCCAGTCCTGGCGAGCAGAGCAATACTCATCACTGTCATCGTCTTCCCAATTTTTCATGAAAAGACCAATAACTTCATACCCTTGCTGCTTGAGCATCCAGGCTGCAACAGACGAATCCACCCCTCCAGACATTCCCACAACGACTTTGGATGGTTTTGAGGCGGGTATTGCGGAAGAATTGAGCGGGATCATCAAAAAATGCGAGAATTCAATATAAGCTGAAAACCCCATTGTAGAAGCCTTAACTCAAGTTAGCCTCAAGAGCTCAAATGAGACGGTATAAAACATAAGGGTATGCATATATATGTGTAGTCGCGTATATATACCTAAAATAGATTTTTTGAATCATTAGCATTTGGAGACATGCCATGCGCATAGGAGTACCGCTGGAAATCAGACCCGGGGAAACTCGGGTTGCCGCCACACCGGAAACCGTTAAGAAGCTGATTGGCCAAGGCCATACAGTTGTTATTCAAAAGGATGCGGGTGTTACAGCCAGCCAACCAGACTTTGCGTATGAAGCAGTAGGGGCAACTATTGGTAGCGCTGCCGATGCCTTTGGAGCGGAGATCGTTCTTAAAGTACGTGCTCCTGAAGCTGCAGAGCTAAAGCAGATTAAATCAGGTAGCGTGCTCCTTGGCATGCTCGACCCATTTGATAACGACAATATTGCCGCCATGGCTGCGCAAGGTGTGACCGCATTCTCTTTAGAGGCTGCTCCACGTACCACTCGCGCCCAAAGTATGGACGTTCTATCTTCACAAGCCAATATCGCTGGCTACAAAGCAGTGATGGTTGCTGCCAATGAATATCAGCGCTTTATGCCAATGCTCATGACTGCAGCGGGAACCGTTAAAGCAGCACGCGTACTGATCTTGGGTGCTGGTGTTGCCGGCCTCCAGGCGATCGCAACTGCAAAGCGCTTAGGTGCCGTCATCGAAGCGTCCGATGTACGCCCTGCCGCTAAAGAACAAATTGAATCTCTCGGTGCTAAGTTTGTCGACGTACCTTACGAGACAGACGAAGAGCGCGAAATCGCTCAAGGCGTTGGTGGCTATGCCCGTCCGATGCCAGAAGCTTGGATGAAACGTCAGGCAGCGCTCGTTGCTGAACGTGCTCAACAAGCTGACATCGTGATTACCACTGCTTTGATTCCAGGTCGTAAGCCACCAGTCCTATTACACAGCGATACCGTTGCCAACATGAAGCCAGGCTCGATCGTGATCGACTTAGCAGCTGGTCGCGGCGACAACGGTTCAGGTAACTGCCCCTTGACAGAGGCTGACAAGATTGTCGTGAAAAATGGTGTGAAGATTATTGGCTACACCAACCTAGCTAGCATGGTAGCTGCAGACGCCTCCGCTCTGTATGCGCGTAACTTGCTCGACTTCATGAAGCTAATCGTTGACGCAGAAGCGAAGTTAGTTATCCCAACGGATGACGATATCGTTACCGCCTGTCTCATGTGCCGTGATGGCCAAGCCATCCGTAAAAACTAATAGAAATCATTCGAAGGAAATATCATGGATCTCGCTGCTTTTCAAAGCATCCTTACAGTCCAAAACATCACCGTGTTTGTATTGGCCATTTTTGTTGGCTACCACGTAGTTTGGAACGTTACCCCTGCACTCCACACTCCACTGATGGCGGTCACTAACGCTATTTCTGGAATCATTATTGTTGGCGCCCTACTTCAAACTGAAGTGATTGGTGGCGATGAGATCACTCTCACCAGCATCATTGGTGCGGTGGCAGTTTTCTTAGCATCAATCAATATTTTTGGTGGCTTTATGGTCACCCGTCGCATGCTTGAAATGTTCAAGAAAAAAGCTCCCAAGGCTGATGCGGCTGGAACTAAATAAAACTAGAACAAGATCTTATAGAGACCACAATAATGTCAAACATAACCGCGATTTCCTATCTCATTTCCTCGGTGCTCTTCATCCTCGCTCTGCGTGGTTTGTCCTCACCAACAACTTCACGTCAAGGCAATACCTTCGGCATGATCGGCATGCTGCTTGCCGTAATTACCACCTTCATGATTCCTGACTTCAAGCCAGTCTTCTCATTGATTATTGGTGCGATTGTTGGTGGTGCTGTCATTGGAACAATTGCCGCTAAGCGAGTGCAGATGACCAAGATGCCCGAGCTCGTAGCGCTCATGCACTCCTTTGTTGGCTTATCAGCTGTATTGATCGCTATCGCAGCGGTATACAACCCAGCCCACGACCATACTGGCGCACAAAAGATTGAACTCTTTATCGGTGCATTTATTGGCGCAATCACTTTTACTGCTTCAGTCATTGCCTTCGGAAAACTCTCCGGCAAGGTCAGCGGCAAGCCAGTGACATTTGCAGGCCAACATTTACTCAACCTCATTCTTGCGGTTGGTATGGTTTCTGGTGGCGTCATGTACTTCATGACAGGCAGTCACGAAGCATTCTTGGTAATGTGTGCAATTGCATTGGTGTTGGGCGTGACATTAATCATTCCAATCGGCGGCGCAGACATGCCAGTTGTTGTGTCAATGCTCAACAGCTACTCTGGTTGGGCAGCGGCTGGTATTGGTTTCACTTTAAATAACCCAGTCTTGATCATCGCTGGAGCTTGCGTAGGTTCTTCTGGTGCAATTCTTTCTTACATCATGTGTAAGGCAATGAACCGCTCTATCTTGGCAGTATTGCTTGGTGGCTTTGGTGCTGAAGCTTCTGCTGGTGGCGCTGATGATGGTGGTCCAAAGAACTACAAAACTGGCTCTCCAGAAGATGCAGCTTTCCTGATGGAGAATGCTGACACAGTTGTGATTGTTCCTGGATACGGCTTGGCAGTTGCGCGCGCTCAACATGCTCTCAAAGAATTGACAGAGAAATTAACTCATCACGGTGTAACCGTGAAGTACGCGATTCATCCAGTAGCGGGTCGTATGCCTGGTCATATGAACGTTCTCTTGGCCGAAGCTGAAGTGCCGTACGATCAAGTGTTTGAGATGGAAGATATCAATAGTGATTTCGGTCAGGCTGATGTAGTGTTAGTACTTGGCGCGAACGATGTGGTGAACCCTGCCGCCCGCACGCCTGGTAGCCCGATTTTTGGAATGCCAATCTTAGAGGCATTCAAGGCTAAAACGATCATCGTCAACAAGCGCTCCATGGCTGCAGGTTATGCTGGTCTAGATAATGAGCTTTTTTACATGGACAAAACGATGATGGTCTTCGGTGATGCGAAGAAGGTTGTAGAAGACATGGTCAAGTCTGTCAGCTAATGTAGACAGACTTCAGATCCAAGGGCGGTAAATCAAAGTGGCTAGTATATAAATTTACTAGCCACTTTTTTCATTATGAAATCCCCGGAATCTCCAATGACATTGCTGAAATTTTTCCTAATAGCTTTTGTGCTGGTACTCCCCCAGCATGGTCATGCCGATGACAGCCGTAAACACTATTACACCGATATCCCAGGCATTGAGGCTAATGTTTTAATCAAAACCACAACATCGTGGAATGGTGCCAAGCTACCTTCATATGGTGAGGGTCAACCTGAAATCACCATCATTCGCTATAGATTTGCTCCGGGTGCATCAATACCAATGCATATGCACCCCGTCATTAATGCCGGCGTTTTACTTCAGGGTGAGCTACATATCTTTACAAAAACTGGAGAAAAAATATCACTGAAGGCCGGCGAGCCACTCGTTGAACTTTTTAAAGAATGGCACTACGGTTCAAATCCAGGCGTTGAACCAGTCGACTTAATTGTTGTCTATGCGGGAACGGTTGGAACTCCCCTAACCATTCGGGAGAAGTGAGTTCGAAAAATCATCAATATCGAATAAAAGCCGCCTACGGGCGGTTTTTTATTGCGTTAAGATATCAGCAGGCGCCTCTAGAGCGCTAAAAATAACATTAATACGAGACAAAAATGAATATCAAAAAATACTTACTCTTAGTAATGAGTTTGGCTTGGATCACATCCGCTCAAGCTCAAAATACCTATCCCAATCGACCGATTCAAATGATCATGCCTCTACAAGCTGGAAGCGGCGTTGATATTTTGATGCGGCCTATTGTGCAAAAGATGGGTGAGAACTTAGGTCAAGCCATCACGATTGAAAATCTTCCTGGGGGCGCTGGTTTAATTGGGGCAACCAAAGTATCCCAAGCCAATTCGGAAGGCTACGTATTGGGTGCCTTTAATGACAGCATCTTGACGATGCTACCCAATCTTCATAAAAAGATTGATTACGATCCAGTTCAAAGCTTTACGCCGATCTCGGAGGTAGCAGCCATTACTTTCGTGATGGTAGCTAATCCATCTTTTCCGGGAAACACGGCTGCTGACTTGGTGCGCATAGCCAAAGAAAATCCAGGGAAAATTGATTACGCCTCAGGCGGTAATGGCTCACCTCAGCATATCGGTATGGAAATCTTTCGTCAGTACACCGGAGCCCCATTAGTGCACATTCCCTATCGCGGAGCTGCGGCAGCAGTGACTGATGTGATGGCGGGGCAGGTTCCTGTGATGATTAGCGCTTTATCAGTTGTTCTCCCCCACATTCGATCGGGAAAGCTAAAGGTGCTAGGCATCACCAGTAAATCACGCTCGCCGCTACTACCAAGTACTCCAACAGTCAGCGAGAGCGTTAAAGGCTACGAGTTCTCAACCTGGGGTGCCATCGTTGCACCTAAAGGTGCATCTCCAGCAGTTGTTAGCAAACTCAATGATTCCTTGGCATTAGCCCTGAAGGATCAGAAGCTACGCGATCAACTAGTCCAGCAGGGTTTTGAATTTGTACCGTTGGGACCAGATCATTTAAAAGAAATGATTGCCCAAGGTTTGGTAAAGATGAAAAAAGTCATCAAAGATGGTGGCATACAGCCAGACTAATTACTGACACTCGAAACACTTCAATAAAAAACGCCTGGTCTTTTGAACCAGGCGTTTTAGTTTCTACAGCTAGATAGCTGAGGAAATTTACGGCAATTACATCATGCCGCCCATTCCACCCATACCACCCATGCCGCCCATATCAGGCATGCCACCACCAGCGGAATCATCCTTTGGTGCTTCGCATATTGCGCAATCAGTAGTCAACAATAAGGCTGCAACAGAAGCGGCATTAACTAATGCAGTTTTTGTTACCTTAGTTGGATCGATCACACCTTGAGCTACGAGATCGCCGTATTCACCAGTTGCTGCGTTGTAACCATTATTGCCCTTGCTAGCCAATACTGCGTTAACAACTACGCTGGCTTCGTCGCCTGCGTTAGAAACGATGATACGAATTGGCTCTTCCATTGCGCGCAATACGATGTTGATACCAGCGTCTTGGTCAGCGTTATCGCCTTTCAAGCCTTTGATACCTTGCATTGCGCGTAACAATGCTACGCCACCACCAGGAACAATACCTTCTTCAACCGCTGCACGAGTTGCGTGCAATGCATCGTCAACGCGGTCTTTCTTTTCTTTCATCTCTACTTCAGTAGCGGCACCAACACGAATCACTGCAACACCACCTGCCAATTTGGCAACGCGCTCTTGCAATTTCTCTTTGTCGTAGTCACTAGTCGCTTCTTCGATCTGAACACGGATGTTCTTCACGCGCGCTTCGATTGCTTTAGCATCGCCAGCACCATCAATAATGATGGTGTTTTCTTTGCCTACTTCGATACGCTTTGCTTGACCCAAATGCTCAAGAGTTGTTTTCTCGAGTGTGAGGCCGATTTCTTCAGCAATCACTGTACCGCCAGTCAAGATTGCAATGTCTTCCAACATCGCTTTGCGACGATCGCCAAAGCCTGGAGCCTTAACAGCACAAGTCTTGATGATGCCGCGAATGTTGTTTACAACCAAAGTTGCCAAGGCTTCGCCTTCAACATCTTCCGCAATGATCAACAATGGACGACCAGACTTCGCTACTTGCTCGAGCACTGGGAGTAAATCACGGATGTTGCTAACTTTCTTATCAAACAAGAGAACGTATGGAGTTTCCAATACGGCAACTTGTTTTTCAGGTTGATTGATGAAGTATGGGGAGAGGTAACCGCGGTCAAACTGCATACCCTCAACCACTTCAAGCTCATCTTCTAATGACTTGCCATCTTCAACAGTGATAACACCTTCTTTACCTACTTTTTCCATTGCTTCAGCAATACGCTGACCAATGCTGTGGTCGCTGTTAGCTGAGATTGAACCAACTTGAGCGATTTCTTTAGTAGTTGTGCAAGGCTTGCTGATCTTCTTGAGCTCTTCGATTGCAGCTGCAACCGCCTTATCAATACCACGCTTCAAGTCCATTGGGTTATGACCTGAAACTACGTATTTCATGCCTTCGCGAACGATAGACTGAGCCAATACAGTAGCGGTAGTTGTACCGTCACCAGCGATGTCATTAGTTTTGGAAGCAACTTCCTTAACCATCTGAGCACCCATGTTCTGGAGCTTGTCTTTGAGTTCGATTTCTTTTGCTACGGATACACCATCTTTAGTGATAGTTGGGCCGCCAAATGAACGCTCGATAACCACATTGCGACCTTTTGGTCCCAAAGTTGTTTTTACTGCGTTCGCAAGAATGTTTACGCCTTCTACCATCTTGGTACGGGCGTTATCTCCAAATACGACGTCTTTTGCTGCCATGATTGAGTTCCTTTCTTAGGTACCGATTACTTCTGTACAACAGCCATGATGTCTTCTTCGCGCATTACGAGAAGCTCGTCGCTGCCGACCTTAACTGTTTGACCTGCATATTTGCCGAATAACACGCGATCGCCAACTTTGACGTCTGGTGCATTCAATTTGCCGCTGTCATCACGTTTGCCTGGACCAACTGCCAATACTTCGCCTTGATCTGGCTTTTCAGCAGCAGCGTCCGGAATGATGATTCCAGAGGCAGTTTTTGATTCTTGATCTAAACGTTTAATGATTACGCGATCATGTAAAGGACGCAGATTCATTCCTTCTCCTATGTTAGTAAGTGTTAACTAATTAAAAAACCGATATAAATCAATGTATTGCAATCTCTTAACACGAAGGCAACAAGCTTTTCAGCTGAAAAAGCCTGTTTTAGCACTCGCGTGTAGGGAGTGCTGATTATATAGGTCTGAAGCCGTGGATTTCAAGGGCAAACCTGGAGAATTTATTAACAACACCGCAATCCTGCAGCAAGGATTTGTCTACTTCAAAGCTTCTGCAACTCCCCTTTGTCTTTGCTCTTGCAAGACAGTCAAAAATCGCGTGGTTTTGATGGTCACCTCGTCCTGATATTGACTCTGTGTAATCGCCTTATTCTCAAGCAGCATTGCAGTCACCAACATCGAATCAATGTAATCTAAAAAATCTCGATTTTCCGGGTAGTACTTTGTTACTAAGGCCTGAATTTCCCGAAGGGATGCAACCCGACTTTGATTTTTTGCTTCCGACTCATAGATCATGCGCCTTAACTGCTGACTAAGTAACTGATCCCGATCCTGCGCATGGGCAAAATGAAGTGTGCCCATCAGCGCAGCTGCAATTAATAGATTTCTCATCATGACTTTATTTAACTATCAATCTAAATATTCTTAGGAGTCACTTTTATAAACTGGAATCTCATGCGCTCTAGCATCGATCTCCAGAGGAGCATTCCTATAACCCACCGTCATCACTTGATGAATGTATTGCTCTAGGAAGGAATCAATCGAGTCGTACTGCTCGTATTGCTGTACATGGCGAAACTCATGAGTTAGCAGGCGGATATTTTCCATGCCACTGCGGATATAAACCCCGTATCCCAAGGTAAGACTTTTGATTTCATCACTCAATAATCCAAAGCTGTGAGCAATGGAGAGTAGCCCCTCATCATCTGGGAGGGGAATTGACTCTACGAAGTCAATGCGAATGCGCTCTGGATGTTTGACACCCATTTCACGGGCCATTGACTGCATCCCAAAACCCAGCGGAGCCCCAGTTTGAAGAATGATCTCGGATTGTGACTTTGCCCAATCAATGGCTTTTATGGCTATGGAGTTCATGCCTCCAATGCTATTGGTCAAATATCAGATCGGAAAGGGGATTAACTCGTAATTCGGAGTTATTTAACAATAGTTAATATTTACCAAATGCGGTAGCCCCCCCACAAACCTAGTAATGAATTACCGTTCTAATAGATTTACCTTCGTGCATTAAATCAAAGGCATCATTGATAGACTCAAGCCCCATAGTGTGGGTAACAAAAGGGTCTAAAGAAATCTCGCCACGCATTGCCTGCTCAACCATTCCCGGTAATTGGGTACGCCCTTTGACACCACCAAAAGCAGATCCGCGCCAAACACGCCCCGTCACCAACTGAAAGGGACGAGTGCGAATTTCTTGTCCAGCGCCTGCCACACCAATAATGATGCTCTCACCCCACCCTTTGTGACAGCACTCTAGTGCTGAGCGCATGACGTCAACATTACCAATACATTCAAAACTAAAATCCACACCTCCGTCTGTCATCTCCACAATGACATCCTGAATGGGACGGTCATAATCTTTTGGATTAATACAGTCTGTTGCGCCCATGATGCGTGCCAATTCATACTTGGATGGGTTCATATCCACACCAATAATGCGTCCCGCTTTAGCGAGCTTTGCCCCCTGCACCACAGCCAATCCAATTCCGCCTAGGCCAAATACGGCGACCGTATCACCCTCTTTCACCTTGGCAGTATTTTTGACGGCGCCCAAGCCTGTAGTCACCCCGCAACCGAGTAAACAGACTTTTTCATGATCAGCGCCTGGGTTAATTTTTGCCAATGACACTTCAGCCACTACGGTGTATTCACTAAAAGTACTCGTACCCATATAGTGATACAAAGGCTTGCCCTCATATGAGAATCGGGTCGTACCATCCGGCATCAGACCTTTTCCCTGAGTAGCGCGCACAGCTTGGCAGAGATTGGTTTTGCCAGATAAACAAAATTTGCATTTGCCACATTCTGCGGTGTAGAGCGGTATCACATGATCACCCACACTCACGCTAGTGACGCCCTCACCCAATTCCACCACAATGCCCGCACCCTCGTGACCTAAGACTGCCGGAAACACCCCTTCTGGATCTTCACCAGAAAGTGTGAAGGCATCGGTATGACACACGCCTGTATGGGTAATTTTGACAAGTACCTCCCCTTTTCTGGGTGGTGCTACATCAATTTCAACCACCCGCAGTGGTTCGCCTGGCCCGAATGCAACTGCTGCACGTGACTTCATCTGTTTCCTTGAATTTACTTTAAATAAGATTGCACTAGCGTGAGGATTTGATTTACACCCTCATCTACCTTGCGCGCTTTACTACTAGAATTTTGTTTTGCAAAGGTTTCTCGAATGTGACTTTCAAGCACTTCTGACATGAGGCCATTCACTGCACCCCGCATGGCTGCAATTTGTTGCAGCAATTTAGAGCACTCAGTCCCCTCTTCTACAGCACGCTCTAATGCTTTTGCTTGTCCGCAAATGCGACGCAATCGGGCAGTGGCTTTTTTCTTTTCTTGGTCCGTGTATGGCATAAGCAGAATACTAATACTAGGGGGGAGTATATGCAAGCCCCTTGAAAGCTTCTTTTGTAGAAGTGAAAAATTGTTGCCACCTGTAAGAGTTGTGCTTTCGATCAGCTCGGTATCAAAAAAAACGCCTGATATTTTGAACCAGGCGTTTTAGTATTTTTTACAGCTTGATAGCTGAGGAAATTGGCAGCCAGTACATCATGTCGCCCCTTCTTGACGGCTCAACCAGTCAGATAAAGCCTGATTAAATTTATCAGCCTGCTCCATCAAAAAGAAATGGCTGGCATTCTCAAAAATAATAGTTTCAGCTCCCGGAATTCCCGCACTCAGAATGGCCGTGGCAGTTAATGAGCAAATGGGGTCATTTTGACCCGCCATAATTAACGTGGGCTGGGATATCAAGCCAAGTTCATTGCTGGTGTCATGATTTTGACAGGCTTCATTTTGACGGATGTAGCAAGCTGGCAACCTTGTCTCACCACCAATCAGCACCTCAATCTTTTGAACCTGTTCTGATTTTTGATTAAAGAAATCGGCAGAGACAAAATTTTGCACGGAGTGGCGAGCATGATCAGCCCAATTCATACGCCATTCAAGTGCCTCTCGCATATTGAGCAAGACGCGTCTACCCAAAGGATCCAAAATAGCGAAAGAAGCACATAGCGTCAAAGAAGTAACGCGCTGTGGTGCAAGTAGTGCCATATGTTGAGCAACAGCACCGCCCATCGAACGACCAACGACATGAGCAGCATCGATTTGCAGAAAATCCATCAAGCCCAAAGTATCCAAGGCCAGATCCTGGGTGCTAATTGGCTCATCCATTTGGGTGCTCTTACCGGCACCACGGTTATCAAATGCAATCACCCTAAAGTGATTCTTCAGAAGATTAATCTGATTTGTCCAGGCACTGTAGTCACCGGCTAGACCATGTATTAATACGACTGGCGCACCCTGACCAACATCCAAATAATTTAATTGGTATTGACCTATCTGAGCGACCTTTAAGATTTCCTCCATACAGACCCCCTATTCAATGCCCAAATGACTTTGAAGTTGAGTCTGCTGCTCATTAAACAGATCTTTACTTCCAGAAAAAACTACCTTGCCCCCATTGAGCAAGACAACATCGTCAGCTACGCTCAGTGCAAGGCCTAAGTTCTGCTCCACAAGAACAATCGACATATAAGGCTTTAGAGAGGTAATGATGTTGCCAACCTCTTTAACGATCTGGGGTGCCAAGCCTTCAGAGGGCTCATCCAACAGCAGCACCTTGGGGTTGGTCATCAGCGCCCTACCGATTGCAAGCATCTGCTGCTCACCGCCCGATAAGCTTCCGGCAACTTGATCCTGTCTTTCTTGAAGTCTGGGGAAAAACTGAAATACATCAGCCAAGTTCCATTGGCGAGCACTTCCAAAGCGAGGCGGCAGATAGGCAACCTCTAAGTTTTCTTTTACGGTCAAGCTTGGAAAAATGCGACGTCCCTGCGGAACAATACCAATTCCCGCGTGGCAGATTTTTTCTGGGGAAAGTTTTTGCAACTCAAGACCATCCAGCTCAATCAAGCCGGTACGGCTTTGCAAGAATCCAATAATCGAACTAATGCAAGTGGTCTTACCTGCTCCGTTTCTCCCAAGCAATACAAGGGCCGTGTCTCTTCGGAGCTCAAATGACACGTCGTAAAGAATGTGACTATCGCCATAAAAAGCGTTTAGCTTCTCAAGCTTCAATATGGATTTATTGGCCAAGATAAATCTCCTTGGTCCGAGGATCGCTCACCACTTCTTGGCGTGTACCGCTAGTAATCACTTCGCCGTAATGAAGTAAGGTAATCCGGTCTGCAAATGCCAAAGCAACTTCCATGTCATGCTCAATCATGAGGATAGTAATTTTTCGATCAATTTGCTTGAGCAAATCCGTGATGGTCTCTCGCTCTTCAGTTGACAATCCAGCCAGAGGCTCATCTAGCAATAAAATTTTTGGATTTTGAGCAAGCGCCATTGCAATCTCAAGCCGACGCTTTTCTCCATAAGATGTTTGCTCCAGCGGAAGATGCGCTTTAGAGCCTAGACCGACCAATTGAAGTACTTCTAAAGCCTTCTGATCCAACGCCGCTTGGGAAGCAAAGGAGCCCCAGCACTTCCAACGAAGAGGGAGTTTTCCTAGCAGTGCTAGCTTGACATTCGAGAGCAGGTTGTCCTTGCCAAATAAAGTCAGGATTTGGTATGTTCTAGCTAGATCCAGTTGGGCGCGCTTAGCAGTTGGTAATTTAGTAACATTTTTTCCGGCAAGCGTAATGCTCCCTGAATCAGAAAGTAAGTCACCAGCAATCAAATTAAAGAGTGTTGTCTTGCCAGCGCCATTGGGCCCAATAAGCAAGTGCCTTTCGCCTGCATTCACAGTCAGATTAACGCCTTTGGTTACTCGTAAGCCACCAAAAGATTTCGTTAAATTATTTACCTCAAGAATAGGGCTCATCATTTCATTTGGAAGAAGTCAGAGAATTTTTAATACGTTCAAGACCAGCCATAATGCCGCCCGGAATAAACATCACAATTAGGATGAATACAAAACCTAGCAAAGTGACCCAGTGGTCAATGTACTGACTAGCGACGTTCTTCAACAGCAGCACCAACGCTGCGCCAATCACCGGCCCCGCTAGTGTTCCTGCGCCACCAGCAATCACCATCAACAACATCTCAGCTGAGTTAGCTAAGGAAAGGCTATGGGGACTAATGAACTGGTGATAGTAGACATATAAGATTCCACCAATAGAACCAAAGAAACCGCAGGCAGTAAACGTCATCCAACGTATAAACCAAACATTAAATCCCAGGGCGCTCATGCGACGAGGTTGATCTTTAGTGCCGCGAATAGTTGCACCAAACGGCGAGTGAATCAAAACAGCAATCGCAACCCAAACGATGAAGAATGCGATTAAGGTGAAATAATAAAAATCAACAGCTTCACCCAAATCAACTCCAAAAGGGCTTGGGCGAGTAAGTCCTGAGATACCGTTATCCCCTCCAGTAACGCCAGCCCAGCGATACGCTAAACCCCACAGAATTTGTCCAAATGCGAGAGTAATCATTAAGAAACTAATGCCCGTAGCGCGCAAGGCAATTAGTCCAAAGACTCCAGCAATCACTGTCGTACTCAGGATGGCGATAGCCGCTGAAGATGTGTGTGACCAGCCCAACTTCACCATCAACCAACTACTAATATAAGCAGCCAAACCTAAATATCCAGCATGTCCCAATGATGTGAGTCCAGCGTACCCAACGAGCAGATTGAGGCTCATTGCAAAAATGGCGGCAATCAAAATTTGACTGGCTAAATTAGTGTAATAAGAGCCTCCAGAAATTGCAGGTAGTGCAATGAGGAGTAGCAATATGAAAGCTGAATAAAAACGGTTCAAGCGGTAATCTTTCCAAATAATCCACGCGGTCTAACGGCCAAAATAATCAGCATTGGCAAAAAGAGAATGATGTATGCCAAATCAGGAAATAGCACTTGACCAAAGCTGTAGATAAAACCAATTAAAAAGCTGCCAATAAATGCGCCAGCAAGACTACCTAAGCCGCCCAAAATCACCACGACCAAGGCAAGCGGAAGCATGTCTGCGTCTAGGCCTGGGTAGACCGACAAAATGGGTGCAGCAACAATACCGCCTAGCCCCGCTAATGCAGCGCCCAAGCAAAAGACAATTGAAAACAGCTTGGTTGCGGGAACGCCAATGCCCTGCGCCATCTGCCTATCATCAACGCTGGCACGAATCATGACGCCCAACTTGGTTTTTTCCAGTAAAACCCATAGCCCCAGCGCCACAACAATGCTGAAGACTACTACTGCAATTCGGTATATTGGAAATGTCAGACCCAATATCTCAACTCCACCCGCTAAAAAGCTAGGTGCGCTCACCGGTCTTGGATCGCCGCCCCAAAACCATAAGCTGCAATCCGCAATCACAAAGGCAACACCAAGGGTCGCCAAAACCTGAGACAAACTATTGCCAGCAAGGCGGCGCAATATCACGCGCTCGACAATGACCCCAAGAATTCCAATGGCCACGATAGAAGCCAGCATGGCTAAAAAGAAAGAGTGCCCAGCCTCGACTACGCTTAAGCCCACATAGGCACCCAACATAAAGTAGGCGCCATGCGAAAGATTAGCAATGCGCATTAATCCGAAGATTAATGAAAAGCCTGCCGCTAAGGTGAAGAGGACTCCCCCTAGGGCTAGGCTATTAAGACTTTGAATTAACCAAAATGACATATGCAGCGAATTAGTTTTCTAGGTTATTGGCTGGCGGGTAATCTCTCGAATAGACGGGATTAGATAAGAAGTCTTTCGCCTTGTATGTCCAGAATTGGCTCACTGCAGGATAAGTCTTCACAACCACGTTGCTGAGCTTGCCATCTTTTCTTTCTACCTTGCGAATGTAGATATCCATGATTGGATTACCCAAGGCATCCAGGGTTACTTTGCCCCTCGGATCATTTGGCAATTGAACCGCGCGCAATGCCGCCATGAATGCATTTTTATCTTCAATATTGCCCTTAACATCTTTGAGCGCCTGCTCAAGCATTAAAGCAGCTCCATATGCGCCCATAGAGTAGTAGCCAGGATCTTTCTTGTAAGCAGCATTGAAATCTTTAACAAACTTGGCGTTTGCCGCATTATTTAAATTAGCTGAATACCAACCAGTTGAAACAATACCCAAAGCGTCATCACCCATAAATGGCAAGATACCCTCATCCACTGTGGTCATGGCGCCCAATAAAGGAATTTTTCCTTTAAGGCCATATTCACTGTATTGCTTAACAAACTTAACGCCATTACCACCAGCAAAGGCCGCAAATACAGCATCAACGTTAGGCTTAATTTGACCCATGTAAGTGCCGTAGTCAGCTACGTTAAGAGGTGTCCATAATTTTTGAACCACTTTGCCACCATTATCTTCAAAGGTTCTTTGAAAGCCGGCAGCGATTTCGTGACCAAAAGCAAAATCATCGGCGATGATGGCGATGCGCTTGTACTTCAGTTCTTTAGCAGCATATTCACCCAGCGCATGACTTGGCTGAGCAGAACTACCAACGCCACGCACGAACCAAGGATTTGGCTTACGCTGCGTTAAGTCTTCTGCGCCCGCTGAAGGGGAAATAACAGGAATGCCTACTTTTTTAATGTAGTCGTCTACAGCAATCGCCTCAAAAGCAGCCAGCGGTCCAATAATTACCTGAACCTTATCTTTTTCCACCAGCTCTTGTGTTTTGGTTTTAGTAACTGCAGGTTGCCCGGAGGTGTCAGCAACAAATAACTCAACCTTGCGGCCAGCAATCGTGTTGTTGCGCTCCTTGAGGAAAAGATTGACCGCCTCTTCCATTTGCTTACCACCAGCAGCCAATGCGCCAGATTTAATGGTTAAGAAGCCCACTCGAATGGGCGTGCTTTCTGCTGCATAGCTTGCAGAACTAAAGATTGCACTGGCTAACACAGCCACCATTGCCTTTTTATGCATATTTTTTAGCATTTTGTCTCCTCACGGTTATTTTTTGGTCTTTTTTTAGGCCTTGTTGATATACTACAACAAATATTTATTAAATAATTAATTTTTTGGTTAAATTTAAATATCAATAAAATCAATAACTTATATAAATCACTACACCCAAAAACCTTTTTTGTGATATCTTACGACAACAAATTATAGATTTACTAAATATTCCACACAAATGACCTCCATCATCTCTGAGCCCATTGAAGTTGACGGGCGCTTGCTCCGCGAGCGAGTGTACGAAGAGCTTCGTCACGACATCCTGACTTGCGAACTGATGCCAGGGGCTGAGATCCGTGAGGCTGAATTAGCCGCTCGCTTTGAAGTCAGCAAGTCACCGGTGCGCGATGCCCTGATTAGCTTGGAGCGCGAAGGCTTAGTCATCACCATCCCACGACAGGGTTATCGCGTCGCCCCTGTATCCATATCCGATATGTTGGATATGTTCCATTTACGAGCAGCTTTAGAGCGAGCGAGCATGGAGCGAATCATTCGCCATGCAAGTGATGAGCAATTACAAGCGCTCGATGTCTTTAAAACGCTTCATGAGTCTCAGTGGCCTGACGGCTTTGTCGGTTACAACAAAGCCTTTCATAGACGACTAGCCGAACTTAGCGGTAACCCACGCATGCGTGATCAATTAATCGATTTAATTGATCTCATGGAGAGGGCTGTACAAATCAGCGTTAGCAATATGAATCACGGCAAGCCAGAAGCACTTGTTGTAGAGCATCAGCAAATTATCGATGTCATTCAGTCACGATCCATCAAAGCAGCCCAACGCTTAGCCGAGCAGCATGTGCTCGCTGCAGGCAAAAGGGTTAGCAATGCTGTCTCGCGCGGAATGATCGTTAACTAATTTTTAACTTATTTTTATACAAGGACTCTTATGTCAATCTCTAACAAACAAGTACCGATTCGCGGACTATTCATCGATGGCAAAGAAGTACCAGCGTCACTGCCTGATTTATTGGATGTCATTAACCCTGCCACTGGCGAAATGCTCGCTCAGATTTCTCACGCAAGTGATGCCGATGTAGATAAGGCAGTAAAAAGTTCAGCCAAGGCATTTAACAGCTCCGAATGGAGCTCCATGTCCAACCGTACACGTGCAAAATTGATTAATAAATTAGCCGATGTATTTGAAGCAAACTTGGAAGAAATTTACACCTTAGAAACCGCAAACAATGGCCGCTCATTAAATGAGACAAGAGCACAAGTTTCACGTTTGCCAGACTTTTTCCGTTACAACGCTGGACTCGCAATTGCGCGACGTGATTCAGTTATCCCAGTCGATGGCAACTATTTAAATTACACCTTGCGTACTCCAATTGGTGTAGTGGGCAACTCCACACCATTTAATCACCCACTGATGATTATGGTAAAAAGTCTTGCCCCTACGTTGGCGTCTGGCTGCACAACGGTGGTAAAGCCATCCGAATACACTCCTTTAACTACCCTGCTATTAGCTAAATTATTTGTTGAGGCAGGTTTGCCACCGGGAGCCTTCAACGTCATTACCGGACTAGGTCCAACAACCGGAAAAGCCCTTGCAGAGCACCCTGGTCTAGCCAAATGGGTTCTGACTGGCGGCACAGAAGCTGGTCGCATTACCGGCGCATCTGCAGGCGCTAATTTTGCCCACCAAACATTAGAGCTTGGCGGAAAGACACCAGTACTCGTATTTGATGATTTCAATGTTGATCAAGCAGTGAACTACGCAGCCTTTGGAGCCTTTATTGGCGCAGGACAAACCTGCATTTGCGGAAGTCGTCAGATTGTTCAGGCAAATATCTACGATGAGTTCGTAGAAAAATTAGCTGCCAAAGCAAAATCTATTCGTATCGGCAACCCGATTGATGCTTCAGTGCAACTGGGGCCAGTGGTCTCAGCCAAGCAGCAACAGCGCGTTTTAAATTACATCAATATTGGTTTAAATGAAGATAAGGCACGTTTAGTTGCTGGCGGCAAAATTCCTACAGACCCAGCACTACAAAATGGATTCTTTGTTGAGCCAACCGTCTTCGCTGATGTCACGCGCAATATGCGCATCTTCCAGGAGGAAGTGTTCGGGCCTTTTGTATCCGTAACTAAATTTACCACCGAAGAAGAAGGTTTAGAGCTGGCCAATGACTCACCATTTGGTCTTGCAGGCGCCATTCGCACAAACGACGTTACAAGAGCGCACCGTGTTGCAGCTAAGCTGAAATGTGGCATTGTTTGGGTAAACGACCATCATCGTTTAGACCCTGCATCACCATGGGGCGGCATTAAAGACTCAGGTATTGGCAGAGAATGTGGCACCGAATCATTTGACCAACATTTTGAAACGAAGAGTGTCATGGTTCGTCTTGATGATGCGCCGTTTGACTGGTACAAAGATACTGCCAGCCAACCTCGTTTGAATTAAGAAAATAATACTGAATAAAAGGGGTGAGCATGACACACAAAACAATCGCTATTGGCGATAAAACATTAAGTTTGGATATTTCTGGTGCAGGTAAGCCAATAGTTTTATTCCATTCTCTCTTGGCTGATAGCAGTAGTTTTGCACCTCTTGCGCAGGATCTGGTGAAAACCCATGAAGTCATCACATTGAATCTGCCTGGGTTTGGCGACTCCGATTTTGTTGGCGGTGAACTCAGTGTGATTGCAGACCATATCGCAAAGGGTATTGAGGCGCTTCATCTTTCTGAGAAGCCTATTTTCTTGGGCAATGGGTATGGTGGGTTCATTGCTTTAATGACCAGCATTCGTCACCCTCAGCTGGCCTCGCGCCTAGTGCTAGCCGATTGTGGTGCTATGTTCTCTGAGCCGGGCCGCGCTGCTTTTAGAGGCATGTCAGCAGCTGTTAAAGAAAAAGGTTTGGCTGCAATTGCAGACATTGCAATGCGTCGACTGTTTGCACCTGAATTTCAAGAGCAAAATCCTGATTTAGTGGCAGATCGGAAAAAACGTTTCCTCGATGTCGATACTGAGACATTCCATGGTGCTTGCGCTGCATTGGCCAGTTTAGATATTCGGGATCAATTGTCCGGTGTGACCCAACCCGTGCTGGTCTTGGCGGGAGAGTTAGATGAAGCAACTCCAACAGCCATGTCGGTAGAACTGCATGCCGGCCTACCAAACGCTCAGCTTCACATCCTTCCCGGCTTAGCCCATGTACCACAATTGCAAGCGCCTAAGATATTTATGGAAGCCATTCGTCACTTTGTAGACGGAAAATAATGAGCGTTACCCTATATGGATATTGGCGCTCACTCGCTGCATACAGGGTGCGGGTTGCGCTGAATTTAAAGGGAGTCGAATATCAAGAGCTTGCCGTTGATTTAGCTGCCGGGCAACAGTTTGACGCCAGTTTTGACAAACTCAACCCGCAACATGTGGTGCCATTACTCGTCCATGATGAGCTTGAGATTGGTCAGTCGATGGCCATTTTGGAATACATCAATGAGCAATGGCCCTCACCCAATCTATTGCCAGAACATGCATTTGATAAAGCAAAAGTAAGAGCGCTTGCTTTAGTCACAATTGCAGACACCCACCCACTCATTGTTCCTAGAGTCAGAAAGTTCCTTGGTGATCAATGGGGGCTTAGTGAAGATCAGCAATCGATGTGGGCCCAACACTGGTTTACCGTCGGAAATATCGCAATTGAGAACATGCTGATCAAAGAAGCTAGATCAAAAACCTTTGCATTTGGAGAGGATCTCACCATAGCTGATATAGCCTTGGCATCGCATGCAATTGGTGCCACCCTATTTAAGGTAGATATGGCTTTAACTCCCACCTTCGCGAAAATTGTCGCAAATTGCATGGCAATTCCTGCCTTTGCAAAAGCACATCCTCTCAAGCAATTAGGGGCACCGCAAATTATTTAAGCCTTTGCATACCAAATCACTAGATTCGTCATCCCTGCTTTTTATTCGCAATTAATTTAAATAGAAAAACACCATGAGCGCACCACAAGCCTTTGAATCAACACAAGATATTGGCCACTTTGTTGGCGGTACAGTCGTCAACCCCAAGGATGGCCGTTTCGCTGACGTGTTTAATCCCTCTACAGGCGCGGTTGCCAGACGCGTTGCATTAGCTAGCCGCAAAGAAGTCGATGATGCGGTAGCGCTTGCCCAAAAAGCATTCGAAAGCTGGAGCCTAACTCCCCCACTGCGCCGTGCCCGCATCATGTTCAAGTACCTGGAACTACTCAATGCCCATAAAGATGAATTAGCCGCCATCATTACCGCTGAACACGGCAAGGTATTTACAGACGCCCAAGGTGAAGTGAGTCGTGGTATTGATATTGTGGAGTTTGCTACTGGCATTCCAGAGCTACTCAAAGGTGATTACACCGAACAAGTGTCTACCGATATTGATAACTGGGTCATGCGCCAGCCTTTAGGTGTAGTAGCTGGTGTGACACCATTTAACTTCCCAGTCATGGTGCCGATGTGGATGTTCCCAGTAGCGATTGCTTGTGGCAACACCTTCATCCTCAAACCGAGCCCAACCGATCCATCTGCATCCCTCTTGATGGCTAAGCTCTTAAAAGAAGCGGGTCTGCCTGATGGCGTCTTTAACGTCGTTCAAGGTGACAAAGAAGCAGTCGATGCCTTGATCGAGAATCCCAATGTCAAAGCTGTCAGCTTTGTGGGTTCCACCCCAATTGCCAACTACATCTATGAGCGCTGTGCGCACTTTGGTAAGCGCTCCCAAGCTCTAGGTGGGGCTAAGAACCACATGGTGGTGATGCCCGATGCCGATATCGATAAAACCATTGATGCCTTGATTGGCGCAGCCTATGGCTCTGCTGGTGAACGTTGCATGGCCATCTCCGTAGCAGTACTCGTAGGTGATGTGGCAGAGAAGATCATGCCCAAACTCATTGAGCGCACCAAGACACTTAAAGTGAAGAACGGGATGGAGCTCGATGCAGAAATGGGTCCTATCGTTACCAAGGCTGCTTTAGAGCGTATTACTGGCTACATTGACAGCGGTGTTGCCTCTGGTGCCAAATTATTAGTCGATGGCCGTGGCCTTAAGGTACCTGGTCATGAAAATGGCTTTTTTATCGGTGGCACCCTCTTTGATGGTGTAACTCCGGATATGAAGATCTACCTAGAAGAAATCTTTGGACCGGTACTGTCTTGCCTACGCGTAGCGAACTTCAAAGAAGCTTTGGATTTAGTGAACTCCTGTGAGTTTGGTAACGGGGTAGCCTGCTTTACTAGCGATGGCAATATTGCGCGTGAGTTTGCACGTCGTGTACAAGTTGGTATGGTCGGTATTAACGTACCTATCCCAGTACCAATGGCTTGGCATGGTTTTGGTGGTTGGAAGAAATCCCTCTTTGGCGATATGCATGCCTACGGTAAAGAAGGTGTTCGCTTCTACACCAAGCAAAAGAGCGTGATGCAACGTTGGCCTGAGAGTATTGCCAAGGGTGCAGAGTTTGTGATGCCGACTTCGAAGTGAGTTGAAATAATAAGGAATAAAAATGCCAGGATTACTACCTCATGTTGACCCCGATGGACTGCTTGAATTTTCAGTGGTCTATACCGATCGCTCTCTCAACCACATGTCCAAGCAATTTCAACAAATTGTTAAAGACATTTCTGGGGTCATCAAAGATGCCTACAACGCACATTCAGCAGTGATTGTTCCTGGTAGCGGCACATTTGGGATGGAATCAGTAGCAAGGCAGTTTGCGAATAATCAAAAATGTTTAATTATTCGCAATGGCTGGTTCAGTTACCGCTGGACACAAATTTTTGACGCTGGAAATATCACCAAAGATATTCACGTATTGAAGGCAAGGCAAGTCGAGAACTCTACAACGGGTTACTTTGTACCTCCAGCAATAGAAGAGGTTGTCGCCTGGATTAAGGAGCAAAAACCTGCCGTGGTGTTTGCTCCACACATCGAGACATCGGCGGGAATTATGCTTCCGGATGATTACTTGCTTGCCATCGGCGAAGCAGTTGAATCCGTCAATGGCTTGTTTGTCTTGGATTGCATTGCCTCTGGTGCCATGTGGGTTGATATGAAAGCCTGTAAGGTGGATGTTCTGCTAAGCGCACCTCAAAAAGGGTGGAGTAGCTCACCGTGTTGCGCAATGATTGCGCTTGGAGAGCGGGCACGCAAAATGATTGACCATACACAAAGTAGCAGTTTCTCCATGGATCTTAAAAAATGGCTGCAAATTGTTGAGGCGTATGAAAATGGTGGTCACATCTATCACACAACCATGCCAACGGATGCTCTGAAAATATTGAGGGGCACAATGCAAGAAACGCAGGCGCTGGGCTTTGACAATACTAAAAAAATGCAAGCTGAACTTGGATCAAAAGTGAGAGCGTTGCTCGAATCCAGAGGCTTCAGTTCAGTGGCGGCCCCAGGATTTCAATCTCCTGGCGTGGTGGTTAGCTACACTTCAGACCCAGATATTCAGAACACCAAGAAGTTTATTGCAGCAGGCCTGCAAACCGCATCGGGTGTACCGTTACAGTGCGATGAAAGAGAAGATTTCTCCAGCTTTAGAATGGGTTTATTTGGCCTAGAAAAACTGCAACACATTGATCAAACCGTGGAGCATCTAAAACAAGCTTTAGATAAAATGAAATAAAGTGGGATTGATTGCTTGCTATGTTGTAATGGTAAGCAATTAATTTGACACGAGAAATACCCCTTTAAGGTGTAGCACTATTTCACCTAAGTATCTGAATTCACTAGAAACTTCGAATACTAGCCAACCCATAGCCGAAGCACCCCTATACTGAGGACAGGCAAGTAGGTAAATTCCTACACACAAATAAGCTTTAAGCCCTTACTACTCCAATCTGTCATGCCTAGACTGGCTGTTCAATGATTGGAGAATGCTGATGAGCCCGAAATCCCGGCTGTACACGCTTGTAAAGGCCTGGAAGAATAAACCCTTCCAAGAAGTGCGCGATGCCTGCGGCCAGCCTTGGCTTGGTCTTAGTGGCGAAGCACTCGAAGAACACCAATCCTGGTCCCAGCGCCAAGCGATTAGTAATGAACCCATCTTTAACAGCCAAGGAACTAAGCTGACGAGCTCATTATTTAGACCACTACTAACTGCTACCGACACCCAGCTTCTCAGATTATTCATGGAGGGCTTAGACACCATCACCTATTGGTATCGCAGTGGGAGATTCATTCCGGGCATCTTACCCTTGCCAGCACAACACCTAGCGTCGACTAGTTTCATAGATGCTTTAAGCGATCTGATTCTGAACTCGCGACTGCCTGTTGGTCTCGTAAGCTTGGGAGTGCACAAGCTAAATGATGCCGATTCCATGGATTCGTGTACGGAAGGCTTATTACGTATGCGCCGTCTTGGTGTCTTAATCCATGTCCTTGATTTTGGTGGAGCTGGCTCGAAAATCGATTGGATTAAAGCACTAGAACCGGAGGGCATTCATATCGAAATGGGGCAATTTCGTTCCGAGGGTTTGCCAAATGAAATCATTTCTCTTGGCCAGAAATTCCATACCCAAATCTATGCCAGCAACATCACCCTGGTGAAAGATTTAGAAAATGTCTTAGCAATGGGAGCGCACCATAGCTACGGCGGACTCATGATGCCACCAGTAAGCCGACATCAAATGCTACACCTTGGCGATAGCCGCATCGCTAAGGCCATTTTTTCGCTGCACCCTCATAAAAACCTAAACGGAGACAAGTAATGAGAAAACGCGTGATGTTGGTGGATGACCATCCAGCTATGCTGATGGCATTAAAAAGTATGTTGCAAGATCAATTGCTTTTTGAGATAGCGGGACAGGCGCAAAACGGTGAAGAGTGTCTACGCTCAATCAAAGAAGTGAATCCCAATATGGTGATCTTGGATTTGGACATGCCCAAAACAGATGGGTTTGATGTGATCCGCCGGATTGGCTTGATGCATCCAGAGGTTCGCATACTGGTGCTATCCAGTCTAGATGAGGCGGTCTATGGCGGTAGAGTGCGATCTTTGGGCGCACATGGCTTTGTCAATAAAACTGCTGGGGCTGATGTGATCCTAGCCGCCTGCGTTGCTATCTCTCAGGGATATACATTTTTCACGCACGGAAAAAATGGTAATACTTCTCTCAGCGATAACGACAAATTGGCACTGATATCAGATCGCGAACTGCAAGTCATGAAGTATCTCGGCAAAGGCAATACCAACCAACAGATATCGGACCTACTGCACATTAGCAATAAAACGGTAGCAACCTATAAAACCAGGGTTTTTGACAAGCTAGGCATTAACAATATTGCTGATTTGATCCTGTTCTGCCGCATGAACAACATCATCGAAAGCTAAGCTCAGCATGCATCGATCCCCATTGAAAAAAGTATTGGCACTCTGCTGTATCTATGGAGGTCTGTCGCATGCTGGACCTTTTAGCACTACAGAGCAATTGTGGATCGATGCTCATCCAGTCGTGCGATTTAGCATTCATGAAAAATATGCACCCTATCTCACCCCATCCAGCAATCGAGAAGGCGCAGGGCCCTTTAAGACCCTACTATCCAAAATTGAAGAATGCACAAGGCAGCAATATATTCCCGTCTGGAGAAAATCGGATCAAGAGGGTCTACAACAACTTAGTAGAGGTGAGGTAGATTTCATCATCGACCCACCAAGCATGAATGATCATGTGCTGCAATTTGGCTCACTTTCAGAAGCCATCTTCTGGGGGCATGATGCCATCATCACCAAAACTTCAGGCAGACTGGATTCGCCCAGCCCAAAGATTGGATACTTCGATCGAGGTCTTGAGAATGCACCCTCCAGTATTGACGCCCATGGAGAAGGGAGAAGCGCACGCACTCCCAATGACCTAATGCAATCCCTGATCAAGAACGACGTTGAGGCTCTAGTCATGCCCATTCGTTTAGCGCGTCAACTGATACAAGAGCACCAAAATTCAGACCTAAAGATAGATGGCCTGTACAGTCGCAACCCTTTTGCCTATCGCTGGTTAATCTCAAATCAAGATACTCCACTGCATAATGTACTAGGCCACTTTCTGGATGATTTAGATCCGCTTGCATCACGCCAGCTGTTTGCATTAGGGGGTGAGTCCAAACCAACATCACCCATACTGCCTTGGCTCAGCGCTATCTTGATCTTCATGGTCGGCGGGGCAATGTTCTATCAACTGCAACGAAAATATTTTCATCAGAAGAAAACTGCTCTTGAGCTGCAGCATTCAAAGGAATTGGCTGAAAAAGCCAATGCAGCCAAATCCGCCTTCTTGGCAACCATGAGCCATGAAATTCGTACACCCATGAATGCCATTCTCGGGGTGCAAGAACTACTACTCGGTAGTGCGCAATTTCCTAAAAAGGATAAGCCCTTACTAAAAAGCGCTCAAGCTTCCGCCGAATCTCTTTTGGGCATGCTCAATCAAGTATTGGATATTTCTAAGATTGAAGCTGGCAAACTCACTCTCAATCTAGAGCCTTGCAATCCGCATCAACTGATGATGGATATTCATGCGGCATTTTCTACCGTGGCTAAAAAACAGAATTTACTGCTACACACTTCGATTGATCCCAGAATTGCTGAAGTACTCATGATTGATTCCTTACGCCTTCGCCAAATTCTGCAGAACTTACTCAGTAATGCGATTAAGTTCACCGCCGAAGGCGAGGTGTATTTTTCCATTACCGTCATCGCAGATGATCACGCCGGTCAATTACTAGAGTTCAGAGTCATCGACACTGGGGTGGGCATGGGTGTAGATCAAATCAAATTGGCCCTACAAGCCTTTGAGCAATTACCCGCTACACAAGAGTCTTACCTATCAGAGCAAAAGAGGGGAACAGGTCTTGGACTCACCATCACTAATCATCTGGTGAACTCTATGAATAGCCACCTCTATTTTGAAAGTGCGCCAGGCTTTGGGAGCAATGTCCATTTTGCAGTAGCTTTTCCCAGAACGAGTGTTGCCGCTCCACAGGCAATCTCTTTTAATTCACTCACGGCATCATCTAGAATCTTGATCTCCAAAAGGCCAGGTCGAAAAAAATGTGCCATTCAAGCTGTAGTGGTTGAAGACCACCCAGCCAGCCGCCAAATTCTATCCCTGCAATTAGAGGCGCTCGGGATCACAGCCTCTGTTTGTGAGAATGCCGCTACCGCACTAGATTTGATGAGAGACCATCATTTTGATTTGATGCTTACAGATCAATCGATGCCCGGAATGCAGGGATCTGAATTGGCCAAACAAATCCGATCTCAAGGCAATCGTGACTTAATCATTATTGGCGTTACTGCAGATATTTATGCTTTAGATGCTCGTCATCAATTTTTATCGTCTGGTATGAATGGCGTACTAATCAAACCACTCAGTTTAGGAGCCCTTGAAAATGAGTTGCTGCGCTATTTTGAATTCAGCCAAGATTCCAACTGCACCGATGGAGTCTATTCGTTTGATGCCTTCTCCAATCTCATAAAAGACGATCCCCACCAAATTATTGTGATCTTGGAAGAAATTGAAAAGGTTCACCTTGATATTTTGAGCCAATTAGGCAACGATCGTAATCAAACCTTAATTGATGAAGCGCAATTTCAGAGTATGGTTCATAAAGTCAAAGGTGGAGCACAACTACTGGAGGCTGCTGAATTTATCCATACCTGCGAATTACTTGAAGTTAACGGGCCACTTTCAGGACGAATTGAAGGCTTCATTACCCTTCTGGAAGAACAGAACCAAACTATCCAGACTTACAAGAAGCGATATCAACAGTAATTGGGGCAGTCATAGCCAAGTGAGCGCCAAGGTTTATCCTATGGGGAATGCGCACTGAAAACCCTTCGCCCTCCGCTCTTAGTCTGCTAGCCAGGCTATTACTGCCCCTACTGATCAGCACCCAAGCTCATGCTGCTGACCTAGCCTCCCAAGAGACAGCTTTGCAGTACATCCCTAAGGCTGTAGCCATTAGCCTTGAAAAGAGCCAGATCCCCAAAGAGGCAATCAGCATTTCAGTGGTAGAGATTGAACCGGGACGGCCTGGGAAAGTAACGGGGAAAACAGAGTTGGATTGGCGCTCAAAGCAGGCCATGAACCCTGCTTCCACTATGAAGCTCATCACCACTCTCACTGGCTTGGATGTATTGGGCCCGCAATATCGCTGGCGTACGAATGTGTACACCGATGGACTTATTCGTCAGGGAACCCTCAAAGGCAATCTATATTTACAAGGCACTGGTGATCCAAAGCTAGTGCCCGAAGAATTCGCCAAAATGATGAAGGCTTTACAAAATCTGGGTATCCAGAAAATTGATGGCAACCTGTTCTTTGATAGGAGCGTATACGCCCCCAGCGTCATGGAACAGAACACCATTGATGGCGAATCTTTGCGCGCCTATAACGTACCGCCCGATCCCCTGCTATACGCTTTTAGAACGCTTTCATTTCAACTGGGCAAATCGCGCACCGCAGACTTTATTGATATTGGCTATACACCACCATTATCTCAACTGAAAGTAATCAACCAAATGCAGTTAGTTGATCAATCTTGCGATAACTGGAAAAGCAATATTCGCTTTAACCTCGACCCTGAAGGTGATGGGACCACCACCAATCAACTTCTGACGGCACAGTTCTCTGGCAGCTTTCCGAATACTTGCAAGGGTGTGAGTTATAACGTCGTTGCTTTGGATGCTAATACCTTTCTTACGCAAGGATTCGCTGCAGCTTGGGAATTATCTGGTGGAACGTGGACTCAAGCACCCATCGGAAGGTCTGGCACCGTTCCCCTAGCAGCACGATTGCTGTTGCAGTTTGAAGGCATTCCTTTAGCTGATGACGTACAAGATATTAATAAGTACTCCAATAATGTGATGGCCAGGCAATTGATGCTGACTTTGGCATTAGAGAAAATAGGTAAACCAGCAACCACTGAAAATGGTGAGCTCGTGATACAGAGTTGGCTAAAGGGCTTAGGTCTGCAATTCCCGGAACTCGTGATTGAGAACGGCTCCGGCCTATCTCGAAATGAAGCAATCTCTGCCGAGCATATGACGCAATTACTCGTTGCGGCTCGCAATCTTTCTGTGGCTGATATTTTTTACAACAGCCTACCAATTGCAGGCACAGACGGCACAATGCGAAATCGTCTCATGGCGCATTTACGGAAATTTCTGCATTTAAAGAAAAAGCCTGAAGCGCGAATCAAGACAGGATCACTTGCTGATGTCCGAGCAATATCCGGCTACGTGATGAGTAAGTCTGGAAAGATGTATGCGGTGACCTCATTCATTAACCACCCCAACGCTTGGAGAGGTTTAGAGGCGCACGATCAACTATTGGCGTGGTTACTTGATGATGGCCCAGAGCCAAAACATGCACGCTGAAGTCGGTCTCTCACGCCGTCCCATTCTTCCCCCGGAGGCGGCTCCGGAAATAGAATCAAATCCCAGCCCTGCTGATCTAAATCTCGTAATGAGCGATATAAACGACTTGCAAATGTAGCGCTATCACTGGGCACAATGACTTCCTCAAAGTGCACGGATGGATGTCCATCCTCTCCTAGCGAAGAATCTGAGTCCCATACTGCAACCGCTACCCGCGATTTGATATCCGGAAATTCACTAAGCGCATCCAAGACTCGACCTGGGGCGTACATTCTTAATGGGGTTGTCGGGGCGTAATGGGCACGTAGACTGCCAGAGACCCTTGGCATATCGACGCCCTGCTTACTTGAACTGCCTTCACCAGGCATATAGACTTTAATGCCCGTCTTAGTAAAAATTTCTCCGGGAGTAATCAGCCCTGGGCGCAATAAGACTGGGTGATCGCCTGAAGATAAATCAATGATGGTCGATTCAATACCGACCTCACAATCACCGCCATCCAAGATCATCAGATCCAACATGCCCTCAAACTCGCTACGGACATCGGCAGCACTCGTAGGGGATACTTTTCCGAAACGATTGGCCGAAGGAGCCACTACTCCACCCTTAAATTTACGGAGTAACTCTTGCGCAATGGGATGGGCGGGTGCGCGAATGGCTACCGTATCCTGACCACCCGTAAGTTCATGTAAAACACTTTTATCTTTTTTAAAGACTAGAGTCAGTGGGCCTGGCCAAAAAGTATTAATGAGCTTTAATGCATCTTCTGATAAATCTCTTACCCACGGCGCTAGAACTGGAACCCAATCAACTTGAGACTGATCAAACTTGTCAGGAGCCGCCAAGTGAACAATCAGCGGATGATTAGAGGGCCTGCCTTTAGCAGTAAAAATCTGTTTGATTGCATCGGGGTTTTTTGCGTCCGCCCCTAAGCCATAAACGGTCTCAGTCGGAAAGGCGACCAAGCCGCCGTCTCGCAAAGTTTGTACCGCTTCGTTAATTACTGCAGATGATTGCAGTACGCTACTCTCGCTGGACATTTCTAGGGCTCGATCCCTAGTTCAATTGCGACAGCTGCGCAATTTTGGCGAGCTTGGTTGAGTGACTCGCCCAAACAGTTGATGTGACCCATCTTGCGACCCATGCGTGGATCAGATTTGCCATATAGATGTAGCTTGGCATCCGGATGAGAAAGCACCTTATCCCAAGCGGGCTCGCGCACCTTATCTTCGCTTCCTTCGTACCAAAGATCTCCTAAGAGATTGAGCATAGAAACTGGAGCTAGCAAGCGTGTGTCGCCTAGCGGTAGACGCGCCATGCTTCGGACCTGTTGCTCAAACTGACTGCTCACACAAGCATCCATAGTGTAGTGGCCTGAGTTATGTGGACGTGGGGCAATTTCATTTGCAACGATGTCGCCACTCTTGAGCACAAAGAACTCAACACATAAAACACCCACGTAATCAATTTTACGAATCAGTGCTTTAGCAGCTTCAATAATTTTTTTCTCTTGAGCAGGCTTGAGTGATGGCGCTGGCACAGTAGAGGTATGCAAGATACCGTCACGGTGAATGTTTTGAGAAACAGGATATGCCACTACCGCATCATCGTATCCACGCACCACCAAAGCCGATACCTCAAAATCTAAATCCATCCGCTTTTCAAGAACACAAGGCACTTTACCCAATTCAGCCCAAGCAGCCACTAGATTGGCAGAGTCATAAACCGTAATCTGACCTTTGCCGTCATAACCCATGCGAGCGGTTTTCAGGATACCCGGAAATAAATCTGCAGGAACGTGTGCAATATCCGCATCATGCTCAATCACACAGTAAGGCGCAGGACCAATATTGGTTTCTGCTTTCCAGGTGGCCAAGAACTTTTTCTCGGCAACGCGGTTTTGAGCCAAAGATACGCAACTACTGCGAGGCGCTACGAAAACGCCTAAAGATTCCAACTCGTCTAAAGCTTGCGCAGGAACATTTTCAAATTCAGTACTAACCGATTTGCATAATGTCGCCATCTCTTTTAATGCAGCAGAGTTGGTGTAATCAGCTTGAATAAATTTTTCAGCAATAGAGCCGGCAGGACTGTCAGATCCAGGATCCAGAACGCAGACCTTGTAGCCCATCGCTTGAGCAGCCTGTGTAAACATCCGCCCCAATTGACCGCCACCTAAGATTCCCAAATACGAGCCCGGCAAAATAGGCTCCAAACGATCTGCCATCTTCTTAATATCCCGGCAAGTTCATAGCGCGTGCAGTATCGGACTGCTTCGCACGAAACTCTTCTAACTGTTTTGCTAAGGCAGAATCATTGACTGCCAAATTGGCAATCACATGCAAAGCTGCGTTTGCAGCACCAGCCTCACCAATCGCAAATGTTGCCACTGGAATGCCCTTAGGCATTTGCACGATGGAATACAGAGAGTCTTCACCGCGCAGATATTTACTGGCAACTGGAACGCCATAAATTGGAACAATGGTTTTTGATGCCAACATACCTGGCAAATGCGCAGCGCCACCAGCGCCAGCAATAATCGCCTTGAGGCCATTTTTGGCAGCATTTTCTGCATAGGCAAACATGTCATCCGGCATACGATGAGCAGAGACCACTTTAGCCTCGTGAGCAATACCAAATTGCTCCAGCATTTGAGCGGCATGCTGCATGGTGTCCCAATCTGAATTGGATCCCATTACTATTCCAACTACTGGCTTTTTGCTCATTTACCTCTCCAAATGCCCTGATTTACAACATTAATCTATCTAAGGCCTTATTATCCCAGCCTTTTTAGGGCTCCCAGCAAATTAGACCTTAGTTAAGCGAGCGAGGGCTTCACGGTACTTTTCTGCCGTTTTATCAATCACATCCGCCGGCAAAGCAGGCGCAGGTGCCGTTTTTGGCCAAGGCTTACCATCAATCACGGCTGTTTCGAGCCAGTCCCGCACAAATTGCTTGTCATAGGAAGGAGGGTTAGCACCCACATAGTAGGTTTCAGCAGGCCAAAAGCGAGAAGAGTCAGCAGTGAGGATTTCGTCCATCAATACCAACTGACCGGCATCATCTAAACCAAATTCAAACTTGGTATCAGCAATAATGATTCCGCGCGTCGCAGCATATTCAGAAGCTTCTTTATATAAACGAATACTAACTTCACGTATTTGATTGGCCAATTTCTCACCAATCATCTCGATCACTTTATCAAAAGAGATATTCTCATCATGCTCACCCACTTCCGCTTTAGCGGCAGGAGTAAAAATAGGCTCAGGTAACTTCTGCGCATTTTCCAAACCTGCTGGCAATGCAATTCCGCAGACCTTACCAGTTTCCTTGTAGTCTTTCCAACCACTACCAGCAAGATAACCACGCACCACCGCCTCCACCAAGATTGGCTTCAATCGTTTGGCCACAACCGCACGACCCTTAACTTGATCAACTTCGTCAGCCGGCACAACGCTCTCAGGATTAATACCCGTCAAGTGATTTGGAATTACCTTCGCTAACTTCTCAAACCAGAAGTTCGCCATTTGATTAAGCACGATGCCTTTTTCTGGAATGGGCTGACCCATCACTACATCAAAGGCAGACAAACGATCGGTGGTGATCATGAGAAGCTTGTCCTCACCTAGTGCATACACATCACGCACTTTTCCTTTGGAGAGTAAAGGCAAAGACTGAATAGAGGTGGAGTACAAAGCTGGCATATTTATCTCACTTAACGATCTGGGCTAATTTGCCACTCTTGTACAGCTCAGCCATTTTTTCCAGAGGAATTGGCTTAATTTTGGATGCTTGACCTGAGCTACCAAAAGCATTGAAGCGTGCAATACAAACTTTTTTGGCCGCTTCACGTGCAGGCTTTAGATAGTCACGTGGATCAAACTTGCTTGGATTTTCGAACAGGTAGCGGCGAATAGCGCCAGTCATCGCCAAACGAATATCGGTATCAATATTGATCTTACGAACACCGTTCTTAATGCCCTCTTGAATTTCCTCAACAGGCACACCATAAGTTTCTTTCATATCACCGCCAAACTCACGAATCTCAGCGAGCAACTCTTGTGGAACGCTCGATGAACCATGCATCACTAAATGTGTATTTGGAATACGGGTATGAATTTCTTTAATACGCTCGATCGCTAAGATGTCGCCCGTAGGCTTCTTTGTAAATTTATAGGCGCCATGGCTAGTACCAATCGCAATCGCTAAGGCATCGCACTGCGTAGCCTTCACAAAGTCCGCTGCCTGCTCAACGTCTGTCAACAGCTGCTCGCGCGTCATTTTGCCATCGGCACCATGACCATCTTCTTTATCACCCTGCATTGTCTCTAATGAACCGAGAACACCTAACTCAGCTTCAACCGTAACCCCAATAGAGTGGGAGAACTTCACTACTTCTCTAGATACATCGACGTTGTATTCATAGCTAGCAACCGTCTTGCCGTCAGCCTCTAAGGAGCCATCCATCATCACGCTAGTAAAGCCACTCTTGATAGCGGCCATACATACTGCTGGACTTTGGCCATGGTCTTGATGCATCACGACTGGAATATGCGGATAAGCTTCAACTGCGGCTGAAATCAAATGACGTAAGAATGATTCCCCAGCATATTTACGAGCACCAGCAGAAGCTTGCATGATGACTGGAGAGTCTGCCTCATGAGCAGCCTCCATGATCGCTGTTACCTGCTCTAAATTATTAACGTTGAATGCTGGTAAGCCATAGCCATTTTCAGCAGCGTGATCCAAGAGTTGTCGTAAAGATACTAAAGCCATGATGGTCTCTTAATTAAAAAATGTTTGTAATAAATAATGTGAATTAATTTTTTAACAAGTGAACTATTTCACTTGAATAATTTTTAGCGAGTTTGTGCCACCAGGCTCACCCATAGGCTCACCTGAAGTAAGGACTACTACATCACCCTTCTTTACTGCCCCTAATTTCTTCAGGCAATCTTCGACTTCTTGCAAGGCAGCATCACGTTGCTTGGTGTAATCTAAGCCAATGGGAAACACATTGCGATAAGTGCTCAAGGCGCGCTGAGTTGCAATCTTTGACGTTAATGCAAAGATAGGCAAATGAATATTGTGACGACTCATCCAAACCGCAGTGGATCCTGATTCAGTCAAAGCTGCAATCGCATTGGCATTGAGATGATGTGCTGTAAATAAGGCACCCAAAGCAATCGTTTGATCAATACGAGAAAAGGTTTGGTCTAAGAAATCTGTGTCCAGCTTGACGCGGTCTGACTTTTCCGCCTCAACACAAATCTCGGCCATTGCCTTAATAGTTTGGACTGGGTACATACCAGCAGCAGATTCTGCGGACAACATGACTGCATCGGTACCATCCAATACCGCATTAGCCACATCACTCACTTCAGCACGTGTAGGTACTGGAGCATTAATCATGGACTCCATCATTTGCGTGGCAGTGATTGTGAATTTGTCAGCCTCAAGCGCCAATTTGATCATGCGCTTTTGCAAAGCCGGAACAGCGGCATTCCCAACCTCAATCGCCAAGTCGCCACGTGCAACCATGATCCCATCGCTCTCTGCGATGATGCTATTAAGCGCATCTGACTCAATCGCCTCAGCACGCTCTACCTTTGCTATTGTGCGAACTTTTCCAACGCCATGCTTTGTGCTAGCGGCATCGGCCAGCTTGCGGGCATAGGCCATATCGGCACCGTCTTTTGGAAAACTGATTGCCAGAAAATCTACGCCCATCGCAATTGCTGCATCCAAATCGGCGATATCTTTTTCTGTCAATGCTGGCGCAGTTAAGCCTCCACCAGCACGGTTAATACCCTTGTTATTCGAGAGCGGACCACCTTGCTCTACCAAGGTAAGGATTTCTCCACCCTTCACACTCTCTACACGCAAAACAACTAAGCCATCATTTAATAAGAGACGGTCCCCAGGCTTGACATCTTGTGGCAGCTCTTTGTAATCCAATCCCACGCGCTCTTGATTACCAAGCTCACAAGCAACATCCAGAATAAATTGCGTACCCTCTTTTAAAAGAATTTTGCTATCAACAAATTTACCCACGCGAATTTTTGGGCCTTGAAGATCAGCCATGATGCCAACCTCTTTACCAACTTCCGCAGAAATGCTGCGCACTAGATCGTGACGCGCTTTGTGGTCAGCAACAGTGCCATGAGAAAAGTTCATCCTCACAACATCCACGCCGGCACGAATCATCTCGCGCAAAACTTCAGGCTTTTCTGATGCAGGCCCTAATGTGGCAATAATCTTTGTTGCTCTCAACATATTTAGTCTTTCGCTCTTTCAGCCAATACTGCAAAGGCTGGCAAGGTCTTGCCTTCTAAAAATTCCAAGAAAGCGCCGCCGCCAGTAGAGATGTAATCCACTTGATTTTCAATGCCGTACTTCGCAATTGCTGCCAAAGTATCGCCACCACCTGCAATCGAAAATGCAGGTGAATGGGCAATTGCTGCTGCCAACATCTTGGTGCCACCGCCAAACTGGTCAATCTCAAATACACCTAGTGGACCATTCCACACAATCGTGCCAGCATGCGCCAACATGATGGATAGGCGTGCAGCGGTTTTGGGGCCAATATCCAAAATCATATCGTCTTCTGCAACTTGATCAGCAGGCACGCGGTTCGCACGCGCCAACGGAGAGAGCTCATTCGCAACTACGACGTCTTCTGGAATAGGAACATGCGCACCGCGCTTTTCCATAATTTCCATAATTTCTCGAGCTTCATCGACCAAGTCTGGCTCTGCTAGCGACTTACCGATTGGCAGACCTTTAGCCAACATAAAAGTATTTGCAATGCCGCCGCCAACAATCAACTCATCCACCTTATCGGCCAAAGCTTTCAGAATAGTGAGCTTTGAAGACACTTTAGAACCTGCCACAATCGCCACCAATGGACGCTTAGGACTTGCTAATGCGCGACTCAAGGCATCCAACTCTGCAGCCATCAACGGGCCCGCACAAGCAATGGGTGCAAATTTAGCCACGCCATTTGTGGTTGCTTCAGCACGATGGGCGGTGCCAAAAGCGTCATTGACATAGACATCACATAGAGCAGCAATCTTCTTAGCCAACTCATCGTTATTCTTTTTCTCACCCACATTGAGTCGGCAGTTTTCTAGCAATACCAACTCGCCTGGGTTCACTTCAAAGCCACCGTTGACCCAATCACTAATTAAAGGGACTTTGCGGTTCAAAAGACTTGCTATCCGATCAGCCACCGGAGCCAAACTATCCTCGGGCTTGAACTCACCCTCCGTTGGACGTCCCAAGTGGGAGGTCACCATGACAGCCGCGCCAGCATCTAAACACATCTGTACTGCCGGCATAGAGGCTCTAATACGGGTGTCTTCAGTGATATTGCCCACATCATCCTGAGGGACATTGAGGTCGGCACGGATTAAAACCCGTTTTCCCTTGAGAAGTCCTGCTGAAGCTAATTCGCTAAGGCGCTTTACTTTAAAGAGAGATTCCGGCATGAGAATGGGCAAATTTAGTGGTTTAAGAGGAATGCTCCATTCTAAATCGTCTAAGCCTCTTACCCCAAAGGATTTGGGATGCCCCGCCACGCTCCCTGCTCTACAATAAAGCCTTAGACGCTTTATGAGGTCTTGGGGCTAAAACCACAGTCTAGCGCCCTGTTTTACCGAATTGAATCACCCAATTTATTACATATTTAAAAGGTAGAGAAAATGTCGATGTCCGACCGCGATGGCTTTATTTGGTCCGATGGGAAGCTGATTCCCTGGCGTGAGGCCAATATTCATGTGCTAACCCACAGTCTCCACTACGGAATGGGTGTATTTGAAGGCATCCGCGCCTACAAAACCCCTCAAGGCACTGCCATTTTCCGACTTCCAGAGCACGTTAAGCGCCTGTTTAATGGAACTAAGATTTTCCAGATGGGCATGCCTTGGACACCTGAGCAGATTAGCAGCGGCATTATTGAGGTGGTTAATAGCAATAAGCTGGAATCTTGCTACATTCGCCCAATTATCTTTATCGGCTCCCAAAAACTCGGAATTTCCCCAAAGGGCAACAGCATTCATACCGCTATCGCTGCCTGGGAATGGGGCGCATATTTGGGCGAAGATGGCATCAATAAGGGCATCCGCGTTAAGACCTCTTCATTTACACGCCACTTTGTGAACTCCTCACTGGTTCGCGCCAAGGCTTCTGGTTACTACATCAACTCCATTTTGGCCAATCAAGAAGTAACTGCGAATGGATATGACGAAGCGCTGCTACTGGATACAGAGGGCTATGTATCTGAAGGATCTGGCGAGAATATCTTTATCGTTAATAACGGGATTATTTACACACCAGATCTAGCTTCTTGTTTAGATGGCATTACCCGTAACTCCATCATGCAAATCGCCAAAGACCTTGGCTATGAACTGCGTGAGAAGCGTATTACTCGTGATGAGGTGTATTCGGCTGATGAAGCCTTCTTTACAGGCACTGCTGCCGAAGTAACACCAATTCGTGAATTGGATGATCGCACTATTGGTGATGGTAAGCGCGGCCCAATTACCGAGCAAATCCAGAAGACCTATTTTGATGCGGTCTACGGCAGAAGCGATAAATACAAATCTTGGTTAACTTATGTTAAGTAATAGGAAATCAGAGAATGAGTGAAGCTCAAGTTGTAATGGTGAATGGCAACACAGATTTGCCTTTGCATTGCCCGACCAATAAAACCCCTAGCTGGAATTCACACCCACGTGTATTTCTAGATGTTGCCAAGACGGGCGAAGCAAAGTGTCCTTATTGCGGCACTGAGTACAAACTCATTCCTGGTACCGAGCCTCACGGTCACTAAACCTATCAGCACCCCAGAGCGGGGTGCTGTATCGGGATACCTTATATGAATCGTATTCTGATCATCGCCCCCAACTGGATTGGTGATGCAGTAATGTCCCAGCCCCTGCTGGCGAATCTCAAATCTATTTACCCGAAGTCTCAAATTGATGTTTTAGCAAGCCCTTGGGTTGCACCGATTTATCGCGCCTGCGCAGAAGTTCATCAAGTCATTGATGCACGCTTAGAACACCAGCAATTGCAATGGAGCTTACGCAAGCAACTCGCAAAGCAACTGGAATTAAATCAATATAACGCATGCTTCGTTCTACCCAATAGCTTAAAATCTGCCCTTATTCCTTGGCTTGCCAATATTCCTCTACGCATTGGTTATCGCGGAGAGATGCGCTTTGGACTGATTAACCTTGCCTTAGACAATCCAAGCAAGATTGATCGCCCTCCGATGGCAAGTCATTACCTTGCACTCTGCAATGTCATGGATCATCCAGAAGAGATTGATACTAGCAAGCCCCCTGATCCTAAGCTCAATACCTCTCCTGTAGCCAAGCTTTCAGTCAGCAACAAACTACATGCAGCTACGATTAACGAAAAATCGATCTATGTACTTTGTCCAGGCGCTGAGTACGGCGCAACAAAACGCTGGCCTACTGAGCACTTCGCTAGCCTTGCGCAGCACTTAATTAACAATGAACCAAATGCCAATATCATCCTTCTAGGCGGCAAGGGTGATCACGCATTGGGCGAGGAAATTATTTCGCAAGTGAAAAACCCTTTGCAAATTCAGAACTGGTGTGGTGAGACTTCACTGGATGAAGCAATTGCACTTATTGGTATGAGCAAGGTACTGGTCAGTAACGATTCTGGATTAATGCATATCGGCGCCGCATTAAAGGTGCCACAGGTGGCGATCTTTGGGTCAAGTGATCCACACCACACGCCGCCACTATCTGATAAGGCTGAAGTGATTTGGCTTAACTTGCCGTGCAGTCCTTGCCACAAAAGAGAGTGCCCACTAGGGCATCTCAAATGTTTAAAAGATATTTCGCCCTCTACCGTCTTGGGTGCTATTCAAACACTTCATTAATTTTGTAGCGTCATACATCGAAAGTAAGCCATGCCAAAACTAGCCAGACTTTTTCATAACGCCGATGAAGTAGTGGATGCTTGGCGTGATGCCTTAAAACATCGCGATGTCAAAGGCGCTTTGGCAATTTGGCTAGATGATGACTCGATTACTTGCGTACTTCCAGAAGGTCAGCGGCTTAGTGGTCATGCAGAAATTCGAGCTGGCTTGGAGCGCCTCTTAGCTAAGCAAGCCCTCTTTTTAGAGCCAATTGCCTGCATTAGCCACTCTGTTTTAGGTGCTGCGGTCTATGACACCACTGAAGCCGTTCATCTGCGTGATGATCAAATTGAGGCTGAGTTCTTTCTCAACATCACCTTAGTGCTATTGCAAGATAGTCAAGGGTGGCGTATTGCCCACCTACATGCTAGCCACTCTACTGAAGATACCTTTGATGCACCTTCCACTCCACATGGATTACATTAATTCGTAATGATCCACAGATTGCCATCTCATGGATGAGCAAGTTCTTCGATCTCTCATTAAGTGGCCAAATGTCCCACACTGCTTTGGCTGGCTAGCATTGGATCGTCGTGGTCAATGGCGCATGCGAGATGAATTCGCACAGGCCAATCAATTAGCAGGAAGCGCTATCCAGCACACAGCCCTGAATGAATTCATTTCCAGAAATTACGCTTGTGATTCTTTGGGTAGATATTTTTTTCAGAACGGGCCTCAAAGGGTTTTCATCACATTGGATGCCACACCATTTATCGCCCGAATTATTCCCACTGAAAGCGGTCCTCAGCTGTTAACCCAATGTAGCACAGGGATAAAACCGCATGGTGCCTTGAGTGATGAAAAAGGTAATATTTACATTACTGGAATGATTGCGCAATCACTCTCTGATCACATTGATAGCACGGTATTTACTAAAACAGAGTCTCTATCCGTTGCACTTCTACACGATCATGATTTAGGTCTCTTTTCGGAGCAATCTACAGTTCAAGAGGATGCTTGTAGCTTTAGAGGATCGTGGCAATGGAATGGTAAAGATTTGCCGATCGAACCCATTCACTCAATCGAACTGAGTGAGCGCTTTCACTTCGTTAAAACACCCAGCAATTAATCAGCTGGGCATATTTTTGCCCTGCTCCTTCAACTCTTCTTGATATTGCTTTTGCATTTCGCGAAGACGCGCATCAATACTGGATGCCTGATAGAAATCCGCACCACCAGAAGATCTGGCAATCTTGAGTTGCTCAATGGCAGATGGCCAAGCACCCTCAAGCGCATACTTTTCCCCAAGAGCGTAATGGCGCATTGGCACATTCTTTGCTTGGTCATAAGCATTAGATAGCATAGTCCACCACACGACCTCATTAGGCTGCAATCTTGTGCGCGCCTTTAACCAGGTAATGGCGTCATTGGTGCGACCAAGCTTGAGATAGGCATTCATCATCGCTGCTCCGGCAGCGTAGGATTGTGGGTAAGCCTTTAAAGTCACTTGAGCAATTTGTAGGGCCTCATCGCTTTTACCTCTAGCCAATGCCAACTCAGAAGCAGTAATGCCTAAAGAGAGGCTTTGCCGCACAATAGGTGATCCTGGCGCACTAGCGTTGTTAGCTAGATTGCGCGCTTGCTGTAAGTAGCTTGCAGCCTGATCAAACTTTCCCTGCTTTTGAGCTACTAACGCAAGCCCATAAAAACCTTCCATCTGCTTTCCTGGGGCTGACTGCTTACTTAAAGCCTCGAAGGTATTTTTCAAGTCATACATCTGACTCGAGTTCCCAGATTGCTCCATGCGAGCACGTGCTTTGATGAAATAAAACTCAACTGCCGTTGGTACATTTCTATTGGCGATATTACGAGCGCGATCTTGCATATCCGCAATACGATCGGTGGTCAAAGGGTGGGTACGCACATAGGATGGCACACCGCTATCCATGATGCCCGTAGCTTTTTGTAAGCGTTGAAAAAATCCTGGTGCGCCATTGACGTCATAACCACTGGCCGCCAGGATCTGAAAGCCAATACGATCAGCTTCGCGCTCAGCGTCTCTTGAATAGGAGAGTTGGTTATTCACCGCTACTGCTTGACCACCCTGCATCAGACCAGAGGCTGCGCCTGGATTACGTGAGGCAGCTAGGGCGCCTAATAATATTCCGGCAAGGGCAATCATCGTATTGGTGGTTTGCTTATCCATTTGCCGCGCTAGATGGCGTTGCAAAACGTGGCCAGTCTCGTGACCCATCACTGAAGCAACCTCAGAGTCAGTCTCAGCGCTAACCAATAATCCCGTATGAAAGCCAATAAATCCACCGGGCAATGCAAACGCATTAATGCTGCTATCTTTAACAGCAAATACCTCAAAGTTATAAGCTCCGCTGCCCTGCTCATTAGCACCACCCAATTGCAAACGTTTTGCAGCTTGCAGTAAGCGTCGCTCCATTTGATTCAGAAAATCATAGATCGGTAAATCATTCGAATAATCTGCATCCGGACGAATTTGGCGCATGATCATCTCGCCGTATTTTTTCTCATCCATGCGACTTAAGCTATCGCCACCAGGATCGCCCATATCCGGGAGAACAAAGCTTGGTTGGATTTGGGGTGTATTACGTGATGGTAAATTCGAAGAGCGAGCATCAGGTGACTGAACTGCCCTACCCAAGTTCTGCAAAGCTGCTGACTCACCTTGAACCGATACATCCCCCGTCACCAAGGAAGGCGCAGGTCCTGCAGCATAGACTAAACCTGCACTGGGACAAGCTAAGCTCAGAATAAGTTGGCCAGCCAAAATTCGCCTAAATAGCGATGATTTTTGTGATGTCTTTATGACTTGCATCCCTATATGGTAAAACCTATTCCATGAACAAACTAACTCATTTTGATGCCAGTGGCCAAGCCCATATGGTCAATGTTGGAGACAAGCCCAATACCCATCGGATTGCCATTGCTACAGGCAAGATCACCATGCTTCCAGAGACCTTCAGCATGATCGAGGCAGGCACTCATAAAAAAGGGGATGTTCTGGGTATTGCCAGAATTGCAGGTATTCAGGCATCCAAAAAGACGTCGGACCTGATACCGCTTTGTCACCCGCTAGCCCTTACACATGTGAGCCTGGAATTTACTCTCAATAAAGATAGCAGCAGCATTACCTGCCAAGTCAGGGCCGAGACCACTGGCCCAACTGGCGTGGAAATGGAAGCCCTTACTGCAGTTCAAGTAGCCTTACTCACCATCTACGATATGGCGAAAGCTGTTGATAGAGGCATGGTGATGGGTGATGTCCATCTACTGGAGAAGAGTGGCGGGAAGTCTGGGGAATGGAAAGCGACTGAGTAGTCACTAACAATTCCAAAGCCAACGACATGTAACTTTAAGTCCTGTCCAAATCTTGTCCAAATGAAGGATAAGAAATGGCATCAATTCGATTTAGAAGTAATAAGTGGCAAGCACGAGTCTCTCGCAAGGGAGAGCAATCCCTAGTTAAAACTTTTCAGACCAGAGAAGATGCTGAGAAGTGGGCAAGAAGCATCGAGGTTAAATGGGATAAAGGCACTTACCAAAATACCCATCAAGCACAAAAGACTAGCTTTGGGGAACTTATTGAGAGATATCTAAGAGAAGTGACGCCTCTCATGCGAGGGGCTCAGGCAGACACCATCCGTCTTAAATCAATCCTTAGAAGACCTATCGCCAAGGTAAATATTCTGCAACTCAATAGCAGTCGTATTGCTAAATACCGAGATGAACGATTGACAGAAATTGCACCCGGTACAGTAGTCAGGGAGTTAGCCTACTTCTCTTCAATAATTAATCATGCCCGCAGAGAATGGGGAATTAATATTCCCAATCCCGTACTATCCATTAGAAAGCCAGCGCAGCCCCAAGGAAGAAATCGGGTGCTTTCACATGATGAAGAACGAATCCTTCTGCAGGCTTGCGAACCTAAAGCAAATCGCAATATCTATACAAGACCATTTGTCATTCTTGCTTTAGAAACTGCAATGCGTAGAGGTGAGATATTGAGTCTTCGCTGGGAAAACATCGACTATTTAAAAAGAACTGCATATCTACAGCTTACTAAGAATGGTGAATCACGCACTGTACCGCTATCCACAAGAGCTGTTGAGACCTTACAGGCGCTTCCTGTAAGTATTGACGGAAGGGTGCTTCCCATCAACTTTGCAGCGTTAGAAACTAACTTTAAAAGAGCCAGAGATAGGGCTGAACTAAGAGACCTCAGAATCCATGATTTGCGGCATACAGCTATTACCCGCCTTGCAGAAAGACTACCGAACCTCATTGAACTATCAGCGGTGTCGGGACATAAAAGCCTAGCAATGCTTAAGCGTTACTACCACCCTCGAGCTGAGGACATAGCAAGAAAGCTGGCTTAAAAAAACAGATGCGTATGCCTGAAAAGCAACCTGTGAAGAGATAAAGTAAGAACGAATAACTGTAATTTATGGATTAATAATAAGACCAAGAAGTAACCTATAAACAAGATGATAGAAGATAAGAAACCATGACTAAGAAGCAATTAAGCTCTAGCGTGTACACCTCCAATAAACCAGTCAAAATAGCCCTTTTAGAGGAGGAGAATAGCCATCAATTAACAGCCAATCTAATGCAGCAGCCGCTTCCCCATAATGATGATTCGACAGCTATTCAACTATATAAACTAAGTGATTTTGGGCTTCGTAAGAGTCAAATTGGAATCCTTTTAGAGGGTGTACTACCTCTAGTGGTCAAATCAACAAGAGCGACAGATATAAGCCTTTATAGGCAGAATCTAAGACATATTGTCTTTGCCTTAGTTGCCTCTGTTTATAGACAAGAGTGGCTTGCAATTTCCACTCGAGATATCCACTACAGGTCAGATGCAAGACTTGGAAAGCTGGGGTTTAGTCGTAGACGAATTCAGAGAATCCTAGAAGTTCTGATTGCTGAGGGATATGCCATTGCTGGGAGAGTTGGTTACAGACACTTGGGCGACCCATCACTTAGCAAGTGCAGTCAATACTTCGCAACAGCAAAACTAATGGAATACTTCTCGGGATGTCTTTACGAATTTCAGTCCGAAATGTTGCTCGACAGTTATCACGAATTTAATGACTTTCCAGAGGTCACAATTCCTGCCATAGACATGTATTCCAAGAACGAAGCTCTACTGAAAGAGTACAACCGCTTTATGGCGGACCATTGGTGGGCGAAGAAAGGTCCAACTACTCGCAGTTTTAGTAAAAATTTAGAGCGAGGTGGAAGGGTTAATACTGCCTATCAAACCATCGTAAATCGCAGATTACCAATAAGAGAAAGAACCTTACTAGATGGAGAAAGAATTGCTGAGCCAGACTTCTCAGCAAATCACCTACGACTCTCTGCAGCCCTTTTAGGAGAGCAGATGCCTGATGACCCTTACGATGCGATAACGACTGCCACAGGAGCGACTAGACAACAAGCAAAGGGCTTTATTACAAGAGTTCTTGGGTGCGTCTCTATTCGTCAAAAGGGTGGACAAATAAAATCACTCTATCAGCCAAATAAAGATGGGTTAACCGCAGATTTATATAGAAGCCTCTTGCATGCGTTCTACAGAGAATATCCATGGCTGGAGTCCCAGCAGGTCTTTTATAACGACACTGGGGCAAGAATGCAGTTACTGGAGGGTGAAATTGCGTTAAAAATGTTTCGCTGGGCTATTGATACCAATACACCGTTAATTTCGGTGCATGACAGCTTTGCGTGCAAGTGGTATCACGAACAACATGTTTGGGAGGCAATGCAAGAATTTTGGATAGAAACTGTTAATAAGAAAAAAGACAAGTCAATTACTAGCCTTTAAATTTCATGCAACTTTTATCTGCATCTTGTATCAACGAACTTACCACCCAAATCTATAGATGTGCAATTTAATTACTCTTAATCTGCCTATAAACCCACCGTATAAGTCGCCATCACAGTCGTTGTAGATACGGCTTGGAATGGTTCTTGACGATAGATACCAGTTACTCCTAAGCGTTGATTCTTTTCAATGTCGTAGTAAGCACCAATAGAAGCTGTTGGACGAGTCTTAACGGGATTAGGGTTAAAGTTCACTGGAGTTAATCCAGCAACACCTGTTGCTGAGTAAGAGCCATTGGCTGTATTAGTATCAGCCTCTACACCAGCACTAGCAAACAGAGTAGTTTGGGGGATACCTCTGTATTTAGCTTCTGCACCAGCTAAAGCTGTAGTGGCATTGATATTGAGTTGTCCATAAGTTAAAGGTGCAGTAACCGAGCTTGAGGTCGCTTCTGTATAGCCACCCAGATTGTTCTGGGTATAACGAATACCAGCATAAGGTGATACGACAACATCTTCGATTGCACCAAAACCATATTTAGCAATTACTTGAGCACCTTGACTGGTTAAGTTAGAGCCACCAATACCGGCTTCAGAAGTTCCCACTACTTGACGAGTCACAGTTGCACTCTTTTGACCGTAAGCAACTGATACCTTCACTTCTGCTCCTACTCCATCAGGGCGCTCGCTCCAAACACTAAATAAACCCAGCAGTGGAGTGTTATTGCCCAATTGAACTGTTCCCGGACCACTGACTGATAAGTTCTGGTCTGTATAAGCACCGATGCGAGAATTATTTTTATCAAAACGATAAGAGGCAATCAATAAGCCGCTAGTGTTATTAATGCCTTGAGCTTGCACTGTCGTGTTGCGACCACCAGCAGATACGCAAACACCATTCTTATCAAAAACAGGGCAGTCATAAGTAAAGCTATTAACCATTACCGAGTTTTGAAGTGTGAAAGTACCTTGAAGGACAGAGGCGGTATTGATTAAAGAAGTTTGAGTGTCCATGGTTGATGCCCCAGTTACAACTAAGTCCCAGATACTTCCAGATGAGTTATTTAGCACCCAAGTAAAGCCGTTGTAATTACCTTGAGTAGCGCCCGTTAAATTACTAGCACTAATACCCGACAAAACCGAGCTGTAAGTTCCTTTGGCTAAAACACTTGTACTGTAAATTCCAAAAGTAGATGAGCCTGATGGACTTGTTACTGCAAGCTGTCCGTAGTGCGTTAAACCTTGAACAATGATGTTGTAGTTTGTTGGAAGATTGCGTCCATAAGTTAATGCGGTTGTTGTTGCAGTAGAGCTATTTCCACCTTGAGCATTATTCAGGACAGTAATAGTGCCAAAGTTTCTAATTCCAGATTGCCCAACTATTGAGCCGGTATTTGTGATGGTGCTAATTGTGCGGTTATTATTGTTATAAACTCCTGCTGAGTTGAGTTGATTGCCGCCACTAATTGACCCTGAGTTAATCAAGTTGGCTAACGAACCATTATTGATAACTCCATTGCCGCCCGTACTTGAAATCGTTCCGCTGTTACTGAATGTCTCAAGAATATTTGCGTTGCTGATACTTGCTTGAGTGCCGTTGTTATAGATTGAACCTAAATTGGTGATTGACTGCACACTCGAACCAGTGGCGTTAATGCCAAAACCAGTTGTATTAACCGTAATAGTTCCGCTATTGGTGGCGGTCGAGCCGCTGCCAGAGATGGTGACCGCCGTTCCTGTCGTAGTAAGCGTTACGCCAGAATTAACTGAGACCACACAATCAGCAGTTCCGTCGTCACTGACAGCTGTTGTGCTATTTGCTGAGACTTCAATTGGACATGCTGCAAATGCCGCCTTTAGAAATATACAGTTGATAGCAAGAAATAAAGTTAAACGAAAAGATACCTTTGATAATTTCACGAGGTTTATATTCCGCATCCGTCAGGTTACTCAGCCGCTAAAGGGAAATTGGCTTTACGGCTAATATTTTCAAAACCTAATTATGCCGATACCTTAGTACAAATCTACTATATTGGGCTAAATAGTCATGAAATTTGCGGCTCTCATGGCAGATGTTGTCTTTGACCAACAGCCAGAATCGGTTGCGATTCCAACTTACTTCTATAAATAGTTTTTAGTCTTTTGTGGAGACGGGGCGCTACAACAATAAATTCTTTATTCACCAACACCACCCCCCCGTATTCGCTTTTACTGACACTTACAGAAGTTCAGAGTTGAGTTATATTTATTTCGTTTGGAAGCTCTGTCCAAATGTTGTCCAAGTGAAATTAAAGATTTAGACAAGATTGAAGTTGCAAAGCGTGGAAATGGAAGCCCTTACTGCAGTTCAAGTAGCCTTACTCACCATCTACGATATGGCGAAAGCTGTTGATAGAGGCATGGTGATGGGTGATGTCCATCTACTGGAGAAGAGTGGCGGGAAGTCTGGGGAATGGAAGGCTTAATAGAAGCAGCCCCACCCTGTAAATAATTAAGCCACCCAAGGGTGGCTTAATTTCTTAAGGAGTGCTGATAACCACCCTACTTGGTGATGCGGCACTCTGAAGGCAGCAACTGAGGCAGTAGATTGGTTTCATTAGAGCGGCAAGACCATCCACCAGCCCATGTTGATCCCTCTGGCTTAGATAAATCAATCGCCTTGGGAATATTGGCATCTGGGTCATTCGTTGGAATGAGATGTAATGTGTTTTTATTATCCGGTGCGACATTATTCTGGAAGTCGATTGCAATCGCACCAGATGGTGTGATCTCAATTAACTTGACGCTTCGCGTTGGTACAAAAGTAAACGAGCCATGAGTTGCATCATCCATTGGAACAGTACCCCTACTAGCAAAAGCTTCCGTCACAGCAAGCTTGGCGCTTGAGGAGAGATTCATACCCTCTACGATACGGCTACGGGCAATGTAATCTTGGTACTGGGGAACAGCAACGGCTACCAAAATACCAATGATAGCTACAACGACCATCACTTCAATTAAGGTAAAACCTGATTCTTGACGTTGATCTTGCATAGACATTTTTATAGGCTCCTGAGGTCAAATACCTCATCATCCAGTCTATACCCAACAAGCTCAAGATGTCCAAATGTAAGAAAAGCCGGCTTTGAAGGCCGGCTTTTCTGATTAACGCGAAAGATAATTAGTGTGCTGCTTTAGCTGCATTTCTTTTCTTAAAGAAAGTACCAACCAGAATCACAATAACAATACCAACCACCTCAAAGGCCAACTTAACGTCGCCTAATGCAGCCTGAATGCCATCCTTGATTGCTGGATCGTCAACCAACATCCCGCCAGCCAAGAAACCTAGCAGGCCTGCACCCAAGGTAATGATGATCGGGAAACGCTCCATTACTTTAAGCAACATCGCGCTACCAAAAATAATCAATGGAATGGACATTGCCAAACCAATAATTAGGAGCAAGAGACGAGTTTCTTCTGGACCTTTTTGAGCTGCTGCTGCAACTGCCAAAACGTTATCCAAGCTCATCACCAAGTCAGCAATCAAAATGGTGCGAATAGCTGCCCAGATACTGGTCTTCGCTTCCATGTGCTCCTCGCCACCGCTATCAGACAAAAGCTGAATACCGATGTAGAGCAAAAGCAGACCACCAATGATTTTTAAGTACGGCAAGGTCAATAAAGCAACTGCGGTGATCGTGAGCACGACACGCAAAATGATAGCTGCGGCGCTACCCCAAAAAATGGCTTTCTTTTGTTGGGCTGGCGGCAAATTGCGGGATGCTAATGCAATCACAACGGCGTTGTCACCAGATAACAAAATATTGGCAACGATGATTGAGAGTAATGCCGCCCAAAAAGCTGCATCTGAAAATGCTGAAAAATCCATAATGTCTCCGTACTTTTATATATTTTAGTTTTAACTACCAGGTGCTACAAAAAACATGCCGACGAATCGGCATGTTTACGTGATTACAACATGGCTTTGAGCAAAGCAGCCATTTCTGATGGATTTCTTGTTACTTTAAAGCCACATTCCTCCATAACCGCAAGCTTAGCATCAGCTGTATCGGCACCACCAGAAATCAATGCGCCAGCATGGCCCATACGCTTCCCAGGAGGAGCTGTTACACCTGCGATGAAGCCAACTACCGGCTTCTTCATATTGGCCTTGCACCAGCGAGCTGCTTCAGCCTCATCTGGACCACCAATTTCGCCAATCATAATGACCGCATCAGTATCAGGGTCTTCATTAAACATGCGCATTACATCAATATGCTTCAAGCCATTGATAGGATCGCCACCGATACCGACTGCTGTGGACTGACCTAAACCAATTGCCGTCAACTGACCAACTGCCTCATATGTCAAAGTGCCTGAACGGCTAACTACACCGATACGACCCTTCTTATGAATATGGCCAGGCATGATTCCGATCTTGATTTCGTCAGGAGTAATGATTCCAGGGCAATTTGGGCCAAGCAATAAAGTCTTTTTGCCACCAGCTGCTTCTTTTGCAGTCATCTTGTTACGCACTTCCAACATATCCTTGACTGGAATGCCTTCAGTAATACAGATCACAAAATCCAGGTCAGCCTCAACAGCCTCCCAAATTGCAGCAGCTGCGCCAGGAGGCGGAACATAAATAACTGAAGTAGTTGCACCAGTTTGCTGAGCCGCTTCTTTTACAGTTCCATAAATTGGAATATTAAAAATGGACTCGCCTGCTTTTTTAGGATTTACACCAGCTACAAAACAGTTTTTACCGTTTGCATATTCCTGGCACTTCTCAGTGTGGAATTGACCAGTCTTACCAGTAATACCTTGAGTAATTACTTTAGTATTTTTATTTACCAAAATAGACATATTGAAGTTCCTTGATTATTTGTTTTTCGCAACAGCGGCAACTACCTTAGTAGCAGCTTCTGCCATTGAATCGGCGCTAATGATTGGCAAACCAGAGTCAGCAAGAATCTTCTTGCCCAATTCCTCATTGGTACCCTTCATCCGCACAACCAAAGGTACAGTCAAGTTCACAGCCTTACATGCTGTAACTACGCCATCAGCGATCACATCGCAACGCATAATGCCGCCGAAAATGTTGACCAAAATTGCCTCAACACTCTTGTTCTTGAGCATGATCTTGAAGGCTTCAGTTACTTTTTCTGCAGTCGCGCCACCACCAACGTCCAAGAAGTTTGCTGGCTCACCGCCAAACAACTTAATCGTGTCCATCGTAGCCATTGCCAAGCCAGCGCCGTTCACTAAGCAACCAATGTTGCCGTCAAGTGAGATGTAAGCCAAGTCAAACTTAGAAGCCTCGATCTCAGCTGCATCCTCTTCATCGATATCGCGATAAGCCACGATTTCAGGGTGACGATACAAGGCATTTGGATCAAAATTGAATTTGGCATCAAGTGCCTTGATCTTGCCGTTACCTTCAAGAATCAATGGGTTGATCTCAACCAATGAAGCATCGGTTTCCCAATAGGTCTTGTATAAATTCTTGAATACATCACTTGCCATTGGAATAGAAGCATCTGGAACGCCAATGCCTTTCGCAATGATTTGGCAGTCAGTATCAGTTAAGCCAACCAATGGATCAACAAACACTTTAATAATTTTTTCTGGGTGAGATTCTGCAACCTCTTCAATATCCATACCGCCTTCGCTAGACGCCATGATCACATTCTTTTGTGTGCCACGGTCGGTAACGATACTAAAGTAGTACTCTTTTTTAATATCTGCGCCATCTTCAATTAAGAGGCGATTTACTTTTTGTCCTTCTGGACCAGTTTGATGGGTCTTCAACTGCATGCCCAAAATTTCAGAAGCGTACTTCTTTACTTCGTCCATGCTACGAGCCAACTTCACACCGCCGCCTTTACCGCGACCACCCGCATGAATTTGCGCCTTCACAACCCATACCGGGCCACCTAATTTCTCAGCGGCTTTAATTGCCTCATCAACACTAAATGCAGGGATGCCATTTGGAACAGGCACATTAAATTGGCGTAGTAATTCTTTGCCTTGGTACTCGTGAATTTTCATTATTACTCCCGAAACGGTATCTTTTGCAAGCGATGAGGATTAGTAAAACCGGTTTTGCCTTAATCACCTATTTACTCAATAAACAATCCAAAAGTGGTTCATCTGAATAAATGGGAGGGGTTTAGCCGACTCCATAAGTCTATCATGCTGCAATGCGGCAACATGGCATATTTGCTCCGTAATTGCCCTAGTCAGGACGCCCGGCAACTACCTTAGAAACCACATCCAAGCTGAAGCCCTTTGAGGCTAGAAAACGGTACTGGCGCGCCCGCTCCTTTTGCTCCACTGCCAAGGCACCAAACTTACGCAGCCATAGTTCATGGGCACGCTGATATTCGGTTTCTTTGAGATTCTTGAGTAAATCTGCCGTCTTTGAGCTATCGACCCCAGCCTGAGCAAGCTCATCTTGGATTTTTCGGGTTCCAAACCGCTCGCTGCGGCGTCGAACTAGGGCCTCTGCAAAGCGCTGATCAGAAAGCCAGCCGCGAGCCTCAAAATCATCCAAAACAGCTTCAATCTGAACGGTCACAGGGATAGTCGGGGAAGTTTCCTCAGAGCCCTCCTCCGCTGAATTGAGCTTCAGCATTCTTGCCGCAGATTCTTCGAGCTTCGCAGCAAGGCTCTTGCGGCTGTACTCTCGCATGGATAAAAGGCGCAAAGCCCGAGCTTTGAGACTCGGGCTTTGTTTCTTGCTCTTTTTAACAGTGCCGCCTAACTCTGACATCGAAGAATTACGCTTCCTCTTCTTCACTCAAAACGTCACTTACTACTGCTGTGCCAGCCTTGACGCCCAATTTCGCGCGAATCTTAGATTCAATGTCTTGAGCAATGGCCGGGTTTTCTTTTAAGAACTCGCGCACATTGTCTTTTCCTTGACCAATGCGATCACCGTTGTAGGCGTACCAAGAGCCTGACTTTTCAACGATATCGGCTTCAACGCCCATATCGATAATTTCACCCTCTCGAGAAATTCCAGCGCCGTACATGATGTCAAAGATTGCTTCACGGAATGGCGGAGATACCTTGTTCTTGACTACCTTCACGCGTGTCTCGTTACCAACAACTTCATCGCCTTTCTTGATGCTACCGATACGACGAATATCCAAACGCATCGAAGCATAAAACTTGAGAGCATTACCGCCAGTGGTTGTTTCAGGTGAACCAAACATCACACCAATCTTCATGCGAATCTGATTGATGAAGATGACTGTTGTATTAGTACGCTTAATCGCGCCAGTCAGTTTACGCAAGGCTTGACTCATCAGGCGGGCTTGAAGGCCTGGTAATGAATCACCCATATCACCCTCGATCTCCGCTCTTGGGACCAAAGCTGCAACAGAGTCAATGACGATTAAATCAATGGAGCCGGAGCGCACTAAAGCGTCAGCAATTTCCAAGGCTTGCTCACCAGTGTCTGGCTGAGAGATCAATAAATTATTCACGTCCACACCTAAGCGTGAGGCGTACTGCACATCTAATGCATGCTCAGCATCGATAAAAGCGCAAGTTCCGCCAATCTTTTGCATCTCTGCAATCGCATGCAAAGTTAATGTTGTCTTACCTGAAGATTCTGGGCCGTAGATTTCAATCACGCGCCCACGCGCCAAACCACCAACTCCAAGCGCAATGTCTAGACCCAATGAGCCGCTAGAAACCACTTGAATATCTTGGTGAATCTCTGCATCGCCCAATCTCATGATTGAGCCCTTACCAAATTGCTTCTCAATTTGCGCCAAGGCTGCAGTTAATGCCTTTTGCTTGTCCCCGCTCATGCCGTCAAATTCTGATGAGGCTGATTTTTTCTTATCATCCAAGGCCATTTTTTAATTCCTTTTCGCTATGTATTGGGCTATTTCCCGAAGTTTTCGTGCTTTTCAACAACTCAGAAGTTACTGTATATAAAAACAGTAGTATTTGCAAGCAACTTTTTAGGGGGTTATGGCTGATTTTTTAATAGGCTTGAGCCCACAGCAGACCGATCCCAATAGAAAAAGAGGGGGATAGCTACACCCCAGGCTAACCCCAGCAGAATAAGTCCACCGATTTGGCCGTTGGCACCCCATGCACCAGCACCCATTCTGACGCCAGCCTCATAGGACATAGGTCCAGCAATAGCACCCAGAACCACTCCTAGGATAGATCTGCCACGCAACCAAGCCAATGAGCTATTAATAGTGCTGGCGACTAGGGCCCAAAGAGTCCACATCCACACTGGTGAAAGATGGGCACTTGGCCAAGAGTTCTCGAAGCTCAAAAAGCCCCAGTTCGCAATGAGGGTGTCGACTGCCGCCCCAAATAGCGCTGCCTTCAGGAGTAGCTTTAGTTCCGCAATAGGTCGTGGCGCAAACCAGACATGAATTGCAAGATAGAGCAGGGTAGCAAGCACAGGCCAAAAGACCTGTTGATTGGCCGCCCCAATAACGCAGGCAAACCAGCCGGCTTGGAAAAGGACGAAATTCCAAAATTTAGCCATTGATCGAACCCAAGCGACATTACCTAAGAAAAAGGCCACTGCCGATGGGCAATGGCCTTTTGATATGGTGGCGAATCAGGGATTTGAACCCCGGACCTGCGGATTATGATTCCGTCGCTCTAACCAGCTGAGCTAATTCGCCGAACTCATTATTTTAACGTAATTTAGCCTAGAGAGCTATTTCGATCCGCCTAAACCCTTCTTCCCTTAAAAAACGGTGTTTTTACGGCAAATCCACGGCACACACCTTATACACAGAATTTGTCTTTTTAAACGATATGGGGGCTGCAGACCTACAAAATTCTATTCCGAGAGCATATACATATTCGCGAAGAACTCAAATGATCCCTGAGACACAAGTAGGCACAACTCATCATTAGAAACAGTCCACACTCAATTTGGCTTAGCTCTCATCGATTAAATTAATTGAAAAATACTTATTAATCATTGGCTCTAATAGACTTTTTGCCTCACTCTCATTAATGCCATGCGTCTTTTTATACATTAATGGCGCAATCTCTTCAAATTGCGAAACTATAGCTGGGTCAAAATGGCTACCACTTTGTGCACGTATGTAATTCATCGCCTCTGAGAACTCCATTTTGTCCTTATAAGGCCTCTTAGAACAAAGTGCATCAAAAACATCCGCTACTGCAAAAATCCTTGCTTCAATGGGAATACCTTCCCCTGATAGTTTGCGTGGATATCCCGATCCATCCCATTTTTCATGATGAGATGCAACTACATTAATTGAGTCTGAAAACCATCCAAGATTTTTAACAATATCCTCTCCGTGCGTAACATGTTCCCTCATAATGACCATCTCCTCATCGGTCAGCTTTCCTGCTTTTAGCAGAACATTGTCTGGAGTCGCAATCTTGCCTACATCATGTAAAAATGAACCAGCAATGAGAATTTTAATATCTGAGGGAGATAGGCCCATCCTCTCACCTAGCATTGCCGCAATCCAAGTGACCTTATAGTTATGAGTACCAGTTCCGGACTCACGTTTTGCAATCGCTGAACCTAGCGATTCCAGGACTTGAATATGTGAGTCAAATAATTTTTGCAAGTTCTCACGTTGTCGCCCAAGTAATACTCGAATACTGGGATACATGAGTAGACCAGTCACCAATGCAGATAAAGCAGCAATAATGGAAATATATAAAACAACGTCTTGTATCTGCTGTTTTCTCCATAATGGAACTGCTCTTCCAACCTCTAAGTAACCAATTAACTCGCTATTGGGTTGATCAATTTTTTTAAAGATGGGAACAAAGATTCGCAGTACGGATGAAGTACTGCCTGGATCAATCATTGGCTCAGGTTTTTGCAAATTGAACTTAAATTGGGTTGCTAGGGTTTTTTTAAGATACCCCCCATTTTCAGTGGCAACTTCTGCAATTTTTAATCCTGATGATTTATACAATTCAACCCAATCGAATAAGCCACCTATCATCTGATTGAGCGTGTTTTCTGTCGAACGATATAAATCAACACTCTCTTTATCTTCAAGAATCTGAACCAATTGATCATGAACCCTCCATGACTCTTGCTCTGCTAGTTTTGCAATCGAACTTTCCGCTTGATATTTCAACACTAAAAACATACTGATTGCAGAAGCAACAGACACAGTCAGACTCACAGAAAAGATAATTAATTTTGTGCGAGTTCTAATGTTCATTGATAGTTTAGTGATGAGCTTAGGGGATTAAATTTATATTCTAGTGAGAGCCACATTAATACACATCTTTACAAAACTTGAGTCTAACTTAAGCCAATCTGTGCTTGTCTTAACGCTACTCAGTTTCAAGGACCTAATCGACTAACTGCGATAGGGCATCACCTGATTCCTACCGTTGTGTTTAGCCTGATAAAGCGCATTATCAGCCTGTACCATCATCACATCAAGATCAGCATCACCAGTTATCCGCTCAGCACTAGCAATGCCAATACTGACTGTGACGTGCAACTCCAACTGCTTTCCGCCACCCAGATCAATAGCAATCGGCGTGCGATCTATCACACCCCTAAATTTCTCCGCAACCAACTCTGCTTGAACCATTGTGGTCTGGGGTAGCAAAACCGTAAACTCCTCACCCCCCATTCTTGCTAGGATGTCGGACGAGCGCATCTGCTCTGACCAGCGCCGAGCCACCCCCTGTAAAACCTGATCGCCTACCGCATGTCCATACGTATCATTCACAACTTTGAACTGATCTAAATCCAACATTAATACAGAAATCGGCTGAGTTTTTTGACGTACCTGCTCTATTGCAGTCTTTCTAAATTCCTCAAATGCCCGACGATTCGATACACCCGTCAAGGGATCTGTGTTGGCATCTACTGCAAGCTCGCGATTTTTCTCAGATAACTCCTTGCGCAAACTTCGTTCATGATCAACCTGCTCCGAAGTCCGAATAGCCTCTGTAATATCAGAATAGAGTGCTACGTAACGAGAAACTTTCTTCCAGGGATCTAAAAATGGAATGACCGTTGTTTTTACCCAGAAGAATTCTCCTGCTTTATTACGGTTGCGAAATGTTCCACTCCAGATTTCACCGCGACTAATCTGCGACCACATATCATCATAAAAACTACGAGGGTATAGTCCCGAGTTAAAGATGCGATGACTCTCTCCTTTGATTTCGCTTAGCTGATATCCTGTTGTCTTTAAAAAAAGTGGGTTAGCCCAGAGAATTTTTCCATCGCGGCTCGATTCACTAATCATCAGATGGGCTCCGGTCGCTGTAATCTGGTTCGCCAATTCAGTCAAAGACTTTTCATAACTCACATACCAACGAAATAGTCCCGCCATTAGCGCCAACACTAGAAGAGAACCTGTCAAAGCATAGAAGATAGCTTGCTTACGATCATCACTCAGTGTCGCAATTAAGCGAGATTTATCTCCCACTACTGCTAGTATCGCGGGATGCTCAGAACTAGAACGATAGGCTACTAGCAGGTTTGGATTAAGCTTTGATTCAAAAAATCCTAGGTCAGCACGATCTACATTCTCAAGTAACTCTGCACCAAAGCTGCGGGTTGACTCTGTGATCTCACCATGATGCGCTGATATTCTTTTACCCTGATAGTTGTATACCGCAATCTCAGTATTTGGACTCTCATTGATGCGTTGCCATAAATTTTCAAATAATCCCAAATTGACTGTGGCAATCCAGTGATAAACCCGCCCGCCAATATTGACAGGCATTGATGCTAACCAGAACTTCAAACTACTATTACTGGGAGCGTCCGAATTAATTTCATAAATATCGCGGTATTCATATACATTGCCAAAACTCACAAATGATGAACCGCCCTCTTTTGCACCCCTATCGGGAAGCCCACTCAATGGTATCGCAACCCCCAAATTTCGAGGATTTGAACTAGCCACAATCTTGCCTTGGTCGTCGAGTAATGAAAGACTACGAACAACACGATCCTCCTGAATCAAATCATAAAGACGATCTCCACGAAGTCGCTCATCCTTAAGTGATTCCTTATTTGTAAATGCAGAAACGAATCTTAATCGAGCGTTAACCACATCAAGGGTACGAGACAGATGATCTTCTAAAATTACAGTCTCTGACTGAACCAGCTGCTTTAAGGCACGAATAGCAGAATCCTGAACATACTGGATACCCACAAAATATACCGACCAGATGACTGCAAGCGCAGATATCAGTGAAGCAGCAAAGATAATCCGAAATTTAAGTGGCTCAACTTTGAAGTCAGTATGAACCGCCATGGGACTTAGTCTTTCACAACGATCTGCTGAAGCTTAAATTCAGTCGCATACTTTTCTAGACGACCATCTTGTTTTACTTGAGCAACAAACTGATTCACACGCGCCAACCAAGCAGGATCACCTTTTGCAATAGCATAGGCATAGTCAGTAGGCTGTAGGGGTCGACTTGGTGCAATAACTCGGGCCCAATCAGTATTAGCCAACATGCGTTGTGTATAGGGATAGTCGGTCATAAATGCGTCTGCACGCCCAGACTCTACGTCACGCTCACGCTCACCCGGCCGCTCAGCAACCTGCAAAGTTGCCTGTTTTAGAGTCTTTTTCATAAGCGGCTCCATAAAGGTGCCCTTAAGTACTGAAATAATACGACCAGGCCGATCCAAATCATCCCAAGTTTTGATTGTTGTATTGGCTTTTGAAGTTACAGCAAAGACATCGCTTCGCAAATAAGGTGCGGAAAAATTGACGCGCTCAACTCTAGCAGGGATAACTCCAACCCCCATCATGGCAATTTCGCATTTATGGGCTTCCAAATCGGCAATAAAATTAGCAAAGCTTGTGTCCACATACTGAAGCTTAGCCCCCAACTCTTGGGCAAGATCACGAGACAGATTGATATCAACCCCATGGAGGGTCCCAGAACGAGGGTTACGGTAGCTTATACCGAAGTAATCCGGCCAAATACAAACCTTTAGGGTCTTAGTTTTTTGAATATCCTCCAACGTACTGCCATGGGCAATCGTCATACCGCCAAATAAACCGATGATTAGAGTTAAACAGAAAAATAGATGCTTCAATTTTTTTCCTAAATAGAACTGATCTCAAATATTAACAGTAACAAATTTAATAACGTTAGATTAAGCAAATATTGAAATTATCTACGCGACTAAGCAGCAGCCCCACAACCTATCAGCAGAAAATGTTATTAATTGGATTTGACTAAGGGTTGATCGCATAGGAATGTGGATAGTTTCTATGCGGTCGTTTTAAGCGATAAATCCCGCCATTACACTCCGCCCCAAGTCATATGGCTACAGGCTTTCTTCCAGAAAACCTATACTCCCCTGTACTTTGGGAGCAGCGTGTAGCATGGCGAAAACCATTGTTTTCTAAGTACTTGATTTTATTGGTGAAAGAGTTGGAAACCTCAGAACCTGGTGAGTAATCATTCGGTCGCTCTACCCAGCTGAGCTAATTCGCCGAACTGATATTGGTAAATAATCAGACCCCTTCTGTCTAAGTCAAAGGTTGGAATTACCGAATTTGAAAGACGTTTACCGCCTCATCCCGGTTATAGCGAACAAAAACCTCGATTTTCTTGGCCAGGAAGAGCTTTTTGAGGACCTCATCCTTGTTCTCAAAAATGATGGCCGTCTGCTCAGGGAAGCGGGAGAAAGGATCACTCATCACCTCAATAGCCTGTCCGTCGACTTTGATTAGCCGAATAGTGCGCTTATAAAGGCGGTCAGGTTGAATAAAAATCAGGCGTTTGATGTACTTATCTAAAACCAACTTTTGCCCCTGCTCGTTGGTCTTGAAGTAATAAACCAGCTCATCTTTGCCGTTGGTAGTGATGTCCCGCTCCTCGTCCCACTTAGCTAATGCAGCCTGGCTAGCAAGTGCACAAAGAATTAGCACCACCAATAATCTATAAAGATGCATCATTTACTTTCTTAGTTTGATCATTTCATCTTATCAGTCATCTGCACCCATGAAACTTCTCTCCATATCTACTGGCAAAGTAATGCCACTCTTTGGGTCTCATCACCCAAACTACTCAACAGTAGCATCAGCTATTAATAAACATCCCATTAGCACTCTTGCCTCCCCCGCGCCCGTGGAAATCACTCGACTTGGTGTAGCCGGGGATGAGCAGGCAGATCCATCAGTGCACGGTGGAGTAGAAAAAGCGATTTATGTATATCCAGTCGAGCACTACGCTTTTTGGAACGAGCTACTTTCTCGTGAGACTAAGAAGCCCGTCGACTTAGCCTTAGGCGCATTCGGTGAAAACTTCACTATCCAAGGTTTGCTAGAGACTGAGATATTTGTTGGGGACCAAATGCAGATTGGAGAACTCCAATTTACCGTAGTCAAACTACGTGAACCCTGCTTTAAGTTCAATGCCAAGATGGGCTACAAAGGTGCAAGCAAAGCCATGTTGCAATCCGGCTGTAGTGGGTGGTACTTACGCGTAAATCAAACCGGCGTACTTGCAGCGGGCACTGAAATCACAGTACTGCCAGGTCAAAGACTGACATCTATTGCCGATCAGAATCAAGCGCTATTCAATCGGGGTAATCAAAAAGATCTCTGGGAATAACTTAGGGATTGACTTAGGCAATAAAAAAACCCGACCACATAGTGATCGGGTTTAGTTTTTGAAACAGACCAGTAAAGCTTAGTCTTTAGCGTAGATATCTACGTCTTTGGTTTCTTTAACAAACAGTACACCGATTACCAATGTCATCGCAGCGATGATGATTGGGTACCAGAGACCGTAGTAAATGTTACCGTTTTGCGCTACCAAGGCGAAGGAGATCGTTGGCAACAAGCCACCGAACCAACCGTTACCAATGTGGTATGGCAAGGACATAGATGTGTAACGAATACGAGTTGGGAACATCTCAACAAGCATCGCTGCGATTGGGCCATAAACCATGGTTACCAAGATCACCAAGTACACCAACAAGAGCAATACAGCTACATAGTTGATTTGAGCTGAATCAGCCTTAGCAGGATAGCCAGCAGAATTCAATGCCTCACGAATGGCTTTCTTGAACTCAGCATCTTTAGCTTTTGCATCAGCAGGTGCCAAGCCTTTTGCAGAGTAACCAGTGATTTCTGTATCACCAATCTTCACAACAGCTACACCGCCAGCAGGACCAGCAACAGTGCTATAGCTAGCAGAGTTGGAAGCCATCACTTGTTTTGCGATATCGCAAGAACTTGTGAACTTAGCTGTACCTGTTGGATTGAACTGGAATGTACATTCATTCACATCAGCAGTAATAGTTGCTGGTGATGTTGCCATTGCCTTTTCCAATGCTGGGTTAGCAAAGTGAGTCAAGGCATTAAATACTGAAACTGGTGTATTTGGAATGTATGTAATAACAGCCAATAACAAGCCACCCATGATGATGACCTTACGGCCAATCTTGTCTGACAAGCTACCGAATACAACGAAGAATGGTGTGCCGATTACCAATGAAGCAGCAATCAACAAGTTCGCAGTCTTAGCGTCTACCTTCAACACTTGTGTGAGGTAGAACAAAGCGTAGAACTGACCTGTGTACCAAACCACCGCTTGACCTGCAACCAGACCAAACAATGCCAAGATAACAATCTTCAAGTTCTTCCATTGACCGAATGACTCTGTCAAAGGTGCTTTAGACAATTTGCCTTCATCTTTCATCTTCTTGAAAGCTGGGGATTCGTTCATCGATAAACGGATGTAAACGGAAACACCTAACAAGGCGATAGAAAGGATGAACGGAACGCGCCAGCCCCAAACGTCAAAGTCTGGACCAGTCAGTTCGCGTGTGAACAAAATCACTAACAAGGACAAGAACAAGCCAAGAGTAGCTGTTGTCTGAATCCAAGCTGTGTATGCACCACGACGACCATGAGGAGCATGCTCAGCAACATAAGTTGCAGCACCGCCGTACTCACCGCCCAAAGCCAAACCTTGAAGCATACGCAATGCGATCAAGATCACAGGAGCAGCAACACCGATAGTGGCGTAGTTAGGCAGAATACCAACGATAAACGTAGCACCACCCATGATGAGGATCGTCACCAAGAAGGTGTACTTACGACCAATCAAATCGCCTAAGCGACCGAATACCAGAGCGCCGAATGGGCGAACGATAAAACCGGCGGCAAACGCTAGCAAAGCGAAAATGAAGGCAGAGCCTGCATCTAAGCCAGAGAAGAACTGCTTGGCGATAACGGCGGCCAATGAACCGTAAAGATAAAAGTCGTACCACTCAAAAACCGTACCTAAAGAGGAAGCAAAAATAACTTTGCGTTCTTCAGCGGTCATTGGGGCTGCTTTAGTTGATGTTGACATCAGTAGCTCCTAACTATTTTTATTAAATAAAAAACAACGGGTCGATTATGCTTTGAAAAAAATCAAAGAAATCCACTAGTTAGGGTAATTCCCCATCAAATCGGATCGGGGTTTTCACTTAAAGAATGGGGGAAAACAACGTTTCCCCCCAATAAGTCATCCCTACAGAGTACTTACCAGCCAATTGCCTTGGGTAGCCACAAGGATAAAGATGGGAAATAAAAGACTAAGAACAAAGCAACACCTTGCATTGCGATGAATGGGACTACACCCTTATAGATATCCTTGATCTCAACTTCTGGTGGCGCGACCCCTTTTAAGTAGAAGAGCGCCCAACCAAATGGCGGCGTCAAAAATGATGATTGCAAACAAACGGTAATCATCATGGCGATCCATACTGGGTCAGCTCCCTGCGAAAGTAAAACCGGCAGGAATAAAGGAACAGCTATGTAACTGATCTCAATCCACTCAATGAAGAAACCGAGAATGAAGATTAAAAACAGCATGAACCAGATATCGCTATTTAATCCGCCAGGCAAGAACTCAAACATCCCCGTAATTAAATCTTCACCGTGTAAACCACGGAATGAGAGAGCAAAAACTTGAGCGCAAATCAAAATAAACATCATGAGCGCACTAATTTTTGTTGTATCAATCGCAACTTCTTTGAGCTTAGCCCAAGAAAAGCGGCCAGAAAAAATAGTTACCAGCACTGAACCTACTGCACCCATACCTGCTGCTTCAGTTGGCGCGGCTATGCCTCCAACAATTGAGCCCAGTACCGCAACCACCAACATGATTGGCGGAACTACCACCTTCCAAAATCGCTTCCACAATTCTTTTCCAGAAACTTTGCTACGCTCCTCTAGAGGTATCGGCGGCATTAGGTCCGGCTTAAACCAACCCAGTATCAAGATATAAATGATGTAAACAGTAGTCAGCAAAAGACCTGGAATGACAGCGGCTGCAAACAAAGTGCCCACCGAAAGCTGCATGATGTCTGAAAGCAGAATCAAGATGAGGCTAGGCGGAATAATTTGACCAAGTGTGCCTGAGGCGCAGATAGCCCCACAAGCAATACTTTTATCGTATCCACGACGGATTAAGGTTGGCAAGGTTAATAGGCCCAAAGTGATGACTGTTGCTCCAACAATTCCAGTTGTGGCACCCATCAATGCACCGAAGAGAATAATGCCTATAGCCATACCACCTTTAAGGCCGCCAGCAATATGGCCCATCACATCCAAGAGATCGTCTGCTAAGCGAGATTTCTCGAGCGCAATTCCCATAAAAATGAACAAGGGAATTGCTAACCATTGATACCCGCCAACAATTCCAAAAATTCGTGCTGGTAGCAAACTAAATAAGGAGCTTCCAAACCCCAAATATCCAAATACAAATCCAACTGTGGCGAGAGTGATTGCGACAGGGATTCCAGCCATCAACATGGCGAAGAAACCAATCAGCATCAGAACGGCCATTACTTGCGGTTCAAACATGATTATTCGCCTTTATCTTTTTGTGGGCCAACATCAATCTCATTAACTCTGCAGCACCCTGAAGCGCGACAAAGCAAAATCCAATTGGTATTAAAGATTTAATAGCCCATCGCGCAGGAATGCCACCAGGGTCAGGTGACCCCTCTCCAATCGAAAGAGATTGCTCTACATAGCTAATTGATAGTTTGATAAAGATGAGTGAGACAACAATTGTCAATAAGGCCGAAATAACATCTACAATAAATTTTTTCTGCGGTGAAAACTGCGCATAAAAAACATCGACTCTGACGTTATCTCCGCGTTGCAGAGCAAAACTCATTCCCAATAGAATCATCACGGCCAGAAGGTGCCACTCCAACTCTTGAGCCCATACTGATCCAAAGCTAAAGGTGTACCTTAAAAATACATTGACGGAGATAAGACCAACGATGGCCAAGGTTGCCCATGAGGCAACCTTGCCAACTTGGTCTATCAAGCCTTCAATTTGTGTTGCTGTTTTTGAAAACTGATTTAACACGACCGCCCCCTATTTATCCACGCACTTTGCTGTGATATGCCGCTTCGCTATAAACCGCCCAAGCGTCATATTTTTTCTTAAATGCGAAATAAGAGTCATGCACCTTTTTAACCATTGGATCTGCTGCACTAGACTCATCCAAGATCTTGGTTGTTTCAGCGCGCATTGCAGCAATCACAGAGTCAGGTAAAGGCAATGCGGTCACGCCTTGATTCTTCACCAGATCTTGCATAGCTTCTGAGTTAGCCCTCTGACACCAGGCCTCTCCAATCACATTGCAAGCAGCCGCAGCATTTTGAACCACCGCCTGCAGGTCTTTAGGTAACTTTTCCCAAGCCGCTTTATTAATTAAAAGCTCTGAAGTTGTTGCAGGCTCGTGCCAACCAGTGGTGTAGTAAAACTTAGCCGCCTTTTGCAAACCAAGGCGACGATCTTGATATGGGCCAACGAATTCAGCTGCATCAATCACGCCGCGCTCAAGTGCCGGGAAAATCTCGCCGCCTGGCAGTACTTTGACATCCACACCCAATTTCGCATAAACCTTACCAGCAAGCCCAGGGATGCGCATCTTCAGACCCTTAAGGTCTGCAACGCTATTAATTTTCTTCTTAAACCAACCCGTCATTTGCACGCCAGTGTTGCCACAAGGCATTGCCACCATCCCAAAAGGGGCATAAACCTCATTCCATAAATCAATACCGCCTCCGTCATAGAGCCAACCATTCATACCCTGATAATTGAGGCCAAACGGTACTGCCGTAAAATATTGAGCGGCAAAAGTTTTACCAGTCCAAAAATAACTATTCGCATGGTTCATCTCGACAGTCCCAGAGCGAACCGCATCAAAACCTTCAAATGCTGGGATAAGTTCACCAGCCCCAAATACTTGAATCTTGAGACGTCCATTGGACATTTCGCCAATACGCTTAGCCAAATCTGTTGCGCTACCAGGACCGTCCATATAGAAAGGGGATCCCTTGGGATAGGCGCTGGTCATCTTCCAGTTAAATGTTTGGGATGATTGGGCCTGAACAATTGCTGGGGCTCCTAAGGCAAGTCCTGCAACACCAGCCCCAATACCCGTACTCAAAAATTTCCGACGATTTGTAGTCATTAAGCTCTCCTGTTATTGATCTCGTTTGGGAAGCGCATACCGCTTCGCTTCTCGATACCAATTTATTGAAACTTGGACTTACTCATCAGTAGAAATACTGACTTATGGGCATAAAAACACCTATCTGGTGCACGCGCATACTTTTGGGGCATTACAACAATTAAATTCAAAAGCGTGAAAAAATGAATTACTAAAATTTGTTGTATCTAACAAAACTAAAATAGGGGCAAATGACTATGCAACAAAAATGGGGCATTCGAGGGATGGCGGTAGCGCCACACTCACTAGCATCTGAATCTGCTTTGGCAGTTCTGCGCGAAGGCGGCAATGCACTTGAGGCAATGATCGCTGCTGCCGCAACGATCGCAGTTGTGTACCCCCATATGAACTCCATTGGCGGAGACTCTTTCTGGGTAGTCCACTCCCCTGGTAAAGCCATGGGCGGAATTGATGCCTGCGGCGCAGCTGCTGGCCTAGCAACTAAACAATGGTATGCCGAGCGCGGAATCACCAAGGCTATTCCCTTCAGGGGAGCTATTGCAGCCAATACTGTTGCAGGCACTATTTCTGGCTGGGGTGCTGCGCAAAAGCTTTCAAAACAAGGCTTGGGTGGAAAGCTTCCACTCTCTCGCTTATTGGCAGATGCCATTCACTATGCTGAAGCTGGAGTCCCGGTAACTTTTAGCCAATCCAGCTTGACTGAAAAAAAGAGACTGGAGTTAAGTCCTATTCCTGGCTTTGCCGAAACCTTCTTGGTGAATGGCAAAGCGCCCGAAGTGGGCAGCATCTTTAAGCAAGAACGTCTTGCAAAAACCTTGCGCCAAATTTCTCGCAAAGGCACAGAAGATTACTACCGTGGTGATTTAGCTGAGTTACTTGCTAAGGAACTCACGGATATCGGCAGCCCTCTCCGACTATCTGACCTTCATCGCCATCAAGCCAAGCTCATTGATCCACTTGAGCTCAAGCACAGCATGGGCAATGTCTATAACATGACCCCCCCAACTCAAGGCGTTGTATCTTTGATGATCATCGGTATCTTGGATCAACTCAATCTCAAGAGATTCAAAGTCGATAGCGCGGAATATGTTCATCACTGTGTTGAAGCTACTAAACAAGCATTCAAAGTGCGCGATCAATTTGTTACCGATCCAGCGTACATGACAAAAAATGCGCAGTCTTTCTTGGCGCCCGCTTTTTTAAAGAAGTTGGCAAAAAATATTGATCCCGAAAAAGCATTGCCTTGGGGTCAAGGTAAAGGGCCTGCAGATACGATTTGGATGGGCGTGATTGATGGAGATGGAAACTGCGTCTCCTTTATTCAAAGTATTTATCACGAGTTTGGTGCTGGCATCGTGTTACCCAAATCTGGCGTGAACTGGCAAAACCGTGGATGTAGCTTCTCACTAGATCCAAAAACACTCAATCATCTTGAGCCCTATCGCAAACCATTCCATACCTTGAACCCAGCGATGGCTTTGTTTAAGGATGGTCGATCGATGGTCTACGGGACGATGGGCGGCGATGGCCAACCCCAAACACAGTGCGCGGTCTTTACTCGGACAGCAACCTACGGCCTAGATCCACAAGATGCGATTAGCCGCCCTCGTTGGTTGCTTGGTAGAACTTGGGGTCAAACCAGCGATAGCCTGAAATTAGAGTCACGCTTTAGTCCGTGGGTTGCTAAAGAACTCCACGCCCTAGGACACGAAATTGAAATGCTCGATGCCTTTGATGAAACCGTTGGTCACGCAGGCTGCATTATTCGCGATCCCTCCGGTACCTTGCATGGCGGCTGGGATCCCCGCAGTGATGGCGCTGTTAGCGCGTTTTAGTAATAAACAATTTGGGTACGCGCAGATCCCAGTAAATGGCAGCTGCGCGTAATCCAAAAATAGCGAGCATACAAATCACAGATCCCTCGAGCGTGAACTCAGGCAAGAAATTCAGAATCAGGATGTAGATGCAGCAGCCCAAGGTCACAGGGATTGCATACAACTCATGTGACATCAATAAAGTCTTTCTACCTGCCAAGATGTCACGCAGTAATCCGCCACCAATCGCAGTAACAACACCCAGAATCACTGGTGCAACTGGCAATCCAAAGCCCAAGTTCCAAGCCTTATCAGCCCCCTGGATACCAAACAAGGCAGCGCCAAGGCCGTCGATATAAAGCATCCAGCGATAAATTTGAGGTTGTGTAAAAAAAGATTCAGCCACAAAAGTAACTATGCATGCACCCAATGCCACCCAAATATAAATTTGAGCAATCGACCAAAAAGCGGGCACTTCTAAAATAATGTCTCTCAGCGTTCCGCCGCCAATCGCGGTAATTACACCCAATACCAGAACACCAAAAAGATCTACGCCTCGATCGGCAATAGCCAGCACCCCAGTCACCGCGAAAGCAATCGTAGCAATGATGCCAATCCAAAAATTGATTTGATCCATAGCATCTAGTCTAAATCACTGGAGCAAGCCAACCAATCAAGTCCTCAATATACTGAGGGAATGCCATCAAGGGACCTTTTATGAAAACTCAGCTTTATAGCTTTTGGCGCAGCTCAGCAGCCTTTCGGGTACGGATTGCCCTGAACTTAAAAGGTATGGCTTATGAAGTAATTCCAGTGCATCTCCTTAAAGATGGTGGCGGACAACGCACCCCCGAGTATGCAAGCAAAAATCCCAATCGTTTGGTGCCGCTGTATACCGATGGCACACACGCTATTCACCAATCTCTTGCGATCATCGAATACCTTGATGAGATTCAAGCAAATCCGCCGCTTCTGCCCTTGTCTGCAATTGATCGAGGCTGGGTTCGCGCAGTCGCAATGGACGTAGCAATTGAAATTCACCCGCTGAATAATTTGAGAGTGTTGCGCTATCTCATGAAAACCTTGGGTGTTAGTCCAGAGGCAAAAGATGTCTGGAGTCAGCACTGGATGACTGTAGGTTTAGAGAGCCTAGAAAAGCAATTGAGTACAGATGCAAGAGTAGGTCGCTTTGCTTATGGCGATCAACCCGGCTTGATTGACATTTGCTTGGTGCCACAAATCTTTAACGCGCTTAGTGTAAAGATGGATATGAAGGCCTATCCAACATTGATGGGGATATTTCATCAATGCATGGCGCTACCAGCATTTATTGAAGCCTCTTGGGAAAATCAAATTGATGCCGAGGGATCAAACCCCTTTGCTCCACCACAGGAATAAAGATAGCGTCAGTAAAGACCCCACCGTGGTTAAGAGTACGACCCGAGAAATGACTTTACCGTCAGCGTTGTAATACTGCGCCAACATAAATGGGCCTGTACCAGTGGGAAGCGCCGCCAGAATCACAACGGCATTCACCCATAAGGCAGGTAAATCTAAAATTGGTCCGGCGATTAACCAACCAACTAGAGGCTGAATAATGAGTTTTGCAAAACCAATGCTCCACGCCTGTTGAGGCGCTGACTTTTCTTGCTGCATTAAAAATAGGCCGATAGAAACTAGCGCACAAGGTGTTGCGGCTGCGGCTAAGAAAGAAATCACTTGCGCCAACGGGTCATACAAAATCAAGTCAGTAGATGACCACACCAAACCGGCAACTGGTGTAATTAATAATGGATTAGTGCACAGAGACTTCAATACACTCCAAACAATTTCATGGGATTTTTTATGAGACTGTATGCCGACCTCAATGAGCACGGTTGCTACAGCAAACATCACAAAGACGATAAAGGTAGCAATGATTGCTGGCGCCAAACCATCTTGGCCAAGCGCTAAAACGCAGAGCGGAATGCCCATGTATCCTGTGTTGGAGTATGACGCACTCAAGCCTGAAAAACTTGCGGCCACTACATCTCGGTTACGAACCCAGCTGACTACCAACACCGAAAGAAATACTAGCAGGCAACTCAGAAAGAAAGCGGTAATAAAACCAGGCTGCCAAAGTGTTTGCCAGCTACTGCTTGATGCGAAATTAAATAATTGTGCAGGTAAGGCAAGCCAAACGACAAAACGATTTAATTCAATGGATGCGCTTTCACCTAACTTGCCAGTTCTGCCGCAAATGTAGCCAATCAGAATTAGTGCAAATACTGGGAAGACAACATTGAAAACGTAGAACAATTTAAATGTGCTTTTTTAGATCAAGCAATTTTCTTCAGAGTCTTCTGGTATCGCTGCGCATTTTTGACATAACGACCAGCAATATCTTCAATACCCGCAATCTGTTCTGGTGTGAGCGTCTTCACCGCCTTAGCTGGCGAACCCAAAATCATCGAGCCATCAGGAAATTCTTTTCCTTCTGTAACTAATGCGCCAGCACCCACTAAACAGTTTTTTCCGATTTTGGCGCCATTCAAAATGACTGCGCCAATACCAATCAAACTACCATCGCCAATGTGACAGCCATGAAGCATCACTTGATGACCAACAGTTACTTGCTTACCGATGATGAGGGGGTAGCCAGGGTCAGTATGCAAGATAGAAGCATCTTGCACATTACTGCGCTCGCCAATTTGAATGAGATCGTTATCACCACGGATAACCACCTTGGGCCACACACTCGCGCTTGGATGAAGCTCAACCCGACCAATCACTTCTGCGCTCTCGGCAACCCAAGCTCCCTCAGCTAAGTGGGGAGCATTTCCATCTAGTTCAAATATAGCCATGACTCATTATAAGTAATGGCTATATTTAAGAAAGCCTACCAGTTAGGCTCACGATCAGGGGTGGAAGAAATACGGTGAATACTCAAGTCTGCTCCGTCATACTCTTCCTCATGGGACATCCGGATGCCAAAAACAGCTTTGAGCAACCCATAGACCACAAAGCCGCTAATCAAGGCAATCGCGACCCCTAAAGCGCTACCAATGAGTTGACCCAGGAATGTCACGCCGCCAATACCGCCTAGCGCTTTAGACCCAAATATGCCAGCAGCTAATCCCCCCCACAAACCGCAAAGACCGTGTAGCGGCCAAACGCCCAAAACATCGTCAATCTTCCAGCGGTTTTGCACCAAGGTAAACATATATACAAAAAGAGCGCCGGCGATTAAGCCAACAACCAATGCGCCCATGGGGTGCATCAAGTCTGAGCCAGCACAAACTGCCACCAAGCCAGCTAAAGGGCCGTTATAAGTAAAGCCCGGATCGTTGCGCCCGATAATCCACGCAGCTAAAGTGCCGCCAACCATCGCCATCAACGAGTTCATAGCAACTAAGCCGCTGACCTTATCAATCGTTTGCGCACTCATGACGTTAAATCCAAACCAACCTACCGCCAAAATCCAAGCACCCAAAGCCAAAAACGGAATACTTGAAGGAGGATGTGCTGCAACGTTGCCATCTTTGGTGTAACGACCACGACGCGCGCCTAGAAGAATGACTGCTGGTAGCGCAATCCAACCACCCACCGCATGCACAACAATTGAACCGGCAAAGTCATGGAACTCTTCGCCAGTGAGCGACTTGATCCACGCCTGGATACCGTAATGCTGATTCCAGGCAATGCCTTCAAAGAAAGGGTAAACAAAGCCAACCAAAATAAAGGTGGCAATCAATTGAGGATTAAACTTCGCACGTTCAGCAATACCGCCAGAAATAATGGCAGGAATAGCAGCAGCAAAGGTCAGTAAGAAAAAGAATTTGACTAATTCATAGCCATTTTTCTCGGCCAATAGTTCGGCACCAGAGAAAAAGTTAACGCCGTAGGCGATGCTGTAGCCAATAAAGAAATAGGCAATAGTTGACACTGCAAAGTCGACCAAGATTTTGACTAAGGCATTCACTTGGTTCTTTTTTCGAACCGTACCAAGCTCAAGAAATGCAAATCCCGCATGCATCGCCAAAACCATGATGGCACCGAGCAAGATAAACAAGACATCACTGCCTGATTTCAAAGTTTCCACTGAATAACTCCCTCTATTTTTTGCATCATTATGGGGAATTTAGAGGTGACTCCTTAGCAATAATGCACTCATTTAGTGCAATTTAATGCCCTCAATATGGTTTATTATGAAATTTACATACACCGAAGGGAGAACCCATGAAAAAAGTTTTAGTTCTATTGGCCGCTTTAGGCGCACTTTCCGGCTTAGCCCAGGCTCAAGAAAAAGTTCAGGTACTTAGCACTCAAGAGCTCGTCAATGTCTGCAAATTACCTGCAAGCCCAGAGTCCCGCAGCTTTTGTGTAGGCTATACAACCGCTATTTACGACACTTATTTAGCCACTCGTCATCCACAACGCGCTAAGCCATATATTTGCGTAAAGCAACCAGCACCGTCACGTGATGAAGTGATTGGTGAGTTTGTAAAATTTGGTCAAACTAACCAGCAGGTTTCCGATAAACCAGCGGCAGGTGTTTTCTTGGGCTTCTTGGCAGCACGCTTTCCTTGCGCCAGAAAATAATCCAAGACATTTAGCCAATTCAATTTATAGACATAAGGAACAGTTGATATGAAAAAAATTATCGCTATTACCGCCGCAACTCTCGCAATCGCAGGTTGTTCAAACATGAGCAACACGGAACAACGTACTTTATCGGGCGCTAGTATTGGTGCTGCAGCTGGTGCGGTTGGCACTGCTATTTTCCACGGCAACCCAATTTGGGGTGCAGTCGGTGGTGCAGCAGTTGGTGCAGCTTCTGGTTACGTATACGATGCCTACAAAAAAGAGCAGGCCTCTGAGTACAACTCTGGCTACAACGCAGGAAAAAATAATCAGCCTGCCAAAGCCCCTCAGTAAAACTTAGTTGCAAAAACAAAAAACCCGACCTGCGTCATGCAAGTCGGGTTTTTCTTTAAGAGCTCAGCAAGTTAAGAAAGTAAGAGCTGATTAATGCGCTTTACATAAGCGGCAGGATCATTCAACTGACCACCCTCAGCCAAGAGAGCTTGATCAAACAAGACTTGAGTCCATTCATCAAAATGTTGGTCGTTTGATTTCAGCTTAAGCAGCAAAGGATGCTCTGGATTAATCTCCAGAATAGGTTTGGTATCTGGTGCTTGCTGGCCTGCAGCCTTGAGCATGCGCAATAGATTTCCAGAAAGCTCATTCTCATCAGAGACCAAACATGCTGGAGAATCAGTCAAGCGGAATGTCACACGGACATCCTTCACCCGGTCTTCTAATGCCGCCTTCATGCGATCCAGAAAATCCTTGAAATTTTTCTCAGTTTCTTCGTGCTCCTTCTTTTCTTTCTCATCGCTGAGATTGCCAAGATCAAGACCACCCTTTGCTACTGAGGTCATTTGCTTGCCATCAAATTCAGTAAAGAAAGACAGCATCCACTCATCCACTCGATCGGATAGCAATAGGACCTCAACACCTTTCTTACGGAAGATTTCAAGATGCGGGCTATTTTTAGCAGCGTTAAAAGTATCACCAGTGACGTAATAAATCTTGTCCTGACCCTCTTTCATACGGGAGATATATTCAGCCAAAGAAACAGTTTGATCTACGGAGTCGGAATGCGTACTTGCAAAACGCAAGAGCTTTAAGATGCGCTCTTGATTTGGCTGGTCCTCGCCAACGCCCTCTTTAAGCACTTGCCCAAACTGAGTCCAGAAGGTGCGATATTTTTCTTTCTTTGCCGCATCATCGCTATTTGCTAGATCCTCCAGCATGCTCAGTACACGCTTAGTAGAACTCTCTCGAATAATTTTGACATCACGGGACTCCTGCAGGATTTCACGTGAGACATTTAAGGGGAGATCTGTTGAATCAATCACACCAGTGACAAAACGTAAGTACATCGGCATCAATTGCTCAGCATCATCCATGATGAATACCCGCTTCACATACAACTTGATACCGCCACGCTTATTACGATCCCACAAATCAAAAGGTGCACGTCCAGGCACATACAGCAACTGTGTAAATTCACTGCGGCCTTCAACCCTGTTCAAGGAATAGCACAAGGGATTTTCATAATCATGTGATAAGTGCTTGTAGAACTCGTCGTACTGCTCTTCAGTGATTTCAGATTTAGATCGAGCCCATAAAGCGCTGGACTGATTAATACTCTCAAGCTCGTCCTTAATGACTTGCTCTTTTTTATCTGCATCCCACTCTTCTTTATTCATCTGAATTGGTAAAGAGATGTGATCAGAATATTTACGAATGATCGATTTCAACTTATGGGTGGAGAGGAAATCATCCTCTCCTTCGCGCAAATGCATTGTGATCGACGTTCCGCGCTGTGGGCGATCAATGCTCTCCACTGTAAATTCGCCTGAGCCATCAGACTCCCAGCGGACGCCATCGGTCGCTGGTAAGCCTGCTCGCCGTGTCTCCACAGTAATACGGTCGGCCACAATAAAAGCTGAATAGAAACCCACACCAAACTGACCAATTAATGCAGCATCCTTTTGTTGATCGCCAGAGAGCTTGGAGAAAAATTCCTTCGTGCCAGAGCGGGCGATGGTTCCCAAATTGGAAATGACTTCGTCACGGCTCATACCTATACCGTTATCCGAAATAGTGACGGTTCTAGCGGCTTTATCAAAACTCACTTTGATCTTCAGATCAGGATCATCACCATACCAATCAGGATGCTCGATTCCCTCAAAGCGGAGCTTGTCTGAAGCGTCAGATGCATTAGAGATCAACTCACGGAGAAAGATTTCCTTGTTGGAATACAAGGAATGAATCATTAGTTGTAAAAGTTGCTTTACCTCGGCCTGAAAACCTAAGGTTTCTTTACTAGCTACAGTCATGCGTATTCCCTCTTCCCTCTTAATTAATGAACATAACCCCCTGTAAATGGGGGTCATCTAATACATTTCAAGATCTACTAAACCAGAAATTTAGCCCGGATGTGGCTTTGAATGCTTCTCCGCTACAGGCAAATCAGCCTTTTTCCAGGCACTAAAGCCGCCCTCAAGATGGCAAACTCCAGGGACACCCATTTTTTGAAGGGTTTCTGTTGCTAGGGCCGAGCGCCATGCGGATGCACAATACAGTAGCAAGCGCTTGCCCTCACCAAAAACTGGCTTGTAATACGGGCTATCTGGATCAACCCAAAATTCCAGCATGCCCCGAGGAGCATGAATTGCATTGGGTATCATGCCATCGCGCTCAAGCTCCCTCACATCACGAATGTCCACAAAAACCGTATTTTGATCATCTAGTAGTTGCTGAGCCTGCCCCAATGGAACGGTCTCAATTTGCGCCATCGCGTTTGCAATTAACTCTTGATAACCGAGTTTTAATTTCATCAAAATCTCCAAAATTACTAATACATTTATTTGATCATTCTTAAGAGCGTTTTATCGACTCTGCCCTGATAATATGTATCTATGAACTTTACCCCTACCGAGCTTGGCGCTAGCATTATTTTTGCCATCGCAGTGCTACATACGTTTTGCACTTCCTATTTTGAGGCGCTCGCAAAAAAATCTCCAAGACATGCTGGTTTATGGCACCTCCTTGGCGAAGTAGAAATCGTCTTTGGATTTTGGGCGGCCATCCTCATTATTTTTATGTGGTTTGCAAATGATCTAGCCACAGCAAAAGAGTACGCCAATAAACGCAACTTTACAGAGCCACTATTTGTTTTTGCCATCATGGTTGTCGCTGGTAGCAAACCCATCCTACACTTTGCAACCCAGCTTCTTTATAAGCTCGGCAAAGCAATTCAATTTGTCTTGCGCACCAAGCAAACTCCAACGCTGTATTTTTTAACCCTGAGCATCACGCCATTACTTGGCTCACTCATTACTGAGCCCGCCGCAATGACGCTGGCAGCTTTTTTGTTGCGCGACCTAGTCTATCGCCATAAATGCTCTACCCCACTTTTGTTTGGTACCTTAGGTGTGCTGTTCGTCAATATCTCAATCGGCGGTACGCTCACTAATTTTGCAGCACCACCGGTGTTGATGGTTGCATCCACATGGGGCTGGACTACTGCTTTCATGTTCTCAAACTTTGGCTTTGAGGCAATGATTGCTATTTTTATTAATGCTGGAATTCTCACTCTGCTCTTTCATAAGCAACTTATTGAACCTACAAGCACAGTGGATCACGTTCGAATTCCACTAACCATTACAGCAATTCACCTTTTATTTTTGCTGGGTATTGTGGTCTTTGCTCATGATCCAGTCATCTTCATGTGGTTATTACTCTTTTTTATTGGTTACACCACCGCTTATCCAAAGCATCAAAACCCACTCATCTTGCGCGAAGCTTTGCTAGTGGGATTCTTCTTAGCTGGACTCGTAGTGCTAGGCGGACTGCAAGGTTGGTGGTTGCAACCAATCCTCGAAACCATGAGTCCCACCGCTGTGTTCTATGGCAGCCTGGTATTAACTGCGATTACTGACAATGCAGCTCTCACCTATTTAGGCTCTTTAGTGCAGGGTACTTCACCAGAGTTCAAGCTGGCCTTAGTTGGTGGTGCAGTGGCAGGTGGTGGCTTAACCGTGATTGCAAACGCCCCCAATCCTGCCGGACTAGCCATTTTGCGTAGTTACTTCCCAAATGCGGTAGTTTCTGCAGGCTTACTGTTTGTAGCCGCCATTCCACCGACGATTGTTGCGATTCTGGCCCTACGTCTTCTCTAAACGTCTTATCCCGTAAAATCTGAGCTTCGCCCCCAGCTATAAACCTGAGAACGGCATATGAAAAAGCTCTATATCAAAACCTTTGGCTGTCAAATGAACGAGTACGACTCGGGCAAGATGGCCGACCTCCTACATGCCGATGAAGGCATGGTCATGACCGATACGCCAGAAGATGCAGATGTGGTTCTGCTCAATACCTGTTCGATTCGTGAAAAGGCCGAAGACAAAGTATTTTCAGATTTAGGACGCCTGCGCGAGCTTAAGAAAACTAAGCCTAATTTATTAATTGGTGTGGGCGGTTGTGTTGCTAGCCAAGAAGGTCAGCAAATTATTAGTAGGGCGCCATATGTTGATGTTGTATTTGGTCCGCAAACCTTGCATCGCCTATCAGACCTGATTGCACAACGTCGCGAAACTGGTAGATCTCAGGTAGACATCTCTTTTCCAGAAATAGAAAAGTTTGATCACCTTCCCGCCTCTCGTCAAACTCGTGGCTCAGCTTACGTCTCTATCATGGAAGGCTGCTCAAAGTATTGCAGCTACTGCGTCGTTCCTTACACTCGTGGCGAAGAAGTATCGCGCCCCTTTGATGACGTACTGACTGAGGTAGCCGGTCTTGCAACCCAAGGTGTAAAAGAGATTGTCCTGCTTGGCCAAAACGTGAATGCCTATCTTGGTAAGATGGGTGGTAGTGAAGAGATTGCAGACTTTGCTCTACTGATTGAATACATTGCTGAAATTCCTGGTGTAGAGAGAATTCGTTTTACTACTAGCCACCCAAAAGAATTTGCCCAGCGCTTGATTGATGTCTACGCCAAAGTGCCTAAGCTAGTAAGTCATCTCCACTTGCCCGTACAGCATGCATCGGATTCCGTTTTGTCCGCCATGAAACGCGGCTACACCGCACTAGAATACAAAAGCATTATTCGCAAGATGCGTGCCGTGAGGCCTGACCTGACGCTCTCTAGTGACTTTATTGTGGGCTTTCCTGGCGAGACGGATGAGGATTTTGCAAAACTACTCAAGATGGTTGAAGAGCTCAATTTTGATAATAGCTTTTGCTTTATTTTCAGCGCACGTCCCGGGACGCCTGCTGCTAATTTGAGTGACGACACCCCCTATGAAGTCAAACTCAAACGGCTACAAACATTACTCGCCCTAGTAGAGTCACAAGCAAATCAGATTAGCAAAAATATGTTGGGCAATACTGAGCGAGTACTTGTTGAAGGACTGGCGAAGGATGGCGTGAACCTGCAAGGTCGCGCTGCTAATAATCGTGTCATTCACTTCACTGCGCCAAGTGATGATATCGAATCCCTCGTGGGTCAAATGGTAGACATCCGCATTACCGAAGTGCTCAACTTCACACTCCGAGGCGATCTCATGAGCGAGCTCACCACTACCCATACTCACTGAGATCATGACCAAGCAAGCATCTCCCTCTAAATTAGAGATCGATATTCAATTTGCTAGCGCTGCTATCGAAGAAAAAGTTCTTGCAACTGCATCTCTAGCGACCATTAAGAAATGGGTGAAAGCAGCAGTTCAATTGCATGGTCTCATCACTTTGCGCTTTGTTAACGCAGCGGAAGGTAAAAAACTAAATTTTGCTTTTCGCAATAAAGACTATGCAACTAACGTACTCACGTTTCCATACGAGTTAACCAAAAAGACATTAACGGCTGATATTATTTTTTGTCTTCCCGTGATTCAAAAAGAGGCGTCCGAACAAAATAAGACTGTGAAGACCCATTTGGCTCACTTGATTATTCATGGCTGTCTACATGCGCAAGGCCTTGATCATGAGAGCGATAAAGAGGCAAAGAAAATGGAAGGTAATGAAATTGCCCTCCTAAAGTCTCTCGGCTTTGCCAATCCCTACGCACCCATTTAAGACATCTTTGGCATCCTCTTCATTGAATTTACACATTTCTACGATATTCTTGCTACATGCCTGACCCCAATAAATCCCTTTTAGAGCGCTTGGCCGATTTTTTAACGCCACAGCCAACCAGCCCAGCAGAGCGTCGTCAAGAACTGATTGATACCCTCAGAGAAGCTCAGACTGAGGGCTTAATTGATGCAGATGCCCTCTCCATGATTGAGGGCGTATTCCAGGTAGGCCAATTGTGTGCACGCGATATTTTGATTCCCAGAGCGCAGATTGACTGGATTGATATCAATCAACCTTTATCGGAAATCATCAAGAGCGTGATTACTGCAGCCCATTCACGCTTCCCAGTATTTGAGGGTAGCCGCGACAATGTCATCGGCACCCTGCTAGCAAAAGATCTATTGCGTCACTCCACTGAAAAAGATTTTCAGGTTCGCGATTGGCTCCGCCCTGCCGTATTCATTCCTGAATCTAAGCGCTTAAGTGTGTTGCTACGTGACTTCAAAGATAACCGCAATCACTTAGCTATTGTTGTAGATGAATACAGCGGCGTCGCAGGCGTGATTACGATTGAGGATGTGCTTGAGCAAATTGTTGGTGATATTGAGGATGAACATGATATTGACGAGGAAGCCGACAACCTCATCTCATTAGACAACGGCGATATTCGCGTTAAAGGCATTACCGAGCTAGAGCAATTTAATGAGACCTTAGGCACCCAATTTGATGTTGAAGGCATTGAAACAGTTGCTGGCTTAGTTATTCAACATCTTGGTAGAGTGCCGAAGATGGGTGAGCTAATTGAAATCGATGGAGTTGAATTTGAGGTTCAGCGCGCCGACCCAAGGCAGATTCATATTCTGCTCGCACGCCAACTCCCGAAGAAGCCTTCCTGAGAATTACTTTGATTGATCTGCAATCAGCAAGGCCTAGGAATAGCATCAACTTATTGGTGCTATTTTTTCTAGGGGTCTTACTGGCTGCTGCTGCAGAGCTTCCTTATGGTGGTTGGATACAAATTCCGATCTTAAGTTTGATTTGGTGGCGGATGACTCAGCAAACAAGTTCATCCATCAAAAATCAATTTTTTGCTGGAATGTCTTTTGGCATAGGCTACTTTGTTCTAGGTTTGTGGTGGATCTACATCAGCCTGCATGACGTAGGTGGAATGCACGCTGTGATTTCTTGCTTGGCTGTTTTTTTACTGGCAGCAGGCATGGCTTTATTTTTCTCAAGCGCCTCCCTCTCCCTCTGCCTTGCTAGGTCTAGATATCTAACAGGTCTGGTACTGGCATCATCTTGGGTGCTCGTTGAATACTTGCGCAGCGTAGTGTTAACTGGCTTTCCTTGGATGGGGTTTGCTGAAGCACAATTCAATGGTCCCTTTGCTCCAGTGGCGCCATTCTTCGGTGGCCTAGCCTGTACTTTTTTAGCCGTATGGATTTCCTGGGAAATTGCTCAGTTAAGGAAAAATTTGCTCTTTAGTGGTGCCTGCATTATTTCTGCCATCGCCCTTTCGCAACTCGCCAGTTTCTGTACTTTCACAAAACCAATTGGTGAGCCACTGAGTGTTCATTTAATTCAAGGTAATTTTGAGCAAAGCCTCAAGTTCGACCCCAAAGCCATTGAAGAACAATTTAGTTTTTATACCAATGCCATTGAGAGCCAAGCAGCTGATCTCATCATCACCCCAGAAACTGCTTATCCTTGGCCACAAAGCAATCTCCCTACCGGCTTGCTAGGATCACTCCAGCAGTTTTCTAACCATACCTCCAGCAATGTCTTGCTTGGCTTGATTGGAGAGACACGTGATTCCACTGGGGTGAAGTACACCAATCGTGCTCTTGGACTTTCTCCCAACGCACCAAGCTATCAATATGACAAATCCCACTTGGTACCCTTTGGTGAATTTATTCCACCTGGCTTTCATTGGTTTGTGAATGCCTTCCATGTCCCCATGAGTGACTTTGCACGCGGCGGATTAGACCAAGCCCCTTTTGGCATTTTTCGCTCTGGCAAGGACACGATTCATGCGGCCATCACGATTTGCTATGAGGATGTCTTTGGTGCGGAATTAGCCTCCCGAATTCATCACAGCACCAAGCCCGTCAACCTGTTGATCAATATGACTAATCTGGCCTGGTTTGGAGATTCTCAAGCGCCAGCACAGCAATTAAGACTATCCCAGCTGCGCTCCTTAGAGACGGGTCTTCCAGCCCTACGCGCCACAAATACGGGCATTACGGCAGCGCTTGGTCCAGACGGGAAAGTTCTCTCCCAGCTAGGCGAATTTACCCAAGGCGTACTCAAGCTCAAGATCCAAGCCTACTCAGGCACAACCCCATACGTACTTTGGGGAAATGCGCCCATTTTGAGCCTTTCTTGCCTCTTGCTCATCCTAGGCCTGATTCGCCAAAAACGAATCTAATCGCTATTTCATAGTTCGCTAGCTTAGCCATGTAAAATCAAAGGCTTAGCCAGGTAAATCATGCTTACTTTTCAGCAAATCATTCTCAAACTCCAAGATTACTGGGACCAACAAGGTTGCGCCCTATTGCAACCTATTGACCTTGAGGTCGGTGCCGGTACATCTCATACAGCCACTTTCTTGAGGGCCATTGGTCCCGAGCCATGGAAAGCGGCTTACGTCCAACCCTCGCGTAGACCAAAGGATGGTCGCTATGGTGAAAATCCAAACCGCTTGCAGCACTACTATCAATACCAAGTAGTACTGAAGCCTGCGCCAGAAAATATTCTTGAGCTCTACCTGGGATCGCTTGCTGCACTGGGTCTTGATCTTCAAAAGAATGATGTACGCTTTGTTGAAGATGACTGGGAAAACCCAACTTTGGGTGCCTGGGGTCTAGGCTGGGAAGTTTGGCTGAACGGCATGGAAGTCACTCAGTTCACCTATTTCCAACAAGTTGGTGGCATTGACTGCAAACCTGTTTTAGGTGAAATCACATACGGTATTGAGCGCTTGGCGATGTACATCCAAAATTGCTCCAACGTATATGACCTCGTTTGGGCGGATGGTATTTCTTATGGTGATGTGTATCACCAAAATGAAGTGGAGCAATCTTGCTATAACTTTGAACACTCCAATACCGACCTACTATTTGCAAACTTCACCAACTATGAAAGTGAAGCTAAGCGTTTGATGGAAGTGCCATTGGCTCTACCTGCTTATGAAATGGTACTTAAGGCTGGACATACCTTTAACTTACTTGACGCCCGCGGCGCCATTTCAGTTACCGAGCGTGCAGCCTACATCGGGCGTATCCGCAATCTCTCGCGTGCAGTAGCGCAGGCCTACTTCGAGTCTCGCGAGAAGTTGGGATTCCCGATGTGCCAACGTCAATCCAAGGCCTAATCAGCTCGATCTAATTATGAGTACACCGAATTCCCTCTCTCAGTCAGACAAGCTTCTGATTGAAGTATTTACCGAAGAGCTTCCACCCAAATCACTACGTCGCTTAGGTGATGCTTTTAGTGAGGGCATTTATTCTGCCCTGAAGGCCGCTGGCCTCTTGAGTGAAAACTCTGTTGCCACTGGGTATGCGACACCGCGCCGCCTTGCGGTTCAAATCACAAATGTGTTGGGCCAAGCTCCGGACTATCCAGTCCGTGAAAAATTACTGCCGACCAGCATTGCTTTTGATGCGGACGGTAAGCCTACTGCACCACTACAAAAAAAGTTGGCTTCATTAGGCTACCCTGATATCGAGCTCTCCACCTTAGAAAAAGCAGGCGAAGGCAAAAATGAAGCCTTGTATCTCAATGTCGTTGCCAAAGGGGCGGCACTAGAGCAAACCGCTCAACAAGCACTTGAGCAAACGCTCAGCAAATTACCCATCGCCAAAATGATGCACTATCAAGTGCTCCAAAAAAATGGTGAATTGGCAGACGTTGAGTTTGCACGTCCAGCACACCGCATCATTGCCCTGCATGGCAAACAAGCCCTTAACATCAGCGCACTAGGCATCGATGCAGCAAACCAAACAGAAGGTCACCGCTTTTTAGCTCCAGGCGTCATTACGATTATCTCCGCTGATGAGTATGAATCCGATCTCACCACTAAAGCTAAAGTGTTGCCAAGCTTTAACAAGCGCCGTGAGTTTATTGAGTCCGCATTATTAAAAGCTGCTAGTACTGATTTAGTATTGATGCCAGACAGTCTGCTGGACGAAGTAACGGCTTTGGTTGAGTGGCCAGCAATTTATGAATGTCATTTTGATCAAGAGTTCTTAGAGGTTCCACAAGAGTGCCTGATTCTGACCATGCAGACCAACCAGAAGTACTTTGCGCTGACTGATAAACAAGGCAAGTTACGCAATCGATTCTTAATTGTTTCCAATATCGAGACCGATAAACCAGAAGCGATTATTTCGGGCAATGAGCGCGTAGTACGCCCACGCTTATCCGATGCACGCTTCTTCTTCCAGCAAGATCAAAAGCGTCTGCTAGCATCCCGCGTAGCCGATCTTGGAAAAGTGGTTTATCACAATCAGCTAGGCAATCAATTGGATCGCACCAAGCGTGTTCAAGGAATCGCGGTCGGCATTGCCAAAGCCTTGTCAGCCAATGAAGAGTTGGCGAGTCGCGCTGCTGAGATCGCTAAAACTGATTTGCTAACTGATATGGTGGGTGAGTTTCCCGAGCTCCAAGGCATCATGGGTCGCTACTATGCCACGCACGATGGCGAAAATGCTGAAGTAGCGTCTGCTTGTAGCGAGCATTACATGCCTCGCTTTGCTGGTGATGCATTGCCACAGACTCAAACTGGCACCATCTTAGCGATTGCTGATAAGTTAGAAACTCTAGTCGGCATTTGGGGGGTTGGCCTTGCCCCAACTGGCGATAAAGATCCTTATGCCCTCCGTCGTCACGCTCTCGGAATCTGCCGACTCCTGCTAGAGAAGAATCTCAGTCTCAACTTGCCTGATTTAATTGAACTGGCTCGCAAACAATTTCCGCAACAAGATGTTCAAGACAAAGCTCGGGCTAATGATATTTACGCCTTCATTATTGATCGTCTGCGCGCTTACTTGCGCGATCAAGCAGTTGCCGGCAAACCATTCACTACCGAAGAAATTGATGCCGTATTAAGTCAGTCGCCTGCTCAGCTAAATGATTTAATTGATCGCTTAACTGCATTGCGTGAATTTAACGCTTTAGCTGAAGCAGCTCAATTAGCTGCCGCCAATAAGCGTATTAGCAACATTCTGAAAAAGAATGCCACTGCTATTCCTGCAGCTTGCTCAAGCAAGCTCTTGCAAGTTCCCGCTGAAGTCGCATTACATCAGGCACTTGAGAAAATTACCCCCACACTGACTACTGCTTACGAGCAACGTCAGTTCGTAAGTCTATTGAAAGCTCTCGTAGCCTTAAGTGCTCCAATTGATCAATTCTTTGCCGATGTCATGGTGATGGATCCCAATCCAGAGCTGCGCGATAACCGCCTCGCTCTCCTGCAACAACTTCACCAGAAAATGAATCTCATTGCCGACCTCGGCAAATTAGCATGAGCACCAGCTCTTCTAAACTGATTATTCTTGATCGCGATGGCGTGATCAATGAAGACCGAGATGATTATGTGAAGTCGAGCGATGAGTGGATTCCACTGCCCGGTAGTCTTGAAGCTATCGCACTACTCAATCAAGCGGGCTATCAAATTGCCGTGGCAACCAATCAGTCAGGTTTGGCACGGGGCTATTTCAATATCAAAGAACTCCATGCGATGCATAGCAAGATGGAGAAGCTACTCAAACCCTTGGGTGGTCATATCGATAGCATTTTCTTTTGCCCGCATACCGATGCTAATGCATGCGATTGCCGCAAACCTTTACCAGGGATGATGAAAGAAATTGCCCTTCGTTACAAGAAGAATCAGAGTGCCACGCCATTATTGGGAGTGCCTATTGTTGGTGATTCCTTACGCGACCTGCAGGCGGGTATTGCTTTAGGTGCTAGCCCCCACTTGGTATTAACCGGTAAAGGGAGGAGAACCTTGGATAAAGGCGGCCTCCCGGAGGGAACGCAGATTCATGCGGATTTGATGGCGTTTGCGAATGCACTTTTACAAGATAAGGTTTAATGCAAATATGACTTTTATTCGCTCAGCCCTGTTTACGCTCTTTTTGCTGATATTCACCCCGATCTGGTCGGTGCTTTGTATCCTCGTTTTTCCATTCCTCAATCCTGAGAATCGCTATCGCTTTATCGGGCTCTGGAACAAGGTCGTTATCTGGATCTTGCAGCCTCTCTGCGGCATTCGTTATGAGATTCGCGGTATGGAAAACATGATGGCGGTTTTAGATAAGCCTGTAGTCGTGCTGAGCAAGCATCAATCTGCATACGAAACTATTTTTTATATTGCTTTGCTACCCAAGCAAGTCTGCTTCGTTTTCAAAAGAGAATTGCTTTGGATCCCCTTCTTTGGCTGGGCTTTGGCTTTACTCAAAATGATTCATATCAATCGCAATAGTAAAGAAACTGCCGCCCTCTCCGTGGTCGGCCAAGGAAAAAAACGCTTAAGTGAAGGTAAGTGGATTCTGCTATTTCCGGAAGGAACCAGAACACCTACCGGCTCCCACAAACCCTATAGCAAGGGTGGCGCAAGGCTAGCAAGTGCTACCGAGGCGCTAGTGATTCCAATTGCCCACAATGCAGGTCGTTGCTGGCCTAAAAACAGTTTTCTAAAGCAACCTGGAACAGTGATCTTCTCGATTGGACCTGCAATCACCTCCGCTGGAAAAACTGGCGGGCAACTTCATCAAGAGGTAGAAAAGTGGATTGAAGCTGAAATGCGGGTGATTGATCCTATGGCTTACCAGTAAAACTACAAGTTTAGTGGGCTAAAACCTTGGCCCACTCAATATAGCGCTCTACCGGAATATCCTGGGCACGCGCTTTTAATTCAGACTCAGACAAAGATAATCGATCAGCAAAGGCTGATAAGTTCGTACGCAGCATTTTTCTTCTCTGAGAAAATGCTGCTGCCACTACCTTTTCCAAAGCATGCCACTGCGCATCGCTTAAGTTGAAATCCCTGCGCGGAATCATTCGTACTACTGCTGAATTCACTTTAGGCTGTGGATCAAAAGCTTCAGGTGGAACCTCTAAAACTTGCTCCATATCGTAGCGAGCTTGCAACATCACAGACAGCCGACTAAATTCAGAACCACCAGCCTTGGAGACCATGCGCTCCACAACTTCAGCTTGCAGCATGAATACTTGCTCATCAATCACGTGGGCAGCAGAAACGAGATGAAACAGTAATGGGGAAGAGATGTTGTAAGGCAGATTACCAACTACCTTACAAAGACCACTATTAGCTGGTCTTGCATTTGCCCATTCGAGGAAATCGAATTTGAGAGCATCGCCCTCAATCACGTTCAGGCCCTTGAGGTTCTCTTGATTCCAGTAAGCCACTAAATCTCGATCGATTTCCAGAAGGTCCAAATGATCGAGATTACTTAATAAAGGCCTTGTTAGTGCGCCTAGCCCAGGGCCAATTTCAATCACGTGCATATTTTCACTGGGATTGATTGCAGCCACGATGGAATAGATTACTCCGGAGTCCTGCAAAAAGTTTTGGCCAAATCGTTTACGGGCGCGGTGCGTCATGTCTCTAGTTTCTTCACATTAACTGCTAATTGATGGGCGAGTCGCAAAGCCTCTAGCATGCTGCCTGATTCTGCCAGGCCTTTACCAGCAAGGTCTAGTGCCGTACCGTGATCTACCGAAGTGCGAATAATCGGCAAGCCTAATGTGACATTCACGCCACCACCAAAACTAACAAACTTAAATGGCGCCAATCCTTGATCGTGATACATCGCAATAAAGGCGTCCACACTACCCAGGGAATTGACATCGAACATCGTGTCACCTGGATAGGGTCCGCTCACCTGAATACCTAACTCTTTGGCAGCTTCGATAGCTGGCTCAATCACATCAATTTCTTCGCGGCCAAGATAGCCTGATTCACCTGCATGGGGATTGAGTCCCGCCACCCTAATAATGGGTTGAGTAATACCAAATTTTGTCTGCAAGTCCCGATTCACAATCTGAATCGTTTCCAAAATGTACTGATGATCGAGTGCGCCGGGAACTTCTCTCAAAGGTAGATGGGTTGTAACTAAGGCCACCCGAAGATCGCAACTTTTCTGGAGTCCCAAAAAGCCTGCTGGTAATGTCGCACACAACATCATGACAACATGCTCTTGATGGCAAAGCTTAGCTAGGTATTCAGTATGCCCAGTAAATAAGTCATTGCTTGAAGTATTACCCTCATTGATCACACTCTTTTGTATGGGCGCAGTCACCATCGCATCAAAACGTCCTTCAAGGCATCCCTTAACAGCGTTATCCAGGATATTCAGAACATACTGAGCATTCTCAGGATTGAGCTGACCTGGTATTGCTGGCGTTGCTAGCGCAATAGATTCCACCTTCAAACGATTCGACAACTCTTGAGGAATCTTGGTCGCCGTAATTAAGCTGGAGTCACCAAGTAAAGTAATCGCGCTCGCAGGCTGCTCTTGCAAGAAAGCCAAAGCCGCTGCAACAGAAACTTCTGGACCAACCCCTGCGGGCTCTCCAGAGCTAATGACTAAATTAACGAGGGCTGGCTGCTGGATCATCTGCATTAATGATCTTCACCGTAGCGGTGTCGCGTAGTTCACGTAGCCAATCTTGATAGGCCTGCTCAAACTTACGTTCACGAATTGCTGCGCGGGCAAATTGACGCTGCTTCTCTAAGGTTAACTGCGCCTCACGACGCTCAAGTACCTGAATCAAGTGCCAGCCAAACTCCGTCTTCACTGGATTGCTGACCTCACCAATTTGCAAGCGGTTCATTGCTTGATCAAATTCGGGAACTAAATCGCCAGGACCCATCCACCCTAGATTGCCACCATTCGCTGCAGATCCATCTTCGGAATACTTTTTAGCTAGCTCACCAAAATCAGCAGTCTTTGCACGAACCTGGTCACGATAACCAGCGAGGCGTCTTTCAGCATCTTGGTCAGTTAAACCAGCTCGGCTACGCAACAAGATATGACGAGATAAAGTCTGCGTCACCATAATGTTTTGCGGAGTAGTTGCACTTTCTTGAGGAGCAGCTTGCTGTGGCTCGGGAGCACCAGCAACTAGCGCACGACGATCTAAAACCTTCAGAACGTGATAGCCAGCTGGGCTCTTAACCACTGCGTTGGCAACTTGTCCGCTACCAGCATTTCTCACGGCCTCATAAAATAATTGCGGCAAGCGATCTGGGGTGCGGTAACCCAATTCCTGAAACTTGATCTTTGGATTATCTTTTGCAGCCATTGCACCCAATTGCAAGAAATCAACATCGCCACGCGCTTCACGCAAGAGAGAGTCTGCCTTCTTCTTTGCCTCAGCTTGTGCGCCAGCACCAGCACTTGCATCAGCAGGGATAAAAATCTGTGCAACATCAATTTCTTCCGGCTCACCTTTTGCGGCTGGAGTTGAACGTGCCGGCCTTCCACCGCCAGCTACCGCACGATTACGATCAGCAATAAAATTGTCTACCTCTGCATCGGAAATCTTAATCTTGCCCTCTACCTCGCGCTCGCGATAGCGGCTAATAATCACGTCATCACGCAACATTTGGCGATAGCGATCATAAGTGCTGCCTGTAGCAGCAATTTTTACCTTCAACTCAGCAACTGTTAATTTATTCTTGGCCGCAATATCACCAATAATCTTATCGAGCTCTTTATTGCTAACCGTCACACCTTCTTGCTCAGCATTTTGCAGCTGAATCTTTTCCACAATGAGACGTTCAAGCACTGTCTTGCGTAAGGTGGCTGCGTCAGGAAGTTTTGTTCCCTGCTTTTGCAGAGCTGCAATACGATCGTCAATCTCTTTGCGCGTCACATAGCCGGTATTCACAACAGCTGCAACTCCATCAATGTTTCGAATTTTGCTATCAGAAGAAGCCTTTGAGCTATCTTGTGCAAACACGATCTGAGGCAATAGAACAGCTCCAGCCAAAAGCATCGTTGCAAGAGCTTGAATAAATCGATTCCTACGCATCATTGATAGTTCTCATAAATTGAAGGTGGTATAGGCTTGGAAGTAGGCATATATCCAGGAACATTAAGCTTCATGATATCAACTGGATTGCTGCCAGCGCTACCAAAACCCCTAAATTCTATTTGGAATAAAACCTGGGTGGTGGTTATTTGTGAGGTATTGAGCATCTGTGAATAGGCTCCACGTAAGGTCCAGCAGTCACGCATCCACTCCAAACCCACCAAAGTATTGAGTGTTTTAGTTGTTAACGCGTCATAACCCCATCGACCCAACACCGATACCTCGCGCGTGAGAGGCCATTGCCCTGAAATATTGTATTGATCGGTCGTGGTCTGAGCCAGGGTTCCTGGCGTATTGTTCTGCAGTGATGCTTGGGTGGGTGGTGACCACACGTTTCTGTAACCAAAGTTCAAATTCCTACCGGGGGTGGGACGCCAACTTCCACCAACTGTAGTTTGAACAAATTTATTTAATTGGGTGTTGTACTGTCCAAACATATCCGCACTAAAGTTACCAAGTAAGCGGATCGAAGCTGAACCTAAGGTATCTGAATAGGTTGTGGGGTTAGCAATGTTTCCATTGAGGCCAACCCTTTGCCCCGAAAAGGCCTGGCGTTGTGCAAGGGTTACGTTAGCCCGTTCTGCACCGGTATTCGCCTCAATCATGCGACTCGTTAAACCACCAGTGAGCTTATTGTTATCTGCAATACGGTCATTACCAATAAAGGTATTTTCACTAAAAATTTGCGTCACGCCAAAACCAGCGTCTGCCGTATCAAACAATGGAGTTTGGGCTTGACTTTCGTAGGGGGTATAAACATAAAACGCTCTTGGCTCCATTGTGAGCAACATGTCGCGCCCAAAGAAGCCTTTTAATTCAGCGGCATCTCTTTCAAATGCCAAACCCGAATCAAGACTAAATGTAGGTATCGTAAAACCTTGTGCAGCTGGTGCCCCTACAGGATTGTATGGGGTGGCGTTATAGGTGTTCGACTGAAAGCTCACCTTAGGAGTGATGTAATAGCCAGGCGTGACCTGAGGTAGCGCCATTGCACCTTTAATAACCGTTCGATCTGCTTGACTAAATGCGCCTGGGGCAGTTGCCTGTAGATTTCCACCAATGTTGTAAGCAAAGCGGGTGTAGTCAGTTGAAAACGTGGTTACAGGGCCTGATGGCAGGGTAATGTATTTACCACTGGCATCTGCCACCGCTGGAGTTAAGCGATTGTTATAGGTCGCAGTAATGTTCGGCAAAATATTGTATGGGGACTGCACGGTCACAGTTGGATCAGGCTGCAGGGTCTGGAAAGTCATCGCTCTTGCAGCAACGGTCCAGTTACTTAGACTTCCGGTCAGGTTCTTGGTAGTACCAACTTCCTGACGAAACTGATTGGTAACTGCACCAGCTATGCTTTGTGAAAAGTCGGTTGGATATAAGTTATCCGAAACTCGAGCCATATTGGCATAACCAGTCCAGGCGCCAGCAATAGGGATACCGCCCATGCCTAATAAATCACCGCTAAAGTTTTGCCGCTGCTGCCAGTCATAGCGCCAACGATCAGTTCCAGTCTTGCGGTCGTAGGGAAGGTAGTCGCCCATTAAGTTACCAGCGTACTGTTTATCTAAAAACTGGTACTTGGCACCCAACTGCACCCCACGTTGCCCCATTACTCGAGGTAGTAATAACAAGTCACGATTTGGCGCAATGTTGACGTAGTAAGGCTGCGTCACATCAATACCATTATTCGAGTTATAGCCTGCTACAGGAGCCAATATTCCAGAGCGGCGTTGATTTGATGTTGGCGCAGTGAAGTAAGGCACGTAAGCAATAGGCACATCAAAGAATCGCATGACGCCGTGGGTACCAACCATTTCCTTTTGCTCGTTATCAATCTCTAGCGTACTGGCCGTGAAATACCAATCTAAATTTTCTGGAGTACAAGTTGTGTAGGTGGCTTTATCAAACACGAACACATCAGCAGTTTCAATCGTTAATTTTTTTGCATTACCACTAGCTCGGTTATCACGGAGTTCGTAATTCGGGGATTCCATCTCCCCTTCACGTGCATCTACTCTAAGACGTGCTTTGGGTCCTTTGAATAATGCATTACCTTTTGAAAATTCAGTATTGCCAGATAAGTTTGCAACGTCAGAATCTGGATCATATTTAATTTCGTCCGCTTTAATCACTGCACCATTACGACGAATTTGTGCGCGCCCTTTTAAGCGCATTTCGCGATCAACAATTCCATCGATCGAATCACTAGAGGTAAAAGTTAAAGCTTGTCCATCGTTAATCGGTTTGCCGATCCGCAATTGATCATCCAACTTTAAGACGGTGACATCGCCACGATCGGGGATTAAAACGGAGTTAGCGGAACTACTCAATGATTGAGCCGAAGGGGGTAAAGGTGCGGGCGCCTGAGCCATACTTGAGAGGGCAAATTGCGACAATGCAACCCCCATCATTACGCGCAGGGTGACAGATAAAAAAAGAGGGGCGCAAAGGCCGGCGCGACGGCGATAATGACTCATAGATGCAGACCCGCCTTATTATACGAATCGACCATGACTGACTCTCGCTTAGACTCCCTCCGCAGCTGGCTAAAAGGCCTTGAACCTAGCTGGCAATTAGATCTACCCACTTTGGCCCCTGCCTCGGCTGATGCCAGCTTTCGGCGGTATTTCCGGATTGGGTCCAAAAACCCGGATTTTCCGACTTTAATCGTGATGGATGCCCCACCCCAACATGAGCCTTTGGATACCTTTATTCAAGTCGACTTATTGCTGGAGAACGCCGGCTTAAATGTCCCAAAAATTCTAGAAAAAGATTTGGCTGAGGGCTTTCTTTTGCTAAACGATTTGGGTACTAAAACCTATCTTGCAGAACTCAATTCCGAGAGTGCCGATCATCTCTATCAAGCTGCAACCCATGCTTTAGTGCAAATGCAATTAGCAAGCAAAGCGGATGTATTGCCAAACTACGATGCAGCACTCTTGCAACGTGAGTTAGATTTATTTCCAGAGTGGTATCTGCATCAACATTTGCAAATCAAATTAAGTGAAGTTCAAATTTCTCAAATCAAGCAAGCGTTTGAACTCATTATTCAAAATAATCTTGCGCAAGCAAAAGCCTATGTGCATCGCGATTACCACTCACGCAATCTGATGGTGACTAAAAAAAATAATCCTGGCGTAATCGATTTTCAAGATGCAGTTTATGGCCCTATTACTTACGACGCAGCTTCACTCTGGCGCGATGCTTACATTGCATGGCCTGAAGAGCGTGTGATTGACTGGGTGATTAAATTTTGGGAGGCTGGCCGCAAAGCAGGATTGCCAATGCCAAATGATTTTGGTCAGTTCTATCGTGACTTTGAGTGGATGGGCCTGCAGCGGCATCTTAAAGTCCTGGGTATTTTTGCAAGGCTATTTCATCGAGATGGTAAAGATGGTTATCTCAAAGATATTCCATTGGTGCTCGAGTATGCAATTGCTACTGCAAATCGTTATATTGAATTAAAGCCCTTGGCACGTATTTTGGAATCGACGCGACCCACTCAGAATTAACCATCATCGATCATGAATAAGCGCAATCTCATTCCATGCTTTTTACTGGCCGCGGGTCGAGGCGAGCGCATGCGTCCGTTGACAGATGAACTGCCTAAGCCTCTCCTCACCATCAAAAACAAATCCTTACTTGCCTGGCATTTAGAGGCACTCAGTGCGGCAGGTATTAAAGATGTGGTGATTAATCATGCTTGGCTTGGCAACAAGATTGAGGAAGCCCTAGGAAATGGCAGCCAATTTAATTTGAATATTGCCTACTCCCCAGAAGCCAGCGCCCTAGAAACTGCGGGCGGTATTCGCAAGGCGCTCCCTTTACTGAACCCCAGCGATTATTTCTTGGTGATGAATGGGGACGTTTTTAGCCCAAATCTACCAATTGAGGAGCTTTTGGATCAAATTTCCGTCTTACGCAGCATGCCAACCAAACCTTTGGCGCATCTTTTGATGGTTCCAAACCCAGCTCAACATCCAGAGGGCGACTTTTACCTCAAGGGATCGCAGGTGACTACTGAGGCTCTAGGTGGCGCTGAAAAGCTCACCTTCTCCGGTATTGGGGTTTATCACCGAGATCTCTTTAAGGATTTAGACCCAGATTCACCCGCTAAGCTAGCCCCCCTCCTCAGAGAGGCAATGGCTAAAAATAGCGTGTCCGGTGAAAAATATACTGGACCGTGGCACGATGTAGGTACGCCACAACGATTACTAGAACTCAATGCAGCGAATGAATAAGCCCACTATTTACCAACAACGTCGAATTGAACTCGCAAAACTGATCTGCGCCAAAACTGGTGGTGGCATTGCCATCATTACTACAGCGCCTGAGACTGCGCGCAATCGAGATAGTGAGTTTCCTTATCGTCACGACAGTGATTTTTTCTACCTCACTGGTTTTGAAGAGCCAGGAGCATCGCTCGTACTAAAGATTGCTGGATCAACATCACAACCTCAGCTGGAGTCACATCTTTTTTGTCGGCCTAAAGATGCAGAGCGTGAGATTTGGGATGGTATTCGTTTAGGGCCAGAGGCGGCTCCTGCAGCCTTGGGGGTGGAATATGCCCACAGTAATCATGAGCTCGATAGCAAGCTCAGTGATTTGTTGGCAGATCAAGATGCTATCTATATTCGGCTCTCAGAGAGTGCGGAGACAGATCGCCGCTTACGACACTGGATGAAGCAAGTACGAGCGCAAGCACGTGCGGGCATCAACCCCCCCTCAGAATTTCATGATGTGGAGAGCCTCATTCATGAAATGCGCCTCTTTAAAGATGCACATGAAATCGACATCATGCGTCGTGCTGCCCAAATTTCTGCTCGCGCGCACATTCGTGCAATGCAAGCCTGTAAACCCGGCATGCGTGAATACCATCTTGAAGCGGAACTACTTCATGAGTTCCGCTACAGCGGTGCACAAAGCGTTGCATACAACAGCATTGTTGCTAGCGGTCCCAACTCCTGTATTTTGCATTACCGCGCTGGCAATACTGAACTACGCAATGGTGAACTCTGCTTAATAGATGCGGGTTGTGAGCTTGATGGCTACGCCTCCGATATCACCCGCACTTTTCCAGTTAATGGAAAGTTTTCAGGGCCACAGCGAGCTCTTTATGACATCACACTCGCCTCTCAAGGAGCTGCGATTGCAGCAACCAAGCCGGGTAACACCTTTATGCAGCCGCACGAGGTCGCACTCAAAGTGCTCACCCAAGGATTACTTGATGAGAAGCTGCTCAAGCTATCTGAGTTGGGTTCCTTAGATAACGCAATCGAAGCTGGTGCTTATCGTCGTTTCTATATGCACCGCACCTCACATTGGTTGGGCATGGATGTACACGATGTGGGCTCATACCGCGAGCCACTTGGCGCAGGAATAGGTGCTTCAGAGAAACCATGGCGCCTACTCCAGTCTGGCATGGTTCTCACTATTGAACCAGGCTTATACGTTCGTCCAGCAGATGATGTAGATGAACGCTTTTGGAATATCGGCATTCGTATTGAAGATGATGCCGTTGTCAACGACTCTGGATGTGAATTGATTTCTCGCGGCGTACCAGTCAAAGCCGATGAAATCGAAGCACTCATGAAAAATAACTAAATTACCAAGCATGTCAGCAAAAAATTTTGATATTGCGATTCAGGGTGGTGGGCCAGTTGGTCTAGCCTGTGCAGCATGGTGCCTGCAGAAATTTCCTGAATTAAAAATCGTCTTATTCGATCGCAACTCTGCGGATGATGCTGACTTAGCTGCTGCTGACAGCAGAGGTATTGCTTTATCACACGGTAGCAAACTCTTGCTCGACACTATTAATGCATGGCCTACTGAGTGTGCGGACATTCATCGAGTCCATGTGTCACAAGCAGGTCGCTTTGGTCGCGCACTGATGACTCGTGAAGAACTTGGGCAGGATGCCCTGGGTCATATCATTCGCTATCGCGATATTCATATCACGCTACGCAAAGCTTTAAGACTGATTCAAGCCAATAGCCCCAACTTTGCTTGGAAACATATTGATACCAACACCGCAGCTCAAGATATTCAAGCTCAGTGTGTAGTTCATGCTGAGGGTGGCTTATTTAAAACTCAGGATTGGGTAGAGTCAGGCCGAGACTATGAGCAATCAGCTTTAGTAGGCTTAGTCGAAGTTGAGAATGCAGTACCCCACCAAGCATGGGAGCGCTTTACTTCCGAGGGACCTTTAGCAGTTTTACCAAGTCACTATGGCCCCAATGTTCTGAATCTAATTTGGTGCGGAACCCCAAGCTCTTCGCAAGCACGTCTCGCTTTAAGTGATGCTGAATTTCTAAAAAGCCTGCAAGCGGAGTTCGGCTCACGAATTGGTCAGTTCCTCAAAGTCCAAGATCGCCGCCTCTATGAGTTGGGCCTCAATTACCGCAAAGAAATTACTCAGGGCAATGAAGTGTGGATTGGCAATGCTGCCCAAACTTTGCATCCTGTTGCAGGGCAGGGTCTAAACCTTGGATTGAGGGATGCCTACCTCTTGGCTGAAAAACTGAGCGCGCTCTTCTCCAAGCCTGAAGATCAAAAAACGTCACTAGCTATTGAAAATACCCTGCAGGACTACGCTCAAAGTCGCAAGCTAGATCGGTCTGCCACGATTGGCTTAACTGACTTTATGGCCAGGATCTTCACCTCCAATCTACTGCCCATCGTGATTGGTCGTGGATTGGCATTAGCGGCCCTCCAATGGCTCCCACCAGTCAAAACAGCCTTAGCTCGCCAGATGATGTTTGGTAGGCGCTAAGGGCCTGAAATAGCCTCCAAAATACAGGCATTCCCTGTTTGATCTAAATCACTGAATCTGCCTATTTTTTAGGCAGATTTTGACTGACTTGTGCTAAAGTGTCACCCTTTCCCAAGCACTAGAAGCCCTCCAGAACTCAGCCGCAAACTCATGAAGATTGGCCCACACCTCCTCGCAAATAGATTATTTGTTGCCCCAATGGCTGGGGTAACAGATCGTCCATTTCGCCAGCTTTGCAAAAAGCTTGGTGCTGGTTATGCCGTATCTGAAATGATTGCCTCTAACGCCTTGTTATGGAAAAGCGAGAAAACCCAACGTCGCGCTAATCACCAAGGTGAATTTAAGCCAATCGCCGTCCAAATCGCCGGGGCTGACCCCAAGATGATGGCCGCAGCCGCCAAACTCAACGTCGATCATGGCGCCCAGATTATCGATATCAATATGGGTTGCCCAGCAAAAAAAGTATGTAATGTTGCAGCTGGTTCCGCACTGTTAAGAGATGAGCCTTTAGTTCAGCAAATTTTGGAAGCCGTAGTTCAGGCTGTAGGCGTAGGGCCTGATGCAGTTCCTGTAACTTTAAAGATTCGGACAGGCTGGGATCGCGAACATAAAAATGCAATCGACATTGCTCGTCTTGCAGAAAAGTCAGGCATCTCCATGTTGACCGTTCACGGACGCACTAGAGCGGATTTGTATCACGGTGAGGCTGAGTACGAAACCATTACCGCCGTGAAGAATAGTGTTGCCATTCCGGTGGTTGCTAATGGCGATATCACCACTCCAGAAAAAGCAGAATTTGTTTTAAAAGAAACAGGTGCCGATGCCATCATGATTGGCCGCGCCGCTCAAGGACGCCCATGGATTTTTCGTGAGATCAATCATTTTCTAGAAACGGGTGGCAAGTTACCAACTCCGCAGATTAATGAGATTCAAGAGATCATGAATGCCCACCTAATTGATCACTATGAGTTCTATGGTGAATATGTTGGTGTGCGCACAGCCCGCAAGCATATTGGCTGGTACTGCAAAGGCTTACGCGACTCCCATGCCTTCCGCCAAAGAATGAATACCGCCGATGATTGCAAAACCCAATTACAGATGGTGAATGATTTTTTCAATGAAATGAAGTCCCACTCTGATCGTTTGTTATTTTTAGAAGCAGCCTAAATTTAGTTGTTAGTTATTTAATTTATCTATGACCAATAAACATCCCATCACCGAATGTATTGAAACCCAACTCCAAGCTTACTTAGACGATCTCAAGGGTACGCCTCCTTCCGACTTGTACCAAATGGTTCTCGCGGTGGTCGAAAAGCCGATGCTTGAATTAGTCATGCAGCATGCAAAGCAGAATCAATCTTTGGCTGCCCAGTACCTGGGTATTAATCGGAATACGCTACATAAGAAATTAGTTGAACACCAGATCCTAAAATAAGTCAGACTCCATTCGCAAATTCTTTTATTAATAAAACCTTTTTAAAAATATGATCCGCACAGCCCTACTCTCTGTTTCCGATAAAAATGGCATTGTGCCGTTTGCCAAAGCCCTTCATGAACAAGGCATCAGGCTGATCTCTACTGGTGGCACCGCAAAACTCTTAGCTGAAAACAATTTGCCTGTAGTGGAAGTATCTTCACTTACTAAGTTCCCAGAGATGCTAGATGGCCGCGTAAAGACCTTGCATCCTATGGTGCATGGTGGCTTATTAGCTCGTCGAGATTTCCCTGAGCACATGGCGGCCTTGAAGGAGCACGGCATTGATACGATCGATATGCTCGTAATCAACCTCTACCCATTTAATGAGACAGTTGCTAAAGCAGATTGTTCTTTTGAGGATGCAGTGGAAAATATTGATATTGGTGGTCCAGCAATGTTGCGTGCAGCTGCTAAGAATCATCAAGATGTGACAGTCCTCATTTCACCAGAAGATTACGCGCCCGTTCTTGAAGAAATGAAAGCCAACAAGAATGTGGTTTCTTATAAAACCAATTTAGGACTAGCTAAAAAAGTATTTGCCCACACTGCGCAATACGACGGTGCGATTGCCAATTATTTATCCGCATTAGGTGACGACCTCGATCACAAGAAGCGTTCTGCCTATCCAGAAACCCTGCACCTCGCTTTTGAAAAAGTACAAGAAATGCGCTACGGTGAGAACCCACACCAATCAGCAGCTTTCTACAAAGACATCTATCCAATTGATGGTGCGCTTGCTAACTACAAACAATTGCAAGGTAAAGAACTCTCCTACAACAACATCGCGGATGCTGACTCTGCCTGGGAATGCGTCAAGAGCTTTACTGGCAATGCTGGCGGAGCTGCAGCTTGCGTCATCATTAAACACGCCAACCCTTGTGGTGTAGCTGTAGGCGCCAATGCATTTGAGGCTTATCAAAAGGCATTCAAAACAGATCCAAGTTCAGCCTTCGGCGGAATCATCGCTTTCAATGTGGTCTGTGATGGCGCTGCCGCTGAAGCAGTTTCCAAGCAGTTCGTAGAAGTATTGATTGCTCCAGGCTTTAGTGATGAGGCAAAAGCGATCTTTTCTACCAAGCAAAACGTACGTCTCTTAGAAATTCCTTTGGGTACTGCATTTAATACTTTTGACTTCAAACGCGTTGGCGGTGGCTTACTAGTTCAATCTCCTGATGCGAAGAACGTGCTTGAGAATGAAATGCGTGTTGTCAGCAAGCGTCTCCCAACCCCAAGCGAAATGCATGACATGATGTTTGCATGGCGTGTTGCGAAGTTCGTCAAGTCCAATGCAATCGTGTATTGCGCTAACGGCATGACTCTCGGTATCGGCGCTGGCCAGATGAGCCGCGTAGACTCTGCGCGCATGGCAAGCATTAAGGCCGAGAATGCTGGTTTAAGTCTCAAAGGTTCTGCAGTGGCAAGCGATGCTTTCTTCCCATTCCGTGATGGCTTGGATGTCGTTGTGAATGGTGGCGCAAGTTGCGCAATTCAGCCTGGTGGCAGCATGCGTGATGATGAAATCATTGCAGCTGCTAATGAACATGGTATTGCCATGATCTTTACTGGCACACGTCACTTCCGCCATTAAGAAAAGGAAGTAATAAACCACCCATGCGCTGGATAGGAATCGACCCAGGTTTACGAACAACAGGTTTTGGTGTCATTGACGTTGATGGCCAAAAGCTTAGCTACGTGGCCTCTGGGACGATTGAAAGCGGTGATCCAGCACAAGGACTCCCTGAGAGACTGGGAATCTTGTACGCCGGCATTAAAGAGGTTTTAGAGACTTACCGCCCAGAACAAGCAGCTATTGAAGAAGTATTTTTAAACGTCAATCCTCGCTCCACCCTGATGCTGGGTCAGGCCCGAGGCGCAGTCATTGCCGCCCTTGTGTCAGACAAGCTCGCCGTGGCGGAATACAGCGCTCTGAGAGTGAAACAGTCTATCGTAGGAACTGGAAGAGCTACTAAGCCCCAAGTTCAAGAAATGGTGAAACGTTTGCTGCGCCTAAGTCGCGCACCAGGAACGGATGCTGCCGATGCTTTAGGGGTAGCAATCTGCGCTGCGCACCATGCCCAAATTCCGCAGGCAATTACTACCGCCCTTGTATCCAAAAAGAGTGGCAAGAAATAACAATACAAACAGGTTAAGATCTTCACATGATTGGTCGCATTCAAGGCATTCTCGTTTCAGTTCATCCACCCCGTCTCTTGGTAGATTGCCAAGGTGTTGGCTATGAGATCGACGTGCCAATGAGTACTCTGTATCAACTACCGGAGACCAATCAAAAAATTACGCTTCTCACCCATTTTCAAGTTCGTGAAGATGCACAGCAACTCTTTGGCTTTGCTACAGAAACTGAGCGTGAGGCATTCAGACAGCTGATCAAAATTAGTGGTGTCGGCTCACGCACTGCCCTTGCCGTACTTTCTGGTATGAGCGTCAATGAATTAGCCCAAGCAATTGCTATGCAAGAAGCAGGGCGGCTGACTCAAGTCCCCGGCATTGGCAAGAAAACTGCTGAACGTCTTTGCCTTGAACTCAAAGGTAAGTTGGCTCCAGATTTAGGAATTGTTGGCGGGAAACCCCAAGCAATCGAAGCGAGCAGCGAAGTCTTGCAAGCTCTCTTAGCGCTGGGCTATTCAGAAAAAGAGGCTCATTTGGCTCTCAAGCAAATACCGCCTGACACCACAGTTTCAGACGGTATCCGCATGGGCCTCAAATACCTGTCGAAGTCTTCATAACTAAGCACTCAAACACCACTACACTTGCAGCATGGCAATTCACACAGAAGACCTCAGCTCAATTCCAGAAGATTTACCGGAAGGCAATGACCGCATCGTTAGCGGTGCAGCCGGAAACTCTGAAGCCGTCTTTGAAAGAGCCCTGCGCCCAAAACAGCTTGATGAGTATGTTGGCCAAACTAAAGCTCGCGCCCAACTAGAAATCTTTATTACTGCAACTCGAGCTCGTCAAGAAGCTCTGGATCACGTTCTCTTGTTTGGCCCTCCGGGACTTGGTAAAACCACCTTAGCCCACATTATTGCCAGGGAGCTTGGTGTGAACTTGCGCCAAACTAGCGGCCCAGTTCTGGATAGGCCCGGTGACCTTGCCGCATTACTGACCAATTTAGAAGCAAACGACGTTCTCTTTATTGATGAGATTCATCGCCTCTCTCCCGTTGTCGAAGAAATTCTGTACCCAGCACTTGAGGACTACAGCCTAGACATCATGATCGGTGAAGGGCCTGCAGCCCGTAGTGTCAAGATTGATCTCAAGCCGTTTACTTTGATCGGCGCAACTACACGTGCTGGCATGCTTACCAATCCATTGCGTGATCGCTTTGGAATTGTGGCAAGACTGGAGTTCTACACCACAGAAGAACTCACTAAAATTATCACGCGCTCCGCCAGCTTACTCAAAGCCGATATTGACCCAGAGGGATCAATTGAAATTGCGAGGCGCGCCAGAGGCACTCCACGTATTGCCAATCGCCTATTACGTCGAGTGCGTGACTATGCTGAAGTCAAAGGTACTGGCACCATTACGAAAGAAATGGCTGATGCCGCATTAAAGATGCTGGATGTCGACCCAAGTGGATTTGATGTGATGGACAGAAAATTACTAGAAGCCATCTTGCACAAGTTTGATGGCGGCCCCGTAGGCATTGATAACTTAGCAGCGGCTATTGGCGAAGAACGTGACACCATTGAAGATGTCTTAGAGCCTTACCTAATTCAGCAAGGTTATCTGCAAAGAACCTCTCGTGGACGTGTTGCTACCAGACAGGCTTATGAGCACTTTGGTCTCACGCCACCAAGCAACTCCGCGATAGAGTCCTAAGGCCTAACTCAGAGTTACCTTGGCGAACTTACGCTTACCCACCTGCACTACGTAGGTACCTGCTTCAACCTTCAACTGTTTATCAGCAACTGTTACGCCATCCATCTTCACGCCGTTTTGCTCGATATTGCGATTGGCTTCAGATGTTGACGGTGCCAATCCAGCAGCCTTGAGTAGGTTAGCAATTCCTATCGGTGCACCCGAGATATTTACCTCAGGAATGTCGTCTGGTACACCGCCTTTAGCGCGGTGGTTAAAGTCTTCTAGTGCTTTTTCTGCAGCAGCTTGTGAATGGAAGCGGGCAACAATTTCTTGCGCGAGCAGCACTTTGCAATCTTTAGGATTTCTGCCGGCAGCAACTTCTTGCTTCATTAAATCAATTTCAGCCATAGGGCGGAATGACAGCAATGTGAAGTAATCCCACATCAATTCATCGGAGATGCTCAATAGCTTGCCAAACATCTCACCAGCAGGCTCGCTGATACCAATGTAGTTGCCTTTGGACTTACTCATCTTGTCAACGCCATCCAAACCCACGAGGAGAGGCATTGTCAAAATACATTGTGGCTCTTGGCCATACTCACGCTGAAGTTCGCGCCCAACCAAGAGATTAAATTTCTGATCAGTACCACCTAGCTCTAAGTCACTCTTCAAAGCAACAGAGTCATATCCCTGCATTAATGGATATAAGAACTCATGTACAGAAATAGGTACGCCACTACGGTAGCGCTTTGTAAAGTCATCGCGCTCTAACATTTGGGCAACGGTATAACGTGCTGCCAACTGAATCATGCCGCGTGCACCTAGTGGATCACACCACTCGCTGTTATAGCGGACTTCAGTTTTAGCGGGATCAAGCACCATACTTGCTTGACGATAGTAGGTTTGGGCATTGACAGCGATTTCTTCTGCAGTCAGCGGGGGACGCGTTGCATTGCGTCCAGAAGGATCGCCAATCATGCTGGTGAAGTCGCCAATCAAGAAAATGACGGTGTGGCCTAAATCTTGTAGCTGACGTAACTTATTCAGAACAACCGTATGACCCAAATGAATATCAGGTGCAGTTGGATCTAAGCCCAACTTAATACGCAAGGGAATACCTGTTGCTTGGCTCTTAGCCAGCTTTTGAATCCAATCGGCCTCAACCAATAGCTCATCACAACCCCGTTTAGTTACTTCAAGGGCTGCAAAAACTTCGGGAGTTAGTGGGTATTTTTGTTCTGGTTTAGCCGTCATGCGAAATTAGTGAACTGATTCGGTTAAATTAGTATTTAGATTGCTAAAGCATAATTGTCGCATTCCTGAGAACAAAGTCCTGATACCGCATGAATAAGCCTCAATTCCTCTATATTGGCCTGATGTCTGGCACTAGCCTAGATGGGATTGATGCCGTGCTGGCAAAGATTGAAACCTCCGGAGAGGCGCGCCTTCTGGACTCCATAAGCACAGCCTTTAGCCCCGAGTTACGTAAAGCCCTGCTAGATCTCCAGACTCCCGGGACAAATGAGATTCACCGCGAAAATCAGGCCGCCAATGCCCTGGCAGTAGCCTATGCAGACGCAGTCAAGCAATTACTTATTCAAGCAAAGCTATCTCCCGCGGATATCTGCGCGATTGGTGCTCATGGCCAAACTATTCGCCATCAGGCTGATCTCCCTCACCAGCTTGCCTATTCTCACCAAACCCTCAATCCAGCGCTTCTTGCAGAGCTGATCGGGATTGATGTCATTGCTGATTTTAGAAGTCGTGATTTAGCAGCAGGCGGCCATGGTGCGCCTCTGGTACCAGCCTTTCATGCACAACAATTCGCTACGGATAAAAATATTGCCGTGCTCAACCTAGGCGGTATTGCCAACCTAACGTTATTGCCAAAAAAGGGCGAAGTAAAGGGCTTTGATTGTGGCCCCGGAAATATGCTGATGGATGCTTGGATTGCTGAACAGCAAGGACACCCTTTTGATGAAAACGGCACCTGGGCATTACAAGGCAAGATCAGTCAATCACTGCTTAGCAAGATGATGGCTGATCCATTTTTTTCAAAAGCGCCACCAAAAAGTACGGGGCGTGATGACTTTCATCTAGAGTGGCTACAAAAGCAAATTGGTTTGGACAACATCAATGCTGAAGATGTTCAAGCTACACTATTACAACTGACGGTGGACTCATCACTACAAGCTTTAGAGCGTTATGCCCCGCAAACCCAGACGCTAGTTGTCTGCGGTGGTGGTGCGCGTAATATCGCCTTGCTGGATTTATTTAAAGCTAGAGCTCAAGAGTTCTTTAAAAACTCGCTAGAGATTGTGACAAGTGATGCATTTGGCATTGATCCGCAACTAGTAGAAGGTCTTGCATTTGCATGGCTTGCTTGGGCTCATAAAGAAAAACGGCCAGCAAATTTGCCAGCCGTTACAGGAGCGAAGGGACCTAGAATTCTAGGCGCTTGCTATCCTGCTTAAGTAATTCAATTTATTTAAGCAGAGAAAGAAGATCCACAACCACAAGTAGTTTGGGCGTTAGGATTCTTGATCACAAACTGTGAACCATTGATGTCTTCTTTGTAATCAATCTCAGCACCAACCAAATATTGGAAGCTCATTGAATCTACCAATAAAGTCACGCCATTTTTCTCAAAGAGTGTGTCATCTTCATTTACAGCATCATCAAATGTGAAGCCATACTGAAATCCTGAGCAGCCACCACCTTGAACAAACACGCGTAGTTTTAATTCAGGATTGCCTTCTTCAGCAATCAAGTCAGCCACTTTTGCAGCAGCACTATCCGTAAACACCAATGGAACTGGTGGCTCGGCTAAATCTTGTACAGTCTCTTGCGTAGCTAATTGGGTCATGATTTACTCCTAATTCAAAAGGCAATAACTTATTTTAGGCTTTTAATTCCAAGTGTGCTGAAGGGTCTTTCTTACTAGCCCCATTATGGTGAAACAGCAATCTGGGTCAATCCAGTGGTCTCAGGCAAGCCAAACATGAGATTCATACATTGAACGCCTTGGCCTGAAGCACCCTTTACCAAGTTATCTTCAACCACCAAAATGACTAAAGTGTCGCCATTGCCAGGGCGGTGAATAGCAATCCGTAAGCCATTGCTACCCCGCACAGAGCGTGTTTCTGGATGGCTGCCAGCTGGCATCACATCTACAAAAGGCTCACCTTTGTAGAAATCTTCATATAGCTTTTGGTAATCCACATTCATTCCGGCTTCAGTCAAGCGGACATACAAGGTTGAATGAATTCCCCTAATCATTGGCGTCAAGTGCGGCACAAATGTCAGGCCAATCTGATCGTGACACGCGATAGCCTTTAAGCCTTGGACAATTTCCGGAAGATGGCGATGGCCTTTGACACCATAAGCTTTGAAGTTATCACTGGACTCTGACAATAAAGTTCCAATCTCCGCCTTACGTCCAGCGCCAGAAGTTCCTGACTTGGAGTCAGAAATAATATGCGTGCCATCAATCAACTCCTTACCACCGGTAGACTTTGGTGCGAGTAATGGTGCAAGACCTAGCTGTACAGAAGTTGGGTAGCAACCCGCTAAACCCACTACGCGGGCTTTCTTAATTTCCTCACGATTGATTTCTGCCAAACCATAGACTGCCTCTGCCAAGATTTCTGGGCAGCTATGCTCCATGCCGTACCACTTAGAAAATTCTTTGACGTCCTTCAAACGAAAGTCGGCAGCAAGATCCAAAATCTTTACGTTGTTAGCAAGCAACTCTTTGGCTTGTGCCATTGCTACACCATGTGGCGTTGCAAAGAACACCACATCGCATTCATTAAGCTTAGCTTCATCTGGTGTCGTAAATTTGAGATCAATGCGACCACGTAAAGAGGGGAACATCTCAGCTACTGGCATACCCGCTTCTGTGCGAGAAGTAATCGCCTGAATCTTTACTTCAGGGTGCTGCGCTAACAAACGCAGTAATTCCACTCCGGTGTATCCAGTACCACCAACGATGCCAACTTTGATCATGCCATTCTCCAAAATACCGACAGATGAATTTTATTTCTTTAATACCTAGATTGTAGAAACAAAAAGGGCCGCTTGCGCGACCCTTTCGATAAAACTGAAGCGACTGAAAGAAATTAGCGCTTGCTGAACTGCTTACGACGACGCGCGCCATGCAGACCAACTTTTTTACGCTCAACTTCACGAGCATCGCGAGTTACCAAACCTGCTTTAGACAGGGTTGGCTTCAAAGCGTTGTCGTAGTCGATCAATGCACGAGTAACACCGTGACGAACTGCACCAGCTTGACCAGTTTCACCGCCACCGCTAACGTTTACTTTGATGTCAAAGGTTGTTAGATGGGCTGTGAGAGCCAAAGGCTGACGAGCGATCATGCGTGATGTTTCGCGAGCAAAATAAGCGTCGATAGGTTTACCGTTAACAGTAATCTCACCTTTGCCAGATTTAATGAATACACGTGCTACAGAGCTCTTGCGACGACCTGTACCGTAATTCCAATTTCCGTAATTAATAGCCATTTGGTTTCCTTAGATCTCTAACGCTTTTGGCTGTTGAGCCGCATGCGGATGACTGGCGTCGCCATAGACTTTTAATTTCTTAATCATGGCATAACCTAGTGGGCCTTTTGGCAACATACCCTTCACAGCCTTCTCTAATGCGCGACCTGGGAAACGATCTTGCATCTTATCGAAGTTAGTCGAGCTAATACCACCTGGGTATCCGCTGTGACGGTAATAAATTTTGTTCAAGCCTTTAGTGCCTGTAACACGGAGCTTAGAAGAGTTGATGACAACAATGAAGTCGCCGGTATCAACGTGTGGGGTGTATTCAGGCTTGTGCTTGCCGCGTAGACGGAGTGCCACTTCACTGGCGACACGACCGAGGACTTTGTCCGTAGCGTCAATCACGAACCATTCATGCACTACCTCATGGGATTTTGCAGAAAAAGTTTTCATGATTTCTCAAATTGTTATAGTCAAAAAAAAATTACTCCAATCAAACTACGTCCACCTTGGCCCTGCTTATGTTTGCAAGCTCGCAGATTCTGTAATTCACTTGGTAAAACAATTACCGCTGACTGGTTCGGTAATTCAGTAAAGCCTTGAATTGTAACCCAAAAAAAACCCAGGAACGAGTCCTGGGCTGGAATCCACCTATATTTAAGTGGAGGAGACACTGGGAGGCATATCGATCTCTTATATAAGACTGACAGCCAATATGGTTATTCTACACAAGAAATATGGTGCAACGCAAGAATATTGACCAAAATCAATTTTTTGATGCTTTTAAGCAATATCCGCATCAAAACTAAGCCCTACTATTATTGGTAAACTATTGATAATATTGATTAATTTACTAATTTAGGGGTCACTAACATGGAATGTCGAGTATCTTGGTTGGGCAATGGCGGAATGGCTTTTTCAGCAGAAACCGGGAGCGGCCATCAGGTCACCATGGACGGCCCACCAGAGGCGGGGGGTAAAAATAGCGCCCCAAGACCTATGGAGCTGATTTTGGCTGGAACTGGCGGTTGCTCTGCCTTCGATGTAGTTTTAATCCTACAAAAGGCACGTCAGGAGATCAGAGCCTGCGATGTCAAGCTCACTGCCGAGAGAGCGGAGACCGAGCCCAAGGTGTTTACCAAAATCAACTTGCATTTCACGGTTAAAGGTAAAAATCTCGATTTAAGCAAGGTTGAGCGTGCAGTGAAGCTATCCCATGAAAAGTACTGCTCTGCTACCACTATGCTCGCTAAAACAGCTGAGATTACTTATTCAATTGACGTCCTGAACGACGAATAAGTCTTTAGAAAAGTGCAGAGTCAATCGATAAGCCGGATTCTGTCGCCTAGATTTGCATCTAGGGGCAATCATTCCTCTAGGCCGGCAGTTACCTGACGGCTCAAGCTCCCTACCCGCAGACTCAGCGGGACGCCTCATCGCCTGCTTACTTGGGATTGCTCCAGGTGGAGGTTACCGCGTTTCACCGTAACTAAATACGCTCGTCTCTGTGGCCCTATTCCTCACGTCACCGTGGATGGCCGTTAGCCATCACCCTTCCCTATGGAGTCCGGACTTTCCTCCCCCTCAATAAAGAGGCGGCGATTGCCCAATTGACTCTGCGCCTGCAGTCTAACGCAGTCGCAGAAACTTAGTCTAAAAATAAGTTGTGGGGATCTTGATTGGATTAAATCAAAGTCCAAGCAATGGTCTCTCCAGCGCGTAGCGGCACAATCGTGGCATCGCCCAATGGGAGCTCTGCTGGAATACTTTGCGCCTGCTTCACCAAAGTAATTTTTTGGGTATTGCGTGGCAAGGAATAAAAATCTGGGCCGAACAAACTGGCGAAGCCCTCAAGCTTATCTAGCTTTGCAACACTCTCAAATGCCTCAGCATACAAACCAAGAGCATTAAATGCGCTATAACAACCAGCGCAACCACAAGCAGCCTCTTTAGCACCCTTAGCATGGGGCGCACTATCGGTACCCAAGAAAAATCTGGGGCTGCCACTCGTTGCCGCTTCAAGTAAGGCAACGCGATGCTCTTCACGCTTAAGTACTGGTAAACAGTAGTTGTGCGGGCGAATACCACCAGCAAAAATTGCATTGCGGTTCATTAATAAATGTTGTGGTGTGATGGTGGCAGCTAAAGTATTTTTTCCAAGAGTTTTCGCATCACGCACATAGTGTGCAGCTTGCTTGGTAGTGATGTGTTCAAACACGATCTTGAGCTCAGGAAAATCTTTACGTAAAGGTTCAAGAACTTGATCAATAAACACCGACTCACGGTCAAAGATATCAATATCAGCACTGGTCACCTCACCATGTACTAATAAAGGCATACCGACATCCTGCATTGCCTCAAGCGCAGCATAGCAACGCTTGATATCACTCACACCTGCGTCACTATTGGTTGTCGCACCAGCGGGATACAACTTCAATCCGACAATGCCCTCAGCCTTTGCCTTGCGGATCTCAGCAGCGGAAGTATTGTCAGTGAGATACAAGGTCATTAACGGAGTAAAGCTCGTGATACCCAATGCTTGAAGGCTCAACTCAATACGACTGCGATATGCATTTGCTAAATCAACAGTGGTTACTGGTGGCTTCAAATTGGGCATGATGATGGCACGCGCAAATTGGCGTGCAGTATCAGCCAGTACATCTTTCATGACTTCGCCGTCACGAATATGTAAATGCCAGTCATCCGGCTGAATCAGTTGAAGCTGTGTTGGGCTATTGGACATAATTATTTATCTAGCAAGATGATGCGGAAATCATTCACATTCGTAAGTGTAGGGCCAGTTTCTACCAAAGCATCTAATTGCGCAAAAAAACCGTAGCAATCGTGCTGGGCTAAATACTGTGCAGGTATGAGGTGTTGCTCCCGTGCGGCCTGGCGCATTGCAGGGGCAAACCACGCGCCAGCATTTTTTTCACTACCGTCAATACCATCAGTATCCGCAGCCAGAGCAGAAATATTTGGGAGCTCAGTAGAAGCAGAAAAAAGTGAAAGTAAATATTCGCTACAGCGACCACCACGGCCTTTGATTGCATTCGGAATGGTCACGGTGCACTCACCACCTGAGATAAGGGCAATTGGCTTGGTAGTCTTGGTTAGTAAATACTGCTGAGCCAAGGCAGCCTGCTCTCTGCCCACATCCTGAGCCTCACCAGTGATGGTGTCACCCAAGATCACTGGCTCGTAACCTTGTGTTCGGACATATTCCGCCGCAGCCTCGAGACTCTTGTAGGCGGTAGCAATCACATGATTACTTACGCAGGCATTTTGTAAATCAGCTTCTTTTAGGGTCTCCGGAACTTCACCTGCAACACCACCTTGTAAGTGCGATAAAACAGACTGCGGAATAGAATCAGGGCCTAGGTGATGCTTAGCCAAAATATCCAAGGCATCCTGATAAGTTGAGTAATCTGGAGCACACGGACCGCTCGCAATATCAGCAGGTGCATCTCCCGTGACATCAGAAATTAATAAAGCTTCAACTCGAGCACCTCTTTCAAGAGCCAATCTTGCTAGATTTCCACCCTGAATCGCCGACAAGTGTTTACGAACAACATTCATTTCCTCAATCGGCGCACCAGAGCGCAATAGAACTTCAGTAGTCTTACGCATATCGTCAATGCTGATACCGGCCTGAGGCAAAGTAAGTAAGCTGGATCCGCCACCAGAAATCAAGGCAATCAGAATGTCGCCAGCTTGCAATTGACCCACTAGACGATAGATTTCTTTAGCGCCATCCATGCCAGCTTGATCTGGCACGGGGTGGCCTGCTTCAATAATTTGGATGCGACTTGTTGGAGAGTTGTGTCCATATCGAGTCAATACCACTCCCTCAAGAGTTGCGTGAGGCCAATGACTATCTGCATGAGACTCCAGAGCAGTTGCCATCGATGCGCTCGCCTTGCCCGCACCCACGACTAAACATCTACCTTTAGGCTCTGAGCCCTGAGGAAAAATCTTACCCAGATATTCAGGGACGATTTTATTTGGATCAGCAACTGCCAAAGCTGCTGCAAAGGCATTTTTCAGAATAGTTTCTTGATGGCTCATATAGATATTCTAATCAAGAGTACTACGCTCTTGCATTTGCCACATCTCGGCATATCGACCATTAGCAGACAATAATTGGGCATGTGTTCCACGCTCAATAATTTGGCCATGATCCATTACTAAAATTTGATCTGCATGGACAATAGTGGAAAGCCTATGAGCAATAATCAAAGTAGTGCGGTTTTTGGCGAGGCCTAGCAACTCCTCCTGAAACGCTCGCTCCGTTTTAGAGTCTAGCGCCGATGTAGCCTCATCAAAGATGAGCATTGCCGGCTTTTTCAGCAAGGTGCGCGCAATCGCAACACGCTGCTTCTCGCCACCCGACAACTTCAAGCCACGCTCACCTACTTGGGTGTCATAGCCATCTGGAAGATGTTGAATGAAGCGATCTATCTGTGCCGCTCTAGCAGCCTCATAAACCTCTTCAATCGAAGCGCTGGGGTTGCCATAAGCAATGTTGTAGCCAATCGTGTCATTAAAGAGAACCGTATCTTGCGGAACAATACCAATCGCTTTACGCAAGCTTGATTGAGTAACATCCACAATATTTTGCTCATCAATCAGAATCTTGCCGGACTGAACATCATAAAAACGAAATAGCAAGCGAGCTAGAGTGCTCTTACCTGCACCGCTCTGTCCCACGACTGCAGTAATGGTTCCCGCAGGAATATTAAAGCTCACACCCTTGAGAATTTCACGCTTGGCATCGTAATGAAACGATACGTTCTCAAAACGAATATCGGGTCCACGGTCCTGATTGCTAATCAGCAAAGGCTTTGCATTTGGCGCATCAGAAATCTCTTTCTCCGTATTGAGAAGTGAGAACATGCGATCCATATCCGTTAATGCTTGCTTGATCTCGCGATAGATCACCCCTAAGAAGTTCAATGGAATGTACAGCTGAATCATTAGGGTATTAACTAAGACTAAATCACCTAAGGTCATGGATCCATCAATCACACCCAAGGTTGCACGCCAAAGTATTAGGACTAAGCCGGCCGCAATAATGGTCTGCTGTCCAAAATTCAGAACTGCTAAGGACTTCTGCGATTTAACAGCAGCAGCTTGATAGCGCACTAAATTCTGATCATAGCGACTAGCTTCAAAGGCTTCATTACCAAAATACTTTACGGTCTCAAAATTTAGAAGAGAGTCAATCGCCTTCTGATTCGCTTTTGAATCCATATCGTTCATTGTGCGACGGAAATGGGTGCGCCATTCAGTCACCACTACCGTAAATCCGATATAAAGAACTAAGGCAACCAGCGTAATAGCGGCAAACCAAATATCATATGCATAGGCTAGAAATCCAAGCACCAAGCAAAATTCAATTAAGGTTGGAAGGATGCTGTACAGCGAGTAGGAGATCAGCGACTGAATACCACGGGTACCACGTTCAATGTCTCGACTGACTCCGCCAGTCTGACGGGCCAAATGAAAGCTCAGAGCTAAAGAATGTAAATGCTCAAAAACCTGAAGCGCTACTTTACGCACTGCATTTTGAGTAACGCGCGCAAAAAGGGATTCACGCAGCTCAGTAAATAAAGAAGCGGACATTCTTAAAAGGCCATAGGCCAATATCAATCCAGCGGGCACTACCAGCAAAACTTGTGGAGAATCTGCTTTGATATTGAGAGCGTCAATCAATTGCTTCATCAAAATCGGAATACCGAGATTGGCAACCTTAGCGGCGACTAAGCACGCCAGGGCAATTGCAACCCTAAATTTGTACTCCAATAGGTAAGGGAGTAAATCGCGAATGACTTTCCAATCACTCCCCTGTGAAGACTTTGAATCTGCTGCCGAATGATGATGCCCTGATGAATGTCTCATCGCTCTATCTTAGTCACTTATGCACTCAGACGCTGAGAACAATTTCAAAATAGCTTCACCATTGCTGGGAGAAAAACATTTAGAAGCAGCCTCTGCAAATGGCAACCATTGATAAGCGACATGCTCCCTAGGCGCCAATTGAACTTGAGTGCCATCTGGCACCAACAGTGAAAACCAATGCTCAGTATTTCTAGTCACTCCAGGGGCATAGCGAAGACGCCACTGCGGGTAAATCTCGTACTCGATTTGATGATGCATATCTCGCAAAGAGTTTGCCGGTAGCGAATGGACATCGATGCCAGTTTCTTCAAAGACTTCGCGTGCTGCAGCCGCCTTGAGATCCTCATCGTAGGAATCAACACTACCAGTAACGGATTGCCAGAAGCTGGTTTTGTCAGCCCGCTCTATGAGCAAGACCTCCCCATTCGATTTGTAAATAACAACTAAAACCGAAATGGGGATTTTCAAGATGCTTTAAGACTTTCCTACTTAAGCAGCTGGAGCAGCTTGACGTAAACGAATATGCAATTCTTTTAACTGACGCTCATCTACTGGGCTAGGAGCCTGAGTGAGCAAGCACTGTGCACGTTGCGTTTTAGGGAAGGCAATCACATCGCGAATAGACTCAGCACCAGTCATCATTGTGACGATACGATCCAAACCGAAGGCAATACCACCATGCGGAGGCGCACCATATTGCAGAGCATCCAACAGGAATCCAAACTTGGCTTGCGCTTCTTCAGCACCAATCTTCAATGCACGGAATACCTGACTCTGCACCACCTCTTGGTGAATACGAACTGATCCGCCGCCAATCTCACTACCGTTCAGAACCATGTCATAGGCTTTTGCTAAGCACTTGCCTGGATTAGATTCAAGATACTGCATGTGCTCATCTTTAGGGCTGGTGAATGGATGGTGACATGCGACCCAACGGGCATTGTCTTCATCGTATTCAAACATTGGGAAATCAACTACCCACAATGGCTTCCAACCTTCGGTAGAGAGGCCATGCTCTTTACCCCAAGCAGAATGGCCAATCTTTAAACGCAAGCCACCAATAGCGTCATTGACTACTTTTTCTTTATCAGCACCGAAGAAAATAATGTCGCCATCTTTAGCACCAGTACGCTTCAAAATGCCTTCGATAGCAGCATCATGCAAGTTCTTTACGATTGGTGATTGCAAACCATTGCGACCTTCAGCAACGGAGTTCACTTTGATCCACGCCAAACCTTTGGCACCATAGATCGCTACAAATTGAGTGTAATCATCAATTTCACTACGACTAATTTCAGCGCCTCCAGGTACGCATAAACCGACTACACGACCACCCTCTTGATTTGCTGCACCAGAGAATACTTTGAAATCGACATCTTTCATGAGGTCTGTCAATTCAGTGAATTCAAAATTCACACGCAGATCTGGCTTGTCTGAACCAAAGCGCGCCATACCTTCTGAGTAAGGCATTGTTGGGAATGGATTTGGCAACTCAACATTCATAGTGGTTTTGAAAATATGACGAATCATGTTTTCAAATAGCTCACGAATTTCTAGTTCATCGAGGAAGGCTGTCTCACAGTCGATCTGGGTAAATTCAGGCTGGCGATCAGCACGTAAATCTTCGTCACGGAAACACTTGGTAATTTGGTAGTAACGATCAAAGCCAGCCACCATCAACAACTGTTTAAACAACTGGGGAGACTGTGGCAAGGCAAAGAACTGACCATCATGTACACGTGAAGGCACCAAGTAATCACGCGCACCCTCAGGAGTACTCTTTGTCAACATTGGGGTTTCAATATCAATAAAGCCTGCTGCATCTAAGTAGCGACGGCATTCCATAGCCACGTTGTAACGCAAACGTAAGTTCTTTTGCATTTGCGGGCGACGCAGATCGAGAACGCGATGGGTTAAGCGAGTGGTTTCAGATAAATTCTCATCTTCCAATTGGAACGGGGGTGTAATCGATGCATTCAAAATAACCAAGCTATGGCAAAGCACTTCAATCTTGCCGCTTACCAAATCATTGTTCTCAGTGCCGGCTGGACGCGCACGCACCAAACCTTTGATCTGAATACAAAACTCGTTACGGACTTGCTCAGCTAAGGCAAACATCTCTGGACGATCTGGATCGCATACCACCTGCACAAAACCTTGATGATCACGTAAGTCGATAAAGATCACGCCACCATGGTCACGGCGACGATTCACCCAACCCGAGAGAGTAATTTCCTGACCAATAAGTGATTCAGTTACCTGACCGCAGGTATGGCTTCGCATCGACATAACAATTTCCTATAAATCAAAGATGATGGTTTGAACCAATTGTGGTCAAACCAGTTGAACTGGTGGGGGGAACAGATCCCATTGAAACAATATGTTTGAGCGCCTCTTCAACACTCATCTCTAATTCAATGGTGTGAGAACGCGGGACAATCATAAAAAATCCAGAAGTTGGATTTGGCGTAGTCGGCAGAAATACGTTGACGTAATCTTCACCCAACTTCGCAGTAATTTCTTTTGCCGGCATGCCAGTCTGGAATGCAATTGCCCAAGAATCTGCATGGGGATAGCGAATTAATAATGCTTTACTAAAAGCTTGCCCGCTGCCAGAAAATAAGGTTGAAGATACTTGCTGCACACTGGAATAAATTGAGCGAACGATTGGAATGCGATTCATAAACCGGTTCCACACCTTCATCCACCACTGCCCCGCAAAGCTAATTGCGAGCAATCCAGTAATCATGATGACTGAAATAACAATCAGGATGCCTACACCCGGCAACTCACGGAAGTGCTGCAAATCACCAGCAAACTGATTTGGGAATACAGCGATGATGGCATGCATTACCGAGCCAAAAACACCGTCGAGCAAGCCTAGGCCCCATGCAATCACCCAAATGGTGATTGACATCGGTGCCCACACCAGAATGCCTGCGATAAAGTATTTTTTCATGTGCCTATGCTTGCGCTTTGCCTAACCTGGCATTTTAGCGGTTTAAGCGCCGGCAGGCGACAGTCTAGCAAAGACCGAGGCCGATTATCAGAATCCCAGCCAAAAAGCCTCCCGCAAATAGCAAAGCGCCTACTAAAAGGCGATGTGTGCGTCTTTCCTGCAATAAAAGGCCTTTTAAGACCTCTAATTCAAGATTTTGATCCTTTTGTGGAGCACGCCCTTGAGCCAAACTCTCCGCAATCAGGCGGGGTAAGGTTGGTAATATCTGCGCCCAGCTAGGAGCTTCAGCCTTAATGCCATCGACCAAGGCCCTCCATCCCAACTGCTGGCTGACCCACTTTTCCAAAATTGGCTTAGCAGTTTTCCAGAGATCCAGGTCTGGATCGAGCTGACGTGCAAGCCCCTCAACATTCAGCAAAGTCTTCTGCAGCAAAGTGAGTTGCGGCTGAATTTCCACCTTAAAGCGGCGTGAAGTTTGGAATAAACGCATTAATACGATCCCCAAGGAGATCTCTTTTAGGGGGCGGTCAAAGTAAGGCTCACAAACAGAGCGGACTGCACCCTCAAGCTCCTCAACTCGCGTATTAGCAGGAACCCAACCAGACTCGATATGCAGTTCGGCAACACGACGGTAATCACGGTTAAAGAAAGCAAGGAAATTTAAGGCTAAGTAACTCTTATCGGACTGACTGAGCGCACCAACAATACCGAAATCTAAAGAAATAAATCGACCAAATGTTTCCGGTTCAAGACTAATCATGATGTTGCCAGGATGCATATCTGCATGGAAGAAGCCATGCTGAAATACTTGCGTGAAAAATATCTCCACTCCATCTGCAGCAAGCTTTTTGAAATCAATACCTGCAGCTTGCAACTCTGCAGTACGTCCAATCGAGATGCCATCCATCTTTTCCATCACGATGACATTGGTGTGACATAAGTCCCAATACATTTCTGGAATCATCAACTTTTTAGAGTCAACAAAATAACGGCGCAACTGACTTGCATTTGCAGCCTCACGCATGAGATCCAATTCATCATGTAAGTGAGTATCAAATTCAGCAACGTTTTCACGAGGCTTTAAGCGGCGTCCATCCTCAGATAGTCTCTCAATAATTTTTGCTAAGTCGTACAACAAAGCAAGATCACCATCAATGATTGGCAAAATCCCTGGGCGCAAAACTTTGACTGCAACTGGGCGACCCTCCCACTCTGGATGCTTCTGGGTACCACGCAATAAACCAAAGTGCACTTGGGCCACGGAGGCACTGGCTACGGGGGTTGCATCAAAACTAATAAATACTTCTTCGATAGATTGGCCAAGTGCTTGCTCAATTAATCGACAAGATTCATCATTCGAAAATGGCGGGACCTGATCTTGTAACTTTGCTAATTCATTGGCAATATCTTCTGGCAATAAATCACGTCGAGTAGAAAGTACTTGTCCGAATTTCACAAAAATTGGACCCAGTGCTTCTAGTGTTAAACGAATGCGCTCACCTCTGGGCAAAGACTGGCCTGGGGAGGTCCAACAAATGATAGTCAATACCCCACGGCGAATACCGGGCTTCAAAATATCGCGTAGCAATGGCAACATGCCATAACGCCATGCTGTGAAGAAAATAAAAGAAAGGCGAGCTAGACGACGCACAATGAATTAACCTTTTCGCTCTAAAAGTTGGATGCGTTTTTCCACACGATCAACCGCATCACGCAATGCGCTCAATTCATTCTTGCGAATCAAAAAATCACGTTTATTCAAAAGTACTTTTCTTTCTTCGCTGATGTACTCAATGATATTTTCAAGCAAATCAGTGGCCGCCGACTTTCCAGCAGAAACCAATTTCTTACTTTGGCGTACCGTGAAATTAGCAGGCGCATCTCCTATAAAACGCGCTAGATCCTCTTCATACTCCCATCGAATTTGACCCGCTAAGCGACCCAATAATTGCGCTAAGTCAGCATCGCCAGTAATCTTGACCGACTTCATTGCCTGCTCTCGTAAATTACCCGAGCTGCCAGCTAGAGCGCTGAATACTTCAGGAGATACCCCTAGCTCCAAGGAGGGGGTGCCAACATTCGCCAAAGCAACTAGAGAACCCTCTGGAGTTATCTCAAAACACAGCTTACCAATTGGCAGGCCTAGCAAAATCACTTTGCCGGCATGACGAGCCAACTCTGCCATAGCCCAAGGCTCTGCCTTAAGGACATGATTGATTCCTCGGCAAGCAGCTGAGGCTGCAATATGGTGAGTGGCAGGAGAAGCGGTGGTCATAAGTGTAAAAAACCCGCACAAGTGCGGGCTTTCAATGGAAAGTACCTCAAGCTTAAACCAACTGAGAAATACCCGCTAGTACCCAGCCTCCAGGGCCGTTAACCGGCTTGCTTAAGTTCCAAATTTCAGAGAAATTATTTGCGGGTGCGCCTGCTTGCTCACGAATCATGCCCGTGAACTGCACACTACAGTAATAAATGTTGTCAGTTGTCTCAATTCCTAGCAACTGCGCATTGAGCGTAACCACATCAGTTTGATTGGCGCTATCAGCTCGGCCCGATAAATCTTGCTCAATAGTCGCAAACATCTCTGGAGTGGTGTACTCACGCAATGCAGCTAAGTCGCCTTGATCCCAAGCTTTTTGAAGAGTTGAGAAATATTGCTTTGCATTGTCTAAGAACGCATATTCATCAAATCCTGGCGGCAAAGTTGACTGAAACGGTGCAGGCTCAGCAGCGACACCACCAAACGCATTTGCAGCTGGTGTAAATGCAGGCTCCTGTCTAGGGGCTTGATCCATATTGGCGCGCTGCATTCCTTGCGAAGTAACCTGAGGGCCTTTGTTGGCGCCAGATAAAGCAGGCATCATTCTTCTCATTACGAACATGATGACAAAGCCTGCTAAAACAGCAATCAATAATCCAGTAATCAATGAAGATGCTGCCTCACCTAGACCAAAATGAGACAAGAGGTATCCAATACCCAGTCCCGCAGCAAGACCGCCTAGGATTCCACCCATACCGCCAAAGCGACTAGGTGCTGGCGCTTGGGGAGCCGAAGCTGGCGTAGCTGGTTGTGCTTGCTGAGTTGGCTTTTGTACAGGAGCAGCCTGCTTTTGGATTGGTGCACTTGGTGCCTTACCAATACTTTTACCGCCACCTAAACGGGCAGCGTCAGCATGACCAACAGTGGCAAATATTAAGCTAACGCTTAATAAAACTGCTTTGAAAAAATGCTTATTCATCTTTTTATCTCCTATGGAACTACTTTAATTCTGGACTACTAAAAACTACAAATTCACTAGTATTTAATACCAATATGAAGCGCAACGATACCCCCAGTCATTCTATGGGTATCCACCTCATCAAAACCGACTCCCAGCATGATTTCTTTGAGGGTTTCAGCATCTGGGTGCATGCGAATGGATTCAGCTAAATAACGGTAGCTCTCAGAATCTTGGGCAATTTTTTCGCCCAGCCAAGGCAATACCTTGAATGAATAAGTGTCATAAACCGGCTGTAAAAAAGCATCTGGCTTAGAGAATTCCAACACCAGCACTCGACCACCCGGTTTAATGACTCGCAACATTTCTTTCAAGGCAACGTCTTTGTGGGTCATGTTACGCAAACCAAATGCCACCGTCACCACATCAAAGTGATTGGTAGGAAACGGTATTTTTTCTGCATCAAACTGCACGCAGGGCAAAGCTAAGCCTTGATCCAGTAGGCGGTCACGACCAACGCCCAACATAGATGCGTTAATGTCGCTTAACCATACTTGCGCTTCAGGGTTGTGACCCCAAGCTGCTGCACGCGCAAAGGCGGCAGCCAAGTCACCTGTGCCACCAGCAATATCTAACACCTTTTGACCAGGGCGCACTTGAGCGCGAGCAATGGTCACTTTCTTCCACAAACGATGAAGACCAAATGACATTAAGTCATTCATGACATCATATTTGCTAGCTACAGAATGAAATACCTCTGCGACCTTACCTGCTTTTTCTGCTTCATCAACGCTTTGGTATCCAAAGTGAGTCTTGCTCATATTCTTCGCTTTATCTAATTGAATGCTCAATGACTACCGCAAGCTTTACCACCGGCAACACTCATGGGAGCATCACGGTCTAGCCCAGCAGCAGCCAATTTATCCAAATGTTCTTTCCACAACGCTTCATGGTTTTCGCATAAAAATTGCAGGAAATCCCAGGAGTACAAACCAGAATCATGCCCATCTGAGAAAGAGGGCTTCAGTGCGTAATGGCCTACTGGTTCAATATTGGCAATGAGAACATCACGCTTACCAGTTTGTAAGGTCTCTTGACCAGGGCCATGACCCTGTACTTCAGCAGAAGGAGAGACCACCCTCAGGAATTCAAAAGGCAGACGGTAGGTATTGCCGTTCTCATAAGTGAGCTCCAGCACTTTTGACTGCTGATGCACTACAACATTCGTTGGAATCATTAAACCAATACCCTTTCGATACCGCCTTGGTTTGCCTTGGCAACATAGTCTTGCATCCAATCAGGGCCCAATAATTTTTGCGCCATTTCAACTACGATGTAATCGGCAGTCGTATCACTATCAGCATCAAATCGAGTAAGGCCCTGTAGGCAGGATGGACAGCTTGTTAGTACTTTGACATCGCCAGTGAAATCGTCTTTACGTAACTCATTGGCAGCCTTCTCCATTTCAATCTGCTTACGGAAACGTACTTGAGTAGAAATGTCAGGACGCGTTACAGCAAGAGTTCCAGACTCACCACAACAACGATCATTCTTCTGAATCGCTTTACCGTCTTCTAGCTGAATCAACTCATTCACGGTCTTGAGTGGATCCTGCAACTTCATCGGAGAGTGGCATGGATCGTGATACATATACTTGACGCCAGTCACGTTTGAAAGTTTGACGCCTTTCTCAAGCAGGTATTCATGAATATCCACAATACGGCAGCCTGGGAAGATCTGCTCAAATTGATAACCCGCCAACTGGTCATAGCAAGTGCCGCATGAAACTACGACGGTCTTGATATCCAAGTAATTCAGAGTGTTGGCAACGCGATGAAAGAGAACGCGATTGTCCGTAATCATCTTTTCAGCTTTATCGAAGTCGCCATTACCGCGCTGCGGATAACCGCAACATAAGTAGCCTGGCGGTAATACGGTTTGCACACCTACATTCCACAACATTGCTTGCGTAGCTAAGCCTACCTGCGAGAACAAACGCTCAGAACCGCAGCCTGGGAAATAAAACACAGCCTCAGTATCAGCAGAAGTTGTCTTTGGATCCCGAATAATAGGAACGTAATTCGCATCCTCAATATCCAAAAGAGCGCGCGCAGTTTTCTTGGGTAAGTTACCGGGCATCTTTTTATTGACAAAGAAAATAACTTGCTCTTTTACGGTCGGCTTGGTGACAGTCGCAGGCGGATGAGCAGTTTGCTTACGTGCCAGCTTACGGAACACATCATTGCCCAAGCGCTGGAGCTTATAACCCCAGCCAATCATAGTCTTGCGAACCAACTTGATTGTGTCTGGATCGGTAGCATTCAAGAAAAGCATCGACGCTGCCGTTCCTGGATTAAAGCGTTGCTGACCCATCTTGCGTAACAAGTTACGCATGTTCATGGTGACATCACCAAAGTCAATTTTGACTGGGCATGGTGTTAAACACTTGTGACATACAGTGCAGTGTGCTGCAACGTCATCAAACATTTCCCAGTGACGAATCGATACGCCACGACGCGTTTGCTCTTCATACAAGAAAGCTTCGATTAATAAAGAGGTTGCCAAAATTTTGTCGCGCGGACTGTAAAGCAAATTGGCACGCGGCACATGTGTGGAGCACACCGGCTTGCACTTACCGCAACGCAAACAATCTTTCACGCTATCAGCAATCGCGCCGATATCACTCTGCTGCATGATGATGGATTCATGTCCCATCAAACCGAAACTTGGCGTATACGCAATGCTGAGATCCGCATGTGGCATTAACTTGCCTTTGTTGAAGCGTCCCTCAGGATCTACACGCTTTTTGTAAGCGCGGAAATCTTTGAGTTCTTCCTCAGTCAAATACTCAAGCTTCGTAATACCAATACCATGCTCACCAGAAATTACACCATCCAATGAGCGAGCTAATTTCATAATCCGATCGACCGCACGATGTGCATCTTGCAACATCTCGTAGTCGTCTGAATTGACTGGGATATTGGTGTGCACATTACCGTCACCCGCATGCATGTGCAGTGCTACAAACACCCGCTTGCGCAAAATGTTTTTATGAATAGCTTCTAGTTCATTGAGAATAGGCTCAAATGCCAAGCCGCCAAAAATAATTCTGAGTTCAGCGCGAACTTCCATCTTCCAGGAAGCGCGTAGGCTGTAATTCTGCAGATCTGGGAAATACGTATCCATCTGCGTAAGCCAGTCTGACCAACGCGTCCGTACTTTAGAAATAAGCTCTAGTGCTTGTTGAACACGATCACCTAAAATTTCAGCGCTAGGGATCTCATAATCTTCATCATCCTTGCCCAGCGGCAAGGCACTCTTTGTCAAAAATGCTTCAAGGCTATCTAAAACTTGTAATTTATTTTTAAGAGAAAGTTCGATATTGATACGCTCAATACCATTGGTGTATTCGCCCATGCGTGGCAATGGGATGACCACATCTTCATTAATCTTAAAAGCGTTGGTATGTCGAGCTATCGCAGCAGTGCGAGCACGATCTAACCAAAACTTCTTGCGGGCTTCGGCACTAACGGCCACAAAGCCCTCGCCTACACGATTGTTGGCCATGCGCACAACTTCGCTAGTCGCTGCAGCTACCGCCTCTTCATCATCCCCAGCGATATCGCCAATCAAAACCATCTTTGGCAAAGCATTACGTTTGGACTTCGTGGAATAACCCACCGCCCTCAAATAGCGATCATCCAAATGCTCTAGACCAGCTAAGATTGGGCCGCCATTTTTAGTAAGGCCGTCAAGGTAAGCTTTAATTTCTACAATACTTGGGATAGCTTCCTGCGCCTGACCAAAAAACTCCAAGCAAACAGTACGCATGAATTTAGGCATGCGATGCAAAATCCAAGTAGCACTCGTAATTAATCCGTCGCAACCTTCTTTTTGAACACCAGGTAAGCCTGATAAAAACTTATCAGTCACATCCTTACCCAAGCCCTCTTTACGGAAGCGCTTTCCTTCTACTTCTAAAGTTTCTGTTTTAAGAATACGTTCGCCAGGCTCGCTCAAACCATCAGACCAAGTCAGTTGAAAGCGTACTTTATCTACAACGTGAATTTTTCCGAGATTGTGATCAAGGCGTTCAACATCAAGCCAATTACCCTCTGGATCGACCATACGCCAGCTGGCTAAGTTATCAAGTGCAGTACCCCAAAGAACCGCCTTCTTACCACCCGCATTCATGGCAATGTTGCCACCAATACAACTCGCATCAGCCGAAGTTGGATCAACCGCAAACACCAGTCCAGAACGCTCTGCAGCATCTGATACTCTACGAGTTACTACGCCAGCGCCAGTAAAGATTGTGGAAACCTCATGATCAACACCCGGCAAACGTTTGAGCTTGACGGCATCAATTTGCTCAAGCTTCTCAGTGTTAATTACTGCAGACATGGCGTAGAGAGGAATAGCGCCACCGGTATATCCAGTACCACCCCCACGCGGAATAATGGTTAAGCCCAGTTCAACACAAGCTTTCACTAGGCCGGGGATTTCAGATTCGTAGTCTGGCTTGAGAACAACCAAGGGAAACTCGACACGCCAGTCCGTCGCATCAGTGACATGCGCTGCGCGAGAAACGCCATCAAAACAAATATTGTCAGAGGCAGTGATGCGGCCCAACTCTTTACGAGCTCGCTTACGAATTTCTGTAACCTCTTTAAAACCCTGCTCGAAACTTTCAACCGCACGGTGGGCGGCTTTCAATAAAACCTGAACTTGCTCAGCAGATTCGCCGCTAGATCTTTTCTTTACTTCGCCAAGACGATGCCATAAAGCGTCAATCAACAATTGACGGCGGTTGGCGTTATCCAATAGGTCATCTTGTAAGAAGGGGTTGCGTTGAACTACCCAAATATCACCCAAGACTTCGAACAACATACGAGCTGAGCGGCCAGTGCGGCGCACCCCACGTAGATCATTCAGAACGCGCCAGGACTCCTCACCCAACAGGCGAATAACAATTTCACGATCGGAAAAGGAGGTGTAGTTGTAGGGGATTTCGCGGAGGCGGGGTGAACCCGCTTCAGCATCCAGCAACTGGTTCAAAGCTAATGGAGCGTTCATAGCGTCATATTTGATAAATATGCATTTTAATTGAGGGATCCTGATATTGGCAGGAAACCAAGAAAGATGTTGGCCTAAGACGATAAACCCTTGCAAATCTAAGGGCTTAGAGCGCATTCATGGTACGCTCATCGCATGGCAACGAACTATTTAAAGAAAATTTTATCGGCCCGAGTCTACGACGTGGCTAGGGAAACAGAGCTCCAAGTAGCCCCCGAACTCACAAAGCGCTTAGGCAATCAAGTTTTACTCAAAAGAGAGGATAACCAGCCGGTTTTCTCCTTCAAACTGCGTGGCGCCTATAACAAAATGGCCCATTTACCCCCAGAAGCCCTAAAACGGGGGGTTATTGCAGCCTCAGCTGGCAACCATGCCCAAGGCGTAGCCTTAGCAGCGGCCAAAATGAAGTGCAAAGCGGTCATCGTGATGCCACTCACCACCCCCAGCGTCAAGATTGATGCTGTAAAGGCTCGCGGAGGATCCTGGGTCGAGGTGATCTTGCATGGCGAATCCTATAGCGATGCCTTCAAATACTCTGAACTATTAGAGAAAAAACGGGGCTTAACCTTTGTCCACCCTTTTGATGACCCAGATGTCATCGCTGGACAGGGAACGATTGCTCAGGAAATCTTTCAGCAATACCAAGAGCCAATCGATGCTATTTTTGTAGCTATTGGTGGTGGTGGCCTCATTGCTGGCATTGGGGAATACGTCAAAGCAGTCAGCCCCAAGACCAAAGTGATCGGCGTGCAGTCAGTTGATTCAGATGCAATGCGACGATCGCTCGAAGCTAACAAGCGCATCGAGATGAAGGATGTAGGTCTTTTCTCGGATGGCACGGCAGTCAAACTCGTTGGCAAAGAAACCTTTCGTATTTGTAAACGCGTAGTGGACGACATCATCACTGTCGATACCGATGAGATCTGCGCTGCCATTAATGACGTCTTCACAGACACCCGCAGTATTCTGGAACCAGCAGGCGCCTTAGCGATTGCTGGTATGAAGAAGTATGTAGAAAAACATCGCCTGAAAAAGAAAACATTAGTAGCGATTGCTTGTGGTGCGAATATGAATTTCAGTCGCCTACGCTTTGTTGCTGAGCGTGCTGACGTTGGTGAATTCCGCGAAGCTGTTTTTGCTGTCACTATTCCTGAAGAGCGCGGCTCCTTCAGGCGCTTTTGTGAGTTACTCGGCAATCGCAATGTTACTGAATTTAACTATCGCATCGCAGATCAAAGTGAAGCGCATATTTTTGTGGGAATTGGTACGCAAAAGGCAACTGATAGCACCACCATTGCAAAGCATTTTCGTAAGGCAAAATTTGCAACCATCGATCTTACCCATGATGAGTTAGCGAAGTCTCACCTGCGTCATATGGTGGGTGGTCGATCCACCCTGGCTCAAGACGAGCTGCTTTATCGCTTTGAATTTCCAGAGCGTCCAGGTGCTTTGATGAAGTTTCTCACCAGCATGGCACCCAATTGGAATATCAGTCTTTTTCATTACCGCAATCATGGTGCAGACTATGGCCGCATCTTGGTGGGTCTTCAGGTTCCCAAGAATGAGCAGAAGAAATTTCAAAGCTTCCTAGCATCACTTGGCTACCCGCATTGGAATGAAACTGATAACCCGGCTTATCGCCTATTCCTCAAATGAGATGTAACTCGTAATGTCATACACACTCACCGGGAAACTCGTCGTTGCGATTTCATCGCGCGCATTGTTTGATTTCGAAGAAGAAAATCGTATCTTCGAATCTACTGATGACAGTGCCTATATGAAACTGCAGTTAGAGCGCCTGTCTAAAGCCGCCCAAACAGGCGTTGCTTTTCCATTAGTGAAAAAATTACTTGCCTTTAATGAAGAAGGTGAGCAGCGTGTTGAGGTAGTGATTCTCTCTCGCAATGACCCAGTTAGCGGCTTACGCGTCTTTCGCTCAGCCGAACATCATGGTCTACATTTAGAGCGCGGTGTATTCACAAGAGGTCGCCCACCCTACCACTACCTTCGCTCGCTACATGCGAACTTATTTCTCTCGGCCAATGAAGATGATGTGCGCGCCACAATTGATGCAGGGTTTCCTGCAGCGCGCGTGTATCCAGAGTCGAGTAAGACTGCAGAGTCTCACCCCAATGAAATTCGTATTGCCTTTGACGGAGATGCCGTTCTCTTTTCCGATGAAGCCGAGCAAGTATTTCAGAGTGAAGGCTTGGTGGCCTTTGTCGATCATGAAAGCAAGAAGGCTGCGATTCCTTTACCGCCAGGCCCATTCAAACCTTTGCTAGAGGCACTTCATCGCTTGCAACGAACTACTAGCGAAAAAGGGATGCGTATTCGCACTGCTTTAGTGACTGCTCGCTCTGCGCCCGCACATGAGCGCGCCATTCGCACACTCATGGCCTGGGGTATTGATGTTGACGAAGCCATGTTCTTAGGCGGACTCTCCAAAAGCGAATTCCTACGCGAGTTTGAACCAGATTTTTTCTTTGATGATCAAACAGGTCACTGCCAATCAGCTGCATCAGTAGCACCTACTGGCCACGTTGTATCTGGCGTTTCTAATAAACCAAAAAGCTAATGTCTACACTTCCTCTTGGTAAGGCAACGGAATACCCAGCTCAATACGATCCGAGTTTGCTTTTTCCTATTCCACGCTCCGAGAATCGCCTCAAGCTCGATATCAAACCTAATCAAGCATTGCCTTTTGTTGGTGTTGATATTTGGAATGCCTTTGAGCTGGGCTGGCTCAACAAAAAAGGCAAGCCCCAGATTGCTCTAGCAGAATTTCAGATTCCAGCGGATTCTCCCAATATGATTGAGTCCAAATCATTCAAACTTTATTTAAACAGCCTCAATAGCGCTCGCTTTGAAGATGAAGCTGAAGTCCGCGAAAGATTGATTACGGATTTATCAGCAGTAGCTGGCAGCAAAATTTCTACTCGCATCAATCCAACTGAAGCAGTTGCCAAAAAAGGAATGCAGGAGATGAGTGGCGTTCTCATGGATCGCCTTGATATCGAGATTGATCCGAGCTTATCCGCTGATCCTACCTTGCTAGAGGTGAATGAATCGTTTGGGCCAATCGAGCAGTGCTTAGTTTCTCATCTACTCAAGTCGAATTGCCCAGTGACCGGTCAACCAGATTGGGCAAGCGTGCAAATTCGCTATCAAGGTCGTCCAATTTTGGAAGAAGGCTTGCTCCGCTACTTGATCGGGTTCAGACAAAAGGGTGAATTTCACGAGCATTGCGTTGAAACCATCTTCACTGATATCAAGCGCCAGTGCAAACCAGAGAAGCTTTCCGTCTACGCTCGCTACACCCGACGCGGTGGTTTAGACATCAATCCCTTCCGCACTGATCACAATGCGCCTTGGCCAGACAATGTGCGCCATGCGAGGCAATAGCTAAGGTTCAAGCACCTGTTTTGACAATGCTATGCTGGGACCATATATCAACTCAAGATTTTTTTGAATACTGGGCGCTTGCGAGAAACAGCTTTTAACTAAAGCTGGATTTGTATACCAATCAAAATCACCCTTTGCCTCATCAATAAATGATTTCATGACAATAGCACTATCGACATCGTCAAGCCCTACAGTCTTTAATTTTGTAAATCCCGAAGAGCAAGCCTTGGCTAAATCAGAGCCTTCTGCCTTAGAAATACGCTGTAGCAAACTAGGGGCAGAACTATTTAAGATCTGCATAAAATTTTGGCCTGAGCCAGGCATTTGAAAATTCAAAATATACTCAGAAGAGAGATTTTCTCGACTTGCCAATCCATCGATATGGGAGACTGTCGGATAAAACACACTGCGGAAAAATTGAAACTCTAACTTCACAGTGAATAGAAGTTGTTTTTCTGCTTTAGGATCTTTTTGTAATTGTAGAATTTGCCTATCAGTCAAACTGCTAACGCTTTGATCAACTTTGTAGACTGGGATTTCCACTGCTCGGATACCTTGTCGTAATTCCGGCCAACTAAAACTAACGGGCGCCTTGGCATCAACCATTCCCTGCAAAAGACTATTAGCCCTCTTTTGCGTTTCGCCTACTACCGAATTTCCAACCGTTGCTGAAATCCCGCCAATAGCCGCTGCTGAACCTCCAGTTGCCACCATTGCAGCGGCCCCCAGCAACAATTTGGCGGATCCCACAAAATCTTTATTTGAGTCGCTCGAACTTCTTACATTGAGCACCACTGAAAGTGCGCCTGGGTTAAATATAGAATGTGTTCCCAACACAGTCGTTGGAACCACTGATAAAGGTGCGCTACTCAGTGAGGCGCACTCGGAGCCGCCATCTCTGCCATCAAAGGTAGCAATCGGAATTTCTAACTTATCGAGCTTGCCTTTGAAGCCATTCGTCACAACCGATAAAACCAATTGCGTTTTATCAGACCCCCAAAAACTACGGCTTGCCATTTGTGTGCAGCTGCTAACTGGAATCACTTCGGAAGTAATCGTGAAGTAGCCATCATTACCTCGCCCATCATGCAACCAATCTGGAGGATCCCCTTTAACAAATGAGGGGTTCATGTCTGGAAAGAAAAAGGCTGCGGCTAGGGGTGACTGGGGCAAAGCGATAGTGAAAATGGCTACGAATGCCAAAAGTGGAGATTTGATTATCCCTGGGAGATTCATAGACTCATTTTAAGGTGAATACTGAAAATCTAGCATTTGCCTGCGCGCCCAATAAAAAATAAAACCCCAGAAAGCATGAGCTCGCTGGGGTCAATCACTATGCAGTCAAATGACTGCTAGTAACTCAATTAAAACGGAATATCGTCATCCATTGCACCCAGGGATGCAGCATTTGATGATGCTGGCGCAGACTGCTCAGCCGGCTTTGAACGGCTATAACTTTCACCACCATCACCACCGCCGCCTACTGGCTTGCCACCAAGCATTTGCATTGTTTCTGCAACGATCTCAGTGGAATATTTTTCCTGACCACTCGCATCAGTCCATTTACGTGTGCGCAAACGGCCTTCTACATAAACCTGTGAACCTTTTTTGAGATATTGACCAGCGATCTCTGCAAGTTTTCCAAAGAATGCAACACGGTGCCATTCTGTGGTTTCTTTCATTTCGCCAGACTGCTTATCTTTGTAGCGATCTGATGTCGCTACTGAAATGTTTGTTACAGCGTCGCCGCTTGGCATGTAACGTGTTTCTGGGTCACGCCCTACGTTACCTACGATGATGACCTTATTTACCGAAGCCATGTTGTCTCCCGAAGAAAAATACTACTGTTATTACTGCTAAAAATAAACTACTCGCTTTGATTAAACCAATAAAGATAAGGTTATGTACTTGCTGTGGCATCCTTTGATTCTGATGCTCTTGTTGGCATCGAACCCATCGACCATGCAATTATAAGCCAGCATAAAAGCAGTGCTGCGCCCATAAAAAAGACCGATAAATCCCCATGGCTATCCATCAAATAGCCCCCAATTACAGCGCCTGTAAAGAGGCCAATCGATTGCGTGGTGTTGTAAACACCCAATGCCGTACCTTTAGATTCTTTTGCAAAACGAGAGACTAATGATGGTTGCAATGCTTCAAGTAAGTTAAAGCCTACAAAGTAAATTAATAATGCAATCGCAATCCCAGTAATTGAGTGAGTACTTGTAAAGACAAATTCCGCAAGAAGGAGCAACACAATTGCTACTAACAAGACCGTTTTTAACTGCTGCTTCTTTTCACCAAAAATTAAAATCGGCGCCATCAGGAAAAAAGATAGCAACACAACGGGAAGATAAACTTGCCAATGTGATGCCAAGGGTAAGCCTGCTTCCACCAATAAACGCGGCACCACCAAGAACATTGCCACTTGAGTTGCATGCAATACAAATACGCCTGCATTGAGACGCATCAACTCAGGGCGCAGAAATACCCCCCTCAAGCTCGCCTGCTGAATTTTGGCCTCAGGCTTAGTGCTTGGCAAAACATAGTAAGCAACAAACATCGCCCCAACACCCAATACCGCCAAAACTACAAAAATTCCACTCAAACTAATCAAGCGATAAATTGGTGCAGCAATCACCAGCGATAAAGCAAATGAAAGTGCAATGCTGCCTCCCACCAAGGCCATTGCTCGCGTACGAACCTCCTCACGCGTTAAATCAGCAACCCAGGCAGAGATCGCTGCAGAAACTGCACCAGCGCCCATTACGCCACGCCCAATAGCAATCCACAGGAGATCATCTTGAGCGGCACAAATTAAGGCGCCAGCTATAAATAAGGAAAGTCCCCATAAAACGACTGGTTTTCGGCCAATCCGGTCAGAAAGACGCCCCAAAGGGATGTAGAAACAGGCCTGGACAATATTGAAGATGCCCAGGGTTAAGCCAACCCACAGGGCGTGCTCGCCACCTGGCAAGCCGTGCGCATGAATGCTAAAAACCGGCAAAAGCAGAAATAGGCCCAGCATACGGAGGCCAAAGATGCCTGCTAAGGCCAGAGTGGAGCGAAGTTCAGAAGGATTCATGGGAAAGGGCTATATTAACAAGTTACGCTAAAAAATCATGAATAACGAAATTAAAATCCGCGGTGCGCGCACGCACAACCTCAAAAACATCAATCTAGATATCCCTAGAGAGAAATTAGTCGTTTTGACTGGTCTATCTGGCTCGGGCAAAAGCTCATTGGCTTTTGACACCCTGTATGCCGAAGGCCAACGTCGCTACGTCGAGTCCTTATCTGCTTACGCTCGTCAATTCTTGCAGTTAATGGAGAAACCCGACGTCGATACGATTGAGGGCCTCTCCCCAGCAATCTCGATTGAGCAAAAAGCTACCAGTCATAATCCACGCTCGACCGTGGGTACAGTTACCGAAATTCATGATTACCTGCGTTTATTGTTTGCTCGCGCAGGAACCCCTCACTGCCCAGATCACGATCTACCACTAGAGGCACAAAGCGTATCCCAAATGGTAGATACGGTTTTAGCCATGCCAGAAGATACCAAGCTCATGATCTTGGCTCCAGTAGTTAGTGAACGTAAGGGTGAATTCGTAGACCTCTTCCAAGATCTTCAAGCACAAGGTTTTGTGCGCTTTCGCGTGCGATCTGGCGGCGGCACAACCAATACCGCTAAAGCAGAGATCTTTGAAGTTGATCAATTACCAGCACTCAAGAAAAACGACAAGCACTCTATCGAAGTAGTCGTAGATCGCATTAAAGTACGCCCTGATATTCAGCAGCGCTTGGCAGAATCTTTTGAGACTGCTCTGCGCCTTGCTGACGGGAAAGCGATGATCGTCAATATGGACACTGGCAAGGAGATGATTTTCTCCAGCAAGTTTGCTTGCCCCATCTGCTCGTATTCCTTACAAGAGTTAGAGCCACGCCTATTCTCATTCAATAATCCAATGGGTGCATGCCCATCATGCGATGGCTTAGGTCATCAGTCCTTCTTCGATCCAAAACGCATTGTTGCGCACCCTGATTTATCGTTAGCCTCCGGTGCCATCAAGGGCTGGGATCGTCGCAATCAGTTTTATTTCAAACTCCTCCAAACACTAGCCAAGCATGGCGGCTTTGATGTCGAGAAACCGTTTGAGACTTTGAATAAGAAACAGCAAGATCTCATTTTGCTAGGCTCTGGTGATGTCACTATTCCATTTGAATATATCAATGAGCGTGGCAAGAACAGTATTCGTGAGCACGCCTTTGAGGGTATTGTTGCCAACTTTGAACGCCGCTATCGCGAGACCGAATCCGCGACAGTCCGCGAAGAATTATCTCGCTATCAAAATGTGCAAACCTGCCCATCATGTAGTGGCAGCCGCTTGCGTAAAGAAGCGCGCTTTGTCAAAGTAGGTGATGGCAAACAATCCCGAGCTATATATGAAATTAGCGCTCTACCCTTAAAAGAGGCTAAAGAATATTTTGAATCTCTAGAGCTCAAAGGAGCTAAACGAGAAATCGCTGACAAAATTGTTAAAGAAATTGGTTCACGTCTTCGCTTTCTCAATGATGTTGGCTTAGATTACCTTTCACTTGAGCGCAGTGCGGATACTCTCTCCGGTGGTGAAGCTCAACGTATTCGCCTTGCCTCTCAAATTGGCTCTGGTCTCACCGGTGTCATGTATGTACTAGACGAGCCCTCCATTGGCTTGCATCAGCGCGATAACGATAGACTCATCGGCACCCTCAAGCACTTGCGCGATTTAGGTAATAGCGTATTGGTAGTAGAGCATGATGAAGATATGATTCGTGCCTCTGACTACGTAATTGATATTGGTCCTGGCGCAGGCGTACATGGTGGTGAAGTGGTGGCTGAAGGTACTCCCACAGAGGTAGAGGCAAATCTCAAGTCTTTGACAGGCGCTTACCTATCTGGTCGCGAGTGGATCGCAGTTCCAGAAAAACGCATTCCTGTAAATGACAAATTCCTGGAAATCATTGGCGCGCGCGGTAACAACTTACAGTCAGTTCACGCCAAAATTCCAGTTGGCTTATTGACTTGTGTCACTGGCGTATCAGGCTCCGGTAAATCAACGCTGATTAATGACACCTTGCATCACGCAGTTGCACAACATATCTATGGTTCAAATGCTGAGCCAGCAGCTCATGATGCGATTAAGGGTCTTGAGAATTTTGATAAGGTAATTAGCGTAGACCAATCCCCAATTGGTAGAACACCTCGCTCCAACCCTGCTACTTACACCGGATTATTTACGCCGATCAGAGAACTCTTCTGTGGCGTACCTGCTGCACGCGAGCGTGGCTACGAAGCCGGACGTTTTTCTTTCAACGTTAAAGGTGGTCGTTGTGATGCCTGCGAAGGTGACGGCGTTATTAAAGTCGAAATGCACTTCTTGCCAGATGTCTATGTACCTTGTGATGTATGTCATGGCAAACGCTACAACCGCGAGACATTAGACATTCGCTACAAAGGCAAGAATATTCATGAAGTGCTCTCGATGACTATCGAACAAGCCCATGAATTCTTTGAAGCAGTTCCGATTGTCAAGCGCAAACTCAAAACCTTGCTCGATGTAGGATTAGGTTATGTGAAGTTGGGTCAAAGCGCTACGACCTTATCTGGCGGCGAGGCGCAACGCGTCAAACTCTCACTAGAACTTTCTAAACGCGATACTGGTAGAACCCTCTACATCTTGGACGAGCCAACCACGGGCTTGCATTTCCATGACATTCAACTATTACTGACAGTGCTGCAGACCCTCAAAAAACAAGGCAACACAATCGTCATCATTGAGCACAACCTGGACGTGATCAAAACTGCTGACTGGATTATTGACTTAGGCCCCAAAGGTGGCGCTGGTGGTGGGCAAATTATTGCCACTGGCACACCTGAAGAAGTTGCGAAGAATGAGGCTAGCTTCACCGGCCACTACTTAGCGCCACTACTGGTTCGTAAACCAATCGCCAGCAAAAAGAAAAAATGATGTAACTTAAATCAGAGCAATTTAGATTCGGCTAAATCAGTCGCTTCTGAATTGCCTGAGAGCACTAGGATGTCGTTGGCTTGTAAGCGTAAGTCTGGGGTGAGTTCTAATTTGACATAGTCAGCACCGCCTACTTTGCGTCTGACTGCTTGTACGCTCACACCTTCATTTTCAAGATGCAACTCTTCAAGAGTCTGCCCAATACTGGCTGACTCAGGCAGCAAGGTTACCGAGTGCAAGCGCCACGATTCTTTGGAATCAACCTCGTCAGCAACCCCACGGAAGTAGCCACGCAAAAGACTATAACGAGCTTCACGTGCACTCGTGATGCGTCTCACTACCTTACGCATGGGCACGCCCATCATCAACAAAACATGGGACGCCATCATTAAGCTACCCTCAATTAACTCTGGCACCACCTCCGTTGCACCGGCTGCTTGTAGTTTCGCTAAATCTGCATCATCCCTTGTACGCACTAACACTGTCATGCCTGGACGGAGATGTTCGACTTGATGCAATACTTTGAAGCTTGCCGGCGTGTCTGCATAAGTAATCACGACCGCCTTCGCTCTCGCTAAGCCTGCCGCAACTAAATAATTTTCTCGACTGGCATCGCCATAGACCACGTTATCTCCAGCGGCGGCAGCCTCTTTAACTCGGTCTGGATCCATATCTAAAGCAATATAGGGAATTTTTTCTTGATCGAGCATGCGCGCCAAGCTTTGGCCTGAGCGACCAAAACCACAAATGACGACATGGTTTTCCGTACGAACACTTTTTGCGGCAACACGTGTCAATGCCAGTGACTGCAATAACCACTCATTACTCGAAAAGCGCATCGCAATACGATCGCTATATTGAATCAAGAAAGGTGCACCAAACATCGAGAGCAACATTGCCGCCAAGACTGCTTGACTTAATGCAGGATCAATCAAATCCAAACCGTCGATTTGATTTAAGAGAACGAAGCCGAATTCACCAGCCTGCGCCAAACACAATCCCGTACGTATAGAGATGCCAGGACTTGAGCCAAAAGCACGTGAGAGCAAAGCAATCAAGCCAAACTTGAAAATCAGAGGACCAATCAATAAGAGCAAGACCAGCATCCACTGCTGATAGATCACTTCGAAATCTAGCAGCATGCCAACGGTGATAAAGAAGAGGCCTAAGAGCACATCTCTAAAAGGCTTAACATCCTCCTCCACTTGATGGCGGTAGGGCGTCTCGGCAATCAACATACCTGCCAAGAAAGCGCCGAGCGCTAGCGATAAGCCAAAGTGCTCAGTCAGCCCCGCCATACCCAAAACGATCAGTAACAGGTTAAGCATGAACAGCTCTTGAGACCGCAGCTTGGCGACCAAACTAAACCAGCGACTCATTAAAGTTTGACCAATGACAAAAATCAGAACTAATGCCACCGTAATCTTGATAGAAGCCGCAGTCAGCGCTAAAAATAGGTCTCCGGGATTCTTGCCAAGCGAGGGCAACAAAATCAACAGGAAAACAACCGCCAAATCTTGGAACAGCAAGATACCAATGATGTTGCGCCCATGCTCAGTCTCAATTTCTGAGCGATCAGAAATGAGTTTGGTGACGATGGCGGTTGAAGACATCGCCAAGGCACCCCCTAGAGCAATGGCAGCCTGCCAGGAAATTGGGTAAATCCAGTTCATCAACAGGCTGGCAGGGACCGCCAAGAGCATGGTCAAAATGACCTGACTGCCGCCTAAGCCAAACACGATAGTTCGCATGGCCCGCAGCTTATGGAGATTGAACTCCAAACCAATCGAGAACATCAAGAAAACCACGCCAAATTCAGCCAAATACTTCACTGTGGCTGAATCATTGGCCAAACCAAGGGCATGCGGCCCAATCAGGACGCCAATGGCGAGATAGCCCAGAATAGGGGGTAGTCCAAAATAGCGGAAAATAACTACCCCGGCCACTCCAGAGGCCAGCAAGATGAGAGTTAACTGAAGGACTGACGGCATATACTCACCCCATGATAGCTAAGACTCGTGACCGAACCCTAAAGCTTGCGCGCGACACCCTCACAATTGAGGCTGCTGCACTGCACACTATGCGTGATCGCCTTGAAGGCGCTAACGCTGACGCCCTCGTATTGGCCGTAGATCTTCTTCACTCCTGTAAAGGACGTATTGTCGTTTCTGGGATTGGCAAATCAGGGCATATCGCCCGTAAGATTGCTGCTACCTTTGCCTCTACTGGCTCGCCAGCTTTTTTTGTCCATCCCGCCGAAGCCAGTCATGGCGACCTAGGAATGGTCACGCGTGATGACGTCTTTGTTGCGCTCTCTAATTCCGGTGAAACTGATGAGCTTCTCACCATTGTGCCAATCGTCAAGCGCACCGGTGCAAAACTCATTGCACTTACTGGCGCACCAAATTCTTCCTTAGCAAAGTTGGCGGATGCCCATTTAGACACCAGTGTTGAAAAAGAAGCGTGCCCACTTAACTTAGCCCCAACCACCAGCACAACTGCAGCACTTGCTATGGGTGACGCCTTAGCCGTTGCCTTACTAGATGCTCGTGGCTTTCAGGCTGAAGATTTCCAACGCTCACACCCAGGCGGGCGCTTGGGTCGCAAACAACTCATGCATGTCAGCGAAGTCATGCGTAGTTTTGATGAAACGCCCAAAATTGCAATCTCTGCCTCCTTAAAAGATGCTTTGCTAGAAATGACTGCTAAGCGTATGGGAATGGTAGTTGCCTTAGGCAAGGCAAATACAGTTGCTGGCATATTTACTGATGGTGACTTACGTCGCCTACTGGAGAAGAGCACCAATTTAGATGGCCTCACCTTAGAACAAGCGATTACCTCAGCACCACGCACGATTCCGCCAGAGCTATTAGCAGAAGAGGCTATTGAGATGATGGAGAAACATCGCATCAATCATTTAGTGGTAACGGATCCTAATGGCGCACTACTTGGAGCACTTAATCTCCATGACTTATTTGCGGCCAAAGTTATTTAAGTCACCCACTGTTCAATAATTTATTTACTAAATCACTCACATGCCTAGTGCCTTTCATGTTCACAAAACTAACCCGCTGAGCCAATATCCGCAGGCCTGGGACCGTGCCGGGACGGTCAAGCTACTCGTTCTAGACGTCGATGGCGTACTCACGAATGGCCAAGTGTTTATTGGCGAGAATGGCAAAGAATCTCTGAAGGCTTTTGATATTCAGGATGGCTTGGGAATCAAGCTCTTAGAAAAAATTGGTATACCAACTGCCATCATCACTGGACGTAACTCGAAAATGGTTTTGGCTCGCTGCGATGAACTCGGCATCAAACATGTACACATGGGCGTTGAAAATAAAGCTGCGGCTTTAGAAAAGATCCTGCAATCACTTGGACTCAAGTCATCCGATTGCGCTGTGATGGGTGATGACTGGCCTGATTTTCAAATGATGAAGTCTGCGGGCTTGAAGATCTGCCCATCACAAGGCCATGATGCCGTAAAAGAAACGGCTCACTTTGTTACCACTCGATCGGGTGGTGCTGGTGCGGTACGCGAAGTCTGCGATCTCATATTAAAAGCGCAAAACCGCTACGAAGAATTACTAACCCAGGCGCGCGCTTAAGGTCGTTTTGCAATGGAATTAAATGCCCAACAAATCAAACTGAGTATCTGGCGCACCTTATTACGCCTGATGCCATTGATCTTGATGGGTACTCTAACTCTCGTCACATTTTGGCTTGTCAAAAAAAATACTCCAGCGGAAAAATCAGCTATTGAACGTGTACGCTTACATGAGCCCGATTACACCATCACCAATGGCGCCTTATCTGCTCTCAATGAATTTGGTAATACGAAATACCGCGTGTTGGGCAAGAAAGTGATTCACTATGACGATGACGCTTCTATCGACATAGAAACACCTCGTATACGCTTGTTTCCACCTGAAAAATCGCCTGTTACTGTTAAAGCGGATACAGGGCATTTGGATGGCGATCTGACAATCTTAGATCTGATTGATAACGCTGAAATTTTTCGTCCGGCTCAAGCTGCCACAGCAACCGAACCAGCAAGACCACGCATGCTTGCACGCTCTTCTTATTTCAAGGTACTCATCAACGACGATATTATTGAAACAGATAAACCCATTACGCTCGAGCAAGGAGTTTCTGTAATGCGCTCAACAGATGGTGGCGTATTTAATAACATCGAACAAAGCATGGTTTTATCTGGGCAAGTAAGAGGTCGTATCGAGCGGGTGCAGCCTGGAGCGCAGCCATGATCTACCCGCGCAAACTCGGCCTATCTTTTGCAGTATTGACAGCCTGTTTCATTACCACCGCTCATGCCGAAAAAGCGGATCAAGATAAACCGGTTATCTTGGAAGCCGAAAAAGTTTCTGTGAATGACGTACAACAAGTCTATGCACTTGATGGTGCAGTCCTCTTAATCAAAGGTAGTATTTTGATTACCGGCGAGAAGGGCAATATTAAAGTTGATCCTGAAGGTTATGAATATGTCGATGTTCAGGGCAGCCCTGAATCTACTGCCAGTTTCCGACAAAGGCGCGAAGGCCCTGCCAATGAGTTTATGCAAGGTCGCGGCCAAACGGTTACTTACAACGCTAAAACTGAGCTCCTGACATTGACCGGAGATGCCAGCTTGAAGCGTCTTCATAATATGCAGACCTTAGATCAATTACACGGCTGGAAAATTGATTACGACGATGTTCAGCAGCGCTACCAAGTTACACCACCCGCGAATGCCAAAGCAGACGACCTACCTTTAGCTAGAGCGATCCTTTCACCAAGAAGAAAAGCTACACTAGAGAAATGACCACGGATTCAAGTAGCATTCAAAAGCCAGCCACCCTCAGCGCTCAACACCTTCAGAAGCGTTATGGATCTCGCACCGTAGTGCGAGATGTATCAGTCGAGGTCAAGTGTGGCGAAGTCGTTGGGCTCCTGGGGCCCAATGGTGCCGGCAAAACAACCTCCTTCTACATGATTGTTGGCCTAGTTCCTTTGGACGGTGGCAGCATTGTTCTAGATGGTACGGACATTACCCATCTACCCATTCATGAGCGAGCTCGCATGGGTCTGTCTTACCTTCCACAGGAGGCTTCTGTTTTTAGAAAGCTGAATGTGGCTGAAAATATTCAGGCCGTATTAGAGCTTCAGGTTCAGGGCGGAAAACCATTAAGTAAAGCTGAGATAGCACATCGTTTAGATGAGCTCTTGGGCGAACTACAAATTAGCCACCTGCGTGATAACCCCGCACTTTCTCTGTCTGGTGGCGAACGTCGTCGTGTTGAGATTGCTAGAGCCCTAGCCTCTCAACCCAAGTTCATTCTGCTGGATGAGCCCTTTGCTGGCGTTGATCCGATTGCAGTTGGAGAGATTCAGCGGATTGTGCGCTTCTTAAGGGACCGCCAGATTGGCGTTCTCATCACGGACCATAACGTTCGAGAAACTTTAGGTATTTGCGATCATGCCTACATCATCAGTGAAGGCAGCGTGCTGGCAGAAGGTAAACCAGACCAAATCATTGAGAATGACGCTGTTAGAAGAGTATATCTAGGCGAAAACTTCCGTATGTAAATATTCAGAGGTTTTCGAATATTTATTAAATAAACATGATCTGCCCCCTTGGTTTTCAGCAAAATCGCTGATACGCTGGAGGTTCATGAAGTTCATTTCCGTATAAACAAGTACAACATTACAGGGGCCTGCTGCGCACCCCGGGTAATTATTTGCGCATGCATTTTGTTTTGTTATGAATAGGAGCTGCTGATGAATCTGAAAATTAATAGCCGTCATGTTGAAGTTACTCCAGCTATGCGTTCCCACCTTGAAGCCGGGCTAGCCAAAATTCGTAAACACTTTGACCACGTCCTTGATGCCTCGGCATTTTTAATTGTTGACAACGCCAAAGAAAAAAATCTTCGTCAAGCAGCCGAGATCACTATTCACCTCAAAGGCAAAGAACTTTTTGCAGAAGCCCATAACGCCGATCTTTACCATGCGATGGATGCGGTAGTGGATAAACTCGAGCGTCAAGTAGTCAAGCACAAAGAAAAGATCCAAAACCATCATCATGAAAAGCACTTTGAGTGATTCTTGGCGTCAGGACACCTATAATCAACCGACATGAATGCCCTGACCGATCTTTTCGCTTTAGACCGCATTGCCTTAAATAGCCCCTCTAAAAATCGGGCTGAGGCATTTGCGGCCGTAGGACAACTATTTGCTAAGCAGGCAGGACTTGAAGCTGAAGCAATTGTTGGCTTCTTAAATGCTCGCGAGGACTTAGGCTCCACCGCTCTGGGTGCTGGCGTCGCCATTCCCCACGGCCGCGTAAAAGGGCTCAAGAGTCCGCTTGCAGCATTCGTCAAATTAAAAGATCCAATCGAATTTGCCGCACCGGATGGTGGGGCTGTTTCTATTTTGATTTTTTTGCTCGTCCCCGAAAAAGCAACTCAGCAACATTTAGAAATTCTGTCCTCGATTGCACAACTACTCTCCGACCAAGATGCTCGCAAGTCACTTGCTGCGGAAGACAATCCAGAAAAGGTGTGCCAGTTATTACAAACTTGGGGCTCCGCTTGACAACCCAACCCCTCCTCCTTGAGGGCGTGACTGCCCAGCAGATCTTTGATGACAACGTATCTGACTTAAAGCTCTCTTGGATTGGTGGTTTAGAGGGTGCAGACCGCACATTTCCCCCCGAAGCTGTTAAGGCGGCCGCAGCTAGCTCGGACTTGGTAGGTCACTTAAACCTCATTCACCCAAGCCGCATTCAGATTTTTGGTGAGCAAGAGGTTGACTACCATGCCCAGCTAGAACAAAAGCAAAGGCAAGATCAGATCTCCAGCTTAATTTCCAAAACACCGCCTTGTGTGATTGTGGCCGATGGGAAAACAGCCGATGCAGATCTACAACTATTCTGCCAAAGATCCTCAACCCCACTCTTTACAACAGCCATCTCAGCTGCTGAGGTAATTGATCACTTACGCACCTATCTCACGAAAATTGGCGCGCCCCAGATTACGATGCATGGCGTGTTCATGGATATTCTGGGCTTGGGTGTCCTCATTATGGGTGAATCAGGCTTAGGCAAAAGCGAATTAGGTTTAGAGTTAATTTCTCGCGGCCATGGTTTAGTAGCAGATGATGCAGTCGACTTTGCTCGCCTAGGACCAGACTACATTGAAGGTCGCTGCCCCGTGATCCTGCGCAATCTTCTAGAGGTGCGTGGACTGGGTTTATTAGATATCCGCACCATTTTTGGTGAAACGGCTGTGCGTCGTAAATTGAAATTACGTTTGATAGTGCAGCTCGTTCGACGCAATGATGGCGAATTTGAGCGCCTCCCATTGGAAGCCCAGCACATTGATGTACTGGGTATTCCAATTAGAACCGTCAAAATTCAAGTGGCTGCGGGACGCAACTTGGCGGTTCTCGTAGAGGCTGCAGTGCGCAATACTATTTTGCAACTGCGAGGCATTGATACCCTAAAAGAATTTATGGAGCGCCAACGTTTACAAATGAATGCTGAGGCAGAGTCCACAAAGTCACAAGGTCGACTCATTTAATATGCAAATCAATCTGATTACCGGCATCTCCGGCTCAGGTAAATCAGTTGCTCTTAGAGCCTTTGAGGATGCGGGTTATGACTGTGTAGACAACCTACCAGTAGCTTTATTAACAAACCTCGTTGAGACTTTAGAAAAAGAGAAGTGTGATCGAGTAGCGGTCGCGATTGATGCCCGCCGTGGTCAAACAATCTCAGAGCTACCTACCATTTTAGAAACCTTACGGCGTCACCATGATGTGCGTATTATTTTTCTCAACGCCGATACGAATACCTTAATACAGCGTTTTTCAGAGACCCGTCGCCGCCACCCGCTCTCTGGCAAGACACAAGAAACACAAGAAGCTACTCTGATAGAGGCGATCGATAAGGAACGTAGTCTGCTTGAGCCATTGCGCACCCAAGCCCATAGTATTGATACCAGCAATCTGCCGGCTCATGCCCTGCGCTCCTGGATGCAGGATCTTCTCAAAGATAAGCCACAAGGCCTCACCGTGATTTTTGAATCTTTTGGATTTAAAAAAGGCTTACCAAGCGAAGCTGACCTAGTCTTCGATGTTCGCTGTTTACCAAACCCCCACTATGACAAAGCTTTACGCCCCCTATCAGGAAAAGATCAAGCCGTCAGAGAATTTCTAGAAAAGATTTCTGAAGTGGTAAACATGGAAAAAGATATCACCGCGTTTATCGAAAAGTGGTTGCCGCACTATATTGCAGACGGACGTAGTTACCTTACTGTTGCGATTGGCTGCACTGGTGGACAACATCGCTCTGTTTATTTGGTGACGCGTCTTGTTGAACACTTCCAAGCTCAGAAAGAGTTAGCAGCACTCCAAATCAATTTCTTAACTCGCCATCGCGAGCTAGATTCAAGCCCTGTAAAAGCAGCTTAATTGGCTGGGGTAAGCCGTATTTACCGAGTTGACGCAAGGGAATCCACTTCAAGTCTTCGCTATTGAATTTCACAGCATCGCTTGAAGTCACATGCCAAATCTGCATCCATAGGCGGCGATGTGTGAAGATATGTTTAATTTCTAATCCCTGCTCGATCGATTGACAACCATTTAAAACGCTAGAGATATTTTGATCTGGCAACGCTCGTTGTAACAATTCTTTCACGGTTAAATTGGCCACATCGACAGAAGGCTTGGGACTTTTTTCTTTTACTCTCCAAGTAGATTCAGGCAAAGACCATAGCCCGCCCCAGATAGCTTTTTCAGGACGCCTTTGCAGTAAGACTGAGTCACCATGCCGGAGTAACAGCATGTCGCAATTAAATTCGGGGGATTTTGCTTTAGCCACCTTACGAGGCAGTAACAAGACTTGATCGCTAAGATTGGCTTGGCATTCTTTTTCAAATGGGCATTTCTTTTCGCTGCTCAAGCACACCGGCTTACGAGAAGTACACCACGTTGCCCCAAAATCCATCAGTGCCTGCGTGTATACCGGCATATCCGTAGCTTTTTTTGGAAGGAGTATTTTGGCTAGCGACCATAATTCTTCATTCACTGCTTTTTCTTGGATGGCACCCTCTATGCCAAACAGTCTTGCCAAAATGCGTTTGACGTTTGCATCCAAAATAGGTGCCCGCTCATGAAATGCAAATGCAGCTATAGCGCCTGCCGTTGATCTACCAATACCCTTGAGTTGCTCAAGCAACACTGGGTCATGAGGAAACTTCGCTCCAAACTCTGCGACAACCTGCTTGGCACAGGCATGAAGGTTACGAGCACGCGTGTAATAGCCGAGCCCCGCCCATTCCGCCAAGACATCATCTAATGGTGCGGCAGCCAATTTCTTGACAGTCGGAAAACGTTTCATAAAGCGGGGGTAGCGCTCTAGAACAGTAGCGACCTGAGTTTGTTGCAGCATGATTTCAGAAATCCACACCGCGTACGGATCTCGAATACTTTGCCATGGCAAGCCCTGGCGCCCGTCCTTGCCATGCCAAGCTATCAGCTTAGCGGCGAAGTGCTTGATCAGCGCTTCTGACATTGGGGGCAAAAATAAGTAGAACGCTGACCTTGCACTATTTGTTTAATCGGCGTCTTGCATACCTTGCAAGGCTGATCTTTGCGATCGTAGACTTTGGTTTGCACCATGAAGTGTCCTGGGTCACCTTCACTGTTCACGAAGTCTTTTAAAGAACTACCACCTGCAGCAATCGCTTTTTTCAAAATCAATCTCACTGCAGCAGCGAGCCGAGAGCATTGAGGGCGAGTTAATTTTCCAGCAGCCTTTGCTGGATGGATACCAGCCTCGAATAAGCTTTCTGAGCAATAGATGTTGCCAACACCAACCACTGCTTGCCCTGACAGTAAAAATTGCTTCACAGCAACACTACGCTTACGCGAGCATTCATATAAGACATCTACGCCAAGCTCACCCGAAAACTCTGGCGAAAACGGCTCAACCCCGAGTTTTTGCAAGAGCACGTTGTTCTCAATCGGCCCTTTAGATTTTGGGTGCCATAAAACTGCGCCAAACTTGCGGGGATCATGCAGACGCAAACTGAGCTTGCCAAACTCAAAAGTTACACGATCATGCGGCTTCAGAGGATCGCCATTAGGAAGCACGCGCAATGTTCCTGTCATGCCTAAGTGCAGCAACAGGTATCCAGTATCTAACTCCATTAAAAGATACTTACCACGGCGCTCTATTCCCAAAACCTTCTGGCCAGAAAGTAAAGCATTGAGATTGCTGGGAACTGGCCAACGCAAACGACCATCAATAATTTTGACGGCACTCACTCTATGACCCTCTAAATGGGGTGCAATACCCAATCGGGTAACTTCGACTTCTGGGAGTTCTGGCATAAATGGATTGTAGATTCGCGGATTAGAATGTGCTCATGACCAAATTTTCATTAAAGCCTTCTTTAGGGGCCTTATTGCTCGCAGCCTGGCTTGGCCTGGGCCTTTCCTCCAGTCAAGCCCTTGCCAAAAATAGTAGCCTAGATAGCGGTCAAGCTGTCTTTGAGGTCTTGGCCTCCGAAATTGCCTTACAACGCGGCGAAGCTGGTCTGGCATACACAACCTACTTAGAGCTCGCTCGCCAACTCGACGACCCCCGTTTAGCGCAAAGAGCCATGGAGATTGCTATTACTGCGGGTGCGCCGGATCTAGCGCTGCAAGCAGCCCAAACCTGGGATGGTTTGGCTGGACCCAAGCAAACCAAACCCAAAGAAGTGCTTGTGACACTCTTAATCTTGAATCAACGCTGGTCAGATGCAGTCAAACCTGCTATCTCTCTTTTAAATCAGCAGACACCGGCGCAGCGCGATAACACGTTGCTACAGATTCAGTCCTTACTAGCTAAAGCCACTGATGAATCAGAGGCCTTAAGAGCTTTTTACGAGATCGTCTCAACATTAAAGCCAGAGCCAAAAGATCCTGGGCTGCTCTATACCTACGCTATGTCTGCTGAAAAATCCGGACGCATCGATGTGATGGAAAAAACTCTGCGTGAAATCTTGCGCAAAAATCCAAATGATATAAATAGCCTGAATGCACTTGGATACTCTCTGGCTGATCGTAATCAAAAATTACCTGAGGCATTCAAACTCATCAGTAAAGCGCATCAACTATCACCTAGAGATGGTTTTATTTTAGATAGCCTTGGCTGGGTGAACTTTCGCATGGGCAACAATGCACTTGCGCTTGAACAACTTCAACAAGCGTTTAACTTGAAGCCTGAGGCAGATATTGCTGCACACATCGGTGAAGTCTTATGGATTATGAATCGCCCAGCCGAAGCAGAAGATATGTGGCGCAAGGGGCAGCAATTAGACGCTAATAATCCTACCCTTAAGGAAACCTTAAAGCGCTTGAAGCCAGATTGGTCGGTAGCGGAAAAATCCCTCAAAGGCTCATGGGACGGTCGTTTTGCGGTGAAGGTTACAGGCCTCACCGAAGGCAAAAATCAAGGCGGAACAGGTGGCTTTACCCTGACTCAAGATGCACTGACTGATGTATTAGAAATTCGTAATCCAGTAGGTGGATCAATTGCCAAAATTACGATTAAACCTGGTGAGGCAATTTTGGAACGCGATGGTCAGCTCACTACAGCGATCGATGCCGATACGCTCATTCAAAATACATTGGGACTTCCGCTACCTGCTCGTGGTTTATCCGACTGGTTGCGCGGGCAAACTCGTCCTGGCAGCAATGCGAGTGTTGAAAGAAATTCAAAAGGGCAAGTGAGCAAAATCACGCAAGACGGTTGGACCTTAAATTACAACTGGAACAATGCTGAGCGACTGGAAAAACTCACGATGAATCGTAGCTCTAATATCGGATCGATTGATATCCGCTTGGTATTTGATATTCCAAATGAGTGAAGTGTGAATGAAGAGTGATGCGTTAGAACTGCGCTGTCCTGCAAAGATTAATCTCTTTTTGCACATTATTGGACGCCGAGAAGATGGCTATCACCTACTGCAATCTGTTTTTCAATTGATAGATTGGTGCGATGTCCTCACCTTGAAGGGCATTCCGGAAAACGAGGTTCGCCGCATCAAGCCCATTCCTGGAGTCCCCCCAGAGCAAGACTTGGTCGTTCGTGCAGCTCAACTCCTCAAAGAGCACTGCAAGATTAATCGGGGGGTTGAAATCAGTCTCCAGAAAAATATTCCAATGGGCGCTGGCCTTGGCGGTGGATCCTCTGATGCCGCATCCACCCTGATTGGACTAAATACCCTCTGGGATCTTCACCTTGATATCGCAACGCTTTGCCAACTTGGCCTAAAACTTGGCGCTGACGTACCATTTTTCATCTTTGGCCAAAATGCCTTTGTTGAGGGGGTTGGGGAGAAATTAAAGGCAATTTCCCTGGAAACCCAAGACTTCTTAGTCATCTTCCCCAACCAAGGGATCGCTACTGCGCAGATTTTTCAAGACCCTCATTTGACCCGGGATCACGCTCCGATTACAATAGATGGCTTTCTTGCATCGCCAAGGTCATATCAATCAAATGATTGTCAGGCAGTAGCGGTGCAAAAATATCCTGAAGTGAAGCAAGCATTAGATTGGATTTACAAGGCAGTGCCAAACTCGGCACCTTGCATGTCCGGCTCTGGAAGTAGCGTATTTGTCGCCTTAGACCCTAAGACGGACACCGCAAAACTGGAAAATCTTCTGCAAAATCTTCCAAAAGGATGGATAGGTCGAATTGTTCGAGGGCTAAATAAAAATCCCGCTTACAATTTGATTTCTTCAGATTGACCTGTAGGGGAATCGCCAAGCTGGTTAAGGCACTGGATTTTGATTCCAGCATGCGAAGGTTCGAATCCTTCTTCCCCTGCCAACTACTGTAGATACGACCAAAAGATATCCATTCGACCCCTACCAAAATTTCAAAATCACCTATGTCCGCCCCAATGAACGCTGATTTACTGACTCTTTTCACCGGCAATGCAAATCCGGTTTTGGCCCATGCAGTAGCCAAAGAGCTCAATCTCCCGATGGGAAAAGCATTTGTTGGCCGGTTCTCCGATGGTGAAATCCAGGTAGAAATTCAAGAAAACGTTCGTGGTAAGAACGTTGTCGTAATCCAATCCACTTGTGCTCCAACGAACGATAGTTTGATGGAGCTCATGATCATGATTGATGCCCTAAAACGAGCATCAGCAAGCCGTATAACCGCAGTGATCCCTTACTTCGGTTACGCCAGACAAGACCGTCGCCCGCGCTCAGCTCGGGTTGCGATCTCCGCCAGAATCGTTGCAAACATGCTTCAATCCGTTGCTGGTGTTGAGCGTGTTTTGACCATGGATCTTCATGCCGACCAAATTCAGGGATTCTTTGATATTCCCGTAGATAACATCTACGCGTCACCCGTCCTTTTGGCTGACTTAGAAGCCCAAAAGACTAAAAAAGATCTCATTATTGTTTCGCCTGACATCGGCGGCGTAGTTCGCGCCCGCGCAATGGCTAAGCAATTAGGGACAGATTTGGCGATTATTGATAAACGCCGCCCTAAGGCAAACGTATCAGAAGTAATGCACTTAATTGGCGAAGTAGAGGGCCGTCATTGCGTAATCATGGATGACATCATCGATACCGGCGGAACGCTCTGTAAAGCTGCTGAGGCTCTTAAAGAGCGTGGCGCGAAGGGTGTGACCGCTTACTGTACCCATGCCGTGCTTTCTGGTGGTGCCGTAGCCCGTATTGCTGCTTCTGAATTAGACGAATTAGTCGTTACCGACACAATTCCACTGACGCCAGAGGCAATGAAAATCGCCAAAATTCGTCAATTGAGCGTTGCTCCTATCCTAGCTGAGACGCTTTCCCGCATTAGTAAGGGTGATTCAGTGATGTCGATGTTCGCTGAATAAGCCAAAAATAGCGTTTCCACCCCTGTTTTTGGCAGTTTTGAGCTCTTTCTAGGCAAAAACCACGATTCCCAAGATATAATCAAAGGCTTTTCTGTTTGGTCGCGAACGGAAATTAACCTTAATTTAGGAATTCGATATGAAAGTAGTAGCCTTTGAAAGAAGCGTACAGGGAACGGGTGCGAGCCGCCGTCTGCGCAACTCCGGTAAAACTCCGGGCATCATCTACGGCGGTAAAGACGCCGCAACTGTAATTGAGTTGGATCACAACGCACTGTTCCATGCTCTCCGCAAGGAAGCATTCCACTCATCCATCCTTGATCTCGAAATCGGCGGCAAAGCACAAAAAGTGTTGTTGCGCGATTACCAGATGCATCCATTTAAGCCTTTGGTTCTGCACATCGACTTTCAGCGCGTTTCTGCGAGTGAAAAAGTTCACATGCGCGTTCCATTGCACTTCATCAACGCTGACACTTCAGCTGCAGTGAAATTGCAAGGCGCTGTAATCAGCCACATCTCAACTGAATTGGAAGTTTCTTGCTTACCAGCAGACTTGCCAGAATTCATCGAAGTGGACCTGAACAAGATTGAAGTTGGTCACGGTATTCATGCTAAAGACATCGCATTGCCAAAAGGCGTTACCTTGGTATTGCATGTTGAGCAAGAAAACCCAGTATTAGCTAACGCGCGTATCCCAGCAGTGAAATCTGCCGATACTGAAGCTGCTCCTGCAGCTGCTGCGGCTCCTGCTGCTGATGCCCCAAAGGATAAAGCTTAATCATTTAAGCCCTTATCTTTGCGACAGAGGAAGCCCGCTTACAAGCGGGTTTTCTTTTTTGCAAAAATACTTTTATCCTTAAGCACTCATCATGACTAAATTAATTGTTGGCCTTGGCAATCCAGGCGAAGAACATATAGAAGATCGGCACAATGCTGGCTTCTGGTTTGTTGACGCCCTTGCTAAACAATTGAACACACGCTTTGAGACTGAAAAGCGCTTTCATGGGAAGGTGGCTAAGGCCAAATGGGAAGGTGAAGATCTTTTCTTACTTAAGCCCAGTACTTATATGAATCTCAGCGGCCAGGCCGTAGGGGCGCTATGCCGCTTCCATAAAATTACACCTAAAGATGTACTGGTAGTTCAAGACGAGCTTGATCTCAAGCCCGGTACAGCCCGTATCAAGCTTGGTGGTGGCACTGGTGGGCACAACGGCTTAAAAGATATTCAAGCCCATCTAGGAACGCCTGACTACTGGCGGCTGCGTTTGGGGATTGGCCATCCGCGTGATCTCGCCGCAGAAGGCGCCCGAGTAATGGATGTTGCAGACTATGTATTGAGAAGACCTTTGCAGGCTGAGCAAAAGCAGATTGATGCCAGCATTGAAAACGGTCTACAGGTTTTCGGTTTATTTATGAAGGGTGACACTCAGGCTGCCATGCTGGAACTTCACTCAAAAACGAATTAGGGTGGACATCATACGCCCATGAACAAGCTCTACTTAGTAGCTAGTGCTTTTTTGGCGGCAGTTAAGGTTTGATACTTCACCATTAACTGTGTTTGATTTTCTGGAAACGCAGGGTTCAGTGGAATACAGTCAACTGGGCAGACCTGCTGACACTGTGGTGCATCGTAATGACCTACACATTCAGTGCACTTATTGGGATCAATCTCGTAGATCTCCAAACCCATGTAGATTGCATCATTCGGACATTCGGGCTCACACACATCGCAATTGATGCATTCGTCCGTAATCATTAAAGCCATCTTATATGCCTACCAGCCCTACTCTTTGCTCTTATTGGCTTCAATCTTTTTGACTAGCCACTTTTCTACAGATGGGAATACAAACTTACTAACATCTCCACCCATCGAAGCAATCTCACGAACAAAGGTTCCAGAAATAAATTGGTATTGATCTGAAGGCGTAAGGAATAGTGTCTCAACATCAGGCAACAAATAGCGATTCATACCAGCCATCTGAAACTCATATTCAAAATCAGATACTGCGCGCAAACCACGCACAATGACACGCGCATTATGTTCGCGAGCGAAATCTTTTAATAAACCTGTGAAACCAACAATCTTGACATTGGAATAATGACCAAGAACCTCTTTGGCAATCTCAATACGCTCGTCCAAAGTGAAGAAGGGGCGCTTACTACGGCTATCAGCAACACCAACAATGAGTTCCCCAAAAATACTTGAGGCACGGCGCACTAAGTCCTCGTGACCACGAGTAAAGGGATCAAATGTTCCAGGGTATACGGCAACAGTCATAACGCTCCTAAGGCTTTTTCAGCTACAGGCAAGAGTTTAGCCCCTCTTCGAGCGAAATAGACCAGCTTTTACCTGCCCAGCCTCTAGGTACTTCCCACAATGCCAATCAGGCACCAGCGCCTCAATCTGCTCTCGGGTGCGGCTAGCAGGAAACTCTACGTAAATCCCCCCGCCTGCGCTGTCATCACAGATGCGAGCGGCCTCTGCAAGGGCTTGATTTAACAGACCATCTTCCTGAAAGGGTGGATCTATAAAGATCAAATTACTGGAGCGATCTGCCTGCTGCTTTAAAAACTCTAAACTGTCTTTGTGCAAAATTTGCACCAACCCAGGGGCGGGAGATGACTGGAGTAAAGCAAAATTAGCCAAAAGTTTGGCATAAGCCTTCTTGTCTTTTTCTATCAGAGTTACTGAATTAGCGTGTCGTGAGGCAGCCTCAAAACCTAAAGCACCAGTACCCGCAAATAAATCTAAGCAATTTAAACCTACCAGATCCTGCCCGAGCCAATTAAATAAGGTCTCACGCACACGATCGGTACTGGGACGCAGGCCAGGTAGATCCAACACACTCAACAAACGACTACGCCAAACTCCACCAATAATGCGAATTTTCTGAGGAGGCTCTGAACGCTTACCTTGCGAAGCGGGCTTTGCTGACTTATTTATTTTTAGCTCCCAAAACCACAATCTTCATTCGATCCATCGCTAAGTGTTTTTGGAATGCTGTCTTTACTTGCTCCAGACTCACTGCCTCCACCTGCTTAGTCCAAACCTCCATCGTATCGAGAGGTAAATTATTCCAAGCAATGGATGACACGTTATCGAGCAACTTGCGGTTGTTATCAATCCTCAAGGGGTAGCCATTAATCAAATTCGCTTTAGCGGCATCGAGCTCAGATTGAGTCGGTCCATTGACAATAAATTGTGAGATCGTTGAGCTCATGACATCGAGTGCCAAAGCGGCCTGATCATTCTTGGTTTGCAAGCCCGCCTGAAAAATTCCTGCATCTTTCCCGGGAGCAAAATAACTAAACACGCTATAGGCAAGGCCACGCTTTTCACGAACCTCTGACATGAGGCGCGACACAAAACCACCCCCACCCAAAACATAATTCCCCACTAGCAATGGAAAATAATCGGGATTGCTACGGGTAACCGCAGTCATTCCGAGGGCAATATGCGCTTGCTGTGAATCAAATGGAATAGTGACTTCGCGCTGACTTAAAGGTTCGACTGGTGATCGCTCAAACTCTGGCAACTTGGCTATGGCAGGTCCAGACTGAGGCACTCTTTGCAATAAGCCCTGAACAATCTCAGCAGCCTCGGCTTTAGTCACATCACCCACAATGCTGACAATCATCCGATCACCACGGTAAAACTGTTTATGAAACTGCTGCAGGTCGGTTGCGCTGATATTGGCAATACTTTGCACTGTTGGTGAATTAGCTAATGGATAATTTCCATAAACTGATTTTCTGAAGCGGCGATCTAAAGCTGTCTCTGGCTTCGTCTCCGCCTCTAGTAATGCCGTTGTCATTCTTTGCTTCTCACGCGCTAATATCTTGGGATCATAAGTCGGGGCGGTCAACATGGCTGATGCCAATTGAACGGCGCGATCACGCAAATCTTGGCGACTCAAAGTCCGAATACGCATAATGGCACGCTCACCGCTGACAGAGACGCCAATGTTTGCACCTAAGTCAGCAATCTCATCCGCAATCTGAGCCTCATTCAACAAGCCCTTCGCAGACCTGGCGCCATAGTGCATCAACCGCCCAGCTACAGTGGCTAAACCACTCTTTACCGCTGGGTCATAGCGATCACCCGCATCAATACTGATTTCAATATCGACCATGGGTAGGGCTTTGGTTTGTACTAGGTAGGCTTGCGCGCCCTTGAAAGAGTCCAACTTTTCAATAGGCAATATTGCATGAGCAGACACGATCACCCCAACCATTAATGCGATTGAGAGAATAGCTTGCTTGATGAATTTATTTGGCAGCACGATTGCCTCCTTGCTTACTCTCATCGGACTGACGCGCCTGCGGATCTAATATGGCAATAGTCAAACCGTCATCGACTAAATATTTTTTTGCAACAGCCTGGACTTGCGCGGGGGTAATGGTCTGCATCTTTTCTAACATCACGTCAATATCTCGCCATGAGAATCCAGCCATCTCTGTACTGCCAATTTCCATTGCTTGGCCAAAGATCGAATCACGCTTATAAATTTGATCAGACAGAATTCGTACTTTGATGCGCTTGAGTTCCGATTCTAGAATTCCTTTATCAGCAACTTCTTTTAAGGCTTTCCGAATACTGCTCTCAGCCTGCTCTACTGTTTTTCCTTTGGACATACTGGTGCTGATTAAAAAAAGTTCTGGCCCTCTGGAGATCATGTCGTAACCTACGCCCACATCATTCACTACGCGCTCTTGCTTTACCAGCGTACGGTTCAAACGGGCATTGTCATAACCATCAAGTACTGCGGCTAGAAGCTCTAAAGCATATGGCTCATCATCATCTAACTTACCCACCTGTAGCTTAGGAACCTTCCATGCCATTGCCAACTGCGCGCTATCCGCAGGCGCTTTCACTTGAACGCGCTTAATACCTCTTTGTACAGGCTCAATCTGCGGCTTGCGATCTGGCAACTCTTTTGCAGAAGCAAGCCCATAATATTTTTCTACTAAGCGTAAGATGACTTTAGGATCAACATCACCGGCAATCACTACTGTTGCGTTATTTGGTTTGTACCAACTGCGATACCAATCTCGCGCATCAGCAGCTTTCATATTCATGAGGTCATTCATCCACCCCACTACCGGATGACGATAGGGAGAGCTCATATAAGCAGTGGCCATGAGTGATTCATTAAGCAGGCTACTCGGATTATCTTCAGTACGTAGACGACGCTCTTCCATCACTACCTGAATTTCTTTCAGAAACTCCGCATCATCAAAGTTGAGGTTGGACATGCGATCAGCCTCTAGCTTCATGACCTCCTCTAACTTAGTTTTTTCCACTTGCTGAAAATAGGCGGTGTAATCGCGGGAGGTGAAAGCATTTTCTCGGCCACCAACTGCCGCAACTAAGCGGGAGAACTCGCCTGACTTCACTTTGTCAGTACCCTTAAACATCATGTGCTCGAGCACATGAGCTACCCCAGTTTTACCGTTAACCTCATCCATAGAGCCAGCACGGTACCAAACCATATGTGCGACTGTAGGCGCCCGATGATCCTCGCGCACAATTAACTTCAGCCCATTAGAAAGTACAAACTCATGAGTATTGGCTTGGCCTAGGTCCGTTACCGCCCAAGCACTGGGACAGCAAAGCATCAAAAAGAAAGAAAATCGTAATAAAGTGGCGCGCATCTGTAAGATCACCTATCCCAAGAATTAAATTGATAAGATGCAAGGATTAAATTGTATCGATTATGTTCGGCCTACGTAAAACCCTCGGATCCCTATTTAAATCCAATCAGACTGATGAAGCCTGGTTTGATGCCCTAGAAGAATCTCTCATTCTGAGTGATGTGGGCCTACCCACGACTGAGCAACTGATTAGCAAACTTCGTAAAGCTGCCAAATCAGAAAAGGCCAATAGTCCAGAAGACTTGAAGCAACTTCTCATTGCAGAGGTAGCAAGCCTTTTACAGCCTTTGGAGCCAAATCCCAATCCTTTATACGTGCATGATCAAAAGACCATGCCGGAAGTGTGGCTAGTTATCGGCGTCAATGGTGCAGGTAAGACCACCACCATCGGCAAGCTCTGCAGACTCTTTCAGTCGCAAGGTAAATCCGTCTTACTGGCAGCCGGCGATACTTTCCGCGCAGCAGCTCGCAATCAGCTCCTTGAATGGGGTGGTCGCAATCAAGTAGACGTCATCATGCAAGAGAGCGGTGATGCTGCAGCGGTCGCACACGATGCCATTCATGCCGCGATTTCTCGCAAGAGCGACATTCTGATTATTGATACCGCGGGAAGACTAGCCACTCAAGACCATCTCATGGAAGAGTTGAAGAAGGTCAGAAGAGTCATCGGCAAGGCTCTTCCAGGAGCACCTCACCAGACTTTGCTTGTTCTGGATGGCAATACTGGTCAAAACGGTTTAAGCCAAGTAAAGGCCTTTCATACCGCTTTAGGCCTGTCTGCCTTAATCGTGACCAAGCTGGATGGCACCGCCAAAGGTGGGGTGATCTGCGCGCTTGCTCACACCCTCAATGATGCGTCAAAACCTGCGGTTTTGGCTTTGGGTAAAGGTGAGGGAATTGATGATTTAACCCCCTTCACTGCAGCCCAATATTCCTCTGAATTATTCAATTAAATCAGTGACTTATGGAAGTAAAAAACCATTAGCACTCTCTTGACAAGAGTGCTAAAATAGAAACTTATCAATACCAATATATATAAAAAGAAAATGGTTCAAAAGAAAGCATTCAAACCGCAATTGCAAGCAAGGCAAACGCTGCCAGCAGCGCAGACTGCTGCGGCTTCGCTTGCCTTTCCGATGTTGCCTTCCCTTGGGGTCGGCACACTCGACTCATATATCTCGTATGTGAATCGCGTACCCATGCTCAGTGCCGCAGAGGAACTTCACCTCGCGCAGGAATTTCGTCGCACTGAAAATGTTGATGCTGCGAAAACTTTAGTTCTCTCACACCTCCGCTTGGTGGTGTCTGTTGCACGTCAATACCTAGGTTATGGCATTCCACACGCCGACTTAATTCAAGAAGGTAACATCGGCTTGATGAAGGCTGTAAAGCGCTATGACCCTAACCAAGGTGCACGCTTAGTCTCTTACGCAATCCATTGGATTAAGGCAGAGATTCATGAGTACATTCTCAAGAACTGGCGCTTAGTTAAAGTGGCAACAACTAAAGCACAACGTAAATTATTCTTTAATTTACGCAGCAACAAGCCTACTCTGGCCGCCCTAACACCAAATGAGGTTGAGGCATTGGCCAAGGCTCTGGATGTCAAAGGTTCTGACGTTAAAGAAATGGAAATGCGTCTTGCTGGTGGCGATGTTGCCCTAGAGGGTGATGACAGTGATGATGAGTCAGCCTACGCACCGATTCAATGGTTGGCCGATAGCAGCCAAGAACCAACTGAGATGATGGCTGCTTCTGCAACCGATGATTTGCATGGCCCACAACTGGATCACGCGCTGATGGCCTTGGATGAGCGTAGCCGCAATATTGTGCAATCTCGTTGGTTAGCAATGGATGCAGAGGGCAATGGCACAAAGACATTACACGATCTCGCCAGTGAATACGGCATCTCAGCAGAGCGTGTTCGTCAGATTGAGACTGCTGCACTTAAAAAAATGCGCAGCCTCCTACAAACTCAAGCTGCTTAAGCAAGCTTCCCTCTCAGCCTTTACTTCAGTAGCTCTTTCAAGTCTTGCGCCAAGGTCTCAGCACCTTGTGCATGCTTGATGTAAAGGCGTAAATGGCCTTCTGGATCAAAAGCATAGCTGCCTGCCGTGTGATCCATGGTGTATGAGCCTGGACTCGTGCCAGGCACCTTCTTGTAATAAATCTTGAAATCCTTAGTCACTTTTTCCAGGGCTGCCTCATCTGCTGGACGCAATCCCAAGAAACGTGAATCAAATGCAGGTACATACTGCTTTAAGATGCTGGCGCTATCTCGCTCAGGATCGACGGTCACAAATAGCACTTGCACCTTATCAGCTTGAGGGCCTAACAAAGTCATGACCTGCTGCATCTCTGTGAGAGTTGTAGGACAGACATCCGGACACTGCGTATACCCAAAGAACATCACCACTGCTTTACCTTTAAAGTCAGCCAGAGTCCTGACTTTTCCATCAGGATCGAGCAGACTGAAGTCCGTACCAAATGCCTTGCTGCCAGTGATGTCGACATTTTTGAAACTCTGCTTGGGGCTGCAGGCCACTAGAGCTAAACCAATGAGAGAAAGCATCAAGATACGCGCAAGACGGATGGAGAGTATTGGTAAATTCATATTCATCTCAAATGAAATAGTGATCGATTAATAGCGCCGCAAAAAGGATAGATAAATACGTAATCGAAAACCGGAATGTTTTCTTCGCCAACTCATCGCTATAGGAAACAAATAAAGCGATCACATAAGCCAAAAATATGAGGCCGAGAATGATTGCAGAAATCAAATACACCAGCCCACTCATGCCGTAGATATAAGGCAGTAAAGTAGCGGCAATCAAGATTAAGGTGTACAGTAAAATATTGAGTAGCGTAAACCGTTCGCCATGCGTCACTGGCAGCATCGGTAATCCACTTTGCACATAATCATCTCGACGATATAGGGCAAGTGCCCAAAAGTGTGGCGGGGTCCAAACAAAAATAATGAGCACTAAAAGCCAAGCCTCTGCAGAAAGGCTGTTAGTGACTGCCGCCCAACCTAAGGCGGGTGGCATAGCGCCAGAAAGTCCACCAATCACAATATTCTGCGGAGTGGCGGGCTTCAGTAACCAAGTGTAAATCACAGCGTAACCAACAAAGGTTGCCAAGGTGAGCCACATCGTTAATGGGTTGCAGAAGTTCCACAAGATAACCATTCCCAAACTACCGAGAACAATCGAGAAAACAGTAATATGAAAAGGCGTTACTTCACCAGTTGCAGATGGCCTCCAAGAGGTGCGCTTCATCTTCGCATCAACAGCTTGTTCAATCAAACAGTTCATTGCAAAAGCAGCGCCTGCTAATAACCATATCCCAACAATACCCCCAATCAGAACTGGATAAGGAACCATACCGGGGGTAGCTAAGAACATCCCAATCACTGCGCAAAACACTGCTAACTGAGTGACGCGGGGCTTGGTGAGCACCCAGTATTGACGCCAACGCGGCATCGCTACAGAAGTGGAAGGGGTGGGGCTACTCATAATGATTTAACCATCTTAATATGAACGGGGGCACTCCAAGAGGACCACTGAGTGAGGCGAACCAAACAGAACACCAGGGCTGCGGAACCAGCGGTATGCATCAAGGCAGCAAGAAGCGGCCACTGAAAGACTACATTGGAAATACCTGTAAGCGCCTGAAGAATTAATAGGCCGAGTAATAGCTTGGCAATCTTGCCCATCCCTGAGGATGCGGAATTACTCAATTGGAGAGCGCTTATTCCCAATAGACTGAGGGCTGCAATAGCAACTACAGCAAACACACGATGCGCCCAATGAATTGTTTGCAAGGCCACAGGAGAAATAGATTCGCCTTGAGCATTTAGACCAAGGGCACGCCACAGAGTAAAGCCCTCTTGCCAATCGGTTTCTGGCCAAAGAGTTCCCATACAAGTTGGAAAATCAGGACAAGCTAGGACAGCGTAATTTGTGCTCACCCACGCACCCAAAAAGATTTGGATACATAAGGCGACCGCAGCAAGTAAGAGTAACTTTGCAGAAAGTGGCTTGATCTGAAAGCGCTGAACAGAGGAAGCCATCTCTCCCCACGCTTGCTGCGCATAAGTCGTTAAACAGGCCAGCAAAACCAAAGCTAACATTAAGTGGATGGTCACAATGATGGGTTGTAATTTAAGCGTCACTGTCCAGGCGCCAAATGCCCCCTGAATACACACCAAAACCAGCAAGCCGAGACTACCGAACAAAGGTTTCGCGCCCAAGCTCCGCAACTTACTCCAGGCTACTGCCACCTGAATCAAAATTAAGGCTCCGACTGTCATCGCTAAATAGCGATGAATCATCTCTATCCAGGCCTTAATCACTGTGACGGGGCCAGTAGGCATATTCGCTTCAGCTTGCTGGATCTCACCGATTGCATGCCACGGGTTTGAGGTGCCGTAACAGCCAGGCCAATCTGGACACCCTAGGCCAGAATCTGTAAGTCGAGTAAATGCACCAAACACAATCAAATCAAAGGTCATAAAGACCAAAACCCAATTGAGCTTTTGAAAAAAGTTATAGCCTGGTCTTGTCCAGAGATAAAGCAAGGGTAGTCCTGCAAAGATGATTGCAATTGCAGCTAACTCCGCGAGTAATAACAAACTACTCATTGCAATTTTTCGCCCTTACGATTGAGACGTAATAGTTTCTCGAGATCCTTTTTGATGCTGCCAAATTCTTTAGGGGAGTTTGTCACTGGAAAGACCATCATCTTGGCTGGGCTTGGGTCAATCAACTGAATTTTCTGACCTGCGCCATCACGATTAAGCCAAGCTTCAAACTCTGCCCTTAACTTGGGGTCTGCTGGCAAACTCAGAATCTGAAATCCCGCAGTCTTTTGATCATAGGCTAGCAATACTTCAGGATCTACTGGCTTCCCATCTGTATTGACCCACACCAACTGCACGCGACTACTCTCGCGACCGACTGCAATACGCAACTGACGCATCAAAAATAAAGCCTCAAGGCAAGATTCGTTTTTAATGGCGCACTCACCAGCCGGCCTAGCAATTAGCAAGGTCCACTTTCCATTAAAAGGAATATCAAACCAAGCGGGATTCACATCTTGCACCGGCTGAACTAAAGTTCCGAAGTTTGTCTTTGCACCTTCAGGCTTAAAAACATAGTAGGCCAAATAGGAGGCAATCACTGGCGCTGCGCAGGCAAGCAATAGGAGCAGCATCTGAATGCGTCCACGCCGAGTTTGTGTATTAATCACAGTCACATCTGTTTGTGATGCTGGAATCAATAATTCTTTATCACTCACACTCTATCTCCATTAACAACAAGCTCTCGCCGATATTTGATGAGCCCATTGATAAGCCAAAATAAGAATCCGGCCAGCGCCAATACAAACCACTGAAAGGCATAAGCATAATGGCGATCGACTCCGCTTGTTGGGGAGGGCCAATTTCTGACTAAACCATCCTTCTTGGCTGAATCGGATTCGCGGACAATAAAAGGTAATTGCTTCCTTGGATGACTTTGGGCCTCTAATCCCAAGTCGAAATTTTGCTCAATTCGCGGCCTAACTTTCGTATCGCCCTTTTGCCCCAACTCATACACCCTCCCTGGATGTGGGAAAGCAATACCTTCGATCGTCACCACTTCATTAGTAGTCTGTACTGAGGGTAGCTCAACACGATTTTCATTATTGCGAGGTGCCCAGCCGCGATTAACCCAAAGCACCGTCTCTTGACCATCCAATTTCAGAGGCATCATCACATAAAAGCCTGATTGCCCAGTACCGCCATTGGCGCCATCTGGAATAGGACGAGGACGGTTATCTAGCCAGATAGCCTCATCTTGTATAAAGCGCCCTCTGACAAGAATCCGACGCTCTGCGGCCTGTTCTAAGGTCAAACTATCTGTGTTGGCATTCAGAATGGGCATTTGCAGCTTTGCAGCCAAAGACTGTCCCAGCCGAATCTTTTGGTCTGCTCGATTCAACTGCCAAATACCAGCTCCACAGCCCACTAAAATTACCAGAAGGGCTGATAAAGTAGCGACTATACGACTAGTAATTAAGCTAGAAAAGATATTCACAGGGGTATTTTTAGATGAAATGGATTATTCCAGTTGCACTGCTAATGATTGTAGGAAGCCTAGGCTCCGCCCTCTACTTCATGATGAAAGACAAAGGCGGGAGCTCAAGAATGGTTCAGTCTCTCATGCTGCGTATTGGACTTTCAATAGTTCTATTTCTTGGCATTTTGATTGCCCACTACTTTGGCTACATTGAGGCTGGCGGTGTTCGGGTGGGTACGAACTAAGCAGCATCCTTTGCCAGCATGTATCCAAAACAAATCGGGGCTTAACGCCCCGATTTTTATTTCCTTACATCCAGTAAACGGCGATGTAGAGGCCAAGCCAGACAACGTCAACAAAGTGCCAGTACCAGGCAGCGCCTTCAAACGCAAAATGGTTCTCGGCGGTAAAGTCGCCACGAATCATTCGGCGTAAAACGATCGCCAACATTAAGCCGCCAAGGAATACGTGGAAACCGTGGAAACCAGTCAACATAAAGAATGTGGAACCATAAACACCTGAAGTCAATTTCAAGTTCAAGGCATGGTATGCATGGTAGTACTCGTACATCTGAAAACCCAAGAAGATAATGCCAAGGCCAACGGTTGCAGCCAAGCCATTAATAGCCTTCTTCATATGGTTTTCACGAAGTGCGTGGTGAGCATAAGTAACCGTTACACCAGAGCTCAAGAGCAACAAGGTATTGATGGTTGGAATTGGCCATGGGCCCATGGTCGTAAATTTCTCCACCAAGCCAGCAGGGCCATCATTAGGCCAAACAGCCTGGAAGTCAGGCCAAAGTAACTTGCTTTCTACATCACCCATCCAAGGCATCGCAATATTGCGCGCATAGAACAAAGCGGCAAAGAATGCACCGAAGAACATGATCTCCGAGAAGATGAACCAGGCCATCGACCAGCGATAAGAAATATCTACGTTCACACCGTTTTTGCCGGCATTAGACTCGGCAATGGTGTCTCCAAACCAGTTATAGAGAACAAATAAAATCCAGAGTACGCCTACTGCAGTTACCGGGCCTCCCCAAGCTGCATGGTTTACCCAGCCAGACATACCAGCGCCAAAAGCAAGTAAGCCTAAGGCTGCTGATGCTGGATGGCTGGAGAGTCCAGGAACGAAATAGTAAGGGGTTGAATTGGATGACATCTTATTCTCTCTATTCAATCAAAAAATAATCAATGGGACACAACTGCTTTAACTATCAGGAGGAGTGCACCCATAAAAATCAAGGCACCCAAAACCCCCGCAATAACAATGTGGACAAAACTTAATGAAGCTACATCTTCCTGCAATCCTGACTTCTTACGCACACCCAAAAAAGCCCACAATACAGCGATCATGGATTGCATAAAAGTGCTTTTCTTACTCATGACGCCGTTTTCGATTTAGGGGTTGTTGAACCTGCTGGCTGCTGACCAACTCCCAATTCAAAAAAGGTGTAGGACAAAGTAATCGTTTTCACATCAGCAGGCAAGCCCGCATCAATCACAAACACCACCGGCATCTTCTTCATTTCATGAGCTGCCAGGGTTTGCTGCTGAAAACAAAAACATTCCAATTTGGTAAAGAACTCCATAGCACTTTTGGGTGCATAACTTGGAATAGCTTGAGCCTCTACAGGGCGATTCAAATTGTTTGTTACCTCGTAGACTATCTCTGTCATTTCACCTGGGTGTACTTCTAAAAAGTTCTTGACCGGGCGAAAAGTAAAAGGTCCGCGACTATTGGAGTCAAACTCGATAGTCACTTTACGGGAATAGTCCACTTGGGTATTGCCAACCTTATTGGCGCTGTAAGCTCGGATGCCATAGTCATTCTTGCTGGTAACCACGTTGATACCAGTTACTTCGCACAAGGCTTTATACATTGGCACCAATGCATAACCAAAACCAAACATCATCACTGAAGCAATCAATAGCTTCAGCATGATTTGGCGATTAATGGATGCAATAGCAGACATAATGAGAGCAGGCTTTAACCCAGTACGCTCCGCTTAAGCAAGATACCAATAAAGAACACAATGGCAACGCTTAAAAGGATAAAACCCAATCTGCGATTACTAGCAGATTGGGATTTGTGTGCGGCTACTTTAGATTCCTGCAGCATTTAACTCTGCAGCGTTAGGAGGAGTTTCAAATGTATGGTGTGGTGCTGGTGAAGGCACAGTCCACTCCAAACCTTTGGCACCATCCCATGGCTTCATTGGCGCTTTTTCACCTTTGCCGTTGTAGGCTGGCAAGACGACGAATAACAAGAAATAAACCTGAGATAAACCAAAACCGAGCGCGCCAATAGAAGCAACCATATTGAAATCAGCAAACTGCGTTGGGTAATCTGCATAGCGACGCGGCATACCTGCCAAGCCCAAGAAGTGCATTGGGAAGAAGGTGATATTAAAGAAAATCATGGAAGTCCAGAAATGGATCTTGCCACGAGTTTCACTAGCCATGTAGCCAGTCCACTTTGGACACCAGTAGTAGAAACCAGCAAACATCGCGAACAATGAGCCTGCAACTAATACATAGTGGAAGTGAGCAACAACGTAATAAGTATCTTGTACGCCAATGTCAATTGGCGCCATTGCCAGAATCAAACCTGTGAAACCACCCATCGTAAATACGAAGATGAAACCAACTGCCCACAACATTGGAGTTTCGAATGTCATCGAACCCTTCCACATAGTTGCGACCCAGTTAAAAATCTTCACGCCGGTTGGAACAGCGATCAACATTGTGGCGTACATGAAGAACAACTGACCAGTTACAGGCATGCCTGTTGCAAACATGTGGTGAGCCCAAACAATGAATGACAAGATCGCGATTGATGCGGTTGCATAAACCATTGAGCTATAGCCAAACAAAGTTTTTCTGGAGAAGGCAGGGATGATCTCACTCACAATTCCGAATGCTGGAAGAATCATGATGTAAACCTCTGGATGACCAAAGAACCAGAAAATATGCTGGAACATGATTGGGTCACCGCCGCCAACTGCGGAGAAGAAAGAAGTGCCGAAATGACGGTCTGTAAGCACCATGGTGATTGCACCAGCCAATACAGGCATTACCGCAATCAACAAATAAGCAGTGATCAACCAAGTCCAGCAGAACATTGGCATCTTCATCAATGTCAAGCCAGGAGCGCGCATGTTCAAGATAGTCACGATGATGTTAATCGAGCCCATGATTGAAGAAGCACCCAATAAGTGGAGTGCAAAAATACCCATGTCTAAACCTGGGCCCATTTGCGATGTCAATGGAGCATACAAAGTCCAACCACCAGCAGGTGCACCACCAGGAGCCAAGAATGAACCAAACAATAAACAAGCTGCTACTGGAAGAATCCAGAAGCTAAAGTTATTCATACGAGCAAATGCCATATCGGATGCGCCGATTTGCAAAGGAATCATCCAGTTTGCAAATCCAACGAAGGCTGGCATGATCGCACCGAACACCATTACCAAACCGTGCATGGTAGTTAGCTGGTTGAAGAACTCTGGGCGCAAGAATTGCAGACCTGGCTGGAACAGTTCCAAACGAATACCCAAGGCCATCACACCACCAGCCAATAAGCTGACAAATGAGAAGATCAAATACATCGTACCGATGTCTTTGTGATTGGTTGCAAACAACCAACGACGCCAACCATGTGGCGTGTGATCATCATGCGCGTGATCGTGTGCGTGATCGTGGGTGGTAGAGACTGTGCTCATGGATTACTCCGGTTTAGTTTGATCTGTATTAATAAATAAATTACTTGCCAGCGCGTGCAGAAACAATATCTTGGGTCTGAATTACTTCGCCCGTTTTATTGCCCCAGGCATTGCGGGTGTAGGTCATCACAGCAGCAATATCGCCATCAGAAATCACACCAGCCCACTTCGGCATTGCACCCTTACCATTGATAAGAATGTTGTATTGAGCTGCTTTTGGTCCAAGCACCATCTTGCTGCCATCTAATGCTGGGAACGCGCCCGCACCTTTACCGTTTGGCTGGTGGCAAGCTGCGCAGTTAGCTGCATAGACCTTAGCACCGCGCTCCTTTTGTTCGTCCAAGGTGTAAACCTTGGTTGGATCATCAGAAGACGCACCCATTTCTTTTTTCTTCTCGTCTACCCATTTGGTGTAATCCTCTTGGGAAACTACTCTCACTACGATCGGCATAAAGGCATGTTGTGCGCCGCACAACTCCGAGCATTGACCGCGGAAAGTGCCGATCTTATCTGCACGAAACCAAGTGTCGCGCACAAAACCAGGGATTGCATCTTGCTTAACGCCAAATGCCGGAACTGCCCATGCATGGATCACGTCATTTGCGGTAGTAATGATGCGAATCTTTTTACCAACTGGCACAACCATCTCGTTATCAACTTCCATCAAATAGGTATTTGATTTTGGTGCCAAGTTGTTAACAGCTTCACGTGAAGTAGACAAGGTAGATAAAAAGCTAATGCCTTCACCTTCACCTTTGATGTAGTCGTAGCCCCATTTCCACTGGTAACCAGTGGTCTTAATGGTGATATCAGAATTCGTTGTGTCTTTCATCGCCACAACTGTTTTTGTTGCTGGCAAAGCCATACCGATCACGATCAACAATGGAATGACTGTCCAAATGATCTCAACAGTGGTGCTTTCGTGGAAAGAGGCAGATTTAGCACCCAAAGATTTGCGATGCTTGAGAATGGAATAGAACATCACCCCAAAAACGCCGACAAAAATTAGCGCACAAATAATCAACATCATCCAATGCAACCAATGGATTTCTTGCATGATTTTGGTTGCTGCGGGGGTAAAGTTCAGCTGATTTACAGCCGGACCACCTGGCATATCTTCTGCCGCATGTGCAATTGCAGTGCCAAAGGCTGCTACTAAGTAGAGCGAAGCCCTAGTGACTTTTCCAAATAAATTCATCTTATTCTCTGTTTATTGTCGTGAACTTCTGCAGCAATACAGCCTCAGAAAGCCCAAAAAAACGGTATCAAGCAATTCAACTAGCGCTAATTATAGGGTTATTTAAGCTCAACAACAAACCGGGTTAACCAGGCTCGCCTCAATCTTGGCAATGGTTTAAAAGATAGTGTGTGCTCACACTTAAGCAGAATCACTCCTAGTCTTGCGTCCGATTTGATTTGGATCAATATAAGCAACATGATCTTGCGCTTTAGCAAGGTGCTTACCCAAAGCCCAAGCATGTCCATAAACCACCTCTAAGGTCAGTTTTTTGGGTAATTGAGCATCTAGGGGGCGGTTTTGATCGGTAGAACCAAGTAAATTTAAGGCCCTAGCATCTGATAAAAGAATGTCGTCACTCTCATAATCCAAAACCAAGAACTCCATGTCCATGACTGGGTCTGAGAGGCGCTCAGCCAGCAAGGCATCCCCCATATCGTGCATATCCCAGGGGCTAGCCAGTTGCTTGAGAGGTAATTGCTGAGCCAAGAGTTCCGAGCTGAGTTCTTTAGCGGTGTCCGGGCCTAGATAACTGAATGTCAGTAATCCGCCTTCTTTCAGTACGCGCCAACACTCTTGCAAAAAATGCTTGGGGTCAGCTAGATCCTGAATGAAGAGAACGCTCATTACTAGATCTACAGAATTACTCGGAAGGTTAATGCGGCCCATTTTCTTATATTCATCAAGAGAAATAACGGACGCGGACTTCATTCTTGAATTCCAAAATCGAGCTAGCCTCAATTTAAATAAATCAAAACCTAATAGCCTGTATTCAGGCGCACTATGAAAACGAACACCTGGAAAACGTTTCGTCAGAAAAGGGGCATGCGCACCGGGAAAATCTGGAAGCAATAAGACGTCCTTAACTTCTAGCTTGACGATGTCTAATTTTTGCAACATGCGAGCTGCAATTTCATCCTGAAGCCATCTGATTGATTGGGTCATTCGCTCAGTATACTCAGCGACCCATGCGAACAATAGAGAATATTTTCAAAGCAATTTCTTCTCACTTACTACCTAGTGCTTGCATTATTTGTGGGGTGTTTCAGCAGCGTGCGCTCTGCATTGATTGCTCCTCGCAACTTGAGTCAGATTGCTTATTCAACTACGAATGTTGTCAGCAATGTGGGTTGACTCTTCAAGCAGTCGAGCTAAAAGAAAAACGTTGTCAAAATTGCACTCTGAACGCACCCTACTTTGATCAGACCTTTTGCCTTGATCGCTACGATGGCAGGCTACAGTCCGCTTTGCATCAATTGAAATACCAACGACGACTGGCTTGCGCGCATGGACTGGCATCAGCATGGAATCAGCTGATGACTAAAGACCTCAACAATTTACAAGCAGACTTTTTGCTCCCGGTACCACTCAGTCTAGAAAAATTGTGTAGTCGTGGATTTAATCAAAGCTGGGAGTTGGCTAGGCGCATTTATTGTGACAAACGCATTCATAAAAACCCACACATTCTGAGGCGCCATCATCACACGCAACATCAGGCCTCTGAAAATCGAGCCAATCGTCAACTCGCCATTCAAGATATGTTCTTCATCAACCCTCGATACCAAGGACAACTTGAGTCCACCTCAGTAATCGTATTTGACGATGTCATGACTAGCGGGGCAACCTTAAATGAAATCGCCCGCATATTGAAGGACAATGGCGTATCTCGTGTTATTAATTGGGTTCTACTCAGAACACTTCGTCCATCGCAAAGATCAGAGCATGTTTAACATTGTTTTATTCGAACCAGAAATTCCACCCAATACAGGCAACATCATTCGCCTGTGTGCAAACACGGGTGCAAAACTACATCTTATAGAGCCGCTTGGCTTCCCCATGGAAGATGCCAAACTTCGCAGGGCAGGACTGGATTACCACGAGTTCGCAAAAGTAAAAGTTCATAAAAACTGGGCGCAATTTCTGATTGATGAAAAACCCAAACCTGAACATATTTTTGCTCTCACCACCAAAGGCTCGGGAAAGTTTCATGATGGCAAATATTTGCCGGAAGATTATTTTGTTTTTGGTTCAGAAACCAAAGGTATTACTGAGGAAGTGAGAAGCTCAATTCCGGTGCCCAACCAAATGCGCTTAGCGATGCAAGATAGCAGTCGCAGCTTGAATCTCTCGAACACGGTAGCAATTGTGGTTTATGAAGCTTGGCGCCAGAACGGATTGCTTGGCGGAAATTAAGAAACTTAAACCTCAACCTTGGGGTCGCGCCCCATCAGTTTTTTCACTGCGTCGTGCGGTGAAAGTTTTCCAGATAAGACTTCACCCATCATCGCAGTAATTGGCATCTCGACACCCAGGCGAGTCGCTAGATTGCCAACCGCAGAGGCGCACAAGACACCTTCAGCAACATGTCCTAAATTACCCAAGATTTCAGGCAAAGGTTTTCCTGCGGCAAGCGCCAAACCAACACGACGATTACGCGAGAGATCGCCAGTGGCAGTCAATATCAAATCACCTACGCCAGTGAGCCCCATGCAGGTCTCTGGTCGGCCGCCAGCAGCCTTTACTAAGCGCATCATTTCTGCAAGGCCACGAGTTAACACTGCAGCGCGTGCATTTAAGCCAAGATCCAGACCATCACCAATACCAGCAGCAATTGCCAAGACGTTTTTAATCGCACCGCCCAGCTCGACACCAACCAAATCATCGCTTGCATAGATGCGCATATTGCCGTGATGGAAGGCGCCCTGAACAATGTCGCACAAAGTATTGGATTTGCTGGCAATCGTTAATGCGCAAGGCATTCCATTGCCAACTTCTTGTGCAAAACTAGGTCCTGATAGGGCGCCATACGAGTGACTTAGGCCATGACTGTGAAGTTGATCTTCACGCTCGACTACCTGATGCGGCAGTAAGGTGGTGCTGGGCTCTAAACCCTTGCACAACCACACAATATTGAGTGGGTGCTTTGCGAGGCGCAATACCTGCGCTACTGTTTCTGACAAACCCGACATTGGAGTAGCGATCACCAAAAGATCATTTTCAGTAAGGCGCTCAATAGCCCGCTCAAAACTAGACTCTAATTGCAGGCCTTTAGGCAAGATAACGCCAGGCAGATAATCTGCGTTCTCTCCCGACTTTTGAATGGCCTCTAACTGCTTAGCACTTCTCGACCACAAACAAACGTCGCCAGGCTGAAGATGGCGCGCAGCTTGTGCGGCCATAGCAGTACCCCATGATCCAGCTCCAAGCAGCGTCACTTTCATGATCTGTGGGCTTTAATTAAATCAGCTTAGTGAGGAAGAATGATTTTGCTTTCATCGGCAGAACCACTCTCCGTTGCAGCCGCTTGCGCAGCCTGCATCAGGCGATGCTCATACATACCGTGGAAATTAATCTCGTTCAAATGAATTGGCTGGAAACCAGCGCGACTAATAATGTCGGCAATATTTGAGCGCAAGTAAGGATACAAAATCGTTGGGCAAGCAATGCCTAACATTGGATCAATTTGCTCTGCAGGAATATTGCTAAATTCAAAAATACCAGCTTGCTTTGCCTCAATCAAAAAGAGTACCTTGCCTTCTACTTTGGCAGTTACTGTCGCAATTAAAGCAACCTCAAAAATCTCATCACCCAAACGAGTAACAGCAACATCCACCTCTACCTCTACTTGAGGCTCGGCTGAAACCAATAAAATTTGTGGTGCATGTGGCTGCTCTAAAGATAAGTCCTTGAGGTAGATCCGTTGAATGCGGAAACCAGGCTCTTTTGAGTTATCAACTGCATCTGGAGCGGAAGTGGCTTGTTCAGTCATGGAAAACTTTCTGAGTAAATTTTTTAAGCTAGCAGTGGATCAAGTTGGCCCGCACGGTCTAAGGCCACTAGATCGTCATAACCACCAACATGAGTTTCACCAATGTAAATTTGCGGCACAGTGCGACGACCTGTTCGAGTCATCATGATCTCGCGCTGTGCAGGGTCGCGATCAATCAGGATCTTCTCGAGATTTGTAACGCCTTTTTTCTGCAATAACTTCTCCGCCATAACGCAGTATGGGCAAACTTGGGTGCTATACATCGTGACTGGTGGCATATCTGAGACCCGCTGAATTATTTAACTAACGGCAGGGCTGCAGCCTGCCAACCTTGAACTCCGCCTTCTAAGACTGCAATCTCAGAAAAGCCCATTTTTTTCAACTCTGGAACAAGCTTACGGGCGCTCATTCCAGAATGACAAACCAAAATAACAGGGTTCTTGCGATCCAGCTTGAGCTTATCGACTCCAGAAGGGATTTGCTCGGCCAAAATATGTTTTGCTCCAGGCAGATGACCAGCTTTAAAGTCGGATTCTGGACGCAAGTCCAAAACAGCCGCTTTACGGCGATTCATCCAAATAGTTGCTTCTGTAGGCGATAAGCCTTTTCCGCTAATAAGCGTAGATAATGTGGGAAGGAAGAGTGCTGCGCCCGAAACTAGCAGGAGGGCGATAAGCGCTAAATTATCAATTTGCGTGAGAAAGTTCATCACCGGATTATAGAATGGCTCTATGAAACAACTTGTCCTTATTCGTCATGGCGAATCTGCCTGGAACCTTGAAAACCGCTTCACTGGCTGGGCGGACGTTGACTTAACCCCAAAAGGTACCCAACAAGCACTTGCCGCAGGTGAAAACCTCCGCAAGGCAGGCTATGAGTTCGATGTGGCCTACACCTCAGTCCTCAGAAGAGCTATTCGCACCCTGTGGCATGTCCAAGACACCATGGACCTGATGTGGTTGCCCGTAGTTCACAGTTGGAGGCTGAATGAGCGTCACTACGGCGCCCTGACTGGCCTCAATAAAGCCGAAACTGCCGAACAGTACGGAGATGCTCAGGTTCATATTTGGCGTCGCTCCTACGATGTGCGCCCACCACTTCTGGAAAAAGGTGATGAGCGTAATCCGCAAAATGATCGACGCTACGAAAAGCTGAGCGCTTCTGATATTCCATTGGGCGAGTGCCTTAAAGACAACGTCGAGCGTGTACTACCCCTTTGGAACGAATCTATAGCCCCAGCCCTCAAAGCGGGCAAGCGCGTATTGCTGGTTGCACATGGCAATAGTATTCGCTCATTAATTAAGTATTTGGATCAGGTTTCTGACGAAGACATTATGGAAATCAACGTCCCTAATGGCATCCCGCTTGTATATGAGCTCGATGACAACCTCAAACCCATTCAGCATTTTTATTTGGATTAAGGTAAAACAGAAGCATGCGCGTATTTTTCAAGAACTTTGCCCTAGTTTCTGTTGGCCTCATTGCCGGGGTTGCAGCCACCATCCAATTGTCTGCTACCGCCCAACAAGGCTCAACACTACCCTTAGATGAACTGCGCACACTCTCTAATGTCTTTGCGCAAATCAAACGTGAATATGTTGAGCCGATTGAAGATAAACAGTTACTAACCGATGCCGTCAAAGGTATGGTGAGTAGTCTTGATCCGCACTCCACCTATCTTGATAAAAAAGATTTTTCTGAAATGCAGGAGCAAACTAGCGGCAAGTTTGCTGGTCTTGGTATTGAGATCACTTCAGAGGACGGCGTTGTCAAGGTGCTTAACCCGATTGAAGATAGTCCTGCGGCACGTGCTGGCTTGCAAGCTGGTGATCTCATTACTCGCTTAGATGACAAACCCGTTCGCGGTATGTCACTCGACAAAGCGGTACGCACCATGCGTGGTACACCAGGCACAAAGATTACTTTGACCGTCTTTCGCAAAAGTGAAGAGCGTAGCTTTCCAGTAACCATTACTCGTGCTGAAATTAAAGTGCAGTCCGTTAAAGCCAAAATTTTGGACAACAATATTGCTTGGGTCAGAGTTACGAGCTTCCAAGAGCGTACCGTTCCTGACCTTGCTAAAAAATTAGCCGATCTTGCAAATCAAGATCCCAAAATGAAGGGCATCATTCTCGATCTCAGAAATAATGGTGGTGGCTTGCTACAAGGTGCAGTTGGAGTCGCTGCCGCCTTTTTGCCAGCAGATGCTGTGATTGTTTCCACCAAAGGCCAGACGGCTGACTCAAAGCAAGTATTCAATGCAACACCCGCAATGTATCGCCTCAGCGAACCCGGCGATCCTTTGTCTAGCGTGCCAGCGATGTATAAAAAATTACCGATGGTAGTTTTAGTAAACGCCTACTCCGCGTCTGCATCTGAGATTGTGGCTGGCGCCTTGCAGGATTACAAACGCGCAACCATTATTGGTAAGACTACCTTCGGCAAAGGCTCTGTACAAACAGTACGCCCACTTACGAACGATTCTGCACTAAAGATCACTACAGCTTATTACTACACACCGAGTGGCAAATCGATTCAGGCCTATGGCATCAAACCAGATATCGCAGTAGATCAAAATAAAGATGGTGATCCTGATGATGTATTAATCACTCGCGAAATCGATAGTGAGAAGCATTTGCGCAACAAGCAATCCTCAGAAGAAAAACTCGTTGCCGATCGTGAGAAACGTCGTCTAGAGGAGCTACAGCGGATTGAGGAAAAAAATGCCAAGAAGACTCCTGAAGAGAAGGAAAAAGATAAGTCTAAAAAGCCAGTTGAACTCGGTGGTGCAGATGACTTTATGCTTTCTCAGGCAGTCGCATTTATCAATGGTGAGCCTGTAAAACGCTCCGCCTCCAAGCTAGAGTAAGTTCTAGCAATTAGGCATACATATGAATGATGAGCAGCTACTTCGCTACTCGCGGCATTTATTGCTAGAAGAAATTGATGTTGCCGGCCAAGAAACACTTCTTGGATCGCACATCCTCATCATTGGCGCAGGTGGATTAGGAAGTGCCGCCGCACCTTATTTGGCTGCGGCTGGCATAGGACAGATAACACTTGTCGACCATGACAAAGTTGAGCTCACCAATTTGCAACGCCAAATCATGCATACCCAAAAATCGATTGGTCAACACAAGGTAGATTCAGGTAAACAATTTTTACAGAGCATCAATCCCACACTCACAATTAATGCAGTCTCAGAGAAGGCCTCAGAAAATTTACTGACTGAACTCTTGCCAACAATGGATCTTGTTCTAGATTGCACGGATAATTTTTCTACCCGCCAACTAATCAATGCGACCTGCTTCACGCATCAGGTGCCACTTGTCTCTGGATCTGCCCTCAAATTTGATGGTCAATTAAGTGTTTTTGATTTTCGTAATGAAGCATCACCCTGCTATGCGTGTCTCTTCTCTCCAGCAGAGCAGTTTGAGGAGGTGAGCTGTGCCAGCATGGGAATCTTTTCCCCCTTGGTAGGCATCATCGGCGCCATGCAAGCAGCCCAAGCTCTACAGGTATTGATTGGCTTTGGTCAGCCTTTGGTTGGAAGAATGTTGTTATGGAATGCACTCAACACGCAGATTGACGAGATTCGCATTTCCAGAAATCCCGAATGCTTGGTTTGCGGTCAAGTGCACTAAACCAGCAGCATCACAACTCTAAAATAACCTAAGAGAGCAGCTTTTCCAAAGCCTCAGCTTGCTCTTCAGGCTCAATCGCTTTGAGCACTGCACCGATACGCGACTTCAGTAACCCAACATCTGCCTTCAATATCTCCCGCTTTACTAATAGCAGTTGACTAAAGTGCATTGAGAAGTCGGTCAACCCCAAGCCGAGCAACAATTTCGTCATTGAGGGATCGCCCGCCATTTCTCCACATACAGCTACGGGAATATTGGCACGCTTGGCTTGATCAATGATGTTGAATAGCAAATTCAGAATGGCTGGATGGTATGGGTCATAGAGATGTGCAACCGCATGATCAGCCCGATCAATTGCCAAAGTGTATTGAATCAAATCATTGGTGCCAATCGACAAGAAATCAAATCGATTAATAAACAAAGGAAGAACCAAGGCAGCGGCCGGAATCTCAATCATGGCTCCCACTTGAATATTGGGATTAAATGCCTGGCCGCGTTGATGCAACTGTTGCTTGGCTTTTTCAATTAAACGTAAAGTCTCATCAATCTCTTTGACGTGGGCTAGCATCGGAATCATGATCCGCGCTTGACCATGTGCTGAAGCCCGCAAGATGGCCCGCAACTGGGTTAAGAAAATCTCAGGCTCAGTCAAAGACCAGCGAATAGCTCGCAAACCGAGAGGTGAAGTACCAGTCTCAGATAAATCCGAACCCGAACCCAGCGCTTTATCTGCGCCCACATCAATCGTACGAATATTGACTGGCAAACCATGCATCAGATCAACTACACGGCGATATTCTTGATATTGCTGCTCTTCATCTGGAAGCGCTTGCTTGCGGTCCATGAATAAAAATTCTGAACGAAATAGGCCAACACCAATTGCACCCAAATCTACCGCTTGAGTAGCGTCTTCTGGTAATTCAATATTAGCCAATAATTCAATTGCAACATGATCGATCGTAGTAGTACGTGAGTGCTTTAGTTCTTGTAACTTACGAGTCTCTTGAATGGCCTTCTCTTGCAATAGGCGGTATTCAGACAACAGCTGTTCGTCGGGCGCAACGACGACGACACCATGCTCACCATCAATCACCAACCAATCGCCATGACGAATCATCTCGCTGGCATGTCGCACACCGACTACAGCAGGAATTTCCATACTGCGCGCAACAATTGCTGTGTGCGAAGTCTTACCGCCTAAGTCAGTCACAAATCCAGTAAAGGCGTGCTCTTTAAAACGCAACATGTCATGTGGTGCAATATCGTGCGCCACAATGATGGCATCTACCCCAACATCACTTGGTGACAACAATTCAGAATCACCTAAAGCATCTTTTTGCTGAGCATTTAGCGCTTTGAGGACCCGCTCGGCTACCTGACGAATATCGTTCGCCCGCTCCTTTAAATACGCATCCTCAATCTCTGCAAATTGCTCTAAAAGATCATTGAGCTCTGTAGTCAATGCCCAAGCTGCATTCAAACGTTGCGTGCGAATCAGCTTCAGTGGCTTTTCAGCTAGAGCTGGATCCGCCAGAATCATGCCGTGCACATCTAAGAATGCAGCCATTTCTTGAGGAGCATCTTTGGGCAGTCCTTGACGTAACTGCGCTAACTCTAGGCGCACCTGCTCAAAAGCATCTAATAATCTTTTGGCCTCAACCTCTTCTTTGCCAGCCTCAATGAGGTAATGACTAACTTCTAATGCTGCACGCGATATCAGTACGGCTTTGCCAATAGCAATACCTTTGGATACTGCAATTCCGTGCAGGGCAAAAGTCATCCTTATTCGCCCTCACCAAATCGATCATTAATCAATGCAGTTAAAGCTTGCATCGCCTCATCCTCTTTCTCACCAACAGTCTCTAGGGTGACAGTGCTCCCAATACCCGCAGCTAGCATCATGACACCCATAATGCTCTTAGCATTTATTTGACGTCCATTTCGGGATAAAAAGATTTCACAAGGAAACTCGGCAGCAAGCTGGGATAACTTCGCAGATGCGCGAGCATGCAATCCCAACTTGTTAATGATTTCAATTTCAGCAACAGGCATAGCGCATCCTATTTCTCCGTAGTGGCTTGCGGTGCTTTAGAACCCAAGCGCAAAATTCCATTTTGACCACCTAAAAGTGCTTTTTTAGCCAACTCTTCTAAGCCCTCACCACGATGAGAAATGCAGCGCATCAGCATGGGTAGATTTAATCCAGCCAAGACAATTACTGGCGCATTCAAACCAGACAATGGCCCAAGAGCTTCAAGCTTAGATGCCACATTGGCTGGAGTCGCGCCCATTACATCGGTCAGTATTAAAACGCCCTGCCCTGTATTAACGCCATAAGCTGCTTTTAACAACCGGTCGAAGCTAGCTTTTGTATCTTCATAGGGCGGAATATCAACAGCCCTCACCCTCTCTGGCACCACACCAAATGCATGCTCAGCAAAGCCAAGCATCGCGCTTGCTACTGGAGTGTGAGCCACTATTACGATTCCAACCATGTTTATGCCAATGCCTTTTCAAGCGCTGTTAACCAAAATTTCGGAACATCAAATCCACTTTGCTCGGTAATCTCTACAAAGCACGTTGGGCTCGTCACATTGATTTCGGTAACATAAGCGCCAATTAAATCTAACCCTACCAAGAACAGGCCTCGGGCATTTAGTATGGGGGCGAGACGCTCTGCAACCTTTATTTCGGCATCAGTTAATGGCATGGCAACCCCTTTGCCCCCGGCAGCTAAGTTACCGCGGATTTCACTGCCCTGAGGAATGCGGGCCAATGCAAATGGCACCACCTTGCCACCAATCAGCAGCACTCGTTTATCCCCTTGGGCTATCTCAGGCAAGAATTTCTGCACCATCAAAGTACGCGCGCCGTTCTCGCCTAGCGTCTCAACAATGCTAGCAAGGTTTAACCCATCGGGACCAACACGAAATACGCCCATGCCACCCATACCATCTAGGGGCTTAATCACAATATCTTGATGCTCTTGATGAAACACTTCAATCGCACTGAGTTCACGCGTCACTAAAGTTGGCGGAATGAGCTCTGGAAATTCCGTGATAGAAATCTTTTCGGAGTGATCCCGAATAGCTGTTGGGTTATTAAATACTTTCGCACCCTGACGAACTGCAGCAGACAACAGCCAAGTGGTATTGAGGTATTCAATATCAAATGGCGGATCAGTACGCATCATGACTGCGTTAAAAGTATTTAACGGGCGATCCTCTATGGGACCCAATTCGAACCATGATGTACTGCTTGGCTTAATTTCGAGTGGCTGACAATCAGCCACCACAAAGTCATCTCGCCAAAGAATATTGCGACTTTCGCAAAACCAGAGTTGATGCCCTGCTTCTTGCGCAACTCGCATCATTGCTAAGGTGGAGTCTTTACTAATCTTAAAAGACTCTAGAGGATCAGCAATGAAAAGAAAGTTCATTTCAATATCCGAATAAATTAAGCAGCTTCAGCATTAGGATCGGAGCGCTCTAACTCTAAGGAGGCTGCCAACAATGCTAGACGTGCAACGACGCCATACAGATAGAAACGATTTGGCGGCGCACTACCTGGCTTGGCACCCAGGTCTGGCATAGAGTTTTGCTCAAATGCCAATGGCACAAAATGCATACCTGGCGCATTGAGATTCTCATCGGGACCACGATCGGTGTGCACGCGATAGAAGCCACCGATTACATAGCGATCAATCATATACACCACGGGCTCAGCAACTGCCTCGTTCACTTTCTCGAAGGTATAAACACCTTCCTGAATCAATACGTCACTTACTTCAAGACCTTCTTTGACTACGCTCATCTTATTGCGATCTTTGCGGTTCAGGCCTTTGAGCTGAGCTGGATCGTTCACCACCATCACGCCCATGCCGTATGTCCCAGCATCTGCTTTGACAACGACATAAGGCTTTTCTTTAATACCGTACTCACGGTATTTCTTGGCAGTCTTCTTTAAGACCTTCTCAACCGCAGCTTGCAATTCCTCTTCGCCCTTGCGCTCATGAAAGTCCACATTAGAACAACTAGCAAAATAGGGGTTGATCATCCACGGATCAATATCAACCACCTTCGCAAATTTTTTGGCAACCTCATCGTACGCAGCAAAGTGATTTGATTTGCGACGAACATGCCAACCAGCATGCAAGCCCGGTAAAAGGTACTGCTCGTGTAGATTTTCTAAGATCGGAGGAATGCCGGCGGATAAATCATTGTTCAGCAAGATTGAACAAGGATCGAAATCTTTGAGTCCGAGACGCTGTTTTTTCAGACCCAAACGAGATAATGGCTCCATCAAGAGGCGGTTGCCATCTGGCAAATCAATCCAAGTTGGTTTTTTAATTTCGTCAGATAAAGTACCGAGGCGAACATTAAGGCCTGCTTGACGCAAAATCGAGGAGAGGCGTGCAATATTCTGTAAATAGAATGTATTACGAGTATGTCTCTCGGGTATCAACAGTAAATTTTTTGCTTCAGGGCAGATCTTCTCAATTGCTGCCATTGCTGCCTGAACCGCTAAAGGCAACATTTGAGGCGAGAGATTGTTAAAGCCACCCGGAAAGAGGTTGGTATCAACTGGCGCCAGCTTAAAGCCTGCATTGCGCAGATCCACAGAACAGTAGAACGGCGGGGTATGCTCCTGCCATTCAAGCCTGAACCAGCGCTCAATTGTTGGGGTTGCTTCTAATACCTTCGACTCGAGATCGAGAAGAGGGCCACTAAGGGCGGTGATGAGATGTGGGACCATTTCACCATTGTAAGATTTTTAAAAGAAAGACGCGGAATCCGAGGATCCCGCGCTTAAAAACTGGGCAGCCAACTAAAGCCGCCCAGTGAGGGGTAAAAACGCTAATTAAGACTCGTAAGCAGACTCACCGTGGGAGGTGATATCCAAGCCTTCGCGCTCAGCATCTTCCTTGACACGTAAACCAATCACGATATCTACCAATTTGAAGGCGATATAAGAAACTACGCCAGACCAAATCAGGGTAACAATCACGCCTTGGCTCTGAATCCACAATTGGCTAGCAATCGAGTAATCAGGGGCCGCAGCATTTGCTACGTAATCCCAAATACCTGTTCCGCCTAAGGCTGGATCCGCGAACACACCAGTTAACAAAGCGCCCAAGATACCGCCAACGCCATGCACACCGAATACGTCCAAGCTATCGTCTGAACCCAACATCTTCTTGAGACCAGAAACACCCCATAAGCAAATCACTCCAGCAAGAGCACCGATAACGAGTGCACCCATTGGGCCAACAAAGCCAGCAGCTGGAGTAATTGCAACCAAACCAGCTACGCAACCAGATGCAGCGCCCAACATAGAAGGTTTGCCTTTAGTAATCCACTCAGCAAATGACCAGCCCAATACTGCAGCAGCTGTTGCCAACAATGTATTTACGAATGCTAAGACTGCGCTGCCATTTGCTTCAAGAGCAGAACCAGCATTGAAACCAAACCAACCGAACCACAACAGTGAGGCACCAATCATGACAAACACTAAGTTGTGTGGCTTCATTGCTTCTTTGCCGTAACCTAAACGTTTGCCGATCACAAATGAACCTACCAAGCCTGCAATCGCAGCATTGATGTGAACAACGGTACCGCCAGCAAAGTCGAGAACACCCTTCTGCCATAACCAACCGGCACGAGCTGTAATCGCTTCGAGTGATGCAGCATCTTTGATGTCATCAGGACCAGGCCAGAACCAAACCATGTGAGCGATTGGCAAGTAGCTGAAAGTGAACCACAAAATCACAAACAAAATAATTGCAGAAAACTTTGCACGCTCAGCAAACGCGCCAATGATCAAGCAGCAAGTAATTGTTGCGAATGCAGCTTGGAAGGCCATAAATACAAACTCAGGAATAACAACACCCTTACTAAAGGTAGCTGCAACTGAGTCTGGAGTCATGCCCTGTAAGAACAAGCGATCTAGGCCACCGATGAATGCACCGCCTTCGCTAAATGCAAAGCTATATCCATAAAGAGACCATAAAACAATCACTATTGAAAAGATAAACATGCACTGTACGAGGACAGAAAGAATGTTCTTACTACGTGTTAAGCCGCCATAGAACAGAGCCAAACCAGGCAATGTCATCAAGATTACCAATGCAGTACACACTAATAACCAAGCTGTATCAGCCTTGTTAGGAACTAATGCAGGAGCCGCTGCAACTGCCGCGGCTGCTGCTGCAGCTACTGGCTTTGCTTCATCAGCAAAAGCTGGTGAAGCTACCATCACGCTAGTTGCGCCAATAGCCAAGGCCATTGCGCTTCCAGCTAGGAGTCGTTTCATCCAAGTTAACATTTTGAACCTCTCTTTAAAGTGCTGACGCGCCGGTTTCACCGGTACGAATGCGAATGACGTGTTCAACTGGGGAGACAAAAATCTTGCCATCGCCAATTTTTCCAGTACGAGCAGATTTTTCAATTGCTTCAATCGCTCGCTCCAAGATGCCATCTTCAACAGCAGCTTCAATTTTTACTTTAGGTAAAAAATCAACTACATACTCAGCACCGCGATACAACTCGGTGTGACCTTTTTGACGACCAAAGCCTTTCACTTCAGTGACGGTGATGCCCGAAACTCCCACTTCCGAGAGAGCTTCGCGCACTTCGTCAAGCTTGAAAGGCTTGATGATTGCGGTAATTAATTTCATACGTTTCTCCGTTCAGAGGAAAGAATTAGAAAGTTTTTGTGAGGGCAACTACCGCACCGCCACGGCCAGCTGAGCTTGTTGCTGCCCCAGTAGTTGAGCTAGACCATGTATTCCACCAGTACGGATTTGCATTTGTGCTCACATATGATGCCGATAAAGATAAGCCACCACCAAAATCCTTGGTTGCGCCGAGCTTCCAATCGGTGTAACTCAGGTTGGTAAGCGGTTGCGCAACAGGGCCACCACTGTTTGGCTGTCCAGCTACATACTGGTAGCCAACGTGTCCATTCAAACTAATTCCCCAGATACCTGTGTCATAGTTCGCAGTTAAGTCAGGGTAAAAAGACCCGGCACTGTTAGGTACGCCGAAGATGTTTGTCAAACCATAGTTCACTTTTACGAAACCGGTAACTGGCCCAAATGTGAAGTTCTGGGCAGCATAGATTTCAGTGGTGTTTGGGTTTAGCATCATCCCGTTGTAGTTACCGCCTGTTTGGTTATAGTAGTACTGCAACACACCAAAATCAGAAGCAAATCCTTCAGCAATCAACTCCTTTTTAAAGCCACCGTAGAAATCCATTTCCAAAGGAGCTTTGATGCCGTTATTAGTGGTATTCGAAACCCAGTTAATAGTACTGTTCCAGTTACCAATATAGAGGCCGCTTTCATGAGCGTAGTCAAAGCCACCCTGAATTGCTGGCTGATAGTTTGTTTGTGAGATACCGCGGTAACGGTAGTCATTAGTTACAGTCACGTTGGCTGTAACTGGGCTTACTTCTGGAGCTTCTGCCGCAGGAGCTGTTTGTGCAAACGCTGCTGTTGCGAATAAGCCAGATGCTGCTAGAGCGATGGCTGTCTTTTGAATAGTTTTCATGTGTTGCTCCTTGCTGTGTGTAATGAAAAAGGGATAAATGCTTTATTGCATGGAGTGATCATGAATCTCTGGGCTCCTCCCTATTTGGTGCAATTCACCTAAATAAGGCTTATGCCCAATTTTGGTGCTTATCTTTGCACCATTTACGTTCATTTTGGTGCATATGCAGCATTTTTGGCTGTTTTCGCCTGTTTTTAGCCCAACAACATAAAATAGATTCTGTATCTTTTAAGCAACTTTCAACAGAACGGCGGGCAGCATTATGCAAAAACCAGGCGAAATCCTAGAACAAATCCAGCGCATTGCTAGCGATATGCAAAACAAAGTTGGAGATGCTATTCGTAATTCACCAGCACAAGAGATTGAAAAGAATGTGCGTGCGATGATGAATCAAGGTTTCCAAAAAATGGACTTGGTTACTCGCGAAGAGTTTGATCTGCAATCAAAGGTGTTGGCAAAGACCAGGGAGAAGTTAGAAGCTCTCGAAGCTAAAGTTGCCGCTCTAGAAAAATCTTAATCAGGATCTCAGCTTCGCCTGGAGACTATTCTGGGCGAAACTCATCAAAGAAGTTGGAGTACGCCTCTTCGGAGAAAAATCGTTTTGCATCCACTCTTGATGGAGCGGTGTGCAAAACAGATATTTGATAAATCCATGCTCCAGTATCTGGCGCAATCCTGGTAATCCAACGAACACGCATTGATTGTTCTACGGCACCAGTAGATTTAAATTCTAAGAAGTAATCCTTAGTAGCAGCACGCTGTTTATTCGCAGTCTGATAAAGGGTGTCGATACTAGCTGCAGTTTCCAAATTTACATTCGCACGATTGAATAGATTGCCTTGCAATTGTTCTAGTAATTTAGGGGCTAGTGCAGCCTGATCTTTGTTCAAGTGAATCGCACTCACAGAATAAATATCATCCTCGATTTTTACTGCTTCTAAAGTTTGAGGAATTTCTTGATTTGCGTAAGACAGTCGTCGCTCAATTTTTTCAGGCTTGCCTGGAAATAATGTGCTGTAGCGTTCTTGAGGAGACTGCACAGTCCGCCAATCTAACTTAGGACTGCAAGCGGTAAGAAGAAATGCAAGCGCTATAACTACGCCAAACTTTTGGAACATAAGATTAGACAAGGCCTGCACTATGCGCTTGTTGATCAGCATGGTAGCTAGAGCGCACCATTGCACCCACAGCGGCATGTGAGAAGCCCATGGCATAAGCCTCTTCTTCAAAACGCTTGAAGACGTCAGGGTGCACATAACGACGAACTGGCAGGTGATGTCCTGAAGGGGCCAAATACTGACCAATAGTCAGCATATCAATATTGTGTTCACGCATATCGCGCATCACTTCTAAAATTTCTTCATCAGTTTCTCCCAAGCCAACCATTAAACCGCTCTTAGTTGGAATATGCGGGAAACGCTCTTTGAAATCCTTCAGCAACTTTAAAGAGTGTGCGTAGTCGGCACCGGGTCGCGCCTCCTTATATAGGCGCGGAACCGTTTCTAGGTTGTGGTTCATCACGTCAGGTAGGCCTTGCGGTGCATGCTCCGAAAAAATATCCAAAGCTTTATCTAAGCGGCCACGAAAATCCGGAACCAGGACTTCAATGCGGGTACTTGGAGAGAGATCTCTTGATTGAGAAATGCAGTCCACATAGTGCATGGCACCACCATCACGTAAATCATCACGATCTACACTAGTAATCACCACATAATTTAATTTCAGGGCAGCAATCGTACGGGCTAAATTGCCAGGCTCTTTAGCGTCTAGTGGATCCGGCCTGCCGTGACCAACATCGCAAAATGGACAACGACGCGTACATTTATCACCCATGATCATGAAGGTGGCGGTACCTTTACCAAAGCACTCACCAATATTGGGGCAACTTGCTTCTTCACATACCGTTACTAACTCATTCTCACGAAGAATTTTTTTAATCTCAGAGAAGCGGGAATTTCCAGAGGCAGCTTTTACTCGAATCCAATCTGGTTTTTTGAGTACCTGCTCCAGGGGTACGATCTTGATCGGAATACGCGCAGTTTTCTCACTCGACTTCTGCTTACGCGAAGCATCGTAATTAAGATCCTGCCGGCTATTACTATTGGCAGTAGGGTCGAGATCCGGCTTATTGGTGGTCATGATGGAATCAGTTGCTTTTGCAAATGCCCTAAAAGGGTTTGGCTAATAATGTCTATATTGTCCTTGATACCAAGGGTTTGCATATCTACCGTCCTTAAGCCCTCATAGCCGCATGGATGAATACGGGCAAAAGCAGCCAAATCGGTAGATACATTCAGGGCAAGCCCGTGATAGGAGCACCCTTTAGAGACTTTAAGGCCCAAAGCAGCAATCTTTGCGCCCCGATACTCCAATGAAACTGCGCTCTCTTGGGCAATATAAATACCCGGTGCACCAGCATGTCTTTCTGCCTGAATATCGAAATCCGCTAGGGTATCAATTAAAGCCTGCTCGATTCGGGAGACAAGCTCTTTGACAAAAATCCCCAAACGCCTGAGATCGAGCAACAGGTAGACCACGATTTGCCCGGGCCCATGATAAGTAATTTCACCACCCCGATCCACCTGAACCAAGGGGATTTGATTGCTTGGGGAGTGCAAATTGCCTGCATCCCCTGCCAAACCTAAAGTAAATACCGGGGGATGCTCAAGAACCCAAATTTCATCTGGAGTATCGCCATCTCGCTGCTGCGTGAAATCTCGCATCGCTTGATAGGTTGACTCGTAGTCAGCTACCCCTAAATGTTTTACCAAAAAACTCATGCAAGTAATTTAGAGAACAACGCTAACCAGAGGGTGCGTGGATAGTGTGCGATACAACTCGTCTAATTGCTCACGGCTAGTTGCAGTGATCGGCAAAGTAATGCCCAAATAATTGCCATCCTTAGAAGGTCGTTGCTCAACCTTGCTCTCATCAAGGCTAGGGTCAAATTGACGGGCAATATGCAAGATTGCTGGCAAGTATTCTGGATTAGCCTTACCCATCACCTTAATTGGAAACTCGGATGGATACTCAATAAGAGATTTTCTATCTTCAGTCATATGTTTTGATCCTTCTTATTTGCTTTGTGCTTTATTGCTTACGATGATCAGGCATGCCCAACCAAGCGCCAGTGATGATGTTACGAATGCAATGTAAGCGTCGGTGGAAAAAATGATCTGCGCCAGGCACCACTTGAACTGTTAGCTCTTGGGGGCGCGCCCAATCTAATACATCGATTAAGGGAATCGTTTCATCCACCTCACCATGAATCAAAATCGTATCAGCGGGAACGGGCGCCAAGACCCACTTACCCGCTGCACTACCTACCATGACGAGTCGCTCAGCTGGGCGACCTAGCTCTGCCAAGCGCTGCACTAGATGGGTCCCAACAAAACTGCCAAATGAAAAACCGGAAACCACTAAAGGCAAGGTATTTGCAGTCTGAATCCACGCTTGTTGTGAAGTCGCTTCGAATTGATTCCAGCTCGAGGGGGTGCGCATCCAATCAGTGACATGAAGCAAATCTTCCATCTCGCCAACACCGTCATCATGCACGCCGGCAGTAGCCCCGACTCCACGAAAATTGGGACGCACACTGACGTAACCTAATTGATTAAAGGCACGCGCCATCGTTTGCGCAACTTTGTTGTCCATTGTTCCACCCATCAGTGGATGAGGATGCGCAACTAAAGCTAAACCCCTTACCAAAAAATCAGGGTTATTTTTTAATTCATCAGGCAGATCAATCGACATTTCAATTTGACCTACGACACCTTCAATATGAATGATTTTTGTACGGCTATTCATGACGGAAACTTTCCAAAATCTTTTAAGTCAACTGCAGACGATCGACTGGACGCCCTTGTATTAAGTGAGACTGAATAATTTCTTCAATGTCTTCAGTATCCACAAAGGTATACCAAATACCCTCTGGGTAAATCACCGCCACAGGGCCATCAGCGCAACGATCTAAACATCCTGCCTTGTTAATGCGGATTTTTCCTGGGCCAGATAATCCCAACTCTTTTACGCGTTTTTTTGCATAGTCAAATAATGCAAAAGCGTTATGACGATCACAACAATCTTCGCCATTACTTCGCTGGTTTAGGCAGAAAAAAACGTGGTGTTTGAAACTCATAAGCAATCTTAATCAAGGTTTTAAATTAAAAGTAGTCCGATTTCGGAGCACCCAAAGTAAAGCTAATGGCAACCATACTACTGAAACCCACTGCATCAGTTCATTAAAGTGTAATAGCCGGCCTTGGTACCAGTGCCGCAGTGTCAGAATGAAATAAGGGTTATCTGGTAAAAGATTAATTGCCAGAGTGGCACTCAGCAAGCAAGCAATCGCAAGCCAGGTTTTATTGGATTCAGAAAATTGGAGAGTCCATTTCAGCAATAGACTTCCCAACACCATCCCCCAAATGGCCCCCGCAGTAAGCCATAGCAAGCTAAACTCCGCCCCAAATTGCAATGCAGTAAAGGCAATCTTGATCAAAACAGTGAAACAAAGCAGGCCATTTAAGATTTTCCACTGGGGCGCTTTTGTACGCATACCCAGTGATAGCAAGAGTCCAGTACCAAGCCAACAAATGGCCGTAATGATCGATTCCTGAACGACGTGGTTGACGACCATGGTTCCCCAGTCGACTGAGGCGAAGATCGCATGCCCCCATACACCGGTGCCTAACCAAGAGCTTTGGGGGTAAATCTGGGCCCAAGGAAAGAGTAGAAATAAGGCGCAAGCAGCCCAATTCAAACCAAACCACTGGTCAAAACGACGGCGTACTACACTGCCAGAGAGCCACTGCGGACCCAGGGGAATTGCCAATAAACCACCCATCAAGCCACCCAAGACATTGGCCCACCAATCCATTTGGCTCGGAATGCGGGTAGGCAGCCAAGTTTGTAAAGACTCCACACTGAAAGCCAGTGCTGCACTAAAGCTCAATGCAATGCCTAGGGCAACAAAATTACGCCAACGCGGGTAACAAGCAAAGACCAGCAAAAATCCCAAGGGGATATAAGCCAAGATATTGACCGAGACATCAAAGAGCGTAATAAAGCGGGGCAAGGGGGCATCCAACCACGCCCAGGGGGCTATGCCATTATCAAAGTTGAAATCAAAAGGATTTAGGCTGACATAAATGATTAACAGCGCATAGCTCAAGCTAATAGCTCTGGCCAAAGGCATTGCCTGGAGTGGCCAAACAAACTTGCGAGGACGCTGATCATCGTGATGCATTCCACCATTCTAGGTCAGCCTGGTCAGATCTTTCTACAATAGGCAAATGAGTACGAATTGCATACTGGAGCGCGTTGCCACCACCAAATCAACTAATGATGATTTATTGGCCCGTTGGCGCGCCGGGGAATTAATTGATCCCATTGCCCGCATTGCCCAAGAGCAGACCGCCGGTAAAGGTAGAGCTGGAAGAGCTTGGCTTTCCAATCCCGAAGACACTCTGTGCTTTTCCTTAGCCCACCCTTTTCATAAACGTCCTAATGAACTGAGTGGGCTTAGTCTTGTTATTGGCTTAGCGGTTATTTCTGGAATTGCCGCAGCACTAGGTCTCAGCGAGGATGCATTGCATCAACAAGGCTTACAACTGAAGTGGCCCAATGATTTACTGCTTAACAATGCCAAGCTTGGCGGCATCCTCATTGAAGGGGGACAGAGTAACCCAAGCTCGCCCACCTGGATGGTGATCGGGCTGGGTCTCAACTTACGTAATGCAGCGCTGATTGAAAAAAGCCTAGAAGGACAAACCCCTTTTGGGGTTGCTGCGTTGGAGCAACTCATGCCTCACCAAAGAGCGCTTCCTGATACTGAGTTTGTTTGGCTAAAACTCATTGAGTCCTTTGAGAAATATTTGGCTCAGTTTGACCAAAATGGATTTGGCTATTTTAAGAATTCGTGGGAGCGGTGGGATGCCTTTAACGGCCAATCTGTTTGTATATCAGGCGCTGGTAAAGAATCCATCACCGGAATTTCTTCCGGGGTTGATGCAACTGGCGCGCTTATCCTCAAGCAGCATGACAAATTAATTGCCATTCATGCAGGCGATGTTTCTTTGCGAGTTCAACCATGAGTCTGTATTTAGTATTTGATCTTGGCAACACCCGGCTTAAGTGGGCCGCTGTCGAATCTACACAAAACATTGCAGATCGCAATAAAAAACTGTGGGCGTACTCTGGATCGATTAGCACTAAATCTTTTCAATCACCAGAGCTGCGTGCTGAGCTCTCTGACTATATTTCCAAAACCTTGCCTAAGCCCGATGCGATTGGATTTTCTTGTGTGGCGGGTGATGCAGCCATTGATAATTTGCGCAAGCTCTTTCCGCAATGGCAAGATCTTGAATGGAAGCAATTTACAGGTAGCAGTTCTTACGATGGTGTTCGCACACTCTATCAAGACCCAAGCAAGCTGGGCGCAGACCGATGGGCCGCATTAATTGGCGCAAGAGCACTCTCAAATACCAACACGCTGGTGATTAGTGCTGGTACAGCCACAACTATTGACTTACTGGGTGGCAATGGCGTTCATTACGGCGGCTGGATCTTGCCAGGCCTCACACTGATGCAAGAAAGTCTCCAGCAAAATACGGCTCAACTCCCATTAGCAATGCGCGCTAACAATCCTGAAACTCAAGCAAGCTTTGGCACAACAACAGATGAAGCCATAACTGGCGGTTGTGATGCAGCACAAATTGGGGCAATACTGCGTGCAGTCTATTTAGCCAAAGCTATGAATCATCCAGTCGAACGAATTTGGCTTGATGGCGGCAATGCAAAAATTTTAGCCAATGAAATTAAACAATTTCCTGAGCTAGCAGCACTGCCTATTGAGCCTATTGAAGGCTTGGTGCTGCGCGGAATTTGGGCTTGGCTCTTACAAAATCTTTGAATACTAGTCAGCCTTAATTAGTCAGAATTAGTTAGTACGAATCTTGCCCAATAGCGTTGTTGTAGAGCGCTCATATAAAAATGGAATGGCAACCGCTTTGCCACCCCAAGTTTTCACTAAGCGCGTTTCTTCTAGGGTATCGATTTCATAATCCCCGCCCTTAACGTAGATATCCGGATGAATTCTGGCAATCAAATTTACAGGGGTCTGCTCCGTAAATAACACTGCTAAATCTACGCTCTCCAGCGCCGCCAATAAAGCTTGGCGATCAGCCTCGCTATTAATAGGCCTGTCATCACCCTTACCCAACATCTTGACTGAGGCATCCGAGTTCACCCCCACCACCAGACTGGCACCCAATGCTCGTGCCTGAGCTAAGTAACTAGCGTGACCGCGATGCAAAATATCAAAGACGCCATTCGTGAACACCAGGGGCCTTGGAAGCGCAGCAATGCGAGCCTCGAGCTCTAACGGGGCACAGACTTTGGACTCAAATGAAGGTAAAGGACTCATAACGTCATATTAATGGCATTGAGCTGGGCTCAACGATATTTGCCAGAATGTCTTAGACTTGGATATCCCAGCCCCATCTAAAGGTTCAAGATGATTCGCAATATGCCGAGCTACTTACTGGCTCTACTTTTGTTGCTACCTACAATTCAATTCGCAAAAGCGGCTCCTGCAGCCTCGGCCAGTTGCAGTCCCCTGCTATCCCATACCTTTCCAAGATTGCAGGATGAGGCCCCTCAAAACCTCTGCCAATATCAAGGCAAAGTCATTCTGGTTGTTAATACAGCTAGTTTTTGCGGCTTTACCAGTCAATATGAAGGCCTTGAGAAACTGTATGCCAAATATAAAGATCGCGGCTTAGTTGTATTGGGGTTTCCATCTAATGATTTTGGTCAACAGGAGCCTGGCAGCAATAAAGATATTGCCGAATTCTGCAAAAATACCTATGACGTGAAGTTTCCGATGTTTGCAAAGAGCTCAGTGAGTGGAAGCAATCCCAATCCTCTATTTAAAATGCTCATTGCCAAGACTGGCACAACACCTAAATGGAATTTTTATAAGTACCTCATTGATCGTAACGGCAATGTTGTGGACTCATATGGCAGTATGACTAAACCAAACAGCAGCAGCATTACTGGCGAAATAGAAAAACTTCTTGGAGAGAAAATTTAGTGGGTAAGAAAAAAGTTGCCATCATTGGCGCCGGTATTTCTGGATTAGGGTGCGCCTATGCATTAAGACAGCACCCAGATTTAGATCTCACCATATTCGAAGGCGGCAATCATATTGGCGGCCATAGCAATACAGTAGACCTCACATTAGAAACTCCTCAAGGTAAGACGAGCTACGGGGTCGATACTGGATTCTTGGTATTTAATCGTAAAACCTATCCCCGCTTAGTTCGTCTGTTTGAGGAAATTCAGGTACCGATTGCACCATCAGAAATGTCTTTTTCAGTATCAATCGATGCTGGCGAAAAAACTGGACGCAGCAAAAAGATTGAGTGGGCTGGTAACGATCTCAATTCTTTCTTTGGACAAAGAAGCAATCTGTTCTCACTGTCATTTTGGAGAATGGCTTATGACATCCTGCGCTTCAATCGTCTCGCAACTCGACTCGCAGAAGAACAAATTACTGCCAAGCTTGAATTCTCAGAGCCAGATGAGCGTATTAAAGATTTTCTAGATCGCAATCGTTTTAGCACTAGCTTCAGAGAGAATTATTTTTTACCAATGATTGGTGCAATTTGGTCATGTTCCGTTGAACAGATGCTAGAGTTTCCGATTCAAACCATGGTTCGCTTCTGTCACAACCATGGCCTCTTGCAAATTCAAAATCGCCCGCAATGGCTTACTGTGAAAGGCGGCTCGCGAGAGTATGTGAAGCTTTTAGTAGCGGCCCTGGAGAAATATCGAGTCCAATTTGTGCGTGAATCCGTTTCTCGTGTCAATGCCAGTCAATCTGAAAACTCTCAAGTGGAAGTCGTTACTTCAACAGGATCACACTGGTTTGATGAAGTAGTTATGGCTTGTCATAGCGATCAGACTTTAGAGCTGGTCCACGGAATTGACCAAGATGCTCGCAATATTTTGGCCTCAGTGCCTTATCAAAAAAATCGTGCAATTTTGCATACAGATATTAATTTCTTACCAGCTACAGAGCGCTGTTGGGCGGCTTGGAACTACACTGCAAAATCCGGCACAACACCAACTGCACAACAACACGTCAGCGTGAATTATTTAATTAACCGCCTACAGCCGCTACCGAAAGCATTCAAGAATAAACAGATTATTGTGAGCTTGAACCCACTGACTGATCCGAATCCAAAATTGGTGCACGAGGAAATTCACTACTCGCATCCAGTCTTTGATATGCGCGCCGTTCAGGCGCAAAAAGAGCTACCCCTGATTCAGGGCAATTCCTCAATTTGGTATTGTGGTGCATGGACTGGCTTTGGCTTTCACGAAGATGGCCTTCGCTCAGGTGAATTAGTAGCGATGGATCTAATGGAAAAAATTGCTCATCGTGTTTTACCCAGTTCCATTAAAGATGCTCAGTAAATGAGTTTGCCAACGATTAATTTTGGCGTGGTGAAGCATCGGCGCTTTCGCCCCGCCAAGAACGCTTTTGGCTATGGCGTATTCACCTTATCTATTCCGATGCGTGCGCGCAGAAGTGACCCAAAACTACTCAGCAAGCACGGCCTTAAAGACAATCAGTTCGGACTCTTCTCATTCTTCGACCAAGATCATGGATTGGGTAATGCGGATAGCCTATCCTGGCTTGAAGCGATCCTCAAGGAAAATCATATTCAGCATGTTGATGGTGAGATTTGGTTACAAACCTTCCCGCGAGTGCTAGGCTACGTCTTCAATCCTGTGAGCTTTTGGATCTGCACTCAAGCAAATGGCCAAGTTCAAGCTGTATTAGCCGAGGTTAATAACACCTTTGGTGAACGGCACTGCTACTTACTCAATCATGACTCTGGCAAAGCCTTGCAATCCGGGGAGACCTTGGTAAGTACGAAAGTTTTCCATGTATCACCTTTCTGTGACGTACGTGGGGAATACCACTTCCGCTTTTTATTTCCCCAGGACAGCAATTCAAAGCAGAATATCGTTTGTCGGATTGAACTTCATGAAGATGGCGCCCCATTGATTAATACGAGCATCAGCGGACTAGCTCAGCCCCTGAATAAGAGCACCCTGTATCTTGCCTTCCTTCGCTACCCACTGATGAGCTTGGGTGTCATTGGCCGAATTCATTGGCAGGCATTGAAATTATGGTTAAAAGGTGTACCCTTTCATTCAAAACCTAAACCACCAGAACTTGAAATTACCCGATGAATCGCCCTGGCCAATCACTGTTGTCTCGCCTAACCTTCTCTCTCCATGAGAAGCGCGAATCCAAAAAGCAACAATACCGCTCAAGCACAGAAACCCTTTTATCTCTTTTGGGGCAATTACGCAGTGGGCATTTGCTACTCACCCTACCAAATAAAGAAATCAAAGAATTTGGAAATCGATCAGATCAACTGCATGCAGAAATCCAAGTTTTAGATTGGTCTGTATTTAAGCAAGTTTTATCTCATGGGGATATTGGCTTTGCTGAGAGCTATATTCGGGGTGAATGGAATACACCTGATCTCAAAGCCGTTCTGGAATTGGCTATTCGAAATCGCAACATCCTAGAAAAGGCAATCTACGGAAGCTGGCTAGGATCTATAGCGTATCGCCTGAGGCATTGGTTTAGAGATAACTCCAAATCTGGAAGTCGTAAAAATATTCATGCGCATTATGATTTAGGAAATGCCTTCTACAGTCTTTGGCTAGATCCCACCATGAGCTATTCAAGCGCCTGGTTCTCTGAAGGTGACAAACAATCCCTGATGGATGCGCAGCGTGCCAAGATCAAGCGTATTTTAGATTCCATACATACCAAGCCAGGCGATCAACTCCTAGAAATTGGCTGTGGTTGGGGTGGCTTTATGGAAGAGGCCTTACGGAACGGCAATCAAGTTACCGGCCTGACTTTATCAACGGCACAAAAGGCTTTTGCAGATACCCGACTTCAAAACGTTGCTACGGAAATCAATAGCGCCCAGCAATTCGAAGTGCGTCTTCAGGACTATCGAGACTGTAATGAACAATTTGATGGCATTGCCTCCATTGAAATGTTTGAAGCAGTTGGTGAAAATCATTGGAGCGAATACTTCCAAACTATTGCAAAGCGGCTAAAAGCAGGTGGCCGAGCTTGCATCCAAACCATCGTCATAGCGGAAGACTTATTTGATCGCTATCGCCACAGCACCGACTTCATTCAACAGTATGTTTTCCCGGGGGGCATGCTACCTTCGCCCTCTAAATTCAAAGCTGCAGCGGCTGGCGCAGGCTTAGAAGTTGAAGCAGAGTTTGCATTTGGTGCTGACTATGCCAAAACTTTATGTTTATGGCGTGATAGCTTTAATCACAAGATTGAAGAAATTTATCATCTTGGATTTGATGAGGCCTTTATTCGACTCTGGAATTTCTATCTCATGTACTGTGCAGCTGGATTCTCAGAAAAGAATATTGATGTCGTTCAGTACACCCTTAAACACCAAGACGGTGTTCGCTCAAGTGATGCCCTGCGCCCATGAAACAAAAAGGGATTGATTCATTCGTAAATCAACGGATTTGGATTATTGGCGCCTCCAGCGGAATTGGTGAGGCCTGCACACAAGCCTTTATCAAGGCGGGCGCAAAAGTTGCCCTCTCTAGTCGTCGTGCTGAGAGGCTCAATGCAATTGCACAATCCGCAGAGCCGGGGCAAGCCTTAGTTGTCCCGTTAGATGTGACCCAGCATGAACAGCTCATTTCTGCTTACCAAGGAATCCTGGGTGCCTGGGGTGGCTTAGACCTAATGCTGTTTGTTTCGGGTGTGTATACCCCTTTACGCGCCGATAATTTTGAGTTTGAAGTTGCGCAAAAAACCATTGATGCCAACCTACTTGGCCCCATGAGAGCTGTCAGCCTTGTTTTGCCCAACATGCTCAAAGAGCATGCCGGTCACATTGCCATCGTGGGTAGCGTAGCTGGATACAGCGGATTACCAAAAGCCTTAGCCTATGGACCGAGTAAAGCAGGAATTATTAATTTCTGCGAAACCCTGTACTACGACTTACTCCCGCAGGGAGTGAGCGTGCACATGATTTCACCAGGATTTGTGGCAACCGAAGCTACCGCTCAAAATGATTTTGAGATGCCAGCACTCATTACTGCTGATGAGGCTGCTAAAGAAATCCTGAACGGAATTCAAGCGGGAGAATTTGATATTCACTTCCCTAAGCGGTTTTCAGGATTCTTAAAGTTTCTCAGAATCCTGCCTTACCCTCTTTACTTCTGGATCGTACGACGCTTCGTCAAAATCTAAGACTCTGGGTTACTTGTACTTATCTTTGCGGATTTTTTGCTCCAGATAATCCATTACAGCAATCGCTTTAGCTTTAGTTCCGGCAATTGATGGGGAAGTGACATAGCGACCCTGCATAACAATAGTTGGCACACCATCAATACGATAGGCATCAGTCATCTGTCTCGCAGCGCGTGCTTTAGATACAACAGCAAACGAACGATAGGTAGCTAAGAAAGTATTGCGATCGATACCTTGAGAAGCAACCCAATCTGCAATCTCATTTTCCGTCATGAGACGTTTGTTTTCTTTATGCATGGCGTACATGACTTTGTCATTCATCGCCTCGCCCTTACCCATAGCCTCTAAGGCATAGAACAACTGGCTGTGCGGCATAAAGTCATCACGAAAGGCAACGGGAACTTTGCGGAAAGTGACATCTTTTGGTTGGCGCTTCAGCCACGCATTGAGCTCTGGCTCAAAGTCATAGCAATGTGGGCAACCGTACCAAAAAAACTCGATGACTTCAACCTTACCCTTAGACTCAACTGGTTGAGGGATAGGTAGAACACGGTAATCAAAGCCTTCTTCAATTTTTGGGCTTTGCGCAGCAGCCAGGTTTGAAAATGAGAATGCCAGACCAAGAATGGCGGCAGATAAGAGGGCTCGCTTAGACTTCGATAATGTAATCATGATTTGCTAGATTTAATAACGCTCGGTTTAATGCCCATGCCATTTAACTTATCTCGCACGGGATTGCTTTCTTCGACGCTATTGTATGGACCAACACGGACGCGCCAGAGTGTGTTGCCCTCACTACTAATTTCACTTAATTGCGACTGAATCCCCTGAATAGCTAGACTGGCTTTTTGTGCATCTGCATCAGCCCGCTTATTAAAGGCACCTACTTGTAGGAAATAAATTACATCGGATTTTACGGCAGGGGCTGGAGCCGCTTCAACGGGCTTTTTACCGTTAGCCAAATCAGCGATTGGGTCTGGGACATTAGCGGAAGGTGCTGCCGACTTGCCTTGCAAAGGCTTATTCAAATCTAGAGCCTCCGCTGGAGCAACTGCTTCACCTTCAGCAGGTGCTGGTCCCGACTTAATTGTTAAAGGGAGATTGGGGGCTCTAACTCCGGGGCGCTCTTGGGGTGTATTTTTTGAAAGATAAAAAGCAATCACAAAAGCAACGCCTAGACCAACTCCAAGGCCCAAAATGAAGCCAAGGATAGTGCCGCCATATTCTGGGCTCGCAGGTTTTACCTTTGGAGCAAAGCTGGTGTGTTGATTATTTTTTTTCATCGTGTCCCCATCCTTCTTTTTACCACTTAAGCGCTAGCAATGAATACAGCCTACATCTTAGCGGGTGCTGAAACACCTAATACTTTTAATCCATTTTCAAGCACCTGACGCGTCGCAGAAAGTAATGCCAGACGAGCTAGCTTCAATGCAGGGTCATCCACCAAAACGCGATCTGCGTTGTAAAAAGTATGGAAGTCTCCAGCCAAATCACGTAGGTAAAAAGCTAAAGCGTGTGGGGCTAAGTCTGCAGCGGCATCCGTGAGCATTTCTGGATATTCAGCTAAACGACGCAGGAGATGATCTGAGGCCTTGCTTTGCAATAAAGAAAGGTCGGCACTCTTAAGGTCAGAAACTTGTCCACCCCATTGAGTCAAGATTGAGCAAATGCGGGCATGGGCGTATTGCACATAGAACACGGGGTTCTCATCATTTTGCTGCAATGCTAGATCAACATCAAATACAAACTCGGTATCAGCCTTGCGGGAGATCAGGAAGAAACGTACCGCATCACGTCCACGCTGTAGCGCAAGCTCACGCTCATCAGCGGCCATTTCTGGCGTAACACCACCGGACCACTCGACTAAGTCACGCACAGTTACATAAGATCCTGCACGTTTAGAAATTTTCACCTCTTCACCATGGCGCATCACTGTCACCATCTTGTGCAATACATAGTCAGGGTAGGTTTTTGGAATATCCCAACCACGCTTCTGCGCCACGCCCTGCAAGCCTGAGCGCACGCGGGCGATCGTGCCATGGTGATCACTTCCTTGGACGTTAATCACTTTTTCAAAGCCACGATTCCATTTGCTGGTGTGATAGGCGACATCCGGCACAAAATAAGTAAAGCTGCCATCTGACTTACGCATAACGCGATCTTTATCATCACCATCATCTGTTGTCTTAAGCCAAAGTGCACCTTCAGACTCATAGGTCTTACCGATGCTTTGCAACTCTTCAACAATCTTTGCAACACTACCATCGGTATACAAGGAAGACTCTAAGTAGTAGCAATCAAACTTCACACCAAATGTTTTTAAATCGATATCTTGTTCATTACGCAAATACGCCACCGCAAATTGACGAATGGCTTCAAGCTCATCTTTATATTCAGGTGAAGCCTTAAAAGCAGAGGCAATTTCGGCAATGTACTCACCGTTGTAAGCACTCTCTGGCCAAGCAGCATCACCTGGTTTAAGTCCATTTAATCGAGCCTGTACTGAGAGCGCCAAATTCGCGATCTGCACTCCAGCATCGTTGTAATAAAACTCACGGTGCACCTGAATGCCCTGAGTTGCCAATAAGTTTGCCAAGGCATCACCTAGTGCGGCTTGACGACCATGACCAACATGTAACGGGCCAGTCGGGTTGGCTGATACAAACTCAATCATGGCGCTAGAGACTGGAGCTGCTTCTGGAGCTAGCTGACCAAAACGGGATCCTGCCGCGAGAACCTCTTGCACCACCGCAGTTTTAGCGGCGCTGCTCAGGCGAAAGTTAATAAATCCAGGCCCCGCGATTTCGCAAGAGGCAATGAGATCGCCATAGCCGGGCTGCTGCTCTAAACGCTCAACCAGTGCTTGCGCTAATTCCCTAGGATTCAGCTTCCAAGCCTTGGAAAGCTGGAGAGCAATATTACAAGCGACATCGCCATGGTCTACAGCTTTAGGACGCTCTAAGCGAGGTGCAGGGGCATCGCCCAAGCCACGCTCCTGAGCCAAACCCTGGAGAGCTGCACTGAGCATTTCAATTAAACGATTTTTATTAGTTAACAACATAGATAAGTGAGTTTATCAGGTGGTAAGCTATTGAAATGATCTATCAATTTCGCTCCAAAGCGGGTCCTGACGTCATCATGCTGGCTGATCTGACCCAGCGAATCTTTGAAATTTTAGGCCGCCCGTTAGAGCCTAGAGGGATTTTGACGGTTGAACAACTACCAACCCTCATCATCGCTCTAGAAACCGCTATTCTGAAAGATCTGGAAGATCGAGCCAAAAGTAATGAGGCTGGCAAAGAACATGCTGAAAAGCCGAAGCTGGCGGATAGATTGGGGCAACGTGCCTACCCCTTCCTAGAGCTCATGAAACAAGCCAAAACCAAAGATGAGCCGGTGATGTGGGGCGTTTAAGCGCCGATCCCACTCTCCTAGACTCCAAGCAAACCCAATTTAATCTATTGAGCTTGCCAGCTGGCGACGGATGTCTTCAACAGACTCATTGCGACGCTTAGCAAGATCCTCAATCTGGTCTACTGACAACTTACCCACATTGAAATAACGTGCATCTGGATGCGCCAGATAAAAGCCACTGACGCTGGAAGCTGGATTCATGGCCATCGATTCGGTCAAGGTCATACCAATATCCTCTGAACCAATGACGCGCAATAAATCTTTTTTCACCTCATGCGCAGGGCAAGCTGGATAACCTGGCGCCGGACGGATTCCGCGGTATTCCTCATTGATCATTTGATCATTCGTCAAAATCTCATCAGTTGCATAACCCCACAGATCAGTGCGAACGCGGTGATGCATTAACTCTGCAAATGCTTCCGCTAAACGGTCGGCCAAGGATTGCAACATGATTGCACTGTAATCATCATGCTTTGCATGAAACTCAGCAACTTTTTTCTCAACGCCGTGACCAGTTGTAACCGCAAAACAGCCTAGGTAATCAGCCACCTTGGAATCTTTTGGAGCAACATAATCTGCCAAACAGCGATTAGGCCGGCGGACACCATCGATAACTGGACGCTCGGCCTGCTGACGCAAGTTATGCCAAACAAATACTGGATGCTCGCGAGATTCGTCGCTGTACAAGACGATGTCATCACCAATTGCGTTTGCTGGGTAGAAGGCCACTACAGCATCAGCTTGTAACCACTGACCTTTGATCAATTTATCCAGTAGCGCCTGGCCATCTTCAAATACTTTACGAGCTTCTACGCCGACGATTTCATCATCCAAGATTGCTGGAAACTTACCAGCCAAATCCCAAGTCTGAAAGAATGGCGTCCAGTCAATGTATTTAGCAATATCACTTAGAGAAAAGTTCTTGAAAACACGGCGCCCAATAAACTTCGGCTTCTCAGGCACATAACTAGCCCAATCAATAAGCTCGCGATTCTTACGTGCAGCCTCTAAAGAGATGGTTGGCGATGCTTTCTTGTTAGCATGTTGCTCACGAATACGTACATAGTCATCGCGCAGATCTTGAATAAATTTCTTAGCACTTTCATCTGATAGCAAACTCGAGGCTACTGACACAGAGCGGGATGCATCAGGCACATAGACCACAGGGCCATCATAATGTGGCGCAATCTTCACCGCGGTATGCACACGAGAAGTGGTAGCACCACCAATCATCAATGGAATTTGACGTTCACGGAAATAGTCATCACGCTGCATCTCTTGAGCAACGTAGGTCATCTCTTCTAAAGATGGGGTAATCAAACCAGACAGTCCAACAATGTCTGCTTTTTCTTCTTTGGCACGTTTCAGAATTTCTGCGCAAGGCACCATCACACCCATATTGGCAACTTCAAAGTTATTACATTGCAACACCACCGTCACAATGTTTTTTCCAATATCGTGCACGTCACCTTTAACGGTCGCCATCACAATCTTGCCCTTGGCTTTCGCTTCGCCACCAGAGGCAATATGCAGGCGTTTTTCTTCCTCAATATAAGGAATCAAGATCGCTACCGCTTGTTTCATTACGCGCGCACTCTTCACTACTTGCGGCAAGAACATCTTACCGGCACCAAACAAGTCACCGACGACATTCATACCATCCATTAGAGGGCCTTCAATAACCTCGATCGGACGACCGCCCGCACCCATAATTTGTGCACGCAGCTCCTCAGTATCTTCTTCAATAAAAGTAGTGATGCCATGTACTAGTGCATGAGTTAAACGCTCACGCACTGGGGATTCACGCCAGACTAAGTTCTCCACCTGCTTTGCGCCACCGCCCTTAAATTGGTCAGCAATATCTAGCAAGCGCTCCGTTGGAGTCTTGCCGTCTTTTTCTTTAAAGCGGTTAAGCACCACATCTTCAACGCGCTCACGCAATTCAGGGTCTAGGTCTGCATATACGCCGAGCTGTCCTGCATTGACAATACCCATATCCATACCCGCCTGAATAGCGTGATACAGGAACACGGTATGAATAGCCTCTCGCACACGATCGTTACCGCGGAATGAGAAGCTGACATTAGAAACACCACCACTCACCTTTGCGCCCGGCAGATTTTCTTTAATCCAACGAGTAGCGTTAATGAAATCTACTGCATAGTTGTCATGCTCTTCAATACCAGTCGCAATGGCAAAAATATTGGGATCAAAAATAATATCTTCTGCTGGAAAGCCAATCTCGTTAACGAGAATTTGATAGCAACGCTGGCAAATTTCTGTCTTGCGCTTGAAAGTATCTGCTTGGCCCACTTCATCAAATGCCATCACTACAGATGCCGCACCGTAACGCCGAATCAGACGCGCTTGTTTTCTGAAAGGCTCTTCACCTTCTTTGAGAGAGATTGAATTAACAATCGGTTTTCCTTGAATACATTTCAAACCAGCCTCAATCACACTCCATTTAGAGGAGTCGATCATGATTGGTACACGAGCAATGTCTGGCTCTGAAGCAATTAAATTCAAGAAGCGTGTCATCGCCGCTTCCGAATCCAACATCGCCTCATCCATATTGATGTCAATGACTTGAGCACCATTCTCAACTTGCTGTCTTGCAACTACTAAAGCTTCATCAAATTGATTATTCAAAATCATGCGCGCAAATGCTTTTGAGCCCGTGACGTTTGTACGCTCACCAATATTGACAAAGCCTACATCAGCCGTGACATTGAAAGGCTCTAAGCCTGAAAGCTTCATGGGTGGCATTAGCTTGATAGTCTTGCTCATGCGGTTGCCTCCACGCTCTCGCGATAGAAGGCGCGCGGCTTACGCTTGGCAACTGCATTCGCGATCGCACGAATATGATCTGGCGTCGTTCCACAGCAACCACCTACGAGATTAACTAAGCCATCTTTTGCAAAGCCATCAACCAAGCTAGAAGTAATGTCTGGGGTTTCATCAAAGCCAGTGTCACTCATTGGATTAGGTAAGCCCGCATTGGGATAGCAGGATACGGCGGCATCACAAATGCGAGCAAGCTCAGCAATATAAGGACGCATCAGCGCTGCACCTAAGGCGCAGTTCAAGCCAAAGGTCAGCGGCTTGATGTGGCGCAAGCTATTCCAAAACGCCTCAACGGTTTGCCCCGACAAGATGCGACCAGAAGCGTCAGTCACCGTTCCTGAAATCATTACCGGCAAACGCTCACCAGTTTCTTCAAAGAATTCATCCAAGGCAAACAATGCAGCTTTGGCATTGAGTGTGTCGAAAATTGTTTCGACTAAAAATAAATCAACACCACCTTCAAAGAGGCCTTCAATCTGTTCGCGATAGGAAGCTCGTAATGCATCAAACGTTACATTACGCGCACCCGGGTCATTTACATCCGGAGAAATACTCGCCGTCTTTGGAGTGGGTCCAATTGCGCCAGCTGCAAAACGTGGCTTATCTGGCGTAGAGTATTTTTCACATGCAGCGCGAGCCAATTGAGCAGAGACAACGTTCATCTCCCGAGCCAAGCCAGCCATTTTGTAATCCTCTTGGGCTACAGAAGTAGCGCCAAAAGTATTGGTTTCAATAATGTCTGCACCCGCATCTAAATACTGCTCATGAATCTTGCTGATGATTTGGGGTTGCGTGAGAACTAAGAGTTCATTATTGCCCTTGATATCGCCTGGATGATTTTCAAAGCGAGTGCTTGCGGGCAATCCGCGGTAATCCGCCTCATTCAGCTTGTATTGCTGAATCATGGTGCCCATAGCGCCATCCAAAATCAGAATGCGCTGCTTCAGTAGCTCAGGAAGTGCCTGACCACGGGTGTAGGGCTGGGATAAACCATTAGATTGCATTGCTTAACCGGGATTAATCTCTAGAATCTCTTATTGTATTGGCAATAAGCCACTTTTATCTGACCCGGAGCCCGCCCTATGTTTGGAACTATCCCTGAATTTAATCAAAGCCTTGAAATGATGAAAACTATGTGGGGCCAGGGGGCAGCTGGGCAGATGCCAGGTCAATTCCCCTTCACCACAGACGCCTCCAAGGCTGCCGGGGGCTTCGGCTCAGCATTTCCAGGCTTGGATACCGATGAGCTAGAAAAGCGTATCAAGGACCTCAAAAGCGTTGAAAACTGGCTGAACCTCAATCTCAACATCTTAAAGTCCACCATTCAGGGTCTAGAAGTGCAACATGCCACCATGATGGCACTTAAGTCTTTTGGCGATGCTGTCTCAGCTACTGCGGCCGCTGCTACCGGGGGAGCCTCCGAAGACTCCGGAACAAAAGCCGCTAAACCACGCAAAACCGCAACACGCCGTCGTCGCAAAGCTGGCGACTCAACTTTCCTCGACGAAGTAGGTAATTCAGGTGAGCAATAGCCTCACCCATAGCAAATGTCATTTGGTGAATATCTAATTCACGCTTAAATAAAACCGGCACTATCTCTCGAGCAGTTGCCGGTTTTTTACATGCCCCAAGCGTTTCTGCCAAGCGCTCATCGTGATGCGCTTTCAGCTGATCAATCCGTGGCTTCATTCCTGTAAATGGCTTGCCATGCGATGGCAGCACGAGAGTCTCGTCGGGTAGCGGTAGATATCGATCTAAAGAGCTCAGATATAAACCAAGAGGATCTGCATCAGGATCCGCATCGTAGACACTGACATTGGTGGAGATGCGTGGCAACAACATATCCCCAGAAATCAACACGCCTAAATCTTTACAAAATAGTGAAGCATGCTCAGGCGCATGTCCAAATCCCATAATTACTTGCCACTCATGTCCACCAATCAAAACCATTTCGCCATCGATGATGCGACGATATTGCCGCGGTACACCCGGAACCATGTTGCTGTAGTAATTGGAGCGCGCCCGAATTTTTTCCAAATCTTCAGGTGCAATGAGTCCATGCTTCTGAAAATGGTCTGCAGAACCACCGCCTCCAGCTCGCGCACCAACCGCAGCACCACCCTCTTTATGGCTTAGCCATTGCGCAGTTAAATAATCCGTCATAGAAATCCAGAGCGGTGCATTCCATTTTTCGCAAAGCCATTGCGAGAGTCCCACGTGGTCTGGATGCATATGAGTCACAATCACCCTCAGCACCGGCAAGCCCTCTAGCTGAGTAGCAAAGATCTGATCCCATGCTGCTTTTGTCTCTTCATTGGCAATGCCGCAATCAATGATTGTCCAGCCCTGAACACCTTCAAATTCATCACGCAGCAGCCATAGGTTGATGTGGTCTAAAGCAAATGGTAGACGCATCCGCAACCAACGAACACCAGACGCGACCTCCATCGAACCCCCCACTTCCGGCAAAGCATCGGCTAAGGGATAATGAATAGGACTAAGATCGCTGGATTGGTTTTTGGTATTCATCTATTTCTATTCTAGGTTTGCTTTGACAACAGTTCCATCGCCTTGCATCAACTGGTGCGACATCAACCCAGAAACTGGTTTTTGCCGTGGCTGCTATCGCACTCTAACGGAGATTGCAGGCTGGTCTGAACTTTCTAACGCTGACAAGCTTGAGGTCTGGAAAAATCTGGAAACGCGCAAACCGCAAGCACCACAGTAAGCCTTGCCAATTAACAATTGCTTATTTATTGACATCCACAATTAAACGACCACGCACATTGCCAGCCATAAGTTCTGCAGCATACTTTAATGAATCTTCTAGGCTAATTTCGTGAGAGATCTCTTCTAAGGTTTTAAGGTCGACCAGCTTGCTCAATTGCTCATAGGCGGCAATGCGTTTGGCTTTTGGAACTGTCACGCTATTGATGCCATACAAAGTCACACCACGCAAAATGAATGGCGCAACAGTCGATGGAAAATCCATTCCCTGAGCTAATCCGCAAGCAGCAACCGCACCGTCGCTTTTGGTTTGCGCACAGGCGTTAGCCAAAGTATGACTGCCAACACTATCCACCACTGCCGCCCAGCGCTCTTTAGCTAAGGGCTTGCCAGGAGCCGACAATGCAGCACGATCAATCACTTCGCTAGCACCCAATTTTTTCAAATACTCAGCCTCAGACATGCGTCCTGTACTGGCCACAACGGTAAAACCCAATTTGCTTAATAAAGTAATAGCGAAACTACCCACTCCACCAGCAGCACCAGTCACCAATACCTCGCCATCGCTTGGTTTCAAGCCATGCTTTTGTAAAGCCATCACACACAGCATTGCGGTATAGCCAGCGGTACCAATAGCTAGGGCTTGCTTAGCAGTAAAACCTTTTGGGAGCGGAATAAGCCACTCTGACTTGACGCGTGCTTGCTGCGCTAACCCACCCCAATGCCCTTCTCCAACACCCCAACCATTTAGGAGCACCATATCCCCAGCCTTAAATTCTGGACTAGTACTCTCCAGAACCTCACCTGCAAAATCAATGCCCGGAACCATAGGAAAGCTACGTACCACTGGACCTTTGCCAGTAATTGCCAAACCGTCTTTGTAATTTAGTGTGGAATAAAGCACCTTCACCCTGACATCACCCTCAGGTAAGCTTGCCTCATCAACCCGAGTAAGCTCAGCCCGATAAGCTTGTTCATCCTTATTTACCAAAATAGCGTTAAACATGTCTCTTCCTTTTAAAAGCACCGCATTCTCCACAGCAAATACATAATAGGTTTATCCTAGCGAGCATTGCTGATTATGGAGGTTTCCATGAAAAAAATTCTACTATTAACTACGGTTTCTGGGCTAGCACTAGTTGGGTGCTCCTCAAGCCAAATTAATATGTCTATGGGCAATATGCGCTTAATTAACTCTAGCGCAGCTCCCCAAGATGTCATGAATTTTGCCAATACAGCCTGTAAGAATGATTTCTACCAAGGTGCAAGCTTTCTTTCTAAGGCAGGCAAGGAATATCGCTTTAAATGCGTTAAGGCTGAAGAAAATGAAATCCTGATCCCGATTCCTGGCACAACCATTCCCTCTGATGCGCCGACTGCAGCTGCAACAAAGTAAGTCAATCCTCAATAGATAAAGCAAGATGACCCCATTTACTTCCCAAGAGCTGCGCAAAGGCTTCTCCTCTTTTGCGACAGGGGTCACGGTGATTACTTGCCTAGATCCTGACCAGAACGCGCACGGCATCACCATCAGCTCGTTTAATACGGTTTCATTAGAGCCGCCGCTCATTTTGTGGAGCCTCAAAAAGCATTCACGTTTAATGCCCCACTTTGAAGTCGGCCACAAGCAACTCATCCATGTGCTGGAGCGCTCACAAGAAGCAATGGCAATGCACTTTGCTACCGTGAAGGAAAATCAATTTGTGGGCATCCCCCATAAACTTGCAGCAAGTGGACTAACCCAGATTGAGGGATGCTGCGCCTACTTTGAGTGTGAAACTGTTTCTGTACATACTGGTGGCGATCACAACATCATCGTTGCTAAGGTTCTTAATCTTAAGCACACTCCAGAAAGTCACCCGCTCATATTTGCACACAGCAAATTTATGGGCTTAGATTCATCACTTTAAAAATACCAGAATAGGAATTCTCATGATTCGCTTATGGGGAAGAAAAAGTTCCATCAATGTACAAAAGGTGTTGTGGTGCCTTGCAGAGCTGGGATTAAAAGAAGGTAAAGATTTTGAACGCATTGATGCCGGCCTGCATTTTGGGAAAAATCGTACCCCTGAATTTCTAGCGCTTAATCCCAATGGCTTGGTCCCCACCCTACAAGACGGTGATCTTGTGCTTTGGGAATCAAATACTATTTTGCGATATCTTATTCGTCAGTACGATCAGTCGAAGCGCTTTCCCGCAGATATTTCAAGTCAGTACCAATCTGAGAAGTGGATGGATTGGCAGCTAGGCACTATGTGGCCGAGTTTGCGCGTTGCTTTTCTAGGACTCACTCGGACACCTGAAAGCGAAAGAAACTACGAAGTCATTCGCAAGGCCTATCAAGATACCAATGCTTTGCTCGCTCTACTTGATCAACAGCTATCTACTCAGCACTATTGCTCGGGAGACTCTTTCAATATTGGGGATATTCCACTGGCTCTCTGTGTCAGCAGGTGGATTCTGTTAAATCAAACTTTTCCAGAAAAAACTGGGCCACGCCTTTCTTTACAAAGTATCGAAGCATGGATGCGTCGCATAGAATCAGAAACGCAGTACAAGGTAGTTGCAGAAACAACACTCAATATTGTGAAGTAAATCAGATGCTCTAATAGAAAAGGGTGAACTGTGTTCACCCTTTTTCTTTACCGCCACAGGAAAAAATTACTGTTGCTTAAATTTCTTCTGATGGTGATCTGCACCAATAAATAAGTACATGGCTGGCACTACAAAGAGCGTAAACAGAGTGCCGATCGACAAACCAGTAAAGATCACGATACCCATCGATTGACGGCCAGCAGCACCGGCTCCAGAGGCGATCACTAAAGGCACCACACCCAATACCATCGCTGCAGTGGTCATCAAGATCGGACGCAAGCGCACGCTACTAGCCTCTACGATAGCGTCCAACTTGCTGCGGCCAGCTTCTTGTAGCTCATTAGCAAATTCCACAATCAAGATCCCGTGCTTACTGATCAAACCCATCAGAGTAACTAGTCCAACCTGGGTATACACATTCAAGGTGGTGAATCCCAAATTAATAAAGATCAATGCGCCAAACAAGGCGAGCGGTACTGAGACCAAAATCACGATTGGATCACGGAAGCTTTCAAACTGTGCGGCTAAGACCAAGAACACGATCAAGATTGCAAAGAACATGGTCACCAAGAAACCGCCTGACTCCGCCATGAACTGGCGGGATGGACCAGCGTAATCCATGGTGTAGCCATTGGGCGCGACTTCTTTCAAAGTTTGACGCATGAACTCAAGTAGATCCGCCTGAGAAATAAAGGGCGTACTCACACCAGAAATAGTTGCAGAGTTGAGCTGCTGAAAGTGATTAATGGATTGCGGCACTACTTTTTGCTTGATCGTTGCAATCGTACGCGCCTGAATCATCTGTCCGCTTGGAGTACGTATGTAGTAATCCAAGATCTGATCTGGATTTAAGCGATCTACCTGCTTCACTTGCGGGATCACCCGATAAGAGCGACCAGCGACAGAGAAATAGTTGACATAACCACCACCCAAGGCAGCTGAGAGTGCGCTACCCACTTGCTGCTGCGTCATACCCAGCGCGGCTACTTTTTCACGATCAATTTCTAAAACGTCTTGCGGCTTGTCAATCTTCAAATCTGAATCCACGAAGAAGAAGTTACCGCTACGACGGGCTTTATCTAAAACCGCTTGAGATACTTCATTGAGTTGCTCATAAGACTCAGTGGTGTTAATAACCACCTGAACAGGCAAGCCCTGCGCACCTGGCAAAGCTGGGAACTGGAAGGCCGCTACGCGAGCACCTGCAATCGTATTCCACTTATTCTGCATATCTTCTTGAAATTTCGTGGCATTACGACTGCGTTGATCCCAATCCTTAAGTAAGACACCACCAAAGCTACTGGTCGGGCTAGTGATTTGGAACATCTGCTCATACTCAGGCTCTGCTGCTGAAATTTGATAAATCTGATCAGCGTAAGTCTGCATCTGATTAACTGTACTGTTGGGTGGGCCTGAAGCCTGCATCAACACAATACCCTGGTCTTCTGTTGGCGCTAATTCAGCACGGGCAGTGGCATAAAGGTAAGCAACTCCACCCAACAAAATCACACCCATCACGATGATGACCTGCCAAGTGCTCAAGAGTTCACGCAAAGTGGCTTGATAGCTATGGTGAACTTTTTCAAAAATGCGATCGATCTTTTGCACGAAGGCGGAGGCTTCTTGCTCTTCAGTGAAGATACGCGAGCACATCATCGGAGAAAGCGTTAACGCAATCAACCCCGATACCGCTACTGCGCTGGCCAAGGTAAAGGCAAACTCAGTAAAGAGCGCACCTGTTAAACCGCCCTGGAAGCCAATTGGAATATAGACCGCAATCAACACAATCGTCATTGCCAAAATTGGACCTCCCAATTCACGCGCAGCAATTAAGGAAGCTTCTAATGGCGACTTGCCTTCCTTCATATGGCGGTCAACGTTCTCGACCACAATGATGGCGTCATCCACCACCAAACCAATTGCAAGCACTAGGGCTAATAGTGTCAGCAAATTAATGGAGTAACCCAAGACCTGCATCAAGAAGAATGTACCAATTAAAGAAAGTGGCATCGCAATCACAGGTACGGCAACTGCACGCGCACTTCCTAAGAAGAGATAAATCACCACCGTCACAATCAATAGCGCTTCTAGTAAGGTGGCCACTACTTCATCAATCGAAGTGGTAATGAACTTAGTAGAGTCATACACCACTTTGCCCGACATGCCGGTTGGCAACTGCTTCTGAATATCTGGCACCGCCGCACGAACACGCTCAGCAACATCGAGTAAGTTCGCCTGGGGTGCTACCTTAATCGCAATAAATACTGAGCGCTTGCCACTAAATGCGACATTCGTGTTGTAGTCCTCGGAGCCCATGCTTACAGTCGCCACTTGATCGAGATAGACAATATTGATGCCATCTTTTTTGACAACCAATTTGCGGAACTCGTCGAGCGTATGTAGATCGGTGCCAGCCACCAAGTCCACGGCAACCATGTCGCCTTTAGTGCTACCTACCGCTGATAAGTAGTTATTTGCTGCCATGGCGCTATAGACGTCATCCGCACCCACACCGAGACCAGCCATCTTCTCGCGATCGAGCCAAGCGCGCAGAGCAAACTTTCTGCCACCAGTAATTTCTGCGTTCTGCACACCATCTACAGAATCTAATTTTGGCTTTACTACCCGCAACAAGTAGTCAGTAATTGCATTGTTGGGAATGTCATCGCTATAAAAGCCCATGTACATAGCGGCAGTGGACTGACCAATCTGTACAGTCAATACGGGTTGCTGGGCTTGGGGTGGCAGCTGATTCTTAACCGAACTAATCTGTGTCTGGATCTGGGTTAATGCAGCATTCGAGTCGTAATTGAGCTTAAGAGTGGCAGTAATCGTCGAGAGTCCACTCACACTCATGGATGACAAATAGTCGATACCTTGAGACTGAGCAATCGCTGTCTCCAATGGCTGCGTAATAAATCCTGCAATCGTTTCTGGGTCAGCACCATAGTAGGCCGTTGTAATCGTAACGATGGCATTTTGAGTTTGCGGATACTGATTGACTGGCAAAGATCCAACAGCCTTCAAACCAAACACCAATACGAGCGCACTCACAACCAGTGAGAGCACTGGCCTACGAATAAATATGTCAGTCCAATTCATCTAGGACTTATTCCTGTGGCTGCGGGTTTGGTGAATTCGAAGGCAACACTTTGTTGTTCACAATCAGCGGTGTACCGTTCTTCAACTTGAGCTGACCACTAGTAACAACCGTAGCTCCCTCTTCAACGCCTTTGAGAATCGCCACCTGATCTCCACGTGTCGGCCCTGTAGTCACAAAAACTTGTTGCGCCTCAAATGCAGGCTTGCCCTGCTTATCCTTTTTACCAGTAGGCTTGGCAATAAACACTGTCGAACCGTAAGGGTTATAAGTCACAGCAGTTTGGGGTAAGGTCAACATCTTCACTTCATCACCCAACTTGATATTCACATTAGCAAACATGCCAGGCAAAATCTTTTTATCTGGATTGGCTAGCTGGGCTTCAATCTGAATATTACGTGTGTTCGTATCTACCTTGGGGCTTACGGCAGTAACCTTGCCAGTAAAGCTTGAACCCTTAAACGCATCGGTCGTCACCACAATTTCTTGTCCAACCTGAATTTGTTCAGCATTACTTTGTGGAAGATTAAAGTCCACAAAAATAGGATCCAAGGTTTGAAGGGTAAGTAGCTTATCGCCGGGGTTAACGAACTGACCAGGGTTGATCATCACAATCCCTACACGACCACTAAAGGGGGCCTTTAAATTCTTCTTAGCAACTAAAGCCGTTTGCTGCTCTACCTGAGCCTGCTTAGACTTGGCATCCGCTTTACTGGTATCAAATACATTCTTACTGATTGCCTGAATCTCTAACTGCTGCCTATCACGCTCATTAATCACCTTAGCCAAATCTGCTAATGCTTTTAAGGAATTAAGCTGCGCAACATCAGAGGCATCATTCAATTTAATCAGCAAGTCACCTTCTTTTACATCCATACCCGATTTAATAGGTACAGTTTGTACAAGGCCACCGATTTCAGTACTGAGATCTACACCTCTAAATGCACGCACATTACCAACACTAGAGAGCTTAGGCTGCCATGCTGTTGTCTCCACCACCATTGTAGAAACCGTTGCTGGCGGCAAGCCCATGCCGGCTATGAAATGCTTAATCATGAAGGTCTTGAGTTGATTGAATCCAAATATCAAGCCCAATAACAAAAATACGCCACACAACATAATCGTCATGCGTCGACCCAAAGGGGTCATTGATTGCAGTTTGGCATTGACCTTGCTTTGAATGAATCGCTCGCGCAAGCGTGCCCAAAACCCTTTTATCTTTTCCAACAGCGCAATGAGCTTCTCACGAAGTTGCCACTCGACCGCCTTCGCACACATCCAAGCCCACAAGGCAACCGCTACTGCAGTTACTTTGGTTTTAATTATTTCCAGAAGTTTCATTTTGATCTTTGTTCGCTATGGCTTTTGGTTGAAAGGCTGGGCCGGTACGATTCCACCAACCACCACCTAATGCTGCAAATAAGGCTGCTGTGTCAGAGAAACGAGTTGCTTGTGCAGAAACTGATTTGACTTTAGCAATTTGATATTGATTTTGATAATAGAGAACGGCTAAGTAGCTAGCGGTACCTAGCTTGTATTGCTGCTGGACTAAGTCTAAAGTTTCGTAAGCGTAACGCTCTGCGTCGGAGGCGGATTTCAATGCTTGTGCACCAGTCTCTAGAGCACGCAATGCATCAGCAACCTCTTGAAATGCTTTGAGTACAGTAGCCTGATATTGATATACCGCTTGTTCATAATTAGCCATCGCGCCACGGCGTTGCGCTAATAACTGGCCACCCTGAAAGAGCGGCTGAAAGATGCCGCCAGCAATCGACCACAGAGTCGCGTTCGGCCCAAACAGAGCTGAACTAGTTAATGCCGCCGATCCAAGCGCACCAGTGATATTAAATTGTGGCAATAAATTGGCAGTAGCTACACCTACCAAAGCATTGGTGGCCTTGAGTTGCGCTTCTGCTGCACGAACGTCAGGACGCTGACGCACTAAACTCGATGGCACAGAGAGTGGCAGCTTTTCTGGCAAATGCAGAGACTTCAAATCAAACTTAGTGATGTTGGCATTACTAGGTAGCTCACCAACTAAAACGGCTAGCTGATTGCGTGCAAACGATAGATTGCGTTCGTAGGTAAACAGATCAACTTGCGAGTTAGAGACTAAAGTTCTTTGTGATGTCACATCCACTCGAGAAACTGTACCAATCACTAATTGCCTCTCTGTTACTTCAGCTAAATTTGTTTGCGCCTTCAGAATTTCTTCTGTGGCCTGCATCTGTGCACGCAAAGCAGCTTCACGTACCGCACCAGTCACGATATTGGCAGTCAATGAAAGGTAAGCGCCTTCTAATTGAAACTGCGCAATTTCGGCCTGCGCTCTAGCACCTTCAACTGCGCGGCGTGCACCACCAAAAACATCGAGCTTATAGGTAACGTTTACGGAAGCGTTATAGAGATTGTAGGTATCAGAACCATAAGGCAGGCCATAAATAGCGGAGGGCTGTAACTGCCGGGCGACACCACCATTTAGGCCAATTGCTGGGAAGTACTGTCCGCCAATTTGTGCGCTAACATTTTCTTGACTAGCGCGGAGTGCGGCATCTGCCGCGCCTAGATTGGGATTCTGCTGCAAAGCTTTTTTAATCAACACATCAAGCTCTGGGGACTTAAATAACTCCCACCACTGAGCCTCAATATCAGCACCCTCAATAAACTCTTGATCAGTTCCGCCCGGTACTCCAGGTGCAGTAGCTAACTTCTGTGAAAGGGTGGTTTCGGTATACCTTGATGTATTTGGAGCATCTGGCTGCTTGAAGTCTGGGCCTACCGCGCATGCAGAAAGAAATCCCGCAAAAATAAGCGGAAGCAATCGCAAACCAGAGAAATCTTTGGGGCCGAGCATGAGCTGTAACAAATATCCTTTTTACACTTGCTATTAGAACACACTTTTACAAGTTAAATTTTGTAACATATTGATTTAATTGGTTATTTTCTTGTACACAGCCAAACAAAGAAGTCAAATAGAATTTTGATACTTTTGATTTTTAATGGGCAATGCTTCCAAAGCTTCCGCTATTGAAATCCTGCATTGCCTGAGCAATCTCTTCCTTGGTGTTCATGACAAATGGACCATATCCAACGATAGGCTCATTAATAGGTTCGCCACTCAGAAGTAAGGCAATTGAGTCTTCAAGTACATTGATCTCAATATCTTGGCCCTGATTGCTAAACATTAGCATCTGAGCATCTTTAGCAACGGCACCCTCACCAGCCTCAACAGCACCCTTTAGTACAACCAGGGAAGTATTCCAACCTTCCGACACAGGAATGCTTGTTGAACCCTTCTTCAATTTCAGGTCAATGACATTCATTGGCGTGAAGGTATGCGCAGGTCCTTCATGACCATCAAACTCCCCAGCGATGATGCGCGCTTGACCAGCATCATTCTTCAATTCAATCGTAGGGATCTGTTTATTCAGAATGGCTTGATAAGCTGGCTTGGTCATTTTGAGCTTTGCCGGCAAGTTCACCCACAACTGCACCATTTCTAAAGTTCCGCCACTTTGAGCAAAATCCTCTGAGTGAAATTCTTCATGCAAGATCCCAGAGCCCGCAGTCATCCACTGCACATCTCCAGGGCCAATAGTGCCGCCCTGGCCTGTGGAGTCCTTATGCGCTACTTCACCTTCGTAAACAATCGTGACCGTTTCAAAACCACGATGCGGATGTGAGCCGACACCCTTTCGATCGGTTGTTGGGGGAAAGTCAGCTGGTCCAGCGTAATCGAGCATTAAAAATGGACTCATTTGTTTTCCCAGATCTTGATAGAAGAACAAGGTACGCACGGGAAAGCCATCGCCTACCCAATGACCACGATCATTACCCTGAATACCAATGACTTTTTTCATAAATCCCCCAATAAACAATACAGCTTATTTAGCTTTAAATTCGCTAGCAACTTTAGCAATGCGCTCACCGTACAAGCGTGCGGTTTCTAAATCGCCTACGTTCACCTCTTCAGCACTTGCATCAGAAGGGGTTTGCATCATTGCACCAGCAAATGAGCCAACATAGTTCACATCATCACGCTTAGCGGCCTTCGCGTTCGAGGGCATTAAGCCAGTGCCAACCCAAATGCCAGAATGCTGCATGGCCAATGTGAAGAAGTAATGCAATGTGGAGTGCTTATCACCATTCATGGTGGCAGAGTTAGTAAATCCACCAAAGATCTTGTCTTTCCACTGCTGCGTAAACCATGGCTTCGAGCTAGCATCAGCGAACTTCTTAAACTGCCAGCTTACTGTACCCATATATGTTGGCGACCCAAACACGATGGCGTCAGCAGCATTCAATGTTTCCCACTGCGCATCGGTAATATTGCCTTCGGCATCAATAGCTACTAAGGTGCCATTGGCGCCTTTTGCTACAGCTTCTGCCTGTTTAACGGTGTGGCCATAACCACTATGAAATACCACGGCTACTTTAGTCATTTTATTTTCCTTAAATGAATGAAATTACTTCGCTGCTTTACGACCATCAATGCTGAAGCCACCTGCGCCAGCAGACGCTAGAACCAACAAACCACCCATTACTGCTATGTTTTTGAAGAATAACAATTGAGCGATAAATGCTGCATCCGCTGGAGCAGCCCAAAACGCATGCCCTGTAGCAGCGGCCACTAGAGTAAAGAGCGCCATGATCACTGCAACGATACGTGTCTGGAAACCTACGATCAATGCAATGCTTCCCAATACTTCAATCACAATCGTTGCTACCAATGCGAATACTGGGGCAGGAATGCCTAAAGATGCGAAGTAGCCTAATGTTCCCTCAAATCCAGAAATTTTTCCTAAGCCTGCTGGTAGAAATAGTGCAACGATAAGCAATCGGCCGATGAGATTAAGTGCGCTTTGATAGGTGTTCATGTGATGTTCCTTTGTAAGATTTGTTAATAATTTGTTTAGTTAAAAATTGCTTTTACTTCTTTTAAAACCGTTACCGCTTGTTCTAATTCTTTTTTACTGAGCTTGCTAAATGCCTTGCCGAGATATTCCACATGCTCCGGAAATACCTTCTTGAATAATTTGTCGCCCGACTTAGACAATCCAATCTTGTAACTACGACCGTCCTCGACGTTTAGAAACTTTTCAATCAAGCCTTTTGCCTCGAGCCGCTCTAAAACCCCTGTCATCGTGCCTTTAGATACCAGCGTTTTTTCACCGAGCTCCTTGCAGGTCATCGGCGGTTGATTGCCCAGCGTTGCAACAATGTCGAACTGGGTTGTGGTTAAGCCCATTTTTTTGATATGCGCTCCAGAGTGGGCCTCAAAGGCCTGATAGGCCTGAACCAATTCCTTAACGAGCGCTAGGTGATTCATTAAATTACCTCAATTTAGTCTGTATGCGTACTAGTTTAGTACTAGTTCGTACTAATTGCAAGGCCCTACTGAATTAAGGGAATAAACCCAGTTGATTGGCTTGCGCCTGGATTGATGGGATTACTTGAAATTTTGAGGTAAATCTACCCCAGAGAAATTACTCGACCGTAACGCTCTTCGCAAGGTTGCGTGGCTTATCAACATCAGTACCTAGGGCACAAGCGGTGTGATACGCCAGGAGCTGCAATGGAACTACGTGCAGAATTGGGGATAGATTGCCGTAGTGCTCAGGCAAACGAATGACGTTGATACCTTCGCTACTAGTAATTTCAGTATCTTGGTCAGCAAAGACATATAACTTGCCTCCACGGGCTTTGACTTCCTGCATATTGGATTTGAGCTTTTCCAGTAAGTCATCTTTTGGAGCTACCGTTACCACCGGCATCTTTTCAGTAACCAGGGCTAATGGTCCGTGCTTCAACTCACCGGCTGGATATGCTTCAGCATGAATATACGAAATCTCTTTTAACTTGAGCGCACCTTCAAGGGCAATTGGGTAATGCATCCCACGCCCTAGGAATAAAGCATTTTCACATTTAGCAAATGCAGTGCTCCAAGCCATAATCTGCGGCTCAAGTGCTAACACTGCATGCAAAGCTTTTGGCAAATGGCGCAAGTCACGCAAGAGCTCCTTCTCTCCCTCAGGACTTACTTTGCCAGCACGCTTAGCTAATGACACAGCTAGTAGGTAGAGAGCAACTAATTGAGTAGTAAATGCTTTGGTGGAAGCAACACCAATCTCTGTACCCGCTTTAGTCAAGAAATTCCAATTCGTCTCACGAACCATAGCGCTACTTGCAACGTTACAAATCGCTAGCGTGTATTGATGTCCTAAAGCCTGGGCATGACGCAAAGCCGCCAAAGTATCGGCAGTCTCACCGGACTGAGAAACCACTACAATTAATGTACTCGGATTAGGTACAGTTGTGCGATAACGATATTCACTAGCAATCTCTACCTGCGTAGGAATGCCTGCCAAATCCTCAAGCCAATATTTAGCAACACAGGCAGAGTAGTAGCTAGTGCCACAAGCCAAGATCAAAATTTGATCAAACTTTTTCCATTGCTCAGGATCTGCATTAAAGAGTTCCGGGCCAAAGCTAGCGATGTTTGCAAGCGTGTCACCAATTGCCCTCGGTTGCTCAAAGATCTCTTTCTGCATGTAATGCTGATATGGGCCTAGATCCACGGAGTCCGCTTGAGCTGGCATTGACTTTTGCTCACGCTGTACCGTCTTGCCTGCTTGATCAATGATCTCAACACTCTCCGCTTTGAGGATGGCAACATCACCTTCCTCCAAATACATCATCGAGTGCGCACGGCCAGCAAGCGCCAGCGCATCAGAAGCAAGGAAATTTTCATTCTCACCAAGCGCCACAACCAAAGGTGATCCAACGCGTGCACCAACTAAAATATCTGGTCGATCTTGTGCAATCACACCAATTGCATAAGCACCATGTAGGCGCGGCAATACAGAACGTACTGAAGCAACTAGATCTACCTGCTTACTTGATACATAAGCCTGATGAATTAAATGCGCAATTACTTCAGTGTCTGTTTCTGAGGTAAATACATAGCCTGCAGATTTCAGCTCGGTGCGCAGAGATTCGTAATTTTCAATAATGCCGTTATGAACAACAGCAATCAGCCCATCAGAGATATGTGGATGTGCATTTTGCGTATCTGGCTTACCGTGCGTTGCCCAGCGGGTATGCGCAATACCTAAGGTGCCATGAAAATCCTTACCCTGCTCCGCTAATTCAGAAACACGCGCAGTAGTACGAGCGCGTTCAATTGGGTGCTTCGCATCATCACCATTAATTACAGCAAAACCACATGAATCGTAACCGCGATACTCAAGGCGACGCAGGCCTTCGATCAATACTTCAACAATATTCTTACGCGATGCTGCGCCAACGATTCCGCACATTATTTTTTAGCCTTCACGGATTTTTTGGTGGCTACTTTCTTTGTCGCTACCTTCTTATCCGCTTCTTTCTTTTCCTTCTTTACTGGGCGCTGCCACTGTAAAGAGATTTGCTTTGCCCGTGATACGGTAAGTTGATTAGGGGGAGCATCTTTAGTCAGAGTAGTTCCTGCACCCAAGGTGGCGCCACGACCAACACGCACTGGCGCAACCAACTGAGTATCCGAACCAATAAAGACATCGTCTTCAATAATGGTTTGGTGCTTATTCACACCATCGTAGTTGCAAGTAATCGTGCCTGCGCCGATATTGACTCTAGAGCCTACGATCGAATCACCCACATAAGCTAAGTGATTCGCTTTGCTATTCGCAGCGATCTTGCTGTTCTTCACTTCTACAAAGTTACCAATGTGCACATCATTCGCTAAGTCGGCACCTGGGCGCAAGCGAGCATAAGGTCCAATCAGCGAACTTGCGCCAACTTTTGCACCGTCAATATGGCTGTATGGGTGAATGGTGACATTCTTACCAATCACGCTATTGCGAATAATGCAGTACGGGCCCACTTTCGTGCCCGCAGCCAAAGTTACGCAACCCTCAAATACACAACCCACATCAATAAAGACATCGGTACCGCACTCTAGCGTTCCACGAATATCGATGCGTGCTGGATCAGCCAATGAAACGCCAGCATCCATTAATACATGCGCTTGATTGAGTTGATGCACTCGCTCTAACGCAGCCAACTGATCACGACTGTTAACACCAACAGTCTCATATTCCGTATCCGATTGTGCGGTACGAATGGGCACGCCGTCTTTAACCGCCATTGCAATCACATCCGTTAAATAGTATTCACCCTGAGCATTGCTGGCTCGCAAAGACTTTAACCACTTCTTCAGTGAATTAGTTGGTAGAACCATGATGCCGGTATTGATCTCTTGAATGCGCTTTTGCTCTGGCGATGCATCTTTTTCTTCAACAATCTCTTTTACGGAGCCGTCGATATCTCGCACGATGCGACCATAGCCCGTTGGATTGCCCAGGTTTTGAGTCAGAAGCGCTAACGCGGAATCTTGACCGCGCACACCATCAGCCAATTTAGCTAATTTAGACAAGGTCTTCTTACTTGTAAGGGGTACATCGCCATAGAGAACCAGGGTAGGTTCATTCACATCTAGCTTAGGCAAGGCCTGTAATAAAGCGTGGCCCGTTCCTTTTTGCTCAGCCTGCAATGCAGTACCCACTTTACCAAAGCGAGAATCTTGTTCGCTAGCGATCTGCAAAAATTGCTTTACATCAGCAGCTCCATGCCCAACAACGACGATGGGCGCAGTTTTAGCGCTTTTTCCTTGTAGATCTAGGGCTGTATTGAGAACGTGGTGGAGAAGGGGTTTCCCAGCCAAGGTTTGAAGAACCTTGGGTAAGGCGGACTTCATCCGCTTTCCCTGCCCAGCAGCCAAAATAACGATGTTCATAAAGGGGGATTATAAGACCCCTGGATAAGCGTTCCGCAGGCTATTTCATCAATTTCAGTCTCGTCAATCGCCTTATCGCCAGCTGATCTTGCGGCAATGCCCGACAGCTCTGTAGAAATCTCGAGATTCTTAAAATCAAAGGCCTCTCCATCCATTAAATGGGATGGCACGATATGGTGCATTGAGCGAAAGAGATTCTCGACGCGCCCTGGGTGCTTTTTCTCCCACTCGCGCAACATCTCTTTCATGGCGCCACGTTGTAAATTGGGCTGACTGCCACAAAGATTGCAGGGAATGATCGGAAAGCTCATATCAACCGCATAACGTTCAAGTAACTTTTCAGGAACATATGCAAGAGGACGAATCACAATATGCTTGCCATCATCAGATCGAAGCTTTGGTGGCATACCTTTGAGCTTGCCGGCAAAAAACATATTCAACATTAATGTTTCTAAGATGTCATCCCGGTGATGGCCTAACGCAATCTTAGTTGCGCCCAACTCATCTGCAACGCGATACAAAATGCCACGACGCAAACGAGAGCAAAGACCGCAAGTCGTTTTTCCTTCTGGAACGACACGCTTGACAATGCTATAGGTATCTTGGTTTTCAATATGGTACTGAACACCCAAAGCTTTTAAATAGTTTGGCAAAATCTCTGCCGGAAATCCTGGTTGCTTTTGATCCAAATTAACAGCAACGATTTCAAAATCAATTGGGGCGCGCTCACGCAACTTCAAAAGAATGTCGAGCATGGCGTAACTATCCTTACCACCCGACAAGCAAACCATCACTTTGTCGCCATCTTCGATCATGCCAAAGTCGCCAATCGCTTGGCCAACTAAACGACAAAGCTTTTTCTCCAGCTTGTTTTCTTCGAAGACGACTTTGCGGATATCACTCATAACGGCTAAATTCTTTTCTGAAGTTTCTTTAAGCCTGCTTTATCCGAAACACTTCAACACCAACGGAGTGACAATCAGGATAGACATCGGGCTTAGCCGTACTAACACGTGCAGCAATGACCTTGGGATGCAAGAGCATCGCAGCCACGATGTCATCGCAGAAAGTTTCTTGCAAATGGATATGGCCCTGGGAAGACCGTGCCTTAATAGTCTCACGCATAAAGTCGTAATCAACTACTTCTTCTAATTGATCCTTGGAGGGCGTATTCATATTCAAAGGAACATAGAGATCTACATTGAGAATAACGCGCTGCTCAGCCTTTTTCTCAAAATCATGAACGCCAATGTTGATATAGATTTCATAGTCACGCAGAAATAAACGGCGGCAATCAGCAAGTGCTGGATGAGAAAGAATGGCATGCATAATTTTTATTAGCTCTTTTTAACTGTTTATTCTGTATTAAATTCTTAATTGGTTTTAAACATCACATCGCGTGTTGATGGCAAGAGATGTTGTCCGCCGTCTACATATAAAGTAGTGCCCGTGATTGCATTCGAGCTGGCCAAAAATACAGCTGATTTTGCAATGTCACTGGGTGTTGACGACTTACCTAATGGCGTCATCTGATGTGCCTGAGTAAAGCCCGCTTCGGTCTGATCGCCTGAGGTCAGCGTGATACCAGGGGCTAAACCAATCATGCGCAAGTGCGGAGCAAAATCAACAGCTAGCACTTCAACTGAAGTGAGGAGTGCTGCTTTAGATAATGTGTAAGACAAATAATCTGGATTGAGATTAATTAATTTTTGATCGAGCAGCTGGATCACTGAGGGGATAGATAAATCACTCTTGTCTGCTTTACTCGTCTGGCTCTTTTGATGCTCAAACATCAACTGAGATAGCAAGATAGGTGCAGCTAAATTGACCTGCATGTGGTCTTGCAAACTTGTACTACTAAGCGGGGTATCCGAATTAGCGCGATCATATTCAAAGATAGATGCGCTATTTACCAAACATTGCAAATTACTGAAGTCAGCAAGCACTGCGGCAAACAGGGAATTGATTTCTAGTTCGCTAGCGAGGTCAGCCTTAAATGCTACAGCTTTACGCCCTAGCTGCTGAATTTCAGCTACGGTGGCCCCGGCATCAGATTCTGAGCGGCCATAATGAACTGCCACATCCCAGCCTTGACGAGCAAATTCCAAGGCGATTTCACGACCAAGGCGCTTGGCAGCGCCGGTCACTAAAACCGCCTTATTTTGCTGACGTAATGGGTTTGAACTCAAGTTCACTTAAATTCTCTTAGACTAGCGAGCTATGGATATTACCTTGACCAGCCTTGAAACCGCCCATACCGAGCTTCTCAGCCAACAAATAATGGCTGAAATCGCTTCTAAGGGCGGCTGGATACCCTTTTCAAGATATATGGAAATGGCCCTTTACGAGCCTGGAATGGGTTATTACAGTGCTGGAGCCCATAAATTGGGTGCTGGAGGTGATTTCACGACCGCACCGGAGCTTTCCCCCTTATTTGGCGCAGCCATTGTGGAAACGCTTTTACCGATTCTGGAGAGCCTCCAAGCCCAAGGGCTTCCCACCCAGATTCTGGAGTTTGGCGCCGGTACTGGCAAATTAGCAGAATCCATTCTTAGCAGACTGCATGATCTGAGCTTTACTTTGGATCGCTACGACATCATCGAGATCTCACCCGACCTAGCCCAAAGACAAGAAGAGCGGCTTGAACAGCTCTCGAAGAAACTCAATCTATCGACGCAGTGCAATTGGCTCAGCTCTTTACCCAGTAACTTCAAAGGCATCATTCTGGCCAACGAGGTGATTGATGCCATTCCGTGTGACACCATCATTTTTCAAAATGGGTTTTGGTATTGGCAAGGTGTTTCAGTCGTTGATGGCAAGCTTACTTGGTCAACAGGAAAACCTGTTGAGCAGCCAATGCTTCCAGAAAGTTTGCTCACCGGAAACTTTTCCGAAGGATACCTTACCGAACTCCATGCACCAGCCAATGCTTGGATGCGCCAAGTAGCCAATCATCTCGATACTGGCCTCTTCCTCACTTTTGATTATGGATTTCCGGAGAGTGAGTATTACCATGCACAACGCCTAGAAGGCACACTCATGGCGCATCATCGCCATCATGCTATTCAAGATCCATTTCACCTTCCGGGGCTATGTGATTTAACAACCCATGTGGAATGGTCACAAATTGCACGCAGTGCACTCGAGGAAGAAGTCGATGATGTCTATCTCAGCAATCAAGCGTCTTATTTGCTAGATGCGGGCGTTGGCGATATTGCATTGGAGATTGGCGACCCTGGCGATCCAGAAACTTTTTTGCCGATTTCGAACTCATTGCAAAAACTATTGTCTGAAGCAGAGATGGGTGAACTCTTCAAAGTCTTTGCGTTTTCAAAAAAACTCTCTGACGTATTGCCAGAATATGCCTTAGAAGACTTGCCCGGCCTTCGAGGCAGAAATCGACTTTAAGTTGATTCGGTATCGAGCGCCGCAGTAATGGCAGAGAGTCTTGCAGCGTCTACTGCACGACGAATACTTTCGCCATTCGATCGCTCTTCCGCAGGAACACCTTCAATAATTTCTGCGGTGCTGAGCGATTGAGCATTTTGCATTGCCAAAATTAAAGCACTCATATTTAAGCCAATGCGTTTAGCTAAGTTTAGTAATGCATATCCACGATCAGACTTGCGCCAAACGTCTGCACGATTAAACCAGGCCAATATATCTGCTGGCTGATAGCTTGCACCAGCATTGTTGACCGATTTCTTAATGAGTACATTGAGCTCACTAAATATTTCACTGAAATCGCGCACATCATTAGGCATCTTGATGCACTCTGCCCATGACCGAATTTCACCACTAGGTAATTGCATCAAAGTTACAGCGCAGCGATCTTCCAGGCGATGATCTACTGCATGAAAATGTGCAATCAGCTGTTCGCGAAATTCTTCTTTGGCTAAATGGGATGCCAGCGTTGACGGCAGCAACGCTTTGGCTGCATCAGCATCGAGCAAGACCTGAAACATACGCATAGGTTTACTAGCGGTAAAGCCTCTAGCCAGCTCCTGCCAGATTCTTTCAGCTGAAAGTGCCGCTAATTCATTGGAATGAACTATCGCCTGCAAAGCATCCATGGTTTCTGGCGCTACTGTGAACTCCGGGAAGCGAGCTGCAAAACGGGCAATGCGCAATAAGCGTAAAGGGTCTTCTGCAAATGCATCAGAGACATGACGAAATACTTTAGCTGCTAAATCCTGCTGGCCGTTGTAGGGATCCAAAATAGGCCCCACCCATTTGCCATCGGCTCCGACCTCTTGCGCCATTGCATTGATGGTGAGATCGCGACGCTCCAAGTCCTGCTCTAGCGTAACAGTTGGGTCTGCATAAAACATAAAGCCTTTATAGCCTTTACCTGTTTTGCGCTCAGTGCGTGCCAAAGCATATTCAGCCTGAGTATCTGGATGCAAAAACACTGGAAAATCTTTACCCACTGGACGATAGCCCTGGGCAATCATTTCTTCTACGCTAGAACCAACCACCACATAATCAATGTCATGCACCGGTAAACCCATGAGGGTATCCCGAATGGCGCCACCGACCGCATAAATCTTCATTTGATTACTTCATACCCTCTAGTGTGCGCCTGCTCACACCAAACACTTTAGTGAGTGCATCTATACCGTTAAGCGGCAAGATGTTTGACACCTGCATTGAAGCGATATTGTCGCGAGACATTAAAGTTGGAACCGGTAGAAACTCAAAAGCCAACGCCTGAAGATAGCCAACAAAATCAGGTACGGGAATGATGGCGCATTTTGTATCCACTTTGCGCGCAGCAAATTCCACAATCTCCTTCATGGTGTAAACGGTAGGCCCCACCAAATCATAAGATTGATGAATGGTCGATGGCATTTTCAAAGACTTGGCAAATGCACTAGCTACATCATCCACACTCACTGGCTGAAACTGTGCCCCAGAGTTTGCTAAAGGCATTGCAGGAAATAGCTTCGTTAACTTGGCAAATAAATTAATGAATTGATCTTGAGCGCCAAAAATCACTGACGGCCTAAAAATAGTCCAGTCAAGATTGCTAGCTTTTACTGCGGCCTCGCCATCACCCTTGCTGCGCTGATACATCGATGGACCATTCGAATCTGCGCCCAATGCACTCATGTGCAAGTAACGCTTGAGGCCATGCAACTGCATAGCAGTGATGATATTTTTAGGGAGCTCTACATGCGCGGCTTGAAACACTTTTCCATAAGGTTGAGCTGGCTTGTCGTGTAACACACCCACCAAATTAATGACTGCGCCATTAGGCTTGATTCGTGAGCAAAGCTCTTGAAGGGTATCAAACTCATGTACATCAGCGTCTTCTAAGTGCACTTTCGGCAGCATGCGCAATTCACGAGCGGAGGCTAAGTGCCTAGTAGGCAGCAATACTGAATAGCCCTCTACTTGCAACTGAGCAGCTAAGACTCTACCTACAAAACCGTTGCCACCAATTAGCAGAATGTCATATTTCATAAAACTCCAATGTAATTGAAATCTAAGGTAACTCAGATGCGCTTGCTGCTTTAGGAGTGATTACTCCTAAACGTTGTTTTAAAGACTGCGTCTGTCCATGCATCACCGATGAATAATACGTTGCATTGGCTAAAACGTTTTTGACATAAGTTCGCGTCTCATTAAATGGAATCGTTTCTGCAAAGATCGCGCCCTCAGTGGGGCTAGTGAGCTTTTCACGCCAAGTTTTAGAGCGGGATGGGCCGGCGTTATAGGCCGCAGATGCTAGAACCCAAGAACCATCTAAATCTACCAAGACCATATTCAAGTAATTGCTACCTAAAGTGAGATTGGTATTGGTATCAGCAAGCTTGTCATTGGTATAGGAGGTCATTCCAATTTTCTTTGCAACATACTTCGCTGTATTCGGCATCACCTGCATTAAGCCTGAGGCACCAACTGATGAAGAAGCATTCATGATGAAGCGTGACTCTTGACGAATCAGTCCGTATGCCCAGGCCAGGTTTAAATCAATTTGCTTGGCAATGGGTGATAGTTCATCGCGATACGGTGTTGGATAGCGCAAGCTAAAGTCATGCTCTTGCTTGGTACGGTCTGCGGTATTCACTACACGGTCATACAAGCCGATGCGCTTGGCGTATTCAGCCGCTGCAAGCAACTGCTTGTCACTCATGTTGCGTAACTCCCAATTCCAATCGCGGTTGCCTTCAAAGCGCAAATTCATGGCATAAAAGCGTTCACCCCGAATAAAGCCTTTGCGTTGTGACATGGCTTCGATTTCTGCATCACTCACTTTGGTGCGGGCAGGTGCATGATTGGATTTACCTAAATCCTCGCGCGCAAGCTGCCCATAAAAGTTGTACTGGTCAGCAACGAGCTCCAGGTTCTCGCGAGCTTTTTCATTTTGACCATCCATTTTTAATGCACGTGCATACCAATAAGTCCAAGCGGGGTCTTTACTGCGTACTGCAGGATTCATACCCTCAATCGCATTCTTTACCAAGGTCCAATCCTTGGCTCGCAAGCCAGCGCGCACCTTCCACTCTTGACCTTCAGTGGAGAGCAGTTCGTTATATCCAAGCTCTTGCTGAAGACGATAGGCATCATCCGCATTGGGATCTAATTTTTTTGCGAGGAACTGTCCAATCACACCCCAAGCTACCGCCTGATTCTCTTTACTATAGCGAGGTGCATTTTGGGAAAAATCTCTAAATGCTTTTGCGGGATCTGCTTTTGCAGCTTTCACAATATCGGCAATCGGGTCTTCACCCCCCAAGCGACGGGACATGGTGTCAAAACCCATCTCACTAGCAGCACGGCCTATGGCCTTTGCTTCACTTGGTGTCATACCACCGGCACCGACTAAGGCGGGCACTAATTCTTGGCATGCCTGACCGAAATAACGTGGATCCAATAATATTGCGCGTGCATCAATCGCTACTTTTGTTGGATTCTCACCCTGAGCCAATTTTGACTGCAGCGAATAGCACTTCACCTGCGTATCGTCATCCAAAACAAACTTAGGGTATTCGGCATCAAAGCGCGCCCAATCTTTGCGCTTACCCAAAACGAGTAGCCAATCATTGCGCATCCTATCGGCCAAAGCTGTACCTTGATACTGATTTAGAAAAGCCACCACCTGAGAGTCAGCATTACTATCGGCACGTGCACCGCCAGCACTATCAAATAGCTGGGGCTTGATACGGAAATAGGCTACATAGTCATCATAGGGATAGTTAGAGAGACTGGCGGCCAAGGTTTGTGCACGAACTACATCATTTCTTTTGGCTGCTTCACGCAATTCAATAAAAGTGCGATCGCCCTCCGTGATCTCAAAGGCTGAAATCCTGCTTTCTTTAGCGGGTATGGTTTTCTTAGCTTTTTCCGCGGAAATGCTAGGCGCAGAAACTGCCAAGGCCAGAAATAGAATTCCGCCTAGAGTTTTTTGCCAGCCACCAAGAACACGCAACTTCTTTTTCACCGTCTTACCTTATCGATTTACTATATCTCTTAATTTTCGCCTGATAATGGTCGATATGCACGGCAATTCTCCAAAATCGCTACGGCAAGACTTGCTAGCCCAGAGGAAACACTTTGCGGCTAGCGAAGGCTATTCCATTGCTCAAGAAGCCATTTTGGCTGGTCTAGCCAGATTTCTGACTGACCATGATGCTCAAGTTCAATCTATTGCCTTGTATTGCCCCATTCAGGATGAACTTGATCTACGGCCTGCTTTATTGGCTTGGACCAAGAATCAGGCGGGTAAAACCTTGGCACTTCCTTTTGCGCGCCCTGATAAACATTTGGATTTTTATGTCTGGCAAGCAGGCGATCTATTGATTCCCAGTCGCCACGGTGTGCCGGAGCCGGATCCCAATAACCCCCGCAGACCTCAAGTGAACCCAGACTGCATTTTAATTCCCTGCGTAGGCTGGTCAGAATCCAGGGCGGGTAATACAACGCATTATTGGCGGCTAGGCTATGGAGGCGGCTACTTTGACCGCACCTTATCCCAGTTGCGCAAAGCCAAACCAAACCTACTATGCGTAGGCATAGGCTTTGATTGGCAAAAATTAGATGATGCGCAATGGCAGGCTCAAACACATGATGAGCCTTTAGATGCCATGCTGACTGAGTCAGGCCTACTAATTACTTATTGAGGCTTAAATTATCTGCAATCGCCAAAACAGCGTCTGCTTGATTCAGTGAATAGAAATGCAATCCCGGAGCACCAGCGGTTAAAAGCTGATCACAAAGATCGGTAACCACCTCTTCTCCAAATGCACGAATCGAAGCCGTGTCATCACCATAAGACTGCAAGCGCAAACGAATCCAACGGGGAATCTCTGCACCACAAGCATCAGAAAAGCGGAGTAGCTGAGTACTGTTAGTAATTGGCATGATTCCAGCAATCACCGGCTGAGTGACGCCCAATTCATAGGCCTCATCTACAAAGCGGAAATAGGCATCGCTGTTATAGAAATACTGAGTCACTGCTGAATTGGCTCCAGCCTTCATCTTCTGCACGAAGAAATCAACATCCGTTGCAGGCGACTTAGCTTGAGGATGACCTTCTGGATATGCGGCCACATCAATATGAAACCAATCACCAGTTTCTGCGCGGATAAATTCGACTAATTCATTAGCGTGATGGAACTCACCATACTGACCCATACCAGATGGTAAGTCGCCACGCAAAGCTACGATACGTTTAACACCTAAAGCCTGGTATTGCTTCAACATGTCGCGCACGCTTTCACGTGAGCTACCAACACAAGATAAGTGTGGAGCAACCGCTGCACCTGCAGCATGAATATCACTCACTACTTTTAATGTGCCAGATTGAGTAGAGCCACCAGCACCAAAGGTCACAGAATAAAAAGCGGGCTTGAGCGTTTCACTAAAACGCTCGCGCACGAGATGCAGCTTGCTCTCACCTTCAGGTGTTTTTGGAGGGAAGAATTCAACGCTTAATTCCATGATCTTGGGCCTGTATCTCTATTTCTCTATTGAACAATGTCTAGCAAGGAGCAAATTAATAACGGTAGTGGTCAGCCTTGTATGGGCCTTCCTTCGTTACGCCAATGTAAGAAGCTTGCTGATCTGACAATACAGTTAACTGCGCATTCAATGTCTTGAGCTGCAAACGAGCAACCTTCTCATCTAAATGCTTAGGCAAGGTATAAACACCGACCGGGTATTTATCTGTGCCAACTGCATTCCATAATTCGATCTGCGCAATCACTTGGTTCGCAAATGAAGAGCTCATGACATAAGATGGGTGACCTGTACCGCAACCAAGGTTAACCAAACGACCTTTGGCCAAGATGATGATGCGCTTCTCAGGATTGCCATTAGCTGCTGGGAAAATCACGTGATCCACTTGTGGCTTGATTTCTTCCCACTTGTATTTTTCGATACCAGCAACATCAATCTCATTATCGAAGTGACCGATGTTACAAACGATAGCTTGATTCTTCATCTTCACCATATGGTCATGCGTAATCACATGGTAGTTACCTGTTGCAGAAACAAAGATGTCCGCTTTATCCGCAGCGTAATCCATCGTTACAACACGGTAGCCTTCCATCGCTGCTTGTAATGCGCAGATTGGATCTACTTCAGTAACCCAAACTTGAGCAGACAAAGCACGTAGAGCTTGGGCTGAACCTTTACCCACATCGCCATAACCACAAACCACTGCAACCTTACCGGCAACCATCACGTCAGTAGCACGCTTGATCGCATCAACCAAAGATTCGCGGCAACCATAGAGGTTATCAAACTTACTCTTAGTAACAGAGTCGTTCACGTTAATTGCTGGGAACTTCAATTCACCCTTAGCAAACATCTGATAGAGACGATGTACACCAGTAGTGGTTTCTTCAGTTACGCCTTTTACTTTTTCTAAACGTGTGGAATACCAAGTTGGGTCTTGAACCAATTTCTTTTTAATGGCTGCGAACAAAATAGTTTCTTCTTCGCTGGTTGGGTGATTCAAGCAAGCTTGATCTTTTTCAGCGCGCGCACCGAGGTGCAACAGCAAAGTCGCATCGCCACCGTCATCCAAAATCATATTGGTGAAGCCACCATCCGCCCACTCAAAAATACGGTGGGTGTAATCCCAATACTGCTCAAGGGTTTCACCCTTGATCGCAAACACTGGGGTGCCATTTGCAGCAATTGCTGCAGCAGCATGATCTTGTGTAGAGAAAATATTGCAAGATGCCCACTGCACTTCAGCGCCGAGCGCTTCAAGCGTCTCGATCAACACTGCTGTTTGAATGGTCATGTGCAATGAACCAGTGATGCGTGCACCACGCAATGGTTGCTGTGATGCGAACTCATCACGAATCGCGATCAGTCCTGGCATTTCAGTTTCAGCAATGGCGATTTCTTTACGACCAAAGTCAGCCAAAGAAATATCGGCAATAGCGCAACGGGTTGCTACAAAGTTATTTAAATCGGAAACGGTACTCATGAATGCTCCAGCTAAATACGATCCAATGCTGGAGTAGAAACTCGCTAGCCATTGAATCATGGGTTAGCGAGCGCAGTTGCAATTAGCAAACTCTGGGGTTACCTAGGAGCCCACTCCCTTCAAGCCTGGGGAAACACTGGTTCTCAGTATTCCTTGCAACGCTCCTTGAAGGTATGGCGAAATTGTAATCAATTTCGCCATATTTCGCCTCAATACAACTACTTACTGCAAATTTACTACCTAGAAAGCAGATTACAAGCCAGCAGCCGCACGTAATGCAGGCGCCTTATCGCACTGTTCCCAAGTAAATTCCGGCTCTTCACGACCAAAGTGGCCATAAGCAGCAGTCTTGCGATAAATCGGACGCAAGAGGTTCAACATCTTGACGATACCTTTTGGACGCAAGTCAAAGTGCTCAGATACCAATTGCGCAATCTTCTCGTCAGAGATCTTGCCAGTACCAAAGGTGCTCACCATCACTGAGGTAGGTTTAGCCACACCAATCGCGTAAGAGATCTGAATCAAGCACTTGCTTGCCAAGCCTGCAGCAACTACGTTCTTCGCCACATAGCGACCAGCATAGGCAGCAGAACGGTCAACCTTAGATGGATCCTTGCCAGAGAACGCGCCACCACCGTGAGGTGCTGCACCGCCGTAGGTGTCCACAATGATCTTGCGACCTGTTAAACCACAATCGCCTTGCGGGCCACCGATAACAAATCTACCCGTTGGGTTTACCAAGAAGTTAATTGCACCTTTGATCAAATGCTTAGGCAACACTGGTTTGATAATTTCTTCGATCACTGCTTCGCGCAACTTCTCGAGAGAAATATCTTCATCATGCTGTGTAGACAGAACAACTGTATCGATTGAGTCAGGCTTGCCATCCACGTAACGCAAGGTCACTTGAGACTTCGCATCTGGGCGCAACCAGTTCAAGCGGCCATCACGACGCAATTGAGATTGACGCTCTACCAAGCGATGTGACAAGTGGATCGGCAAAGGCATGAGCTCTGCAGTCTCATCACAAGCGTAACCAAACATCAGGCCTTGGTCGCCAGCACCTTGATCCAAGCCATCATCATGCGCCTTATCTACGCCCTGAGCGATGTCAGGGCTTTGCTTGTCATAAGCAACCAACACAGCACAGCCCTTGTAATCAATGCCGTAGTCAGTATTGTCATAACCAATTTCACGCAAAGTGTTGCGAGCCACTTGGATGTAATCCACATTGGCATTCGTTGTGATCTCACCAGCCAAAACTACCAAACCGGTATTACACAAAGTCTCTGCAGCAACGCGCGCAGTTGGGTCCTGAGCTAGGATTGAATCCAGGATAGCGTCAGAGATTTGGTCTGCTACTTTATCGGGGTGACCCTCAGAAACCGATTCTGAGGTAAAGAAGTAATCATTGGCCATTGCATATTCCTTTAAAAATTAACACGATCTTTGGGACAACTCGACGTGCCAGGAACTACAACGGCGACGCTTTAGCAGAATTTATGAATCGCCCTGCAAGTTGCCTTAACTCAGCGATAAATGAATTCTATCCGAAAAACGCCTTATTCATCAAGCATCACCGGAAATTTGGCCCTAGCGCTGGCATTGAATATCATTAGAGGGTGCGCAAACTCCTTCTCAAGCTAACCCTCGCTGCAATCGCAGTACTGCCCTTATTCCTTGTTCAGGTGATTGGGGCTGCTTTAGGGATATTGGCTTATGTAGGTTCTAGGCAATATAGAGCACTTTTTCGCCCTCAATATGAGGCGGTTGTTAAAAGTCATCATTTACCACTACAAATCTGGAGCGCTGCGGCGGCCTCGGGACAACTCTTTTCGGACAGTCTGTGGATTTGGCGAAATCCCAAAAAAGCACTTTCTCTGGTTGAAGTGCAAGACTGGGATTTAGTTGAGGCGGCCATTAATGAGGGTCATGGCTTAGTCATGCTGACACCGCACCTAGGCGGCTTTGAAATCATTCCTCGAGTATTAGCTCAACACTTCCCAGCCACCATCCTCTATCGTCCATCACGCCAAGAATGGCTGAATGAGGTAGTGGAAGAGGGTCGCGCCTATCCTAATATGCATTTCGTGCCAACCAATCTGAATGGCGTTCGTCAAATGACGCGAGCACTGACACGGGGTGAAGCTATTGGCATTCTTCCAGATCAAGTGCCTAGTGGTGGCGAAGGTGTTTGGGTACCCTTCTTTGGGCGCCCCGCTTATACAACCCCACTACCGGCACGTCTAGCTAATCGCAACAACACACCGGTGGTCATGTTCACCGCCAAACGTAAAGGTCTTGGCAAGGGCTGGCTAATGCAGGCCAAGAGGCTGCCGCCACTTTCGGAAGAATCTACACTGGCTGCCACTGAACTTAATGTTGCTATTGAAAACGCAATTCTAGTTGCACCCAATCAATTCATCTGGGCCTATAACCGCTACAAACATCCCAGCGGAGCAGAATTACCACCGAGCAATTAGTTAATAAATTTATAATTTATTCAACATGACCTGGTTACAAAACGTTTTTAATTTTCTAGCGCTCAGCTTACTGCGCCTGTTTGCGTTTTTACCCTACGGCCTCACCATTCATATTGGCTATGGTCTTGGCTGGTTGGCGGCACATATACCTAATGAGCGTGCCAAGGTTGTTAAAACTAACTTACGGCTGTGCTTTCCCAATCTGAGTGAAGATGAAATTGATGCACTTGCACTAGAGCACTGGAAATTATTTGGTCGCAGCGTGATTGAGAGAAGTCGAATCTGGCTCGGTAGCGGAAAACAAATTACTGACATCGTCACAATTAACTCTGCGATTACGCTGGGTGATCGTAAGCCACGACTATTAATCAACCCTCACTTTGTTGGGCTTGAAGGCGGCTTTATGGCACTCTCTGTTTTAGCCAGTCAGCATGATTGGCCACGCGGTGCCGGTCTCTACCAAAATATGAAGAATCCCTTCTTCAATCAAAAAATGATTGAATGGAGAAATCGTTTCGGCGGCAAATCAATTGAGAGACAAAGTCGTTTACGTGATTTGATTCGCGAAATTCAAACGGGTAATTTTATTTTTATTGCCCCCGATATTGATCTGGGTCCGCGCGACTCTGTTTTTGTTCCCTTCTTTGGAATTCAAACAAATACCATCACCTCAGTCTCCCGCCTTGCAAGACTTAGTGGTGCAGAAGTCTGCCTCATGACTACCACCTTGAATGCTGATCGCATGCGATATACCTGCAACATCAGTGCGCCACTTCCCAATTTTCCAACGGATGATGTGCAAGCGGATACGGCGCGCCTAAACAAATATATTGAAGACCTTGTTCGAGAAAGGCCGGCAGAGTACTATTGGGTACACAAACGCTTTAAGCATCGGCCTCCTGGCGAGCCGAGTCTTTACAACTAATTGGAATTCTTTTGAGCGCGAATTTAAACAAACCTGCACGCAAATTACGCTTCACCAAGATGCATGGTGCTGGCAATGATTTCATTGTGCTCAATGGGATTGATCAAGATCTTAGTGACATCACTCGGGAGCAGTGGCAAAAACTAGCTCATCGCCAATTTGGCATTGGTGCTGATCAAATTCTGCTGGTTGAAAAAGCTACTCGTCCTGATGCTGACTTTCGATATCGTATTTTTAATGCTGATGGTGGTGAAGTGGAGCAATGCGGCAATGGCTCACGCTGCTTTGTTCGCTTCGTGCTCGACCAAGGCCTTTCTACAAAGAATCCTTTGCGCGTAGAAGTAGCGCACACCGTTCTTACCCTGAGATCTCATGATGATGGCCAGGTAGAAGTGGATATGGGCGCGCCGATTTTTGAGCATAGCCAAATCCCCTTCAACCCGAGTGGCTTAGCTAGCAAGCAAGAGTTTCATGAAGTGCTCTACGCATTGCCTATTGCTACACCCGCAACTCACGATAGCTGGGTTGGTGTCGTGTCGATGGGCAACCCCCATGCAGTTCAAGTAGTCGGCGATGTGGATAGTGCGCCCGTACTCGAAGAGGGCCCATCAATTGAGAAAAATCCAGCATTCCCCAAAAGAGTCAACGCGGGTTACATGCAGGTACTCAATCGCAATGAAATCAAGCTACGCGTCTTTGAGCGTGGTGCTGGTGAGACTTTGGCCTGTGGCACGGGTGCATGCGCCGCAGTAGTCTCAGGTATTCGTCGTGGCTTACTCGACTCACCAGTCAAGGTACATACCCGCGGCGGCGATTTACAAATTGCTTGGAGCGGCATGATCAATGAAGTGGCTCAGAGTGTCATCATGACAGGTCCAGCCATTACCGTGTTCGAAGGTGAAACGAAGATCTAAAGATTAGGGCTGCTCCTTACTTTAAATGCCGTACTTCTCCCGATAGGCCTTCACTGCTGGCAGATAGTTTGTTAGCTCGGTATTGCTTGAGGCGGTCAGGAAAGCCATTAAGTCTGCCAAATTTGCGATTGCCACTACTGGCAAACCAAACTCTTGCTCAACAGCTTGTACTGCCGACTTGTCACCAATCTCGGTAGCAGTCCCGGATTTCTCCATACGATCCAGGGCAATTAATACTGCTGCCGGCTCAGCGCCTGCATCTCGAATGAGTTTCACGGACTCTCGAACAGAAGTACCCGCAGAAATCACATCATCAATAATGACCACCCTGCCTTTTACTGGGGCACCTACCAATGAACCGCCTTCACCATGGTCCTTGGCTTCTTTACGGTTATAGGCATACGGTACATTACGTCCAGCATCAGCCAATGCGATTGCTGTTGCAGCAGCTAAGGTGATCCCTTTATAAGCAGGTCCATAGAGCATGTCATATTCAAGCCCAGATTCTTGCAAGGCTTTAGCGTAATAACGGCCCAGCGCACTTAAACGGGCGCCATCATTGAATCCACCCGCATTAAAGAAATAAGGAGAAAGGCGCCCTGCTTTAGTTTTAAACTCCCCAAACGACAAAACATTTGCCTCTAGGGCAAATTGAATAAAGTTATCTTGATTAGAATTTTTTGAGCTCATAGGCCTATATGTTACGCATCATTTCTGCCAACCTCAACGGTATCCGTTCAGCAATCAAAAAAGGCTTTATGCCTTGGGTTGTAAAACAAAAGGCAGACTTTGTCTGCATGCAGGAGCTCAAGGCTCAACAGGACGATTTGGAAGATGCCATTCTTAACCCAGATGGCTTACACGGCTTCTTTCACCATGCCGAGAAAAAGGGCTATAGCGGATGTGGCATCTACACCCCGCATAAGCCTGATGAGGTGCTCTATGGCTATGGCAACGAGGAGTTCGATGCTGAGGGCCGTTATGTCGAGGTTAGATTTAACAAGCTATCCGTGATCTCGGTATACATGCCCTCAGGCTCCAGCTCGCCAGAAAGGCAAGAAGCAAAATATCGCTATCTGGATTCTTTCTTGCCACACTTAGTTGAACTTAAACAGTCAGGACGTGAGATTGTGTTGTGTGGGGATGTGAATATTGCCCACAATGAGATTGACCTCAAGAACTGGAAAGGCAACCTGAAGAATTCAGGATTCTTACCAGAAGAGCGTGCTTGGCTGACAAACCTATTTGGCAAAGTCGGTTACGTAGATGTTTATAGAAAACTAGAGCCTGAAGCGACCGATACCTGCTACACCTGGTGGAGCAACCGTGGTCAAGCTTATGCAAAGAACGTAGGTTGGCGCATCGACTACCACATCACTACCCCAGGAATTGCGGCAAGCGCTAAAAATACCGCTGTCTATAAAGATGAGCGCTTCTCAGATCACGCACCACTCACAGTAGATTACGACTGGTCTATTTAGCGACTTGGGTGTCGTGCTTTTTAAATTCAACCACTTTGAAGTGAATAGTGAGCCAAATCAGAATGAGTACTGGTGCACCAATAATTGCGGTACTAATAAAAAAGTTTGAGTAGCCAAAGTGATTTACAAAGACGCCGGAGAATCCAGCTAACCACTTTGGTAATAAGAGCATCATCGAACTAAACAATGCGTACTGTGTTGCGGAGTACTGAATATTCGTTAATGCTGATAAGAAAGCAATGAACGCAGCTGTTGCAATACCGGAGCTCAGGTTATCTGCAGAGATTACCCAAATCAAGCCATGCAAGTCATGGCCCTGAGTCGCAAGCCAAGCAAATAACAGGTTGCTGACGGCCGATAAAATTGCACCTAGAAATAAAATGCGCATCACTCCGAAGCGCAATGTGAGTACACCGCCAACAAAAGCGCCAACCAATGTCATCACCACACCAAAGACCTTGCTCACTGCCGCTACCTCATCTTTGGTGTAGCCCATATCGACATAAAACGGATTGGCCATAATGCCCATCACCACATCACTAATACGATAGATGGCGATTAAAGACAAAATCAAAATAGCGTGCCAACCATAGCGCTTAATAAAATCTGCAAATGGCTCAATCAAAGTTTGATGTAACCATGCTTTTGCATTACGAGCTTTTGCAAGCTCAATACGTACAGGCTCTTTACTAAACAAGGTAGTGACCACACCGACGCCAATCGAGAGCGCCATACAAAGATAAGCAAATTGCCAGGCAGCCGGATCATAGCCAGCAACACCAGCTTCAGCGCGAGCTGCCAACCAGAGTACGCCAGCACCAGACCAAATTAAGGCAAGTCTGTAGCCTGTTTGATACGTAGCGGCTAATGCCGCTTGATGATCGCTATCAGCAGATTCAATTCGGAAAGCATCTAAAGCAATGTCCTGCGTTGCAGAACCAAAAGCGACTAGGAGTGCACACCAAACAATTGGTGTGAGCTGAACCTTAGGATCGATACTGGCCATACCGATCAGGCCAAGAATAATTAGTAGCTGCGCAAAAAGCAGCCAGCTACGCCTTCTACCAAACAATCTTGATAAGACAGGTATGGATAGTCGATCTACTAAAGGGGCCCACATCCACTTAAAGGCATAGATCAAGCCAACCCAGGTGAGGTAGCCAATAGTGCTGCGATCAATACCCGCTTCTCTTAGCCAAAAGCTCAGTGTCCCCAAAATAAGGAGTAGGGGTAGTCCAGCGGAGAAGCCCAAGAAGAGCATTCGGAGGCAAGGCCATTCGAGATAAACCCGAAAATCTTTTAGCCAGGACTGAGCACTACTAAGCACGTCGAACGCGGAACAGCGCTAGGCTTCCAAAAAGATTGGGCATCAGGGTAACTTGTCGCCCCTCATGCAAGATACATTGATCCAGAATCTGTAAGCCCAAGCTCGAGGCTAGCTTTTCAAAATCAGCGACTGTAAGAACTCGCACATTAGGTGTGTTGTACCACTGGTAAGGCAAGCTCTTGGAGACGGGCATACGACCAAAGCCAACGGCTAGACGATGAGACCAATGGCCAAAGTTTGGGAAAGAGACAACTGACTCTTTGCCGACCCGAACCACTTCACGCAAAATCTTTTCAGTTTCGTGAATGGTTTGTAGTGTTTGTGAGAGCACCACTGTATCAAAGCTATTGTCCTCAAAGAGTGCTAGGCCCCCTTCAAGATTTTGCTGAATGACGTTCAAACCTTTTTGCACGCAAGATAGTACGCGCGCATCATCTATCTCAACTCCGTAGGCATGAACAGGCTTTTTCTTTTGCAAATACTCTAAGAAGCTACCATCGCCACAACCGAGGTCAAGTACTTCACTATTGGGCGCAATCCAATTCGCTATTGCGGCAAAGTCTGCGCGCTTCATGATTTGGCCTCTAGCATTTGTTCAAAATAAGCACGAATCAAATTGTGATAACGCGGATCATCCAATAAGAAAGCATCATGCCCGTGTGGCGCATCAATCTCCGCATAACTGACCTCACTCTTATTGCTGAGTAAAGACTCCACAATCTCACGACTGCGATTGGGTGGGAAGCGCCAATCGGTAGAAAAGCTGACGACTAAAAACTTAGCCTGCACTTCAGCTAGGGCACGATTTAAGCTGCCCTCATAACGACGAGAAGGATCAAAATAATCTAGCGCCCTGGTAATCAGCAAATAAGTATTGGCATCAAAGTAAGTAGAAAACTTATCGCCTTGATGGCGCAAATAACTTTCCACCTCAAATTCCACATCAAAGCTGAAGCGGTAGTCATGAGACTCGCCATTCGGTCTTTGAAGCTCGCGCCCAAACTTTTCTGCCATATCGTCGTCAGACAGATAAGTGATGTGGCCAACCATGCGAGCTAGTCTAAGGCCGCGCTTTGGCACTACGCCATGTTCGTAGTAGTTGCCACCATGAAAATCAGGATCAGACAAAATGGCATTGCGCGCCACTTCATTAAATGCGATGTTCTGTGCACTTAGTTTTGGTGTCGAGGCAATTACCAAGCAATGGGCAAGTCGTTTTGGGAACTGAATAGACCAAGCTAATGCCTGCATTCCACCCAAGCTTCCACCCATTACCGCAGCAAAACGGCGAATGCCCAACTTGTCAGCCAAGCGTGCCTGGGTGTTCACCCAGTCCTCAACTGTAATAACCGGAAAGTCTGCACCATACGGCTTGCTAGTAGCGGGATTAATACTCATTGGCCCGGTGGATCCAAAGCAAGAACCTAAATTATTAACGCCAATAACAAAGAAATGGTTTGTATCTACCGGCTTGCCTGGCCCAATCATGTTGTCCCACCAGCCAATATCTTTTGCATCGTCGGGATTAGGGCCAGCCACATGGTGTGATGCGTTAAGTGCATGACAAACCAACACGGCATTACTTTTATCGGTATTGAGCTTACCGTAAGTTTCAATGACTAAATCGTAGCTCGATAAGATGGCGCCACTTTGCAAAGGCAAGGGCTCGGCAAAGTGGATAGTATTTCTAGAGAGATGTAGCTCGCTCATTCGGACAGGAGAATACGAAGACTAATATCAGATGCTTCCGTTGGAAGCTTCTTAAAGCCGCTACGGGCAAAACGGTGCCAGCGGCCCAAGACATAACTCATCAACATCGCCGCACGAATGCTGACCTCATCCTGAGATACATTTGCCCAAGCACCGCCCTGGGTTTGAGCAATACGGAGCGCCTGCTTTAAGGACGCCTCTACACGATCAAGAACTTGCGTAATACGCTCTTGTAAACGATCGTCTTCTTGCAACAAAGCATCGCCCAAAAGAACACGGGTCATACCTGGATTCTTTTCGGCGAAGAATAAAAGCATCTGCAAAATACCCCGGGCTTGCGCAAGGCCAGATTCTTCTTTTTGATTAATTTGATTAATCAAACCAAAAACAGTTTGCTCAATGAAGGAGATCAAGCCCTCAAACATCTGCGCTTTACTAGCGAAATGTCGATAGAGCGCCGCTTCTGAAACTTGAATTTTGGCCGCTAGGGCTGCAGTAGTTACGCGCTCACCCTTAGGGTTTTGCAACATCTCGGCTAATACTTGCAAGATTTGTAAGCGGCGCTCACCAGGACGCGGACGCTTGCGTGCCTTACCCTCTTCAGCAACTGTTGCTTCAATCTCTGATGCAGTAGGGTCTAAGGAATCACGCATGTCTATATCTCTTATTGGTCTCTTAGCGGGAGCGAATCATTGTTCCAAAAGCCTGCTCTGTCAGAATTTCTAACAATAAAGAGTGCTCAATGCGTCCATCAATAATGTGAACTGAATTCACGCCACTCTTTGCCGCATCCAATGCAGAGGAAATCTTCGGCAACATTCCGCCCGAGATCGTGCCATCAGCAAAAAGGCCATCAATTTCACGCGCAGTCAGGTCAGTTAAGAGCGTACCGCTTTTATCCATCACACCAGGGATATTAGTCATCATGACCAATTTCTCTGCATGCAAAATTTCCGCCATCTTGCCAGCGACTAAGTCAGCATTAATGTTGTATGCCTGACCTTCTTCGCTAAATCCAATTGGAGATATCACTGGAATAAATGCATCGTCTTGCAATGCTTTAACAACTGCCGGATTAATGGCTTCGATTTCACCAACAAAACCCAAATCAATTGTTCCGCCAGCTTTCTTTTCATCGGCAACTAGCATCTTCTTTGCACGAATCAAGCCCCCATCTTTACCAGTCAAGCCAACTGCCTGACCGCCAAAGTGATTGATTAACATCACGATGTCTTGCTGCACTTCGCCACCGAGAACCCACTCCACCACTTCCATGGTTTCTTCGTCGGTCACACGCATACCCTGAATAAAAGTACCGGTCTTACCAATCTTCTTAAGGGCTTCATCAATTTGTGGGCCACCACCGTGCACCACGACTGGGTTCATACCAACCAGCTTGAGCAAGATGACATCACGCGCAAAACTTTCTTTGAGGCGCTCCTCAACCATCGCATTCCCGCCGTACTTAATCACAATAGTCTTACCGTGATACGCACGAATGTAAGGCAAAGCCTCGGCCAAAATCTCCGCTTTTAATAAAGGAGGAATTTCGCTAATAGATGGGGATTGCTTAGTCATTGCTACTTTTATATTCAGTCTAGTAATTAATCGCCAAACAACTTTTGACGAAGCTCACGGCGCTCTTGCGCCTCGAGAGAGAGGTTGGCTGTTGGACGCGCAATTAAACGGTTCAAGCCAATCGGCTCTCCAGTCTCTTCACACCAACCGTAATCACCAGACTCAATGCGGGCCAAAGCCTGCTCTACTTTTTTCAATAGCTTGCGCTCACGATCACGCGTGCGCAACTCAAGAGCATGCTCTTCTTCAATCGTTGCACGGTCCGCGGGATCAGGAACCAAAATGTTTTCACGCAAATGCTCTGTAGTTTCAGAAGCATTTTTCAAAATATCGTCTTTTAAGGTCAGCAGCTTTTGACGGAAAAAATCGAGTTGGGATGCATTCATATAGTCCTTTTCGGACATCTTGAGCAATTCAACCTCTGTTAAAGGAGCACCCTTAGCAGCCTTTGCACTTGCAGCCTTAGTGGGCGCTTTTGCTGTAGCCGTAGATTTCGTTGGTGTTTTTACAGTCATTTCATTCTTTCCATGGATCTAAACCATTATTACTTCATTCTGCCAAACTTTTACCGCCCTTTGCCAATATTTACCAATATTGACCGTGGCGCCGGATTGTACTTTATATTTCTTAGGCCAAACAGCCCTCAAGCCCAGCCAGCAAGGTGTCTTTAGGCAAATCAATGCCAATAAAGACCATCCGAGTTTGCTTCGGTTCGGCACCCCAAACACCTGCCAAATCGCTCCCCATCATCTGATGGACGCCCTGGAACACGACTTTTCGGTTACTACCCTTCACATAGAGCACGCCTTTGTAACGCAACATCTTCTCTCCGAAGACCTCCAAAATGCCCCCCAGGAAGTCCTCTAATTTTTTGTGATCAAAGGGTTTATCACTACGAAAAACGAAGGATTGGATCCGATCCGTATGGCCTGCATGGCCATGGTGATCGTGACTATGGTCGTGTCCGCAGCTACTGTGATCATGATGATCGTGGCTATGGTCATGGCCACAGGTGGCATGATCATGATCGTCTTGCTCCAGGAAATGTGGGTCTATGTCGAGCTTCGCATTCAAATTGAAGCCCTTGAGATCCAAAACGGCATCCAAAGGGACTACCCCTTTAGAAATACCCTGAATTGGGGCTCGTGGGTTCATATGCATCAAACGATTACGTAAGGCATCTACTTCGGCAGGCGTTACCAAATCGGTCTTGGTAATGAAAATTTGATCGGCAAAACCTACTTGGCGTTGCGCCTCTTCATGCTCAGTCAGTTGTTGTGGGCCATGCTTGGCATCTACGAGAGTCACCACCGCATCCAATACATAATGATCTGCAACGTCATCATCCATAAAGAATGTTTGGGCTACCGGGCCTGGATTGGCCACACCCGTAGTCTCAATAACTACGCGATCAAAGCTAATCTTTTTATCTTTACGCTGCTCCCACAATGAATTGAGCGCTTCAACCAAGTCACCGCGAATCGTGCAGCAAATACAGCCATTACTCATCTGCACAATATTCTCTTGATTGTCTTGAACCAAGATGTCGTTATCAATATTCTCTTCGCCGAACTCGTTCTCGATCACGGCAATTTTTTTGCCATGCTCAGCGGTCAGAATATGTTTGAGCAAAGTGGTTTTGCCGCTGCCTAAAAAGCCCGTGAGAATTGTTACCGGAATTAACGCCATCATTGATCCTATCAAAATCTATAAATACATTTCCCAAACAGGAAACCTTCTATCTTACCGAGTTCCTCAGGCTTTGCCAGCCTTTGCACGTGGATGGGCTTTATCGTATGCCTGCGCTAGGTGCTGGAAATCTAAAGAGGTATAAATCTGGGTGCTGGCAATGCTGGCATGCCCCAGCATCTCTTGCACCGCCCGCAGGTCTTGGGACGACTGCAGAACATGACTGGCGAAGCTATGACGCATCATGTGCGGGTGCACATGGGTTGGCAATCCAGCCCTCATTGCTAAAGTCCTTAGGCGTGCCTGCACCGTCCGAGGGGATAAACGCGCGCCCGTAGCCGAAATAAATAGGGCCATAGATACGTCAGCTTGCTCCATCTGATCGCGAACCGTGCGCCAGGCTTTGAGGGATTGCATAGCTGGTCCGCCGATGGGTACCGAGCGGCGTTTACCACCCTTACCCAAAACAGTCACTTCTGCAGCATCCCAATCCAACCAACCGGCCGACTCATGTTGACGATCCTTGCTTTGCATTACATCAATACCCAGTAGCTCTGATAAACGTAGGCCTGAGGAATACAGTAAATCGATGATCGCCGCGTCACGCACAGCCTCTAGATCTTTTTTTTCTTCAGCCTCTTTTACGGCTTGATTAACCAAGGCAAGCGCTTGCTCAACCGAAAGCGCCTTGGGCAAAGACTTCAATCGCTTAGGCGCTTTGACATCATCAACGGGATTGGCGATTAGGTTTGTAGTCACCTTTTGCGCCTGCGCATCGCGACGCGCATCTTTCTCGGTCAACCAGTCATACCAACCTCGCCACGCAGACAGCGCCCTAGCAATCGTGCGAGATGATTTTCCTTTGGAATGCAAACGGCCGGCCCAGCGACGCACATGCGCATTTGTGACTTTTAATAATTCAATGGAATCTTCTGTTGCCAATTCTTGCAGCTCACCCAGATCCATGCGATAGGCTTTCAGCGTATGAGGTGATAGCTGCCTCAATATATGCAGCTCGTGCAGATACTCTTGCACCAAGGGATGCGGATCAGCTGGTGCTTGGCTCATAAGCCTGGATACGATCCAACGCTGCAGCAGTGAGCTCGGCAATTTGCCGTAAATAGAATGCGCCCATGTCAGCAGTAAAGCGGGACTCATCTTTGCTTGCTAATAAAAGTACTGCTGGCGATTGCACCGCGCCAACACTCTTACCTAATGGTAGGCCAATAGCCACCATGCTTTGCCACTCTGGATCGATATTCACTTGAGTTGCCAGCAAATCCACGCTTGCTGCAGCCAGCTCTTTAGCAGAGCCACAAAGCGGTGTATCAATCCAAGGGCCAAACGCAGTATTGGGCGATAAGAGTTGTGCTGACTCAACTTCAAATACCTCTGCCAAACCGGCAGTCACCGCAGACTCTACGTCAGCTTTTGTGTTGGCACCCATCAGACGCAATAACCAGGCCACCAAACTTTGCTGGGTTTTGTCATTACGACTTCCAAAGTGCAACATCTCACTAAGACGACGATTGAGCTCTTGATTCTGCGTACGCAACAAAGTCATCTGGCGCTCTTGCAATGAGATCGCGCGATCTTCATGCGGATGCTTCAAGCGAATTTCATTCAAGAGATTGGCATAACGCTCAAAGAAGCCGGGAGTAGCACGCAACCACTCTGCCACTAATTCTTCTTGTTCGGCTTGCTTAGGATCGATTGCGCTCATCTATGTTTTTCTCGCTTATTTTCTTATTTAACTTTTTAGCTCAGCTTTTTACGCAGCAACTCATTCACCTGACCTGGATTGGCTTTACCTTGTGAGGCTTTCATAATCTGACCCACCAAAGCGTTAAATGCTTTTTCTTTGCCAGACCGGAACTCTTCAACTGACTTTTCGTTAGCCGCCAAGACCTGATCAATCATGGCCTCAAGTTCACCACTATCGCTAATCTGCTTCAAACCTTTGGCCTCAATCACTTGATCAACAGTGCTGATGGCTTTACCTGCGATAGCCTCTTCCCACAGAATTGCAAAGATATCTTTTGCGATCTTATTAGAAATAGTGCCATCTGCAACACGGGCTAATAGTGGCGCCAAATGCTCCGCCTTCAAGGGTGCATCTGCAGCGGTAATGCCGGCTCGGTTCAATGATGAGGCGAACTCACCTGCAATGAGATTGGCTGCAGCTTTTGCCAAAGACTTACCAACAATCGCAAGCAACTCTTCGAATACTTTGGCTGTATCGCGATCTTGTGTGAGCAATTGCGTGTCGTAGGCGCTCAGGCCGAATTCGCTTTGCCACTGCTCACGAAGCTGTGCCGGTAAAGCTGGCATCTTGCTGCGTACATCAGCGATCCAGCTATCGTCAACTACGACTGGCAATAAATCTGGGTCTGGGAAATAGCGATAGTCATTTGCATCTTCTTTACTACGCATGCTGCGGGTTTCTTGGCGATCGGGATCGTACAAGCGGGTTTCTTGAATGACCGTGCCGCCATCTTCGATTAATTCAATTTGACGACGCACCTCATATTGAATTGCTTCCTCTAAAAAGCGGAAGGAGTTCAGGTTTTTAATCTCGCAACGAGTGCCGAATTCTTTTTGACCTACAGGTCGAACAGATACGTTAGCATCGCAACGGAAAGAGCCTTCTTGCATATTGCCATCACACACCCCAAGCCAAACAACTAGGGTATGCAGTGCTTTTGCATAAGCCACTGCTTCAGCTGCACTCCGCATGACTGGCTCAGTCACAATCTCCAGCAATGGTGTGCCGGCACGATTTAAATCGATACCACTAGATGCCTCTCCATGTGGGCCCAAGAAGCCCTCCTCATGAACTGACTTACCGGCATCCTCTTCCATATGGGCACGCGTGAGCTCAACCACTTTGACTTGATCGCCAACCAATATTTCGAGATGACCACCAACCACTATCGGGAGATCCATCTGACTAATCTGGTATCCCTTTGGTAAGTCTGGATAGAAATAATTCTTGCGCGCAAAAATGCTGGCTGGCGAAATCTTAGCGTTGACTGCCAAACCGAAGCGAATGGCGTGCTCAACTGCTTGGCGGTTCAGCACCGGCAAAACACCTGGAAGCGCTAAGTCGACAGCGCAGGCCTGCGTATTAGGGCCCGCACCAAAACGCGTACTAGCCCCACTAAATATTTTGGATTGTGTTTGTAGCTGTGCGTGGGTCTCTAGACCAATAACGATTTCCCATTGCATCATGCCACCTCACTTGCTTGACGCAAATGCCAGTCACTATTTTGCTGATATTGGTGCGCTACTTGAAGTAAACGCGCCTCAGAAAAATAATTACCAATTAACTGCATGCCGATAGGTAGCTTGCTTGAGTTAAATCCGCAAGGAACACTCATCGCCGGCAGCCCTGCTAAATTAGTTGAGAGGGTGTAAATATCTTCTAAGTACATTTGCACTGGATCTTTTGATTTTTCACCTAAGCGCCATGCAACATCTGGCGCAACTGGCCCCAAGATCACATCGCACTTTTCAAATGCCGCCTGAAAATCCGCTGCAATAATGCGACGAATTTTTTGAGCTTGTAAATAGTAAGCATCGTAATAACCGTGGCAAAGTACATAAGTGCCAACCAAGATGCGACGCTTCACTTCCGACCCAAAACCTTCGGTACGTGATTTTTTATACATGTCCGATAAATCACGATAGTCATTGGCGCGGTGTCCATAACGCACACCATCAAAGCGACTTAAATTACTTGAGGCTTCCGCGGGGGCTAAAACGTAATAGACTGGAATTGATAACTTCGTTTTAGGCAGACTGACTTCCAACAACTCTGCACCTAAATCTTGTAAAGCTTTCGCTGCAGCATTGACTGCATTAGCTACTTCAGGAGCAAGGCCCTCTGCAAAGAATTCTTTTGGCAAGCCAACGCGCAAGCCTTCTAAAGGTTTTGCAGGATTAGCGCTGCCCTCTTTCCAAGACTGAGTGAGATAACGACCATAGTCCTCTCCAGAATCTGCCAAGGAAGTAGAGTCACGCGGATCATGGGAAGACATTGCTGTAAGCAATAAAGCGCAGTCTTCAGCTGTTTTGCCCATGGGGCCAGCCTGATCTAGTGAAGAAGCATAAGCAATCATGCCGTAGCGAGATACACGCCCGTAACTAGGTTTGATTCCAGTCAGTCCACAAAAAGCAGCTGGCTGGCGTATTGAGCCGCCAGTATCCGTACCTGTCGCAATTGGAGCCAATCCAGCTGCTACTGCGGCTGCTGAGCCTCCAGACGACCCGCCTGCAACATATTCCGAATTCCATGGATTTAAGACTGGTCCATATGCTGAATTCTCATTGGATGAACCCATTGCGAACTCATCCATATTGGTCTTGCCAAGGCAAACCATGCCGGCGCCATTTGGATTGAGCTCATCCGGAATTCCAAGATTCGAGACTACTGTCGCATCAAATGGACTGAGGTAACCCTTGAGCATTTTGGATGCAGCTGTTGACTTCCAACCTCGCGTTACGAAGACATCTTTATGAGCAACTGGGATGCCTGTTAATTTTCCAGCTTTACCAGAAGCAATAATTTGATCGGCTTTAGAAGCTTGCTCTAAACTTAAGTGAGCACTTACATCAAGATATGCATTCCAGTGCTTTCCAGCTTCAATACGGTCCAAAAAGTACTTTGTCAGCTCAGTACTAGAGACCTCCTTAGCGGCCAATGCTTTAGCCATTAAGGCTATGGGAGTTTGATGCCAACTCATTCGATCACCCGCGGAACCAAGAAATAGCCATCCTGCACAGCAGGGGCAGATTGCATGTTTTCGGTGCGGTGGTCAGCTTCTGTAACCGCATCACTACGCAAAGGTTGTGCCAAATCACGCAAAAAGAGGATAGGGTGAGCCAAGGGTGCGAGACCGCTCGTATCGACAGCCTGCATCTCCTCAACTAAGGCAAAAACTGCCTGTAATTGAGGCAATACTGCCTCGGCTTCTGCCTGACTTAACTCAAGGCTGGAAAGGTGCGCAATGCGCTGGACATCATCAAGTTTCATGGGGCGCTAGAGTATCATTCCTATATATATTTTTTAACACTTACTTATTTTCCCACTACATCATGTTTGGTTTTTTCCGCAGCTACTTTTCTAATGACCTGGCCATCGACCTGGGTACCGCCAACACCTTAATTTACATGCGTGAACGGGGTATTGTGCTTGATGAACCGTCAGTTGTGGCAATTCGCACTGAAGGCGGCCCAAATGGCAAAAAAACCATTTTGGCAGTCGGAAAAGAAGCAAAAGCCATGTTGGGACGTGTTCCTGGAAATATTGAGGCCATTCGCCCAATGAAAGACGGCGTTATCGCCGATTTCACCATTACTGAGCAGATGCTCAAGCAATTTATCAAAATGGTGCACGAGAGCAAGCTGTTAAAGCCAAGCCCGCGCATCATTATTTGCGTTCCTTGTGGCTCCACTCAAGTTGAGCGTCGCGCAATTCGTGAATCCGCATTAGGCGCAGGTGCATCACAAGTATTTTTGATCGAAGAGCCAATGGCTGCAGCAATTGGTGCAGGCTTGCCAGTTTCTGAAGCAGCCGGCTCAATGGTTGTTGATATTGGTGGCGGCACAACTGAAGTTGGCGTGATGTCATTAGGTGGCATGGTTTACAAAGGCTCCGTTCGTGTTGGTGGCGATAAGTTTGATGAAGCTATCACCAATTACATTCGCCGCAACTACGGCATGTTGATCGGCGAACAAACTGCTGAGCTGATTAAGAAAACCATTGGTTCCGCATTCCCAGGACAAGAAGTGCGCGAGATGGAAGTAAAGGGTCGCAATCTTTCTGAAGGTATTCCACGCAGCTTCACTGTAACAAGCAATGAAGTTCTCGAAGCATTGACTGATCCACTAAATCAAATCGTGACAGCAGTTAAAGCAGCCTTAGAACAAATTCCCCCTGAGCTTGCATCTGACATCGCTGAACGCGGCATGATGTTGACCGGTGGTGGCGCGCTATTGCGTGATCTCGATCGCTTGCTGCTCGAAGAAACTGGCCTGCCTATTCATGTTGCGGAAGATCCTCTCACTTGCGTCGCTCGTGGTTGCGGTATCGCCTTAGAGCGCATGGACAAGCTGGGTGGCGTGTTCTCACAAGAGTAATTGACTTAAGCGTCGATTAGGGAATTGCAACATAGCGCTCCTCCTCTTTTCAGACAAGGCGTTCCGGCTTTAGTCAAACTGATTGTCTGTCTATCGATCAGCATCGCATTGATGTTGATCGATTTTCGTTTTAAAGCTCTCGATCCAATTCGCAATAATCTTAATTGGTTATTGCGCCCACTAGAGTATGTGATGATGATGCCGCGCAATGCGTTCGATGCGAGCTCTGAATATTTCACAACACGCGGAACGCTTGATAAAGAAAATCAAGAAATGAAAGTGCGTCAAGCAGAGCTGGCTTTGCTTGCTAATCAATCCGAGTTTCTGCTTGTAGAAAACCAGAATCTACGCCAGCTGATGGATTTGCAAAAGCACGTTCCATTCAAAACATTACCAGTCGAAATTTTATTTAATCCACCCAATCCAATTTCTCAACGTATTGTGATTAATCGTGGCAGTGATGATGGCCTAAAGCTAGGCAATCCTATTGCAAATGACTCAGGCATCTTGGGTCAAGTGGTACGTATTTACGACCGCTCTGCAGAAGTATCCTTATTAGAAGATCGCGACTTTGCCGTTCCCGTACAAGTTGCACGCAACGGCTTAAGGGCGGCTGTTTTTGGCGCAGGTCGCGGGAATCCGCTTGAGCTGCGCTACCTTCCCGTTGCCAGCGATTTAGAAGTGGGCGATGTGCTAATTACCTCAGGCATTGATGGCGTTTATCCTCCTGGCTTTGCGGTAGCGGTGATTAGCCGCATTGAACGTAATGCAGATAAAAATTCTTCAAACGTATTTTGCGTGCCAGTTGCACCAGTCAATCGCTATCGCCAGGCTTTAGCGCTGCTTTACGATCCACAATGGGATGACAAAGCATCTAGCGCAACCAGTAAGCCTGGTGCTCCATTGACTAATACTCCGGGTCGTCGCCAAACTCGTGCGCGAGGAATGCAATGATCGATTTTCAAAGCGGCTATATTCTGCGCCCGGTCAATCCGGTCTTCATTTACTTCAGTCTATTTTGTGCGCTGCTGCTAAATATGTTGCCTATTGGCAATTACGGCTGGGTTCCTGACTGGCTCATTATTTGCATCATTTTCTGGAACATCCACCAACATCGTTACGTCGGCGTAATCATTGCATTCATCCTTGGCTTGTTGATGGATGTGCATAACTCCGACTTGTTAGGCCTTCATGCATTTAGCTACTCATTGGTGGCATACATTGCCATCTCCTGGCATCGTCGCATCATTGCCTTAACGGTGTTAACGCAAGCCCTGCATCTGGTGCCTATCTTCTTATTGGTTTCTTTATTTCCAGTGTTGGCTCATTGGCTGTTGAGTGGCGAGATGTATTGGTGGGCCTTAACCGGAGCCATTCAGGCCCTCATTGAGGCATTACTGTGGCCCTTAGCAACGCGTATCTTGTTGTCGCCTCAACGTCGTCCCATTGACGTTGATCACAACCGACCAATTTAAATAGCGCCATGGTTTCGTTTAAAAAACCAGACCTCGACTCCTTTCAAGAGCGCATTCATATTGCGACCCTGTTTGTCACCTTCTGCTTCTTATTGCTGATTACGCGATTAGTGTGGCTGCAACTGGTAAGTCATGGTAAATATGCCTTGTTGGCAGAAAACAACCGGATTGCCCTAGTGCCGGCGCCTGCCAATCGCGGCCTTCTCATAGACCGCAATGGGATCGTGATTGGCAGAAACTACTCGGCGTTGACTTTGGATGTGAACGCAGCAGAGGTTAAAGGCAATGTCGACGAGCTCATTGATGAGCTCTCTCAAATTGTGTTGATTTCTCCGCGAGACCGTCGTAATTTCAAGCGCTCCCTAGAAGATTCTCGAAAAATGGGTACTTTTCCCCTCAGATCGATGCTCACCGAGGCTGAAACAGCCCGATTTATGGCCAATCGATATCGCTTCCCCGGAGTGGAGATTCGCGCCCGCAGCTTCCGAGAGTATCCCTACAACGAGCTAGCCTCCCATTTAATTGGCTATATCGGACGTGTTTCTCAAAGAGATAAAGAGAAAATGCAGGCGGAGATTGAAAACTCCAAGGCAGATGATCCCGATGCTCTGCAGACTTCTTTTTTGCCAGGCATTCAATATGTTGGCAAGATTGGTCTAGAACAAAGTTACGAATCGGTTCTTCGTGGCGTACCGGGATACGACCAAGTAGAAATTACTGCGGGCGGTAAACCAGTGCGCACACTTTCTAGCTCGCCTTCAATCCCCGGAAAAAATGTAGTGCTTTCAGTTGATATCAAATTGCAGTATCTGGTAGAGCAACTCTACGGAAACTTCCGTGGTGCATTCGTAGCAATTGAGCCGGAGACTGGCGACATCTTGGCCTTCGTATCCAAGCCCAACTTTAACCCCAATGACTTTGTTGAAGGCATTGATTCGGTGACCTGGAAAGAGTTGAATGACTCTCCACAGAAGCCACTCTATAACCGCCCTCTGAAAGGCATCTACCCGCCGGGTTCAACTTACAAACCATTTATGGCCCTCGCCGCTTTAGAAACCAAAAAGCGCACGCCATCACAAACGATCTCGGATCCAGGCTATTTTGATTTCGGCAACCACACCTTCCGCGATGATAAAAAAGGTGGGCACGGTATTGTCGATATGCAAAAGTCTATTGTTGAATCTTGCGACACCTACTATTACTTACTCGCGCGTGACATGGGCGTGAATATGATGCATGACTTCATGAAGCCATTTGGTTTTGGGCAAATTACTGGCATTGACCTACAAGGTGAATCCAAGGGTGTACTGCCGTCCACCGAGTGGAAGAAAAATACTTTCAAAAAACCAGAGCAGCAAAAATGGTATGAAGGCGAAACAATTTCCTTAGGAATTGGTCAAGGCTATAACGCGTTTACTATTTTGCAGCTGGCACATGGCATGGCCAATTTAGCTAATAACGGTATTGTGATGAAGCCACATTTAGTAAAAGCGATTGAAGATCCCTTCACAAGACATCGCACTCTCACCACCCCCAAGGAAAGTTACCGCATCGATCTTGTCCCAGAAAATATTGAGGTGATTAAGAGGGCGATGGTTGAGGTTAATAATTCCGGAACCTCTGCATCTGTTTTCAAAGGCACTGGATATCAAGTGGGCGGTAAGACAGGGACGGCACAAGTATTTAGTTTGAATTCCAAAGAATATAAGCATGGCTCCACTGCAGAATTTTTACGTGACCATGCTTTATACACAGCCTTTGCTCCCGCAGATAAGCCAACTATCGTGATCGCTATGGTTGTAGAGAATGCCGGATTTGGAGCACAACATGCTGCACCAATTGCACGCAAAGCATTAGATTTTTATCTTGAGGGTAAATGGCCAAAGGAGATTCCTGAATGGAAAAGAGCGCCATAAATAAAGCTAAGAAATTATTCCTAAGTATTTTCAGCGGCCTTGATCGCCAGCTTAGCCTTATTTTACTTGGCTTAGCGGGGATTGGTTTTATTACCTTTTTATCGGCAAGCCAAAATACGCCCGTTCGATTTGAAGATGAGTTGCGTAACCTAGCACTCTCATTTGCAGTCATGTGGATTGTTTCTCGTATTCCACCAAAGTGGTTAGAAATGGCTGCAGTATGGATCTATGGAATTGGAATTGCGCTACTCATTGCTGTCGCAGCATTTGGATTAATTAAAAAAGGTGCGAGACGTTGGCTCAATATTGGTTTTGTAATTCAACCTTCGGAGCTCATGAAAATTGCTATGCCGCTGATGCTGGCTTGGTACTTTCAAAAACGAGAGGGAATTCAAAAGTCTTGGGATTATGGGGTGGCAGCAATCATTCTCGGCATTCCAGTGCTGCTGATTGCACGTCAACCTGACTTAGGGACGGCGCTCTTAGTTTTTGCTGCAGGCATGTATGTGATTATTTTGGCGGGGCTACCGTGGAAGTGGATTCTGCCATTTGTTGGCCTCGGCGCTTTTGGAATTATTTTGATCATTATTTTTGGCAACATGATTTGCGCACATGATGTTGTTTGGCCACTTGTTCATAACTATCAAAAGCATCGAGTATGCACTTTGCTCGATCCGAGCAGCGACCCTCTCGGTAAAGGCTTTCATACAATTCAATCCATGATTGCAATTGGTTCTGGTGGATTTTTTGGAAAAGGTTGGTTTCAGGGCACGCAAGCACACCTAGAATTTATTCCAGAAAAACATACCGATTTTGTCTTTGCTGTTTTCTCCGAAGAATTTGGTTTGCTAGGCAACCTCGTCTTGCTAGCACTTTTCTTTGCGCTGATTAAAAGAGGTCTAGCCATCTCCGCCAGCGCACCCAATCTATTTACCCGCTTGCTTGGCGCATCAGTCACGATGATTTTCTTTACCTACGCCTTTGTCAATATCGGCATGGTCAGCGGTTTACTGCCGGTTGTAGGCGTTCCACTACCTTTTATTAGTTATGGAGGTACCGCTCTAGTCACACTCGGTTTTGGTGCTGGTATTTTGATGAGTATTCATCGCCATCGACGTCTAGTGCAGAGCTAACAATTAGCTTGAGATGTGCGCAAGCTAATTGCGCTACTACTGAAAATAAAAAAGCCCGGCATGCCGGGCTTTTTCATCAACAAAGCAAGAATTACTTCTTACGCTTGTTAACTGAATCTTTAAATGCTTTACCAGCAGAAAACTTAACAGTTTTAGCAGCAGCAATTTTGAGTGGCTCGCCAGTTTTTGGGTTACGACCCATACGTGCAGCGCGCTTACCAGAAGCAAAAGTACCGAAACCGATCAGTTGTACTGAATCGCCTTTAGTAACAGCTTTAATGATTTGCTCAATAGCAGAATTTAATGCAAATTCAGCTTTGGCTTTTGAGATCTCAGCGTCGTCAGCAATAGCTGCGATTAGTTCTGCTTTGTTCAAGTGAAGCTCCTTATAGATATTGATATCAGCGCACCTTGCGCTTACATGATTTTAACCACAAAAAATTACAAAAATAAAGCTGCGTCACGGCAAATTTTTTTATTACTGCCGTTTACTCCTCTATAACAGTCACATCTGACACGAAATACTCGGTATCGCCAAAACAACTGGTAGGCAATCCGATGTGCTGGTCATATTTAAGCGCAACCTTTTTGCCCAAATTAGCATTAATTTTTTGCGCCACAGCATCTTCACGCACCGTAAAGAGGAATTTTTCTGACATGGTTCCAGGCATAGAAACCATTGCCAGTTCACCTTCCCAAGTTTTGCATACATAGCCTCGATTGGAAAACTTCTGGACATAGCCTGCACGCTCACCACTACCATAGCTCCAATTGAGCATGATCCAGGTATAGGCCGCCAAACCAGCTAAGCCAATCAATATAAGGCTTAAAAGCCACTTTACGAATCCATTCATGTGAATTTCCTTAACAAATCGTCTATGCAGCCCTAATTAGGTGCATTACCTATGAGCCCGTTTTGACCCCAATCAACATTTGATCATATTCATTACAAAAATAGGGATGAAATGGAGGTCCATACAAATTAAAATATTAGTATTAACGCTAATTGGTAAACCTCATGGAACTTCGTCACTTTATATTTCTGATTTTTGTTGTCTCAGCTATATATGTCTATTTCAGGGGTAATGTGCGATTTGGTGTGGTGCGGTCGCTAACTGACTACCAAGTACTCTTAGCGCCAATTAATAGCCTACTTTACTTATTCTCAAAAACCAAGGCTGGCGCATTTATTCCGGTCGCTGACTTTCCTGAAATGAAGCCGCTTCAAGATAATTGGCAAATGATTCGCGATGAAGCCCTCGCTTTAAATGCAGACGGTGCAATTGCTGCCGCTACGGGATACAACGATATTGGGTTTAACTCCTTTTTTCGCACAGGCTGGAAACGCTTTCACCTTTATTGGTACGGGAAAGAAATGCCATCCGCACAACTCAATTGCCCCAAAACCGTTGCACTCCTGAAATCAATCCCCTCGATCAAGGCGGCAATGTTTGCCTCACTACCGCCTGGGGCAACACTGGTACGCCACAGGGACCCTTATGCAGGCTCGTTACGCTATCACATCGGCCTTGTCACCCCAAACGATCCTAAGTGCTTTATCGATGTGGATGGAGAGCGTTACTACTGGAAAGATGGTGAGCCTGTAATGTTTGATGAAACTTACATTCACTATGCAGCTAACGAAACCGATCACCAGCGAATTGTGTTGTTTTGCGATGTCGAACGACCAGTGCATACCAAATTGGTGCAGTTATTTAATCGCTGGTTTGGTCGTTACGTGATGAGCGCAGCTTCCTCCCAGAATGTTGAAGGAGAAAAGGTAGGGCTCGTCAACATTCTCTTTAAGTACTTTTATCACCTCAGAGCGCAAGCTAAAAAACTGAAGGCCAAACATCGCAGCATTTATTACATTGGAAAATGGGTGCTTATTTTGGGGATTTTGTGGGCGATTTTTTGGTAAGCCTTAAGGGCTTAGCACTTCAATAATTTGCTCTGGTGTAATTGAGCCCCAGATTTCCACCCTTTTAATGCGGCTGCTTTGCCCCGATAAGAGTTGAATTTGTTTTTGCGGCACTCTCAACTGCTTTGAAAGCCAAGATAAAAGCATCTCATTCGCCCTATTTTCCTGAGCGGGAGCCTGTAGGGATATCTTCAGGCAACCATCATGGAGTCCAACCACCTTGGTCAGCTTTGCGCCTGGCTGGCAATGTAAATTAAGGACAATGCCAGTGGGGGTTTGTTTTAACCAAATGGGCATTATTAAAGTACTTTAAACTCAAATCATGATTATGAAGAATTCCAGCGCCTTAGACCAGTTATTTGCCAATAATCGCGAATGGGCAGAAGCCATGATCGCGAAGGATGCTAATTTTTTTAAGCGCCTAGTCTCTCAACAAGCACCAGAGTATCTTTGGATTGGCTGCTCAGATAGTCGCGTTCCCGCCAACGAAATCGTCAACCTTCTTCCCGGCGAATTATTTGTTCATCGAAATGTTGCGAACGTCGTGGTTCACACTGACCTGAACTGCTTATCCGTGATTCAGTTTGCAATTGATCTATTACAGGTCAAACATATTTTGGTGGTTGGCCATTATGGCTGCTCAGGTGTGCATACTGCATTGACTGATAGGCGCGTAGGACTAGCCGACAATTGGTTGCGGCACGTCAAAGATGTTCATCAAAAACACGAGCGTTATCTTGGCGATGTGATTCCAACTGCTAAACGTCAAGATCGCTTATGCGAACTCAATGTCATTGAGCAAGTAGTCAATGTTTGTGAAACCACCATTGTTCAGGATGCATGGGCAAGAGGGCAAGATCTCACGGTGCATGGGTGGACTTATCGCCTCGAGACCGGCTTAGTAAATGATTTAGGTATGTCTATTAGTTCCGCTGAAGAAATGCATGTGCGTTACGCTAAATCCTTATCCCGCTACGATGCCGAATAAATTCAGTTTTGTTTAAAAACTTTTCAAACTATTCTGGGGTCGCGCTCCTCAGATTTTTATCATCACTGCCTTACAAAACCTTAGTCTCTATTGGCTACGGCTTAGGTTATTTGGCGGCGCACATTCCTAGTGATCGCAATCGCGTAGTTCAGAAAAATTTAGAGCTCTGCTTTCCTGAGTTAAATGATCAGGAAATTAATCAACTAAGAAAACAGCATTGGCGACTGCTTGGTCGCAGCCTGGTAGAGAAAAGCATTATTTGGCTTGGGAGCAAAAAGCAGCTTGCTGACATGATTGAGGTTCAATCAGAGGTTGATCTCAATGATCGGCATCCGCGCATCTTAGTCAATATGCATTTTATTGGCATTGAAGGCAGTATTATTTTGAGCGCACTTGCGAAAGATAAAGGTTGGCCTCGCACCTCTGGGTTTTTCCAAAGAATGAAAAGCCCCTTCTTCAATAAGAAAATTGTTGAGTGGCGCAATCGTTTTGGCGGAAACTCTATTGATCGCCAGGGAAACTCTCTTGAGTTGATTCGAGAAATCCGTAAGGGGAGCTTTATTATTATTGCGCCCGATATTGATCTAGGCCTGAAAGACTCAGCCTTTGTTCCCTTCTTTAATATTCAAACAAATACGATCACCGCCGTATCGCGCCTTGCCAAAATTACCGGGGCACAGGTCTGCATGATGATCACCACTTTAAAAAAGAATGAGGCTGGCTATATTTGCACCATTAGTAAGCCCCTCGAGAATTTTCCGACCAACAATCCCGAGGCTGACACTGCACGGCTCAATCAAATTTTTGAACGAGAAATACGACTTAGACCCGCAGAATATTATTGGGTTCATAAGCGCTTTAAAAATAGGCCCTTTAACGAAGCTAGCCCCTATTAGCCCTTCTGCTGGAGGCGCTTTTGTCCTATCATTAAAGGATGACTGAACGCATTGGGCTATTTGCCGATCTACACAGCAATTTAGAAGCTTTTGACGCTTGCATGGAGCAGGCGGAGGAGCTAGGCGTAACCCGCATGGTTTTCTTAGGAGATATTGTTGGATACAACGCAGATCCCGGCGCCCTAATTGATCGTATTGGTGAAATGGTTGCCGACAAGAAAGCGATTGCAGTATTAGGCAATCACGATCAAGCGGTTTTTGAAGACCATCGCCACCAAATGAATGCCAGCGCAAACGCGGCAATTGAGTGGACCAAGGCACAACTCAATGCCACTCAAGTTCAATTCCTAAAAGATTTACCACTCATGATTCAAGAAGAGGCGATGTGTTTTGTTCACGCATCAGCTCACAATCCCGCAGACTGGAATTACATTACCGACAGTATGAGTGCATGGCGTTGCGTACAAAGCTCAGGCAAGCCATATACTTTTGTTGGTCACGCACATGAGCAAGCACTCTTCTATCAAAGTGCTGTTGGCAAGCTCATTCGTTTTGCACCACATCCTGGCGATGAGGTTCCAGTGATGCATCATCGCCAATGGGTTAGCGTGGTGGGTTCGCTTGGTCAACCGCGAGATGGAAATCCCGAAGCTTGCTTTGCTGTCTTCGAACCAGCATTAGAAGTGCTTACCTTTCATCGCACTCCGTATGATCAATTCACCGCCGCAGACAAAGTTCGTCGCGCTGGCTTGCCAGAAGATCTTGCTAACCGCCTCATCACAGGAAAATAATTTATCCATGTCGATAAATGCCGATATCGAAGCAGTTGATGACATTTTCCAAGAAGGTAAAGTTGTTGATGGCTTCGTGCTCGGCACCGAGGTCCATCGTGGCGGCATGGCCAGCCTGTACTCTGCAACCAAAGAAGGTATTGATGTTCCTATTCTTCTAAAGATTCCTAGAGTAGGCCGGGATCAGCCTGTTGAAAGTCTGATTGGCTTTGAAACCGAGCTCACAATTTTGCGCTCACTGAAGAGCCCCTATGTTCCCAAGTATCTCGGCTCCGGGAATATGGCAACACGCCCCTATATTGCAATGGAGCGCGTAGAAGGCCGGCCACTTGAGGATCTCATCAAAGAAGGCAAAGTTTTTACAATTGATGAGGTTGTACAGATTGGTGCTGACTTGGCACAGGCAGTGCAATCCTTACATGCACAAGACGCTATTCATTTGGATATCAAGCCAGAAAATATTCTGATTGATGCAAAAGGCAAGCTCACCTTAATCGATTTTGGTTTGTCGCATCACGCACGCTTTCCTGACTTACTCGCCGAAGAAATGCGTAAGGGAATCGGCTCAGCCCCTTATATCGCGCCAGAGCAGGTTGCTGGTATTCGCTCAGATTACCGTAGTGATATTTTTTCTATCGGCGTCATCTTGTACGAACTCTTAACAGGTGAGCTACCTTTTGGTAATCCGCAAAGCATGAGTGGTTTACGCAAAAGGATGTGGGCACAACCATTCCCTCCGCGCGCTATCCGCAAAGAGATCCCGCGCTGGTTGCAAGAAATTGTTTTGCGCTGCTTAGAGCCACGCGCAGCAGATCGCTACCAAAGTGCCGCACGTCTTCGTCAAGTATTGCGCGATCATGAGAGTGTCACCTTGACTGAGCGTGCAGACCGGGTTGACCCACTGAGCTTTTGGGAAAACCTCAAGCGCATGTTCCGCGCGGCGGGTTACGAGCCCTCTCCAAGTCCACGCCCCAGCGTCGGGAATTACGATGCACCACTCATGATTGCCGCGATCGATACGCGCCAATCCGACGAGAATTTGCGTGAGCGCATGCAAACAACCGCAAAAAATTTACTACAAGCCTATCCTGAAAGTCGCCTTGTGTGTCTTAGCACTATTGCCAGCACCCCTACTTTTGAAGGCAATCAAGAAAGTGAAACTGCTAGCGGCATTGTGCGAGGCCACCTTGTCCAGCTCATGGAGTGGGCAAAGCCTTTAAAACTGCCGCCAGAACGGATTTCGTATCACGTACTAGAGGCGCTTGATCCAGCCAGTCGAATTGTGGAGTTTGCCAAGGATAACGATGCCTCGCTGATCTTAATTGGCGCATCCCATAAGCTACCAAATAAAGTAACGCCATGGCGTACCTCAATGACAAAAATTGTTGAGGAAGCGCCTTGTAGCGTTCATATTGTCAGAACCTAGTCTTTACTGGGGTAATTGCCCGATAATGCTGTCATGGAAGAAAAAATACGTGTATCCAAGCTGCTCTCTGAGCTAGGTCTATGCTCCCGTCGTGAAGCAGACTCTTATATTGAGCAAGGCTTGGTCACCGTCGATGGTGAGGTAGTCAATGAGCTAGGATCTCGAGCCTTTCGTCATCAGAAAATTGAGCTCCAGTCTGGCGCTAAGGCACAACAAGCATCTCGGATCACAGTCATTCTGAATAAGCCAGTCGGTTTTATTTCTCACTATGATGATGAGCAAGAATATCAGCCCGCGGCCTCTCTGATCACCCCAGATAATTACTTTGCCAGCCCGCTCGATAAGGGTCGCAACCCACGTTTCAACACCCGCGGCCTAGCGCCAGCTGGTCGCCTTGATATTGACTCCACGGGTATGCTGGTGCTGACTCAAGATGGCCGCATTGCAAAACTGCTGATTGGCGAAAACAGTCCCATTGAGAAAGAGTATTTGGTCAGAGTTGAAGGCGCACTCTCTTTTGCAGATTTAGACAGGCTAAAACATGGCCTGGAATTAGATGGCGTTGTTTTGAAGCCGGCCCAAGTTAGCTGGCAGAACGAAGATCAACTTCGCTTTGTTTTACGAGAGGGTCGTAAGCGTCAAATTCGCCGTATGTGCGAGATGGTTGGCCTCAGAGTTTTAGGTCTCAAGCGCGTCCGCATGGGTAGAATTTCTTTGGGCGCCCTGCCGCCTGGGAAATGGCGCTTTGTTAGACCTGAAGAGCAATTCTAAGAATCTGCGCCCGCTTATAATTCTGTCAATTAGATTAAGCGCAGAATTACCATCGATACCATCACCTCCAGCACTCCCGGCGCAGAAGTTTTAAGACGCCGTAGCTTTGCCATCATCTCTCACCCTGACGCTGGCAAGACCACGCTTACAGAAAAACTCCTGTTATACGCAGGAGCCATTCAAATTGCCGGTAGCGTAAAAGCACGTAAGGCCAGTCGACATGCAACATCAGACTGGATGGAGATTGAAAAACAACGCGGTATTTCTGTAGCCAGCTCTGTAATGCAAATGGAATATCGAGATTGCATTATTAATCTTTTGGATACACCGGGACACCAAGACTTCTCTGAAGACACCTATCGCGTATTGACCGCCGTAGACTCTGCACTCATGGTAATTGATGCTGCTAATGGCGTTGAGTCACAAACCTTGCGCCTGCTTGAAGTCTGCCGCGCACGCAATACGCCAATCGTCACCTTCATCAATAAGATGGATCGCGAAGTAAAGCCGCCCATGGAGTTGATGGATGAGATTGAAACCGCACTCGGCATTGAGGTAGTTCCCTTCACTTGGCCCGTAGGCATGGGTAAATCATTCGCTGGCGTGATTGATATTGCTAACTCTCAAATGCGCATGTTCAAGGCTGGCGAAGATCGTGTCACTGAAAATTCTCATGCGATTGTTGACGTCAACGATCCAGCACTGAAAGAGCGCCTAGGCACTGATCTTGAAAACGCACTTGCTGAAGTAGATCTCATTAAAAATGCAATGCCTGCATTTAATAAAGAAGCCTTTTTAGCGGGTCGTCAGTCACCAGTATTCTTTGGCTCAGCCATTAATAATTTTGGTGTGCGTGAAATTCTCAATACTTTAGTAGAGCTCGCGCCATCACCAGGATCACGCAAAGCATTACAGCGGGAAGTCAGCCCAGCCGAAAATAAATTCTCTGCAGTGGTGTTTAAGATTCAAGCCAATATGGATCCAGCTCACCGAGATCGCGTTGCTTTTTTACGTATTTGCTCGGGACACTTTCAACGCGGTATGAAACTGAAGATTTGTCGCAATGGAAAAGAAGTGCGCACTAATAATGCGCTGTCCTTCTTGTCGCAACGCCGTGATATTTTGGATGAGGCCTTTCCTGGTGACATTATTGGATTGCCAAACCATGGACTTCTTCGACTAGGCGATACGCTCACTGAAGGCGAGCAATTGCAATTTACAGGTTTACCATTTTTTGCGCCTGAGATTTTCCGCATGGTGGAGTCTGCCGATCCTCTACGCTCGAAACAATTGCGCACAGGCTTAATGCAGCTTGGCGAAGAAGGTGCAATTCAGGTATTCCGCCCCATGACTGGTGGCACCATGCTGCTCGGTGCATTTGGACAGCTACAGTTTGAGGTAGTAAGCCATCGCCTACAAACTGAGTATGGCGCAGAGGTACGTTTACTACCTGCACGCTACAACTTAGCTCGCTGGGTGAGCTCAGACGATCCTGTGGCGCTCAAAAAATTCATTCAAGAAAATATTCACCGCATGGCAGAGGATGTTGTAGGAGCCTCAGTATTTTTGGCTAGCCACAAATCCGAATTAGATGTTGCTCAACAACGCTGGGAGTCCATTCAATTCCACGCGCTAAGAGAGCATGCGGGCCTTATCTATCAATCTGACCTCACTGGTTAATTCTAGCGTGGGCTTGATTGTGGCCAATTGCAATCAAATACTGCAACTAACTGAGTATCGCTCTTTCTAAAGACGGCAGTCTTCCCATATTGCGCACAATATGCATTCGCCTTTGGCGTGAGCGATGCAATAGATTCGCCGTCACTATTTAAAAAAGTGACATGATTCGAATCTGAGGCATCCGTATAAACTGCAGCACAAGCACTTAAGCCAAGCACCCCGGCTAATAAAAAATATTTAATATGTTTCACATTAATCCTCTTCTTTAGCAAACACATTCGCCCGCTTAAAGCTCTAACTTCTTTACCAAGCTAGCAGTAAGTTTGCTGGCAAACGGGCGATATATCAAAATACAAATCATCGCCACGGGGTAGGCAACCACCCAAACCTCCAACCACACCCATAAGAAATTCTGCGCAAGGCCCACTCGCACCAAAGTGGTAGCAAAAGTAATACTCAATGACATGAGTCCACCCATAATGGCGGCAAAGATAAGATTAGGAATATTCATCATCATCCAATCATAGCGCCTTGACTGCATAGCTGTTATTCTGATTTGTGATCACTATTCCGCGCCCTACTTAGGGGAGTCTACTGAGCAAGCTCAGAGGTTCATCATTCCAAGACTCTAGGAAAAAATATGGCTGTTGGCCAAAATCAAAGAAATAGAAAAAACGATCCCATGGTTAGTAAAACCGGCAAAGCCAAATTGGGTCCACTAACCGTCACTCAACTGAGTAAATTACTGGAATCCAGTACCAAGCCCAAAGAGAAGGCGAAGATTCAAAGGGCTCTAAATAAGCGGCTCCCAGCATTAGCAACTGCAGCAGCTTAAATATTAAGCCCCGAGATTACCGGGGCTTTTTCTTTTGTAATATGCTCTCATCATGAAAGCATCTCCGCATATTCACTCCATCTATATTGCCTCTCGAGCAGGTGAATCTATGGTGCAACTTACTCAGGCTGAGATTGTTGCTGGCGAGGGAATTGTGGGCGATCGCTATGCCTTAGGTATAGGCGCATTCTCAAAATCCAAGCCTAAGATCCGCCATATTTCTCTGATTGCACTTGCTGCTATCGAGAATGCTAATAGCCAGCTACTTGCCAAGCAGCAAGTAGTTTTTGATCAAGGTGATACCCGCAGAAATCTCGTTATTAGTGGAATTTCTGAGGATGAGCTCAATGGGCTAGTTGGTAAGACCTTCTATTTGGGCAGCCTTGCTTTTAGAGGCACTGAATTATGCGAGCCTTGTCAGCGACCAGCCAACTTACTGAAAAGACCAGATTTTATGAATGCATTTGCAGGTCGAGGCGGCCTTAGAGCCCAAGCTCTTGAGTCCGGACACCTCATTGAGGGAAGCCCCCTTCTATTCTGTGCTGCTGAAGAAAATGAATTCAACTGAATATTGAAATATGTCCACAACAACACTCTGCCTTATTCGCCATGGCGAAACTCCCTGGAATGCCGAAAGACGCCTACAAGGGCATACCGACATCCCTCTTAATGCCAAAGGTGCACTACAGGCACGCCAAATGGCTCAAGCCCTTAAAGATATAAAACTCTCGTTTGATGTCTTGTACACCAGCGACCTCAAAAGAGCGGCCGATACTGCAAACGCTATCGTTGAACTATTTGGGGTTGAAGCGCAGGTGGATAGTGCTTTACGAGAGCGCCACTTTGGCGCGCTTCAAGGACTCTCCATTAGCGAGGCGCCATCACTACAGCCCGATATTTGGCAGGCTCATCTTGCTCGTGACTTAGAGCATGATCTTGGTGGTGGCGAAAGCATTCAGAAATTTGCAATGCGTGTTCAAAATGCTCTGGACAAAATTCAAGAGCGTCATGTCGGTAAAACTATTTTGCTGGTAAGCCACGGCGGTACGCTTGACATGATGTATCGCATTGCAAGCAAGCAAGCCTTAAGCGCTGAAAGAGTGGCTTCCGTTCCCAATGCTTCATTAAATTGGATTACTCATAGTGCGTCTAATGGCTGGGCAGTCAAGCAATGGGCAGACACTCGCCATCTTGAAGGTCCTGCTTTAGAAAACGTTGACCTCTAAGCAAAAAAGTCACCCGAAGGTGACTTTTGAGTTTTCAGAAAAGGCTTACTTTCTGATATGCGCGTGACGAGCGGCATCTTGTGACATGCCCTCACCTTTTGGTTTACCTTCAAGCGCTTCTTTTTCAGCAGTAATTTCTTTACGACGCTCTTTGCAAGAACCAGCAATCTCTTGCAATGCCTTACGCGCTCTTGCGGCAGAAGCTTTGATTCCTTTTCCGTGGAACTTTTCGTTCTCTGATTGGTATGTTTCGAAAGCGGCAATTAACTTGTCATGATGGGACATATTTTTCCTTATGAATAATTGAAATAATCGGCTTAAGAAGCACTTTAACCCAATATATGCAAATCACTCTAATTTATTGTGTCCAGCGATTAATAATCTCTTTTAGCTTTTCAGGGCCCAACTCGGCAAGATAGAGATTAAAGTCATCGCGCAACTTAGAGCCTTTTTTGAAAGCAAAGCCTAGATTATCAAAGCCAACCACTTGGTAGCTACTGCTAACTGGAAGATTTAATGACTTTTGATAGTTGACCAGCATGACGTTGTCCACAAACACTAAGTCCACATTACCATTTTGCAAGGCAAGCAAGGCCTCTGTGGGTGACGGATATAGCTTTACTTGCTCTACCGAGTAATAGCCTTTTGGCTGCAATACAGTCTTTACATAATCATCAAACACACTACCCGTCGGATAAGCAATGGTGTATTTTTTTAGTTGGGATAAATCAGTAATTTTGATATTGCGGTTCTTTAGTCCAATTAACTGCCATGTACTTGTGAAGTAAGGATTTGAAAAATCCATGACTTCTTTACGTTTATCTGTGATGGAGATTCCTGAGAATGCGACATCAGCTTGCCCGCTAGTGACGGCACCTAGCATCCCCAACCAATCGTAGGCAGTCGTCTTAAAAGTACAAGCACGCGACTTGCAATAGCCCTCAAATATCTCCAAGTCTATGCCTGTGTATTTACCGTCTTTTTCAAACAGCATCGGAGGAATGGCAGGTGACACGGCAACCTTAATCACATTAGATGGCTCTTCTTTAGAGCATCCGCCAACAATGAATAGGGCGGCAAATAGGATGGGAATTAGGCGAGCAAGTCTCATAGAGCATTCAGGATTAAATTGGATGAATGATCTTATCAAGAATCGAATGTAAAAAAACCACCCGAAGGTGGTTTCGCGCTGACAGCTCACACCTGCTAATTACTTGGTGCGGCTCTTTGTTGCTTTTGGGGTCTGGCCAAATTGACCTTGCGCAGTCTTCATGGCTGTTTCAACGCTTTTCTCAAAGTTTGCATAGGCATCTTGTGTGCTTGAGCGTACTTGATCAAAGTTTTGCATTGCCGTATTAAATGCGGATGTAAAAGCACTTACGTATGCTTCAGAGCCAGCAGGCGCTTTTGAGGTAGCTGTGGCTACAAAGCTCTTCAAATCATCCTGTGATTGGTCAATAGCAGCCTCTACGGCCTCAACCAACTCTTGATTTCCACGGCGCAGCACTGCAGCAACTTTTTTCTGATAAGCGGCAACTTCAGCAACAGCCTCTTGTACTTCTGGGCTTTGCAGAAGATCTAGTGCCGCTTTGGCATCCTTACCCTTTAATAACTCCGCAGCTTTTGCTTGCGCATTTGCTACAGCCTGTTGTGCCGCTTGGTAATTGATTTCTGCTAACTCTTGGGCATTCTCAAGGGCGGTTTGACCCAGAGCGCGCGCGCTTTCAACGGATTTAGCTTGATTTCCTGCGAATTGATTATTGAACATGGTATTTCCTTTAAAAGGTTATTTGTTGCACTGCACCATATTAATAGTTTATTTTGGGCTTAGCAAGGTAAATATTGCTGCAAAGCAACATATAATCTCGGCAGCTCAAGTGCTTTCTTGCAAAAACAGCATTAATCCTCAATTAAGAGGTGTTTTCCTTGGTTCAATTTAGAAATATTTGTTATGCGCCGTAGATTCATCGTCTTTTTACTTCTTTGCATGCCATTGGCAGCGCCCCACGCCGAAAGCATCTCCGACTGGTTTCAAACTACAACAGCTCATCTTGAGTCTGTTTGGGATAAAGGTGGAAATGAACTCTATATCCCCCTTTACACCTATCACATGCCCTATGCGTATTCTCAAGACAAAATAAATGAATACACCGAATATCCCATGGGAATTGGTTTTGGCAGGGGCTTAATAAATGAGAGCGGAAATTGGGAAGGCATTTATGGAATGACCTTCAAAGACTCTCATGGAATTTACCAGTACATGGTGGGCTATGGATGGATACCAATGTGGAGCATAGGCAATAGTCTTGACTGGAAATATGGTGTTGGGGCAACTGCCTTCATCATGTCACGACAAGACATCATGAACTACGTCCCCTTTCCTGGGGTGCTCCCTATTGCTTCAATCAGCTATAGGGATCTCAGCATTCAAACTGCCTACGTGCCTGGCGGACAAAACGCTGGAAACATCTTGTTCACTTGGGCCAAATACAATTTGCCCTAACTAAAATCAGGCAGGATTATTTTTTAAATAATCGATGACCCAAGCTGGATCACTGTCGCTTGGAAAAATGGGGTAGTGCACAGCCTCAATCACACCATCATTCGCTATCAAGGTAATCCGCTTTAATAAAGTCATTCCGGCCGCAACAAAAGTACGCAGTCGCAGGGCTTGCTGGAATTGATAATCCGCGTCACTCAGTACAGCAAATGGCAAATGCAGGCGCTCTGCCATCTCCTGCTGATATGCGGTTGATTGCACACTCAATCCCACAACATCTGTGCCCAAAGAGCGTAGCTCCTGATAGTGATCCCTGAAAGAGCAGCTTTGTGGAGTACACCCTCTTGCCCCTGGTATCTGATCCCACCCATCAGGTAAAGCGATATTCGGCTGCCCCGTCATTGGGTAACAGTAAATTACCAATCGACCCTGAAGCTCACCGAAATTAAATTGGCCGCCAGTGGTTGCTCTCAAGGAGATGGTGGGCAAGCGCATACCTACTAAGTGATTAGCCGCCCCATCATCCTGGGGAATGGGTAGATCGCTAGGCAATTGATTGAGATTTGTCATGGATTGAATCTTAGCCTAATAACAGCCAGGCTACCTACATGCCCTTACCGAGGCCAACTTTTTGAGCGATGCCATCTCAGCCATTGACTCAAACTGTCGACGCACAATATTTTTAATGAAATACTCGATCACAGCCGACGGCACCAAAGAGTTTGGTTCAACCTGCGCATCGTATTTAAAGAGAGTGGAATCCTTCTCGGGCAATAGTCGCCAGCTCCCCTTGTAATACTTTGTATCTCCGCTTAATTGTTCAAAAAGCAATGCTTTATTGGGAACCTCAACGTATTCGAGCTCCGAACGCATCTCAAATGGGATAAATAAAATTCTCTCCTCGAGTAAGCGGGCAACCCTCACCTTATTACCTGATCTAGAGAGCACTTTTGAATCAACTATTCCAGGTAAATTTTTGATGCCCTCATAGTCGGTAATAAATGAAAAGGCTTCACATACCGTAATGGGCACCACATAGCTTGCAATCACTTGAAAGCGATCACCTGCTCTGGTGACACCGACTCTTAAGTCATAGGGATTAGATGGCTCTTGCGCAAGGGCAATGCCAAACGATGCAATAAGAAATAAGTAGATGAGCCGTTTCATGCCAATAGTGTAGAGACTGTTAAGTAGACTACCTTTGTATTCTGTCTAACTTTTCACTTAAAGCCTCAACGGAACTCATTAAAGCGAACAGCTCCTTTTCTCTTAAAAGGTCAATTTTTTGGTGCAGCAGCTCAATCTCTAGCTCTGCTTTCACATTGACCTCAAAATCATTACCAGCCTGTTGACGATCTATTTCTGAAAGACGGTTTTGGCTCATCATAATTGCCGGAGCAGTATAGGCAGCCTGAAATGAAAGCATGAGGTTGAGCAAAATAAATGGGTATGGATCCCATGCATTCGAGCTGCCTATCGAGTTGTAAACAATCCAAGCAAAGATGCAGGCACTTTGAATAAGGATAAATTTCCAAGAGCCCACCGTTTTTGCAACAACATCAGAAATTTTCTGGCCGGTCGTCAGTCCCGGAAAATAGTCCTCAACATGATTTGCAATCTTGTTAGGGAAGCCCTTGCGGTGCTTGCGTCGGTGAGTCCGAAGGGCCTCTAGAATTTGCAACTCTTCGATAGTAGGTGTGATAGTCGTCATAGTCCCTCGCTTTATAGAGCTACTTTACGCCCATCACGAGAGTGCGGCCCCCTGCTTGTGATTTGCGTGGCAAACCAATAAATTATCGACCCTGACAATCCAGCGGCATTTCCCACAAAGGCTTGCCCTGACTAAAGTCACAATTCACACCCACCGGCGATGTGGTGCTTGCAAGACAACCGCTCAATGCCCATATCAATAGAGTCATGCATGAAATCTTAAATAATTTTTTCATCTCTATGCTCAATAATAAATATCTCTAAATATAAACACCCTGAATCCAGACTTCCTTGAGGAAGTTTTGATGCCCCTCGATAGCCCGCAGCAGAGGCGCCTAAGGACTAGGATAGCCGATCACGCATCATGACCCTAATGTCTCGATAAATCTGCAGGCCAGCGATCAAGATGAGGGATACGGAAAGTGGCACTACTGAAATATAGCCAACCTTTTTAAAGCTGATGGCACCAACAATTCCGCCAACCAAAAACACTACAAAAATGAATGTATGGGTTTTTAACTTTTCTCTATTAGCTTTGACATAACTTCTTTGATTTGCTTCATTTGATTTATTCCAGTAGATCAACTTACCCAACTCAATACCTATGTCCGTAATCACGCCGGTCATATGGGTAGTTCTAATTTCCGCCTTTGATGCCTTAGTAACAATCGCATTTTGTAAGCCCATAACGAAGCAGAGGAGCAACGCAATCGCTGGCACTGTTAAGGGCAAATATAAATTTAAATTGGCTCCGACCAATCCAAAAACTAAAAGCAATACTGCCTCTAGCAATAGAGGCAAGGCAAACTCACTATGAATTTTTTTTCTATGCCCCCAATTAACAATAATGGCAGTAGTAGCAGCACCAAATAGAAAAGATATTAAGAGTGAAATGCCGCCTACAACTGAAATCAAATCATTCAGAGCCAAATCATCTCCAATAGCAGAAATGATTCCACTCATATGGGAGGTATAGCGGGCAATGGCCAAGAATCCCCCCGCATTAACCGCGCCCGCAACAAATGCCATATAGGCACCCAGTTGAACATTAGTCTTGTGGGAGCGTTCGGCGCTTGATAAAAGCCGGATGAACTGAATTGGCATTGAAGCTCTATTCTACGACTCAGATTTTTTCAAGGATAAAGTTCAGCACCCAAAGCAAGGTCTAAACAGAAATACGGCTAGGGCATAGATCTATCTTTGGCCCAATAGATGAAGGGCCTTAGGCTCGGGACACTACGCTAGCTCTGCCTCATTGAAAGCATCACGCAGATATACAGGCAAATCTATAGATGGCGGTCTAAAACCAGATTGATAAAACATGTCCCCAATATGGCCCCGATGAAACGCCTTGTGATTACAGATATGAATCAAAATATCGCCTCTAGTCATTTTTCCGGCACCACCATCAACAAAGGAAAAGCACACTTTTTCATTCAGCAGCGACTCGGTCATCGTATCGGCATATTTCACATACCAGTTGCCCATTTCAATTAACTTTGCTGAAAGCAGCTTTAAAGAATCTGGTGATTCAGTCGTGCGGGATGTAAACCCGTGATCATTGCCAAGCAAATGGGCCTTCCATATTTGATCGACAATGGCTACATGAGCCAAAGTGAATGCCATGCCACCAAATGCTGCGGCACGTTTTTTGCTGAATTCCTCATATGGCAGGGTAGAAATAGCAGCTAGGAGCAAGTTATTTGCCCACTTGTTATAGCGCGTAAGCATTCGTATGTTTCGAACAGCAGACATATAGCCTCTTTTGAATAAGTAAGCACAGTCTAGCAAATGAAAAAACCACCCGTAGGTGGTTTTGGTATTTTCTGGTGGCCATTAGCTGAGGGCAAATCGCTCCTTTACGAATGAGGTGATTGCAATCGAAAACTCAAATGCGCATCTACAGCAGGAAATTCCCCGGCCAAAATGCTGTAAACACAGGTATCTCGCAGGCTATCTTTGGCATCTGGATGGCGATTAACTTGGTGACTCCGTAATATGCCATCTAATTTCGCGCCCAGCCGCTCAATACCTTTACGACTTTGATGATTAAAAAAATGTGTCCGAAATTCAACCGCAATACAAGCTAAGTTTGTAAATGCGTAACGCAACAGCATCAATTTACATTCAGTATTGATGGCTGTCCGCTGAACCGACTGACGATACCAAGTAGACCCTATCTCAAGCCTACGATTTTCTTGGTCAATATTCATATAAGTGGTCATTCCAACGGGCTTCCCTTTGGCATCCAAAATACAAAATGGATTCATTGAACCCAACTGCTGTAAGTTCAAACGCCGATCAATCTCCTTTGACATTGCATCAGGCGAAGGAATGCTGGTGTACCAAAGCTTCCAAAGCTCACCATCCCTAACGGCTTCACATAAACCGTCATGATGCGCAATGGTTAATGGCGCCAATGAAGCATGCCTTCCTTGTAAAGTGACTGAATCGGAGAATTTCATCTTATATAACCTTCAAAACCTTACTTAGAGAGTCGCCCTCATAGTTTGGCATTTCACCAATCTCTTCAAAAGGATGATTCAAGCGATTAACCCAAAACACGTCGAAGCCGAACCACTTGGCCGCTAGAGCATCCCAAGCATTACTTGATACAAATAGTATCTCCTCTTTCTTGACCGGAAACGCTTTAAGCAAAAGTTCGTAGGCTTGTGGGGCGGTTTTAAATAGGCGAATATCTTCAATGGTTACCACTTTATCGAGATAGGGATTTAAACCATTACTCTCCACTACTGTAGCTAACATCTCCCTACTGCCGTTCGACAAAATAGCAGTTGAAATACCTTTTGCCTTAATTGCCTTGAGCACACTCAGACTGTCGTCAAACCCAGTGAGCTTGGCATACTGATCCATCAGTCGCTTCTCATATTCTGGGGAAAGGTTTAAGCTCATACGCTTACACACATACCTCAACGAGCGAATAGTTAATTCCCAAAATGGAAGATAGTACTTACTACCATTCGGATTAGGGTCGCTCATAGTTACCAAGCGGGTGTATTCGATTTGGCGGTCACGCCACATCAAAGCAAAAGCCTGCCCATGACCTGGAAATAATTCTTCTGCCAACTGCCCCATGGAATAGACATCAAATAAAGTTCCATAAGCATCAAAGGCTACGAGTTTATACATGCCATCCCCCTGCTTTTTTATTATCAATTTATATTGTCGTTTAAAACAATAATTGATTATGCAGTTATACCAAGCAAAGGATCTCTGACTCTATTCCATCTTACAAAAACAATACAAGAACTGCTGGGTAGCTCCCATTGGGGTTTGATGGAGCTCTGTTGAGCTTTTGATTAATTTGAATGTTTTGCCAAACTGCTCATGAAGATTTTCAGAGTCATAGCGAACTACATCCAAGCCACTGCACTTCTCTGGGCCCTCGGGGCCAAAGGTCGACATAATCACATAGCCGCCATGCTTCACTGAACGCATCACTTGCTCTACATAGCTCGCTCGCTGCGCCTCTTCAGTTAAAAAATGAAAAACGGCTCTATCGTGCCAAACATCAAAATAGTTCTGGGGTAATGTGGCCTGCGTTATATCAGCGCAATACCAGTGAACCTTATCAGCCCGCTCGCCAATTCGAGCTCTTGCCACATCAATTGCTTTTTGAGAGATGTCTAAAACACTGATGTCCTCATAACCCCCAAACAAAAGGTCATCAACTAACGTGGATTCACCGCCACCAATATCAATAATGGCGAAACTCTTATCGGTGCTGGCTTGATGAATCAGATTTAATGATGTCTCAAGGTGTGGCGCATACCAACTTACCGCCTCTGGCGCCTTAGTGTCATAAACCTTTTCCCAATGCCGCTTGTTGTCCATAATTACCTTTTACATAATTATTTATTTGATTCTATGCCCTTTTTACGAGATAGATGTCCTATCCTTGACATTATCTAGGCATCACAAGCCACCACCCTTCATCAGCAATAGAGTCTAATTCCCCGCTATTTAATGACACAACTACGGCTTAGACCTTCCCTCGCTATCTGGCTATCAATTGCGCTCCACCTTGGTCTCATTCTGCTGTGGGCTACATATGAAGGCTTTATCTTTGCTAAACCCAAAGATAGAAATCCAGACATCATTGAGGTCCATCTAGAAGAACCTATTGCTAAAAATAATAGTGACTTAGCTACCAGCCTAAATAGCGATAAACAAGCAGCATCATCAGAGGCACCATCAGCCCCAACTGCAGAAGAATGGGCATTCGCATCCAAGTACACACTAAAAAATAGTAAAGGATATCGCCATTCCTTTGGTCAACAAGTGCGAAGCATGATGGGCACTGCTATCGAGGGGCCAGACCAAGGGCAGGTGAGATTCAGTATTGAAATTGCGCCAAATGGAACTGTTACTAAAGTGGAAACACTTTGGAAAACCTCTGATAAAGCAGAACGGCTGGCAAGAAGGGCCATTCAATCTATGCCGACTCTGCCACCAACACCAACAGGAAAACCACTTATTTTTGAGAGAACGATTTCGTTCACACCATTTGCCTCTAATGATGCTCCAGTCTATAGAGACGACTGTCTGCCTGACCCACCATCATTTGGCAATCCATTTGCCTGGGATGGCAAATCACCGCAAGATATTAAGAAAAATAAACCTGCTGAAAAGCCAAGCCCTGAAGCGCTAGCTGAATGTCTTAAACAATTACCCCAAGACTCTATTGAAGGCATAGCTGCCCATAACCAAAGACAACTGGATCAATGGAGATCAAACAAGCTGAACCAAGAAAAATAATTCCATGTCGATTAAGGTGGTATTCCTATAATGGGATAGCCCTCCAACATCAAAGGCTTATATGGCTTGGATCATTACAAAATATTTACTAACCGCAGGAATAGTTGTATTCATTTCTGAGCTTGCTAAACGAAGTGATCGACTGGGTGGCTTTATTGCGGCATTGCCACTAATGACCTTGCTTACTCTAACCTGGCTATATATTGAAAACCAGCCAGAAGAGAAAATTGCCAATCACGCGTATTACACCTTCTGGTATGTGATTCCAACATTGCCTATGTTTCTATTATTTCCTTACCTGCTTCCAAGATTGGGATTTTGGATGACTATGGGCGCCTGCATAGTGGCAACCATGATCTGCTTTGGCTTATTTACTTTGCTGATGAAGAGCTTTGGAATTAATCTGCTCTAAATAAAAAAACCGCCCTGAGTTGGTTTTGGCATTCATAGGTCGCGCGTGACGGGGCCCACCAAGATCTAGGGCGCTAGATTCTATGATCTATTTATTCGATTACTAAGTCCATTTAAATTCGTTGGACTGATAACCCCAGAAGGAACAAGATAACTTCATCGCAACTAACAGCAGATGGAGTTAAAAATGAAGATTCAAAATAGATTAGCGGGAATAGCGGAAGGCTTGTACTTCATTAACCATGAATTTGAGAGGGATTTGGCATCAGTCTTAAAGCCCGCCCCAAGAGCCTCCAAAGAGGCCCAATGATGAGCATTCTCATTGACTTCATGGCAGGCGTATAGCCATCACAAAAGAAGATTGGCATCTGAATGAGCCAATTTTTGCTAGATCAGTTAAGCTAAAATAGTCAGACACATGATTTACTTTAAAGGAGATCAAAATGACAACAAAAGGCACATGTCCTATTGCCCACGGGGCAAATACAGAGGCTAGCAGCACCCCAATGGCTTGGTGGCCAAAGTCACTCAATCTTGACATTCTTCACCAGCACGATACAAAGACAAATCCACTAGGACCATCTTTTGACTATCGAAAAGAATTAAAAAAACTCGATGTCAAGGCGCTTAAAAAGGATGTTAAAAAACTACTGACGACAAGTCAGGATTGGTGGCCGGCCGATTGGGGTCACTATGGTGGCTTGATGATTCGGATGGCGTGGCACTCAGCGGGAAGCTACCGCATTGCTGATGGCAGGGGTGGTGCTGGGACCGGCAATCAACGCTTTGCACCCTTAAATTCTTGGCCAGATAACGCGAACTTGGATAAAGCTCGTCGCCTATTGTGGCCAATTAAAAAGAAGTACGGCAACAAAATTAGTTGGGCAGATCTGATGATTTTGGCAGGTACGCTAGCCTACGAATCAATGGGTCTTAAAACATTTGGCTTTTCATTTGGGCGTGAGGACATTTGGCATCCAGAAAAAGATATTTACTGGGGCTCCGAAAAAGAGTGGCTGCAAAAGAGTGGTGGCGAAGGATCTCGCTACTCAGGAGAAAGGGATTTAGCCAACCCATTAGCTGCAGTAATGATGGGTTTGATATATGTAAATCCAGAAGGCGTGGATGGCAAGCCCGATCCGCTTAAAACAGCCCATGATATTCGCGTTACTTTTGCTCGTATGGCAATGAATGATGAAGAAACTGTTGCCCTTACTGCTGGTGGACATACTGTGGGTAAAGCCCATGGCAATGGCAATGCGGCAAACCTAGGGCCGGCACCAGAGGCCGCGCCGATTGAAGAGCAAGGTCTTGGTTGGATGAATCACAAGACCAGAAGTATTGGTCGTGATACGGTAACCAGCGGTATTGAAGGTGCCTGGACAACAAACCCAACTCAATGGGACAACGGCTACTTCAAGCTATTACTCAATTACGACTGGGAGCTTACCAAGAGTCCGGCAGGCGCATGGCAGTATCAGCCCATCAACATCAAAGAAAAAGACAAGCCGGTTGATGTGGAAGATGCTTCGATTCGTACCATGCCCATGATGACTGATGCCGATATGGCCATGAAGATGGATCCTGAATATCGCAAAATATCAGAGAAGTTCAGTAAAGATCAGGCCTATTTTTCAGAAACATTTGCGCGGGCCTGGTTCAAGCTAACTCATCGTGACATGGGTCCTAAAGTCAGGTACTTTGGACCAGATGTTCCTAAGGAAAATTTGATCTGGCAGGATCCGATTCCGAAGGGCTCTAAAAAATATGATGTCAAAGCAGTAAAGACTAAGATCAAAGCCAGCGGCCTATCCAACAGCGAGATGATTGCTACCGCCTGGGATAGCGCTCGCACTTACCGAGGATCTGATAAGCGGGGTGGCGCCAATGGTGCTCGAATCCGCTTGGCTCCACAAAAAGATTGGGTGGGTAACGAGCCAAAGCGTTTATCCAAAGTACTCAGTATCTACGAAGCAATTGCCACAAAAACAGGTGCGAGCATCGCCGACGTTATTGTTCTAGCGGGTAACCTTGGTATTGAACAAGCTGCCAAAGCGGGTGGCTTTAATATCAAAGTTCCATTTACTCCAGGCCGTGGCGATGCATCGCAGTCAATGACTGACGTGGAATCCTTTGAAGTGCTGGAGCCTTTAGCGGATGGTTATCGCAATTGGTTAAAAGAAAACTATATAGTTACGCCCGAAGAATTGCTACTAGATCGCACGCAATTGATGGGGCTTACCGCACAAGAGATGACTGCCTTAGTTGGTGGAATGAGAGTGCTAGGAACAAATCATGGCGGGACAAAGCATGGAGTGTTTACAAATAAAGTCGGAATCCTAAGCAATGACTTTTTTGTCAATCTAACAGATATGAACTACTCATGGAAACCAACCGGACGAAATAGCTACGATATTGTTCATCGTGACACTGGCAAAACTAAATGGACTGCAACTAGGGTTGATTTGGTGTTTGGCTCTAACTCAGTTCTTCGCGCTTACGCAGAAGTTTATGCTCAAGACGATAACAAAGAGAAATTTGTGGTGGATTTTGTGGCGGCATGGAACAAGGTCATGAACGCCGATCTGTTTACTTAAATAAACTCTCGCTTACTTACAAGGGGTAGCAATTGCTACCCCTTTTTATTGAAGAGAATTAGTCGTTGCGAAAAGTTCCCTGAAACTCACGATCTTCAAGTTGCTCCAGCTCTAAAGCTCGTTCAGTCTGAGCCTGCTTTTCTTCTTTTGAAAGATCTTTAGTGCGGTTATCAGAATTATTTTCCATAGGATCAGTCTATCGAATAATGGATTAAGGGTCTAGTTACTGGATTGTGGGGAAAGATGGGGAATGAAAAAACCACCCGAAGGTGGTTTTGGTATTTCTTGGTGGCCCGGGGCGGAATCGAACCACCGACACAAGGATTTTCAAATATCCTCCGATAGACCGCTTCGTCTATGAAATCAACTGGTTACGCCACCCCAGACATTTCGTGCGCAAAATTTACATATTGTGTCGGTCAAAATATCGAGCGTAATCAGAAAGTTACGATAGCGTGTAGAAACTGTGCGCAAACTTTGGATGAACATGTATCAGTCACTCACCATGGTTACTCGCAATGTCTTTTTGAACGACAAACTATTTTCACTATACCTTTCATCCTTTTTAGGTACATTTTTTATACAGATAAAAACCCACTGAAACCATGCTCTTTCGGTGGTGATCTCAAGGGGTGGTTAAAAATCACCACGGCCTGAGAAAAGTAGTTAAACAAAAATTTATTGCGAGGAATTTTTTGATGCTAGTGGATCTACCTCTTTGGGCTTTAGCTTGTCAAACATTTGCTTAACTTTCTTCATCTGCTCTTGCGAACTTAAATCTAATGCATTGCTGGGTAATGGCTTTGGGGGCGGTGGGGGTGGGGGTGGTACTTTCAACTTAACTTGTTTTGGCCTACCCTTCTTGGGCTTTATCTTTTTTGCTTGATTTACCGCATCAGTATTCTGCTGTTGTATTGCAGACCATGTGCAATTAGATATTAGCTTTAGAAGATTGAGCTGGTCTTCACTGCTTGTAATTTCATTAATGAGCATGGATTTCTCTGTAGTATCCCCTTAGATTCGTACATTTAAACTGCTGTGCACGATCAGAGGGACTACCGAGCACAGGCAGAAAACAACACTTTAGGAATGTCGGCTTGACGGGGGATACTACAAAATAACTTGGTAATCTCTTCGCGACTAAAGGCAGGGCGTGTTTTACCTTTATGGCCACGAGTAGTTAATTTAGGTATTGCCACACGCTCACTAATCCAACCTTTATTAACTGCTGTCTGCTGTAGCTTTGCCCAAGCACTGGCAAAGTTCATTAAGGTACTGGATTTGGGTACTAGTCGCATTTGCCTATTACGCCAAATCTCAAACTCATGAACGTCTGTATAGGTTATTTCCTCTAGCCGCTTATCCATGAAATAGGGCAGAAAATATTTCTCAATACAAGTGATGTAGCTTAGATAAACGCTCTTACCTATACCTTCACCCAAATCACGCCGCATTTCATAAAGCGTGGCGTGCGCTATTTCTGCGAAGGTGGGTACTTTTTGTGCAAGCCCTAATCGCTGGCGAAATCTGGCTTCATCATATAAATCACAGGCAACTCTGACAGCATGCTCAATTGAAGCTTGCTTAGTTGAGACTCTATCCCATGTGTTGTCATGTCGTTTAAAACGACATTGCCAGAGAGGGCTATTTGGTCTGCGGAAGAGAACTACATCACCATCACGCAAATAAAGCTCTGTAGGCTCTGCGTATTTAAGTTGGCTAAGTGTTGTAGGTTGGTGATATTGAGGTGGTGAGGGTAGAACTTCTAGATTCGTAAGTTTGGTGACTACGCCCTTAGGCATGGGCTTGCTGTAAAAGTTTTGAGCTCATACAGCTAGTTTATTTTCAGAGATTCGGATTGGGCAATTAAAACTTGTCGTTTAAAACGACATTTTTGTACGCCAACTGGCTTGTAACTTAAGACTCAGAATGCATAAATGCTCAATTAGACTCCATTTAGTATCTAATAACTTTAATAATCAGAGTGCAATCTAATTATCTTATTGCTCTGAACTAATAACTTCCCAAGCACTATCCCAGCAGCAAACATGAGCATAGTCATTGATCACATGAATTGCTGGCCGTTGATTTTGTGGAAATTTGGCTACATAGCTTTTTGCCACCTCTGCTGCACGAGCGTTATCTTTTGCTATTCTCTGAATTAGCTCTTCTAACCTTAACTTTTGATTGATGGGGGCTAGTTCCCCTAGTTCTTCAATTTCCATTTGAAGATTTTGTGTATTAACACTCATGGCTCCTAGAGGATTATTGATTTCATGCGCTAAAGCGCTAACAAGATTGCCCATACTGGCAGCTTTAGCAGAAGTGGCCATTGACTTAAGTAGTTGATTTTTTTCAAACAATGCTTTGCTAAGCTCTTGATTTACTTTTTCAAGCTGCTCAAGCTTGACTAATTTTTTATTGGCAAGGCTTAGCTCAATACCACGCTCAATAGACTCTTGCTCTGCTAATTTTCGAGCAGTGATATCACGTATCGCCGATACGGTTGCGCGCTTTCCATTGATCAGTTCTTGCATTGCGATGGAACGACTTTCAAAGTGATATACCGTTCCGTCTTTTGCAGTTAATGGATACTCTATCGATATACTCGCATTGCTCCTTAGAACCTGCTGGATAAAAGCGTAAAAATTTTGAGCAACCTCTGCTGGAAAAATATCATTAAAAGTTTTTCCAATAAGACTTGGATAATCTGGAAAAAATAGTGCAAGATATTTAGATTGGTTTGTTTCAACATATCGACCATCTTCATCGATGATTAAAAGAAGATCTGGAATGGTTAAACTCAAAGCAGTGAGTTTTGCTTCCTGCTGCTTCTTTTCAGTTACATCCAAAATATATCCAGACCGGGTATAGACACCCTTGACCATCTTATTGGTTTGCTGGGAAGATACTTGAACCCATTTCACTAAACCGCTGGCAGCAATTACCCTAAGTTCGATAAAGAATTTTTCTCCTGTTTCCCTAGTTCGCAAGTCTTCTGCAGCCAAACGCCCTACGTCGTCGGGGTGAATATATTTCCAAATAAGGCTTGCATCTTTTCCAAGATCTTCTCGTTCAATTTCTAATATCTCTAATAGGCGATCATTAAAGTAAATGAAATGGCTTTCTCCATCAAGAGCCAAATAGTACTCATACACGCCACATGGAATGGCGGCATGGATTCGATGAAACCTATCTTCATAACTTTCGATACTTTGGTCGGGAGCTTTGTTGGGTATTTGCATTTTGCAATTCTAGATTTACTCGGCAAAACTATCAATTAATTAAAATCTTTTCTTCCGCCATTGATAATAATTTTCAGTACATTTCTGTCATCATCTGATTGTTATATCTTCATATCTATCTAAATTTGTCGTTTTAAACGACACGCCAAGTAACCACCCTAGATGGTTCCCACGGTTAGGCAGAGTTAGAGCAAATAGACAGCGGTGGGCAAAGTCCGAAAGCGTCAATTACTGTAGGCAACAGTAAACACTAAGACTAGAAAAGAAAAATGGCTACCTAAGCAGTCATTTTGAAGTTCTTGGTGGTGGATAGTTGACTACTTGCGAACTTGCTATTTCGACTACTTAGTAATTAAAAGTAAATGAGAGGGAATGCGCGGTAAGAACTTAACAGCTTAATTGCACCAATATGATGCATTTACTATTTCTGGATTTGAACCCAAGTCCACTCTAACTTTTAAGGTCTGCTCCGCAGCGGTTGCTGCCGTTCGAGTTTTCAACGTGAATGCCCTTGGCGTGCCGGATTGCGATCACTCCTATTCATGCATCGTGGTAATGCGCAGAGACAGGTTTCAGGCGCGCAGTTGACATTGCTAGAGAGTTGACAACAGCGTGCAGAGATCTGCAAGCTCGACGAGCAAGACTGCAGCAGCATCAAGCATGGTGCGATCAATCACCTGGGCGTGTCGCCAGCGTTGATGGCTTACCGCGAGCACAAGGCCATGCTGGGCAAGACTTAGGCCGGCGAGAAGTTCCCGGCGGTTGTGATGATGGGGGCTGGCTGGATGGTGGTCCCCGACATCAAACCAGGCAAGTGATGGTGAGTGGCTGACCCGCCCTGGGTCAGCCACTCAGTCGGGATCGCTGTTTGCAGGTGATCCCGTCCTTTTTGTCAGTTGGCGCAACAGCGCTGTGGCCAACCAGCCATCACTTTGATCCACCCGAAGCCTTGGCCACGTAGGCCGCCAGGGCGGCAATTTGCGCATCACTGAGTTTGCCGTTGTAGGACGGCATCTGCCCAATGCCGTTGCGCAGCGCGGTGGCCACGCGCTTGGCATCGGGCTTGAGCTCGTCCAGGCTGGGGCCCACGGCGCCTTCGGCTCCCGCGTCCTTGAGCGCATGGCACAGGGCGCAGGCAGGCACCGCGCCTTGGCCGAACAACACCTTGCCTTGTTGAAGTTGCGCGGCATCGTCGGCGGCGTGCACGGGCAGCACTGTGAATGCCAACGACCACAGGGCAGCGACCAACGCGTGTTTTTGGATTGTGCGCTTCATGCCACGCTCACTTTCACGGCGTGGTCGGCCCAGCTGGTGTTGTTGTAGCCGCCCGCGTTTTCCATGCGTTGTTCGGGCTGCACGTTGCCTGCGGTGTCGGTGGCTCGGCTCGCCAGGGTGAACTGGCCCGCCGGCAGGCGCGCCGCAAAAACAAACTGCCGCCACGCAAAGCGGCCGAGGTCGGGCCCCACCATGCGCGCGAGCTGCCAGGTTTTTCCGCCGTCCAGAGAAACCTCGACCTTGGCCACCGCGTTCATGCCGCCAAACGCCACGCCATGGATCTGTGTGTCACCCGCTTTAAGCGGGGCGCCGTCCGTGCCGGGACCGTTGATCCACGACTTCACCGTCATTTCCTGCACCGATGGCTGCGACGGGTCGCCCTTCGCGCCGGGCGGTGAAATGCGGTAGCCGTGCGACATGATGCGTGCGTCGGTCTCCTGAGCGGTGAAGGCCAGGCGTTTGACGTACTTGATGTTGTTCACGCCCGTGTAACCCGGCACGATCAAGCGCAGTGGGCCGCCGTGGGCCAGCGAAATCGGCACACCGTTCATTTCCCAGGCCAGCAGGGCATCGGCGAGTGCGGCAGCAGGCACCGAGCGTTCCACGATCACGCTCTTGGGGTCCAGTCCATCGGGGAGTTTTTCGCCGCCTGTGCCGGTGAGGTAGGCCATGCCGGCCTCCACGCCGCCCAGGGCATCCACCACCCAGCGCACCGGCACACCGCTCCACACCACACAGCCTGCTGCGCCCACTTGCCAAGGCGTTCCACTGGGCTTGTTGGGGAAGTAGCCGCGTCCGTTGCCAGAGCATTGCAACACCATCGCCGTGGTCTCGATGCCTATGCGCTTGAGGTCGCCCAGCGTGAGTTTGCGCGGGTTCTTCACCCCCTCGATGTTGATCTCCCAGGCATCGCGGTTGCCCAGGATCGAGGCGTCGGGCGCGGGCAGGTTGTTGCGGATGTAGAGCTGCTCGGACGGCGTGATTACGCTGGTGCCGAACACACTGCGCTTGGTCTCAATGGTGGTGCTGCTGTGCACGATCAGGCTGGCCGGGTCCTTCCAGCCCACGTACGCTGGCAGAGGCTTGGCAGCACCGGCCAAGGCGACGGGCGCGGTCTCACCAGCAGCGGCTGCGGTGCGGCCAAAGCTGGCCAGACCAACGGCAGCCAAAGCAGCGCCGCTGCCGGCCAGCAGGTGGCGCCGGGGGAGCGAGGTGGGTTGTTGGTTCATTTCTGGGGTCTCCGGTGGTTGGGCGTCGTGCGCCGGTTGGGGTGAAAGGGGTGAGCGGTTGATTCGTTGACAGGATCGCGCCCATGCCTGGACTGGCAAAAGCGATACCAGCGAAATTAAAAATATCTTTCTCAACAAATAAATTATGTTAGCACCATTTTCAACTTAATGTTTAGGCAATTGATTGCTTAGTAAATATTAAATTTTTCGCCATTATTTACTCTAAATCATTAAGGGGCCATTATGGCTTGGATCATCACCAAATACTTACTAACAGCCGCAATGGTTGTATTCATTTCTGAAGTGGCAAAACGAAGCGATAAGTTGGGCGGGTTTATTGCCGCACTACCTGTGATGACACTGCTCACACTGACTTGGCTCTATATTGAAAATCAGCCGGAGGAAAAGATAGCTAATCATGCCTATTACACATTTTGGTATGTTATTCCTACGCTACCAATGTTTCTGCTGTTCCCATACCTACTTCCAAAAATTGGGTTTTGGTTAACTATGGGTGCGTGTGTAGTGGCAACAGTCATCTGCTTTGGCTTATTTACCTTAGCTATGAAGGCCTTTGACGTTCAGCTGTTGTAAATTTTGTCGTTTTAAACGACACAGCAATCATAAGAAGCATAGAATAAAGATATACAACGGAAGAGTCATGAACAATAAAGATCACTGGGAAAAAGTTTACAACACAAAATCTCCCGAGTCGGTGAGTTGGTTCGCTCCGCATTTGGAAATCTCCCTAAATCTTATTCATCAAGCAAGCTCAAGCAAAGACTCAGCCATTATTGATATTGGGGGTGGCGAAGCAACCCTGGTAGATGATCTTCTATCTGAAGGTTATACCGATATTAGTGTTCTCGATATTTCTCAAAAAGCAATTGATGTCGCAAGAAATCGTATTGGAATCTTGGCAGATAAGGCTCATTGGTATTGCGCCAACATCACTCAGGCAACACTCCCTCAAAACTACTTTGATATTTGGCACGATAGGGCCGTATTTCATTTTCTAACTGAAGAAGTAGATCGAATGAGATATATCGAGCAAGTCATGCGCTCAGTAAAGCATGGCGGATACGTGATTATGTCTACTTTTGGCCCCGAGGGTCCTGAGAAATGTAGTGGCTTAGATGTCGTTCGCTATGACGCAAAAAATTTACATGGTCAGTTTGGTAAATCATTCAAGCTGATTAATAGCTCGACGGAGATTCACAAAACTCCCATGGGCACTACCCAACAATTTCTATATTGCTTCTGTAGGATGGAATAAATGAAAATAGCCCAACATGTGGGCTATTGAGATTCTTGGTGGCCCGGGGCGGAATCGGCCTGGGCCTAGGATGCTTAATCCTGCTTGCTACTATTACATCTTCACAATTTTCCAAGCACCATTTAAGAAGCCGTCTCCAGTCTTATCTCCTGGCTTGGTATCTTTAACCCAGAAATACAGGGGCATTCCTTTGAATGCTAATTGCTTTTTGCCGTCATCACGAGTGATTACAGAATAATCGCCAGACACTGCTGGACTACCATCAACTAATAGTGGTGGCCAGTTGGTGGCACATGGGCCATTACACATAGACTTACCTGAACCAGCCGCATCTTTGGCAAAGGTATACAGGGTCATATTATTACTACCTACTAACATGCCATCATTTACTTTGGTATATGGCGCCATGGCTCCGCCCGTCATCGACGCACATGCAGCTAATGTAGCAGCAGCGATCAAACTAATTAATACGCCCTTAATACGATTCATGTAGATCCCCTTTAAAAGTTAAGTTAACACTCTACTGGTTATTTATGTTTGAAGTATGACGTGATTAAAACTAAGGGGCTAGGCATGAAAAAACCACCCGAAGGTGGTTTTGGTATTTCTTGGTGGCCCGGGGCGGAATCGAACCACCGACACAAGGATTTTCAATCCTCTGCTCTACCGACTGAGCTACCAGGCCAAGAGATGAAATTATAAATGAAACTCCCTTCCAGCCCGAAAAAAGGGTCAATAGCCGATAAGTCTTGGGCAAACGCTGAAAAACAGAGACAAAAGGCTCTTGTTTCCCACCCTAAGCACCGATAGCTGCAGCCTTCACTCTAGCGGCATGAATTTTCTTGTAGCTATCAATCAGGCGATGATGTCTGTCTAGACCATCTAACTTCATGTTTGTGGGAGTCAAGCCAAAGAATCGGACTGTACCGTCCACCGAGCCCACGACGGCATCCATTCTCTCGTCACCATACATCCGGCGAAAATTCACTATGTAGTTTTCAAGCTCAAGATCGTCATCTAGCAAAATCTCTAGCACTGCATTTAGTGCCTGATAAAACAATTTACGCTCGACCGTATTGTCGTTGTACTGAAGGAAGGCACCCACTAATTCTTGGGCTTGATCGAATTGTTTCAAAGCTAGATGAATTAACAGCTTTAACTCAAGAACTGTTAACTGACCCCATGGCGTATTTTCATCAAACTCAATGCCAATCAATGTGGCGATATCACCATATTCATCCAACTCATTATTCTCTAGCTTCTCAAGTAGCTTGCTTAAACCCACCTCACCCAATTGATGCAGATTCAAAATGTCGGCACGAAAAAGTGATGTTGAATGCTTTCAGGAGGCTGGTGTAGCCTTGTTAAAGCGTAAGCGACTACAGATTATTTACTACGCAAGAAGTTCAGACAAAATAACGGAAAGAGAAATATCTCCTCAGCGTCTTATCTTCTACCGCGATAACTGGTACCTAGACGCATATTGCCATCTACGTAAAGAGCTTAGAAGCTTTGCTGTAGATAGCATCAAGCAAGCATTGATTACAAATAACAAGGCTGATGAGGTTTCAGATAAACAATTACAGGAGTTCTTTGCTGAGAGCTATGGAATCTTTTCAGGAAAAGCCAATCAGCGAGCAAAACTTAAATTCACATCGGCAAAAGCAAGATGGGTGGCAAATGAAACTTGGCACTCACAACAAACTGGCGCATTCGACAAAGATGGAAACTACATCCTTGAGTTTGATTACAACCAAGATCCTGAGCTTGTCATGGATATTCTCAAACATGGTTCAGATGTTGAAGTTCTCGCTCCACCCAGTCTTCGCAAACGAGTTAAAGATGAACTAAACAAAGCATTAAACAATTATTAATTGAGAGGTATATGAGAGAACCGCTACAACTAATTACAAAAGAATCTCCAAGACAAATTATTTTTGAAGACTTTAAATTGGATTTGCCAATAACCGGCGGGTGGGGCTATGACTTCGAAAGCGCCTGTGTTATTGATAAAAACGACTCCATAGTAAGCAAGGGAATCCCCTTCAACGGCGTAAGTATTGAATATGTGTTTGTTGAAAAACGCATCTACGAAGAGATGGTTATTTTTCGTCAAGCCAATGAAAAATACTCTGGCATTCGATGGGAGCTTAAAACACAAGAGCTTCTTTTTAGGGACGATAAGCCCTACGATAAATTAGTTTTTAATGTTGTTGGATTTACAGATGAAGTTTGGGATGAGCTTACTAGTCGATTTGAAGCAATAAAAATAAATGGAAAACTGGAGCTAATAAGTGAATTGGATGCCTATAGAGAATCTAAGGCGCACACTAAGGCGCCAAAAAAAATTGGGTTGTACTTTTTCATATTCTTTTAACTTGTTTTGTTAAGCAAATTAAAACATAGCGTACCAATATTAATTATTAGCTTTATAGCTAATATCTATTAAAAAACCACCCGAAGGTGGTTTTTTAGCAAGCAGTTTAAAAACATTTTCAGTTTAAAGACTTCATATCAATTACAAATCGATACTTCACATCACTTTTTAAAATGCGCTCATAAGATTCATTGATGTAAGACATGTCAATCATTTCAATATCGGAAACAATTTGATGCTCAGCACAAAAATCCAACATCTCTTGTGTTTCTGCAATACCCCCAATTAAAGAGCCAGCTAATTTTCTACGTTTAAAAATTAAATTGAAGACTTCGATTGATGGGTGCGGATCAGCTGGCGCACCAACTAGTGTCATTGTTCCATCTTTTTTCAAAAGCTGAAGATAAAGATCTAGTTTATGTGGTGCGGCCACGGTATTTAAAATAAAGTCTAATTGATTAATATAGTTAGCAATCTGAACCTCATCGGTTGAAATACAAACCTCATCTGCGCCAAGCTTTAAAGCATCATTCACTTTATTTTTAGAAGTCGTGAATAAAACAACCTGAGCTCCCATAGCGTGAGCGATTTTTACAGCCATATGCCCTAAACCACCCAAACCAACTACGCCTATCTTTTTTCCTGGCCCAACACCCCAATTTTTAAGAGGTGAGTATGTTGTGATACCGGCGCATAAAAGTGGTGCAACACTAGGTAAATATTTTTCATCATGCTTGATACTTAAAACAAATGCCTCCTTAACAACGATTGATTTGGAATAACCACCAAAGGTGTTTTCACCACCAAATACTGGGCCGTTATAGGTTCCTGTAAATCCCGTTTCACAGTATTGCTCATCATGTTCGGAGCAAGATGGGCATTTGCCACAACTATCAACCATACATCCAACGCCAACTAAATCACCAACTTTAAATTTACTAACTGTTTTGCCAATTGCACTCACTCTTCCTACAATTTCATGTCCAGGAACCGAGGGATACAAAGTATTTTTCCATTCATTTCTTGCAGTATGAATGTCAGAGTGACAGACGCCGCAATAAAGTATTTCAATTTCCACATCATCCGAATTCGGGTTGCGCCGATCAATCTCCATTAACGATAAAGGCGATGAAGCGTTTTGAGTGCCGAATGCTTTTACTTTTGTCATGTTTTTTATAACCTTGCTTATTAAGATTAGAGTCTTGATTATACGCCCTAATAATATTTTTTACTTTTAACAGTGAATTCATAATTAACATCCCAATATGGCCACTCTATTCTGTAATCATGGTTCTGAGCTCACACAAAATTAAAGATCTTTTTAACATCTCTACTGTATTGTTATGGCAGAGAATCAGGCCCTCTATTCACCAACTATTACTTCAATCTGACCTGTTTTGATCCACTTAATTATTGCCTTTGAGACGGACTCTTCCCGACCCTCAAATGAATGATAATGCCCGCTCCCGCAAACATCACCATTAGGATTTCCACCCTTTACTGTTATTAAATTACTATTTGAGTATGCTAAAACTGTTGAATAAGGTGTATAGGCGCATTGATCATCAGCATGATGGATATTTAATGTTGGCGCCTTTAAAGACCGCATGTCAAATGATTCTGTTGAGTAAGCGTAGGCGCGATTTCGCGTCGCTACAGTTTGAGCGGCTGAATGAATGCTGCCACTCAATTCATCCCCTAGATTTTTAGCAAGCCATTTTGAAGATATTGCCCCATAACTGTGCCCCATGACATAAAACTTTTTTAAGCCATACTTTTCTTTTAATACAGAAAGAATTTTTCTTACATCGTCAGCATGTTTATTTGAAGAGCGGTAATCATCGCTGCACGCTAAAGGGGTGTTACCTGCTGCAACAGCATTCTCGTCACTGGGGCAATCCATCACCACAAGTGAGATACCGGCTTGAGCAAAATGGGTGTCACGAAGTCATAGTGCTAGATGAAACTAGCAAATTTCACAAGCTACCCGAATACAACATAGAAAATATAAGTCGTAATTTCAATATTGAGTCTCTCAAACAAGATATTCTCAAATTTTCTCTAGCCCCGATTGTTGCCTTATATATTGCAGCAAAGATTTTTCCTAATCGATTTAATATGGAGAGAATGCTCGAATTTCTAACCAAGAAATTTCCTTCCGTTGCCAGCATGCAACCTCAAGGTAGGTCAAATGTTGTTTCAGCTTGGCTACAAACTAGAGTGCCGCTAATTAAAAAGGCCTATGGAAAATCATACGAGTGGAATAGTGATTTTGATAGCCTGATTGCATCTTCACTTCTAAGCGAGTGGATCACAGTGAACTACCGTGGCGAACTTCCAAGTGAGGATGATATTAATTCTGTTGTTGATCAATAAAAACTTTGATGGCACAAACATGAAGATGCTTCATATACCTCCGAGCGCCGTCTGCCCAGTCTTGATCTTCTGCCTAGCTCGTTCAGCCTTAACGGCCTCTTGATCACGTTTAACACGATCCTTCATAGATTTAAGTCTTGCTTGCTCGGGGCTAAGGGGTTTGATTGGGGCTATTTCATCAAATCTCATCGTTAACCAATCTGTAAGGGTTGATGTGGCACGTTGTTGGCGCCAAAGATAGCTTGAAACAGCTTGTATGCCTGGGCTTGATTTTGAGCATACAGAATCGTCTCAACCCATAGTCCGCTTGCATTTACTGTTGCCTTATATCTTTTCATACAAGTATTTAGCGTCCAGCGTCTAGTAGCTGGACGCTTATGTTGTTATCGCTTAAACCCACTCCTTAAGCTGGCGCTTGCAGTTTCTATCTGAGCATCTAATTCTCCCGCCTCTACTGCCGACTTAATCGACTCCAATGCCTTTACTAGCTCAAGGCCACTAGCCACCTCAACACTGGGCTTGCCCTTTGCCAATTCTATGGTCCAGCTTCCATACTTCACAGAGACGCAAACCTTGCCTTGTTCTGATTGGAACCACCAGGGCTTAATTCTTTTTGGAACCTCCACTTGCTTACGCAATCCAGTTTGAGGGTCTTTAATTGAGCGATATTTCATCACTACAAACGGCGTGCCATCCATTTGACTTTTGGCCAACTGGATCTGCTCCCAAAGTTTTGATCCCAGCTTATTTCTGCGAATCACGACGGCAGGCATATGGGTTGGTTTTTTAACTGCTACTAGTTTTAAGTTGCTCAATGCGCTCATTGTTTTCTCCTATGTAGTTAATGGGCATAAGCAGTTTGTTTTCGATCTGTTTATTTGGTCGACCTCTTTTTGCCAATTCTTCTATTTCGACTCATTTTGGATAGAAAAAATGCGGGTTTTATTGAGCTGTCATAAATATTTTTGCGAGTTGCTTGGTTGCATAGTTGAAGTCGCAAGAAGAAAAAGAAGTTGCATAGTTGAGTTTGAGTAGTTGCTAGTAAGTTACTCGTAGTGGCAAATGAGTAACTCTGACCAAGTAACACAACTTCGTAACTCCTCTTTTGAGATCTGCGACTTTTACTGCAACTGATCTCTTCTGATCTCTCTTGTAACCAACCAAGCAACTAGCAACAAGAACTCAATTAATAACACAAGGAGAAAATAAATGAGAGAAATCGCAATCAGAGGCTTTATCAACGAGAAGTACAACACCCTATTTGGCAAGGGATTATTTAGACGAGCCATCTACAACGGATCGGTGGAGCTTCATAATCCAAACCAAAAGTATCTAGTAGATTTTTATGAATATGAACAATTTCAACATACCGCCAAGACAGATCAACAAATCGCTACTCTCAAAAAGTTTGAAGCCTGCGGGGTAGCGAATACGCCCGATCTTGTGATGTCATGGATTGTGCATTACGAACCCCTAACTAAATCTAAAGAGCTGGTCGATGGCTATTGCATTTACCTACAAACTACGGGTGAAGTGCATATTGAAATTGATGATGTTCTAAATGGAACAAATGATGAGTGGGACTTAAAAGCACATCATTGCAAAGCCATGGGCGCCAACAAGCCTGTATTTGTTGCCACGAACGTGGACTTGAACATAAAACAATAAAAACCCCTCAAAAAAGCTCTACACGCAACGATTTTGGGGCATCACACGCCTTGTTGCTGGGCGCATATCAAATAGCGTGCAGGGTTGATTTGAGCTATTGCTGTATGAAGCACTCAGATCATCGTCTAAAGACGACAGGCACTAGGGATTTGGCATAAATATTTAAAGCAAATATAGGTTAAGAAAACTCTACTTTTCTTAACCTGATTTTGTAACTCATTGATTCTTGGAGGATCTTTGCTTAAAAGCTTTCGGTCGCTTTATTTGCAATAAGAAAACACACTTGTATGTGCTTTTTTATTTATGAAAGGATTTACAAATGGCTCAAGCTAAAACCCTTACCCAAGCAGAAATTGATCAAGTTCTGCGTTACGCAAGCACTAGAAAATATCCCGAGCGCAATCGCGCTCTCATCCTCACCAGCTTTTTGACCGGGATGCGGGTCGCCGAGATCGCCTCCATAAAGTTAGGCGACATTGTCAATGACGATGGCACGATCAAAAACGAAGTAAGACTATCTGCTGCGCAAACCAAAGGCGGTCATCCTCGCACCGTCTTTATCGCTAGCAAACTCAAAGCGGAATTAGAAGTATATTTGAAGACCAGGCATATCAAAGATCCCACAATTGCTTTTTTTCACACTGATAGAAGACTTAAATTCACACCCAACGGTTTATGCGTATGGTTCTTTTCACTATATCGAGGTGCGGGCATTAGTGGTGCAAGTAGCCATTCGGGAAGACGCTCGATGATTACCTCACTTGCCCAAAAAGGAATTGGGGTGCGAGTCTTAGCTGAAATCGCAGGTCATCGGTCGATTGCGGTAACCCAAAAATATATCGATGCCAATCCTGAAATGTGTCGCAATGCGATGGAATTAATTTGATAGTCGGTTAAGAATTTAATCACTACATTTTCTTAATCACAAAAAAGTAGTGATTTTTCTCAAAAAGAAAATCGCCTGCTAAGCCCCTGTTCATGGGGATTTAATTTTTCGGAATTTTCTGTCAAGGAAATAAAACAACGCGGTGATTTGTTTGAAAAATCCCAAAAATGTAGAGTTGCCCTTATCAACAAAGCACAAAGGCACTTTCGCCATTACCGCCTTGTTGATTTTTAAGGAGCTTTAAAAATGGAAAATGCAATTGAAGTAACTAGCCATGCAGTAAACCCATCAGCAGCACAATCAACCACTCCTTCTGTGGATATTCGCAATATGAATGCCAATGTCATCACTGAGGATTCATCGACTTTTGATGAAGTATTTGAGGTGGAAGGTGAAGTCAAACCCTCATCAAAACCTGTAGCGCCATCTGAACTCAAAGAATCGGACAAAGATAAGGCGCAGCGTATGCAGGCAAGCTTGGATAAAGCCAAAGCGGCAAAATCTGCCAGCACCAGTCTCGTTCAGTACGAGCGTAAGCTCAGCTTAGAGGCTGCAACGGCAGATACATCAGCAATCATCCCAAAAGAGCGTAAAGAATACGTATCTGCGTTTAAAGCTGGCGTTGAGAAAACTGCTCGCAGTACTTTAGAGATGTGCCGCGTAGTATATGAAGCTGAGCAATCACTAGATAAGTTTCAATTTAAGACTTTTTGCGAAGAAGTCGGGCTTAAGGACTACAGCAGTACTGTTCGCAAGTTCTCTGCAATTGGTCGGGTATATCCACGCTTTATTCAATATGTGGATCAACTGCCAGCAAGCTGGACCAATATCTACTTGATTACTCAAATTCCAGCAGATGCATTTGAGGAGTGCCTGACTAAGGGGTATGCCTTAAATAAGCTAACAGGCGCAAAGCTTGATGAGCTGGTCAAAAGCACAAAGGACATCAATAAGATTGAAGAGCCTTTAAGCTTTGATAGCAAAAACTCTGGCTATGTATTTGCCAAGCTCTTGTTTACCAATAAACCTGATGACACCGATTGGCGTGCAATGGAAAAAGCATTAGCTGAAATCTCTGCCCGCTTACCAATCAAGTTTGTTATCAACAAAGAAGCTGGGGAGTTTGTGCAAGCTCGCCGTGAACAACGCTATGAGCAGATCAAGCAAAGCAGCAAAAATGTCGATCTCAAGCCTGATTTATGGGATTTGGGCGCAGAAGCGAATGCCGTTTATAAAGTCGCAGAACGTACTGTTAATACAGCTGACAAGGCAGTCATTACTGTTTAAGACGACTGCTACCACTGCAGGGGTAGCCGTTGTTTTAATACGTTGTTCCATTTAGAACAGGTTTTAAGCCAACTTCTCAGCATTCATCATCGGAGTGAGTTTTGAATAATGCCTTTCAATCATGCCAACACTAGTGCCCATTTGCCTAGCCAAAGTATGGATATCAACCCCTCTTGCTAAGGCAAATGTGGCATAGGTGTGACGCAGGCTATATAAGGTTCTATTCTGACCTCCGCCATCAACCCGCATATTGCTACGAACCATTAAGTTACGAAAGATATTTTCCATGTTGCTAATTTGCTCACCTGTTGGCAATCTAAATATCACCGCATCTAACTTAGCCTCAATCACTGCATTGAGCCCCGAGTAAGGCAACTTTTGCCACTTCATTACTCGTTCTAATACCTTGACCACAGCAGTTCTTGCTATCAAATATCTAGGGCCCGTTTTACCTGATACCCAAATCCTTAAGTATTTCTTTTCCCCAATCCAATGCCATTGCAAATGCTTCCACCTTAGCGGTAAGGCTTCCGTTCCATGTCGAACGCCTGTATTAACTAAAAACTCTATGTAATAAGTACACAGCGTTCTCATCAATGCTGTTCTCGCCGTATAAGAGCTCTTTTGCCATGTCTCCGTATAACTAAGTAACTCCTTAATCTCTTCTGCTGTAAAGGCGGGGCGGGGCTGGCTCTTTTTACCTTTGCTATCTAATAGCGGCACGGCTTGATTGAGTCCAATATAGCCGCGATCACGGGCTAGATTAATCACACGAATATATGCGCTTGCGTGATTACGCTTAGTGCTTGCCATAGGAGTCTTGCCCATTTGTGAGATGCGCCAAGACTCAAAGTCGCCTAGTAGTTCATTGGTGATTTTGCTAATCTCATATTGCCCAAAGAACGGGATCAAGTATTTGTTAATAGCAAAGGCATAATCACGATAGATGCGTTTTCCTAGCTTGTTGTGAAGAGCCTGCGCCATATTGGCTAACTCATCTAGAGCAATTTGCTTAAAGGTTTTAGTGACAACGGCCAGGCCAGCGCCAATCTTGACTTTGACAGTTTCGTAAATCGCAATTGCTTGAGTTTGAGCTTGATCAGCATCTTCCGTAGCAGTGGAGGCCGCGTGCCATTGCCCATTAGGCAACTTAAAACGGCATTGCCACTTATTGCTTTTGGGGCGCCTAAACAGAGTTAATTCACCACGCAATAAGGAAATTGTTTTGGGTGACACTTGATTTGTATTGGCAGGGAAAAGCTGATTAAAGTTTTGCAAGTCGAGCGTCTAGTTATGGGACGCTTGCTAGCTTAATTTCAGATTGAAGATTGGGCAACCGATAGATTAGTTATTCCGAGTTCTACGATTCCTCTGCTCAAACTCAATAGCCTCTTCCAGTAGAGCCTTTTGCTTCTCAGCCTCTTTTGCTCGCTTGATTAAGTCTTTTCCTGCAATAACTTGTTGATCTTTAAGCAAAGAGTCTAGCGTGGGCTTACTCTTCCCATGGGAATCGTTCACGACTTAACTCCTCCATGATTTCACGCTTGCTCTTGGCAGATTTTGTAGAGCGATTAGTGCCGTACTTTGCCCAGTGAGCTTGATCGGCATGAATTTCATCCAGCTCACCTTTGGAGTCTTCGGCTAATGAGGTTAGCTTTTCAGCTTTTACCTTCCCCATAAACTCTATGTTGGATTCGGTTGTCATTATCTAGGTCTAGGCACCCAAGATCTTGTCGCTTATCTGTTGGGTTACATTGCGTCCATTTTCATCTCGTGCAAGCGCAAATAGAAATATGCAACGCCCATCACTAGATTTTTCCCATTGAGATCCAACCTGCATCTTCTCTCTAGAATCATCATTGGTTGCATATACCTCGCCCTTATACTCAACCACAAGCACTCTTCCATCATTTAATTCAGCTACGAAGTCAGGATAAAAATAATCCGTAGATGTAGGCAGCCAAAAAGATAGTTTTGGCTGTCGCTCAATATTTCTAACCCAATGCTTCACCTCACTATTCGCGTCAATTGCTAATGCGCAAGCAAACTCTTCAGAAACATTTCCCGAAGCAGTTTTTTCCTTCAAATCGTGAATAGAGGGATAAAAATGCTTGCCGAAGCTATAGCTACCCCGATATAAATTTCGCGCAGGATACTCACCTGCTTTAAATTGAAAACTGAAATGCAACATATCGTGCTGTGTTGGCACAGCCATGTCCATTAGGCGAAGCTGGAAGCCTTTTTTAATTGCCAAATCTCTTAGTCGCTCAATCTCTCTGGTAATTGCAGTAGATAAAGGACTTTTCCCCCTAACCAAAGAGGTCAGGGTAAAGCCTCTATCACGAATTAAATGGGAAGTGAGCTTAGTAAGGTATGCCTGAAGAGCCCCTTGCGTTATACCCCAGTAACGGTTCATAACCTGCCTATCTAGCCACCGAACAAGATCTTGCTCGGAAACATGGCTATCAATGCTATTCAAGTCGATCTGCTGTGTATTGGCAATTCGCCAAGTGACCTTTTCTCCGGCCATATCTATTTCAAATGCTTTTGTATCTTCGCTGATTGAGAATCCTGCCAGTTGCACTGGCGTTGCCAATAAATCCCAATCACCCAATATAGAGAGAGTTTCTTGCTCAACAAGCTCCAACTGACCATCCATGCTTAAACAAAGCTGCGGAATTGGCGCAAAGGCGGCACCCAAAGTGGCTGGGGCATTTAGCGCAACTCGGTTTGCACGATGATCATCAAATTGATCTTGAGCAGCTTGTTGATCTTTGGGCTTAACTGTTGCCTTAACAAATTGCTCCACCTGAGAAAAGGATTCCGCATCTACATAACGAGCAACCAAGGTAATGCCCTGTGTTGTTTTCCGAACCTCCACTAGATTCTTTATCTCTTCAGGCCAGTTAGTTCTATCGGGCTCAGCCGTGAGCTGGATGTGACATTCAGGAATTGCTGGGGCTGTCGGCCTTGTTTGTCCACCCTCAAATGGAAGCTGCTGGGTGGATGGAATAATGACTGATGCAAGCTCCAGTCTCTCAAACCCCATGTTTTGCACCATGCGATCCTTTAGCCCAGCCGCAGCTTCAGCAAAGTTTTCCGCAACAATATGTGCATAAGCTTTATTGAGTTCATCTTGTTCTCTATTCTTTGCATAGGGCATGCGCAACACACGGCCCAATAGCTGCTCAACATCTTTAGATGAGTTCACAGATTGCAAAGATGCGAGAACATAAGCAAAGGAGCAATCCCACCCCTCCTTCAAAGCTTCAACTGTAATGACATATTGAATTTTGCATTCTGGGCTAAAAAGATTGATTCCATCTAACTCTTTTTGCGTCCCCGTGGCTATAGCAATTTGCTCTTCAGGAATTTTTTCTTCTTCAATTAGATATTGCTTTACAGCAGAAACAGTAGCCTCATTCCCGATTGGCGCAGCTTGAATAAGTGCTATTGGGCGAATATAGTCTGACTCTTTTTGTGCAATAGCGGCTAGGTTATCCCTTGTCAAAATGGCATCACGCAAACAATCACGCCAACCCGTAGGGTGCTCCGATAGAACAATTGGCAACTTAATCATCTGCTCGGCCTTAAGCTCTTGAGCGGATACATGATATAAAACATTGTTACCCGTAATGGGAGTGGCTGTGAGCTCAAGCACACAAGCTGGATTTAGCCTATCTAATGTAGCAAAAAATCGATCGGTTCGATTATTGTGTGCTTCGTCAACAATCACAATTGGATTTTGTAAGTGAAGCCAGTTTGCTATTGAATACTTAACCTTACCTATATCTTTATCCGTAAGATAGGGCTGGGTCACTAAATCATCAGCAGTAACTTTTTCTAAGTCGGCACTTAAATTACTTGGCAGAGCGGAAAAATGTGGTGCCAACTCCTCAAAGAAAGAATAGACATTTCTTTGAGGAGTATTAGTCACATTGAAAGCTTGAATTGTGGCAACAACCACAACACATGACCGACCAACATCTTGAGGATTTATAGTCTGAAGACTCTCTAAATCGCACACCTTAATCCTGTCTCCAAACTTCTCAGCAAGAGCTTGTCTATAAGGATGTTTTGAGTTGGACAAGGCTTCAAGTGTCTGTGAGCGAATAGTGTCTGAGGGAGTAAGCCAAAGAACAGTTGGGGCATCACTATCTAGCATCGCTTTACCAGCTAATGCAACACTATGTGCTGCAATAACTGTTTTTCCACCACCCGTTGGAACACGTAGACAAACTGATGGCGCCTTCTTAAATATCTGGTTGTAAGTTTGGCTGGGCCGACCCTGCTCAAGCAAGGCCTTATTAAATGAATCTTGATGACTTGAGATTCTGGAGTTAATTAGAAACCGCTCAAGGCAAGAGAGGGCATTCTTTTGATAATTTTTTAATGTGAACATTGCTTCTCGCAGTTACAAGACATTAATGTCGTATGGAATTTGTTTAAACGTAATTCCTGCCGCAGATAATCTGCCTTGACCCAGTCTTGCAGACTCTCCGTAGATCACCTTTGGACCATCGTGGGGCAAAATCTCATTTATTGCCTTCAGAACTGCTCCCGTCAGAACATTTCCGCTTTCTGGTCGTCTATCACCAAGAATTCCGTTATAGAGCAAGTAATAGCCAACTCCGTTATGAATCCCAAGAAACGGGCTATCAAAGTTTCTATTGCCAGCTTGATTAGTTTCTATGCGCCATATAAAGCTAGCGAGCGTCTGAAACTTAACCTCGGAGTTAATTGAACCATCAGCATTGAAAATGGGCGCCCCTAATTTATAGAAATTAAATCCCCCGCCACCCTGCCAATTAACCAAATCACTAATGCCGCCTTGTTCTCCTCCAATAACTTTTTCAAGTCGTGGTATGCAATGAGTCACCGCATGACTGCCCATTTCAATGCCAATATAGCGGAGTCCCATTTTGTGGGCTACAGCTGCCGTCGTTCCGGAGCCCAAAAAAGAATCAAGAACTAAGTCATCTTTGTCTGTAGATAACCTTAATATTCTTTCTAAAAGTTTTTCAGGTTTCGGGGTAGAAAATGGATCCGATTGGTTAAACTTTTTAACCTCTTGTCTTGCATTTCTGTTTTCCCCCACCTCTTCGTATAACCAGACAGATTTAGGGACGATCTTGGATTCCTCAACTTCAACAAGAAATCTTTTAATGCATGGCTTATTCGAGCCACCCTTTCCAAATGTAATTCGATTTTCCGCAAGTAATTCTTCGAATTTTTGGCGCGAATACACCCAGGCGCGACCATCAGCAGGCTTAACAACTCGACCGGAGGGCGTCTCTATGTCATAAAGAGCGCTCTCGCTGACTGTTTTTACTGTCATGTCTCCAGCAAACCATGGCCCGCGACCGTAATGATTGCCTTTTTCATCAATTCCATCAAATTCATCAGAATTTTTATAGATCGCATTTTGCGCATCGCTACGCTCTAGTTTATTTGGCCTCCAAATTGATTTATCTTTGGCATAAACCAAAATATGGTCATGATTATCAGAAATCCATTTCGCGTCATTTGATGGCGATGATTTCTTTTGCCATATTACGTTTGAAATAAAATTCCGACGGCCAAATATTTCGTCACACATTACTTTTAGATAGTGCGCCTCATCATCATCAATTGAAATCCATAACGAGCCATTTTCAGATAAAAGATCTCGAATTAAAGAAACTCTTGGATACATTGTTGATAGCCACCAACTATGTTCAAGTTTGTCGTCATAATGTCCGAAATCGTTCTGGGTGTTGTAGGGTGGATCGATATAAATGCACTTAACCTGACCCGCATAAAATGGGAGCAAGGCTTTGAGGGCTAGCAAGTTGTCGCCCTGAATAATCATATTCTCTGAATCATCGCCAAAGGACTTCTCCTGCTTAAGCAAGTGGTATGGCACGCCCTTGGTTGCATCTATTGCTTGATTCTTGTTTATCCAATCTAGGAATGGCATTTTTACCTTACTGTAATTTAAGAATGTCGCTCAAAGCGGTCATTAAATAATCTCAACAACTATCATTTTGCGTTATTTGCTACCCATGATCAATTTTGTCCCTCAAAACTACATTATTGGTTTGGTAGCTCACTTAATGAGCCTTTAGCTCTCTAATCTCCTTCTAAGGACCACCTTTAGGAGATAGTCATGAAATACCTACTCACCATATTTTTGCTTGCCCAAGCAGCCCTATACGCACAAAAGAGCTTTGCTCAAGTAACTAATTTAGACAATTCACCCTACAACATGCAAAACAGCCAATACAACATGGAGAACTCACCCTACAACATGCGCAACAGTCCATACAACATGGACAACAGCGCATATAACGCCAGCGCCAAGAATGGGGTTTACGACAATACGGGCAATCGCCTTGCTTACGAAGTTCAAGCTCCAACTGGGGTTACTAACTACTTTGACAATTCAGGTAATCGAATTGGCTATACGCCTGCCAAACGGTAGCGCCATGATTTCCAGCGCAATCATCCTAAGCATCTTGGTTCCATTGCAAATTTCGCTTAAAGACCCAAGATTTGAACCATTTATTGTCAAGGCAACCATTGATGCTGCAGTAATTGCTGGCATTCCATCTTCAAGATCAGCAAAGAAATATGCATTGCAGGCTCAAAAGCCTGATTTCTTAATGTCTGAGGCTTTTCTCGCTTCTGAGACAGTTAGTTGGCGAAGACTGTACTTTAGAAAACTCTTTTCCTAATAGGCTCATTTCATGAGCTAGTCGAGTAAGATTCAATTATCAAATCCAATAGAGAGTAGTTATGGGTGACATGGAACGACTTCACAAAATCAAATACATGATTCAAGCTCGTGAATGCGTTCCGCTGAATGACTTTCTTGATGAGCTCGAAATATCAAAAGCGACATTCAAAAGAGACCTTGAATATCTTAGAAGCAGAATGAATGCCTCTATTGTCTATGACAGATTTAAGGGTGGTTATTGTTTTGATGGACAAGTCGTTGGCGAAAAGATTGAGCTTCCAGGGCTATGGTTCTCTGAGAAAGAGGCTACTGCCCTTGTTCTCATGCAACACCTTCTATCAGGCTTAGATAAGGGCGGATTAATTGAGCCTCATATTGCGCCGCTCACCTCAATCATTGATGGCATTCTTGGACAGAGCAACACGCCTACTAAAGAGCTACGCAAAAGACTAAAAGTATTTGGAATGTCTGCCCGAAAAGGCACCATAGATAACTTTGAAGAAATTGGTAGCGCCCTGCTTAAACGCAAACGTCTTGTCATCACTTATCACGCTCGTGGCACCAATAAAACTACGGAGCGAGAGATATCTCCGCAACGATTGATCTTTTATAGGGATAACTGGTATTTGGATGCCTATTGCCATCTACGTAAAGATCTACGCAGTTTCACTCTTGATGGGATTGCTAAAGTTGTTGTTATCAACATAAAGGCTGATGAGGTCTCAGATAAGCAATTGCATGAACACTTTGCTGAAAGTTATGGAATCTTCTCAGGCAAAGCAAGCCAAAGAGCAAAGCTAAAGTTTTCTCCCGAGAAAGCACGATGGGTTAGTGCCGAGACATGGCATGGTCAACAGGTTGGATCATTTGATAAAGATGGAAATTATCTCTTGGAGTTTGATTACAACCAAGATCCTGAGCTAGTGATGGATATCTTGAAATACGGATCCGGAGTGGAAGTTCTTGCCCCAACAACCCTTCGAAAAAGGATTGAAGAGGAGTTGGGCAAGGCATTACAGCACTACTAAACAATCTTAATCGACATTATTGGCAGTTTGCACTTTTCCAATTGAAAGATTGTCACCCTCACCCTTAGCAGCATTCATATCCTTTTGCTGTTCGGCTAAGGATGTTGGATAGCAACCAGCAAACCAACCGTGATTAGAGAGGTAATTGCGATGGTATAGATGAATTGACTCATAAGGGTTTCTGTAAAGGAGGTAAAAATGGGGGTCAGAGCCCCCGTATCGTTGATTAGAACTTGTAGCCTAAGCCGACTAGCAAGTTGTAAGCATTGGCATTTGAAGTTATAGATGAGGTCACGGTATATCCCGCAACTGTGCCTGTAGAGCTAGCAGTTTGATTGCCATAGCTCATATAGTTAAATTCACCAAATCCATATAAACCACCTGTAATGATCTGTTTATATCCAAGACCGAGCGAATAGCCTGTGTAATTGGTGTTGGTTGAATTTGAACCAAAGTTATCTTTTACGGTAGCGCCTGTATATCCAACTTTTCCATATAGCAAACCATCTGTTCCAATTGGTGTTGCTGGTGATAAGAAGATGTTGTATGAATTTTCTTTGTTGTACTGCCCGTTACCTAAAGATGTTCCCAAAACGCTTCCTGAGTAATTTGCTTTTTGACCTGCAATTGGTGAATACTCGGCACCGATACCCAACAAGAAATCTTTTGTAATTGCACCCATGTAACCAACTGTGACAACGCCAGTAAATCCATTTGAGTTGCTGATTGATGTGTTGATTGGCGCAGTACCCACACCTGAAACTGTAAAGTTACTATTTGAATAACTAGGTGCAACACTTTCGTAGCCAATACCAACCTGACCATAAGCCCCTTCAAACTTTGACTGAGCACTCGCAACACCAATTGATGCTGAAATAAGCCCCACAGAAATTAACGCTTTAGATAATTTTTTCACTTTTATTTCCCCTTGCTGGTTAATGGAAAATTGAGTATCAGCTTGGAGAGAATGAGTTTCAATAAAATTCAAACATAAAAAATATACATATTAGATATGTATATTTTTCTTTTCTAATTAAAGAAGTTTTTACCCAAATCATTAATAAGTTTTTTTAGCTTATCAGTTGGTGTCAATAATTTTTGACGCTTATCCTTCGTATCCTGGATCAACTCAACCCAACCGTGCCTAGTCAGATGATTTAAATGCTTCCGCGTATTCAGCATGCTTTGAGTTGTTTGCGTACACACCTCTTTAATCGTTGTTGGCTTGTTGTTTAAGTGCGACTCTAAAATTCGCAGCAACAAATCATATGTAACCAATGAGTGGCCGTTGTACAAAGATTTGTCTAAATATTTCTTTGCTTGGATAATTTTTTTTAAATTTTGTACGTATTCCATTCTTTTCATACACCTATGTATAAACGCCGTTTATAAAAAAATCTAGAAAAGAAATAGATAAAAAATAGAGCAATTAAATATGCATAGTTACGCTGTCTATTTCCCAATTACTTGCTGGGTATGTAAGTAGATTAGTAATTAGTAGGCTCATGAATTGAGCTTGAGACAAAAAACATTACAAATTTTATAACTACTGTTTATTTGTACAGTAATAGTTAGCTAGATCTTGATTAACCCAATAAGAATAAGAGCGTCCTGTAACTAGACGCTGAATAAATTTGTTCTATATTGAACGGACAATTAAGTATTCCTTATCTATCGACAGCCTAGTGGAATTCAATTGGCCACGTTTTCAATACTACCCAAAGGTTGTTTTGATATTTCTTGACCCAAGCTAATTGGACTGAAGGTATCTACCTAATGTAAATACCGAGTTAGGGCCTAAACGTGGCTTAGAAGGCTTCACAGTTTTATTGCTCTTTTTTGCTTCAGCAGAAGTTTGGGTATGCGTTAGTGATGCCATTTTCATGATGGCCATTCCTTTAGTGGCGGCCTCAATTTCTATAGATAGCCTGCCTAATTCACTAGCTAGATTGACCTTTTTCATTTGCTCACTCATGTAAAAATCTAAATCATTCCACAAGTGCGTACATAGGTCATCGCGCATGATTGATTGATCATTAACAAGACACACTACATCAAACAAAGAGATGTCTTGTGGCTTTTTTAATAATGAGTAACCTCCTCCAGGGCCGCGAAAACTGCGAATGTATCCAGCTGACTTCAAGATCCCAAATATGATTTCCAAATAAGAATGGGAAAGTTTATGCCTACGACACAGCAATGGAATAGAAATAGCCTTGCCTTTTGCTGTATGAGCGGCAACATCCAAAAGCACTTGAAAAGTAATTTTGCTTTTACTAGAGATTCTCATGACAACAATATACAAGAAGGTTGCTGCCAATCGATAAACGTAATTTTAGCTTTCTAAATTGCAAGGCAAATTATTGGTCCAACTTACTACTGGCCAATTAATAAAAAATCATTCATACGCCCATGAATGAGATCAACTCATTGGGTATAGAAAAAACAGCTCAAAATGGCCTAACAATCCCAGAAAAATCTTGATACCAAGGCTGCGATGCCCAAAAATGATGCACCTTAAGCAATAAAAAATGCTGTCATGCAGCATACTTAAAAAAATGATAGTCTATCTAAGTATTAACCCTAATACAATTGGATAAGGAGCCTTACATGACACAATTATTGAGCCCCCTTCATCAAGCTTTGGGTAACCAACCTAAAAGCAGTGATTTGGAGCAATTTATCAAAACCGAAAGTCTCATTAGTAGCATCAAACGAGCCTTCAATGACTTGATAGAGGCCTGGTTCGAGGCCAAATCTAATCTGGCAAAGCATTACAACAAGCGTGGTCATTTTGAGTAATGCCATGCTAACTACTGAATTTCTCTCGCGAGATCAGCATGCTAAATATGGAACTTGGTTAAAAGCCCAAGATCCTCAAACCCTACACAACTACTTTGGCTACGCGATGGGCAAAAAGTCAATTGACGCCCTAGTGAAACAGTTTGCGAGCAATCCCAAGAATAATCAGTTTTTGGTTGCCAAAATTGATGGCAAATGGGCGGGCACCATTCATATCGCCATAAGCGGCACCGAAGTGGAGTTTGGTGTCATTGTGAGCCCTAAGTATCGCAAGCAAGGCATTGCTGACACCATGATGGATGAAGCGATTACTTGGGCTCGCAATCGCCACTACCACCATCTCTTTATGCATTGCATCAGCTGGAACCGCCCAATAAAACGCCTTTGTGAAAAGCACGGTTTAGTGCCGCGCAACATGATGGGGGATTCAGAGGCGAACCTGCAGTTAGAGCCACCCAATTGGGGCACCTACTTTAAAGAGCAAATGAGCGTTGCTAAGCGTAATTGGCTGTTATTGCTTCCACTTACAAAGCAGAACTGTCTATTGGGAAAGTAAATGATGGATTACTCTAACGCTCAATTAACGATGACAGTGCTCATGACTCTTGATAGGGCCAACTTTACTGGCAACGTCCATGGTGGTGACTTGCTGAAGTTCTCGATCAAGTAGCCTACGCTTGTGCCAGTCGTTACGCTGGCAAACAAGTGGTGACTCTGAGAGTAGATCAAGTAACTTTTAGACAGCCCATTCATGTGGGTGAGTGAGCTAGTCAATTGCTTTGCCTTTGTCAATTGCACCGGAAATACCTCGATGAAAATTGGTATTAAAGTAATTGCAGAGAACATTCAGTCGCAGATTAAACGCCATGTAAATAGTTGCTTCTTTACGATGGTAGCTATCGGTCAAGATGGCAGGCCTTCATCTGTGCCCACACTTACACCCACTGCACCTGATGAATTACGCCGCTACAGAGGAGCAAGGCTACGCCGAGAAATGCGTCGTCAATACGAGGATGAGGCTTTAAGCATCAGGGGCTCAAAAGCTATGCAACCCACAGAAAGCTTATAGTAATTAATCTTGTTTCAATCATTTTCATCAACGTCCCGCAACTAGACGCTGAGTAAATTGCTCCATTTGGAACAGACAATAATCGATCCTCTATCTATCAAGGCTTGATGAAATGCTGCTGAGCGCCTAGCAATTAGATGCTTAGGCCATCTTTAGCGTTACTCCTGAAGGTTGATCTACATTTCTTGCGGAATCTAATAATTTTATATACAATACTATCAATCGTATTATAAAGGAGATTATTATGGGCACTGTCGTAGCCAATGACTTAAAGACCAAAGGCATTAAAGCCATTGAAGACGCTTTGCTGGGCCAGCTAGAAGCGCCCGTAACTGTGCGCGGACAAGTCAAGTATGTAGTGATGAACCAGCAGCAGTATCAATATCTACGTGAATGTGAGCTTGAAGCTGCACTAGCTGAATCTAAAGCAGATTTAGCTAATGGCAAGTTTGTTAAAGAAACTGTTGCCCAGCACATCAAGCGTTTAAAGCAAATCAATAAAGCTGCGTAATGAGCTGGCAGTTAATCTTTACTGAGCAATACAACAGGCGTGCCGCAAAGTTTTTAAAGCGACATCCTGATGCCGAGTCTCAATATACCAAGGCTCTAGAATTACTAGAACTCAATCCGCACCATCCCTCGCTTCGCCTCCATGGCTTATCAGGAAAACTAGATGGATTACAAAGCATTTCCATCAACTTGAAATATCGCATCGTCATTGAAATGATCATTACTGAAACTGAAATTGTGTTGATTAATGTTGGCGACCATGATGCAGTCTATTAATCTGAGCGTCCCATAACTAGACGCTGAATAAGTTTGTTCTATTTGGAACAGACAAAAACAAATCCTCTATCTATCCGACTCCGTAGAATCAAGGCATGAGAACGGAAGATATTGGAATGATTTGCCCAGCTTGCGGAAAGGCTAATGACTGCCAAATAGCTGGTAACAAGAAATGTTGGTGTTTTGATATGACAGTTGATAACGCCAGGCTAGATGACGCATTGAAAGATAAATCTAAAGATCAGTGCTTGTGTAGGGATTGCTTAAAGAAGTTAAGTGTCTAGTTATGGGTCACTTACGCGGGCGCCCCATCAATCAAAGGTTCCTTCAATATGACGAAGCGCCACCCTTACAGACTCAGAAAGCGGAACCCCAAAACTTGTGCAGAATTGCTTTAGCTCTTCATCCTTTTCATCAAAGATGGCATTCTCATAACTCCTATGCAGCCTTATAAAAACCTGAGCTGGTCTATAGTTGCGATCATCCTCATCTATGCCTAGCAATAAATTTCCAGCAAGATGATGCGAAGATTTATCACCCATCTGAATGCCTTGATAAATTAATGGATATTTTGCTTTCAAGCCGATAAGCCATGTTTCTAAGACTATAAAATTTCTTGTGGGGGACATTGTCCACCAATCCAACATTCTGTGAGACTGTCTGGCATTCAAACTCAATAATGTTGAGACGGCTATTAGCCAAGGGGAATTATTTAAATATCTTGCCCGCTTTGCCTCATCCATATCTTGAGAAAATTTTCTAAGGAGTCTTTCCATTGGAGAGAAACTTGTTCCACCATTTGTAATGGGGATGGTAATTGGGTAGTCAATAAATTTATCAAGGTACATTGCACCATCCGTTCCTGCTCCATAAAAAGCCTCGACAGTTTGTTTAATCTGGGACCTATTCCATAGCAAAAGAAAAACTACGCCATCTATATTGAATAAATGTTTAAGCCTTTCCAATAAACGAATAGCATAAGAAGGGGAGCATCTATCTAGCTCATCAACAATAACAACTATTTTTCCGCCCTTAGCATCTTTAATGTGCTTCGAAATTTGCTCTTTTAGATGCTCGAGAGTCCTCTTTCTTTCGGCCAAGTCCTCTAGCTTCAACCGAACAATTTCTTCACTTTCATCTCTTAGAATATCTGCCGCAGTATCAAGAACATCTTTATCAAGTCCAATAATATTTCCTGCAGTTTTAGCGGCTGCTTTTACTAGGCCGGGAATTGCCTTTGCAACTAAAGGGGCAACTGAATCAAAAAGGCTCTTCTTCTTTTCCTCTTCAAGGTCTGCGCCTATCGAGGAAATCAAAGTTAATGCAGGATCATCGATCCAATCCGCTTCAAATGCATCAATCCAAATCGAACCAAACTCATCTTTTGAATCTATTAGTGTTTTAAGATTTTCACCAAACCAGGTCTTTCCAATACCCCACTCGCCATCAATTGCTACAACTCCCTTAGGCAGTTGCTGTAACAACTTGTAAACACCCTCTCCAAGCTTTTTTCTATCTAATGCATCGTCAGCAAATGCCTTGGAAGTTAAATTAGTCATGGCGATTCCTCATTGTTAAATTCACCAATTGATTAAGAGTTTGGATTGCTTTTTGAATGTAACAGATTGCTTAAGTAACGCGAACGCGAAACTGCAGATGCCATTCGTGAAATATTTGAAACCGCTGGGAGCCAATAGATTCGGTGCTTGTAGGGCGGTAGGTCACAACCAGCTAAGACCCAATGTGCAGAACTGTTTTAGTCCTCTATCCTAGCTTTTCAATCCTCTGCTCTACCGACTGAGCTACCAGGCCAAGAGATGAAATTATAAATGAAACTGTCTTCCAGCCCGAAAAAAGGGTCAATAGCCGATAAGCCTTGGGCAAACACTGAAAAACAGAGACAAAAGGCTCTTGTTTCCTGCCCTAAGCGCCGATAGCTGTAGCCTTTACTCTAGCAACATGAAGTTTCTTATAGCTATCAATCAGGCGATGATGTCTGTCTAACCATATTCATCCAACTCATTATTCTCTAGCTTCTCAAGTAGCTTGCTTAAGCCCACCTCATCTAATTGATGCAGATTCAAAATGTCGGCACGAAACAGTAGCGCCTTGTTCGTGTTATCCCAAACCAAATCTTCAATTGGATAAATCTCAGAATATCCTGGAACTAGGATTCGGCATGCAATCGCGCCCAACTGATCATAGACCGCAACATAAGCCTCTTTACCTAAGGATTCAAGAATGCCAAATAAGGTTGCAGCTTCTTGGGTATTTGAGTTTTCGCCTTTACCAGAAAAATCCCATTCAACAAAATCGTAATCTGATTTTGCACTGAAGAAACGCCACGAAACAATCCCGCTCGAATCAATAAAGTGCTCAACAAAGTTATTTGGCTCAGTGACTGCTTCACTTGCAAAAGTGGGTGGGGGTAAGTCGTTCAAACCCTCCAGGCTGCGACCCTGAAGCAACTCCGTCAAGCTCCGCTCCAGTGCCACCTCGAAACTTGGGTGCGCACCAAACGATGCAAATACTCCACCTGTTCGAGGATTCATCAAAGTAACGCACATGACCGGGTAGACGCCGCCTAATGATGCATCCTTCACCAGCACCGGAAAGCCCTGCTCTTCAAGGCCTTGAATGCCAGCCAGAATACTAGGATATTTTGCAAGCACTGCTTGCGGGACATCTGGTAAAGCAATTTCATCTTCAAGAATTTCACGCTTAACTGCGCGCTCAAAAATCTCTGAAAGGCACTGCACCTGGGCTTCAGCTAATGTATTGCCGGCACTCATGCCATTGCTAACGTATAAATTTTCAATCAGATTAGATGGAAAATAAACAGTCTTGCTATCGGACTGACGTGTATACGGCAGAGAACAAATTCCGCGCTCGATATTTCCAGAATTAGTATCGATTAAATGTGAGCCACGTAACTCACCGTCAGCATTAAAAATACTGAGGCAGTACTCATCCAGAATTTCTTTTGGTAGCGCATCTTTAGGGCCGGGCTTAAACCAGCGCTCATTCGGGTAATGAACAAATGTACTATTGGCAATCTCTTCGCCCCAGAATGCACCAGCATAGAAATGATTGTTGCTAAGTCGCTCAATATACTCACCCAAGGCTGAGGCGAGGGCGCTTTCCTTCGTAGAGCCTTTACCATTTGTAAAGCACATTGGTGAGTGCGCATCACGAATATGTAGGGACCATACATTTGGTATGAGATTGCGCCATGAGGCGATTTCAATCTTGATTCCCAGATTAGCTAATACAGCAGACATATTCGCAATGGTTTGCTCTAAGGGCAAATCCTTTCCCGGAATATAAGTACTTGCATCGGAAGCTGAGCCCAAATTTAGGAGGCTCTGCGCATCAGCGTCTAGGTTCTTGACCACCTCTATAACAAACTCTGGACCCGCTTGTACGACCTTCTTCACTGTGCAGCGCTCGATGGAACGCAAAATACCCTTACGATCGTTGGCGGAAATATCCTCTGGCAACTCAACCTGAATTTTAAATATCTGCTGGTAACGGTTTTCTGGGTCAACAATATTGTTTTGCGAAAGACGAATATTTTCGGTTGAAATATTGCGCGTATCACAATACAACTTCACAAAATAGGCCGCACATAAGGCCGATGAGGCCAAAAAGTAATCGAAAGGTCCAGGGGCTGAGCCATCACCCTTATATCGAATGGGCTGATCAGCAATCACCGTGAAGTCATCGAACTTGGCTTCAAGACGCAACTTATCGAGAAAGTTAACCTTTATTTCCATGGGAATAATTCCGAAATGATATGAGCGCTATTATCGGTCGCAACAGCGATACTATGTGCGCATCAATGGTCTCAAAGAATCACTGGCGGCAACTGATAGCGCCGCGTCTTATTGCTCAGCCTTATTGCGTGAAGTATCGATTCCCAGGGCTTTTAGTTTACGGTAGAGATGGGTTCGCTCTAGACCCGTGTATTCAGAAATCTTAGTCATGCTGCCGCCCATGATGATCATTTGATGCTCGAAGTAGGCTTTTTCGAATAAATCTCTGGCTTCACGTAGCGGTAAATCAAAGTAGGTTTTTGCAATCCCACTGATGTACTCACCGTCCGGGGCTTGGGGCGCCTGCTCACTCACCATCGTTTTAGGACTTGGAGTTGATGGGGGCGCTGTGGACGCTTTTTCTTCAATGGGCTCAACGTACTTAGGCGAACTCTCAAGCGCCTTGTTGACGGTCTTGAGTAATTTTTGGAGTGCGATAGGCTTTTCTAAGAAGTTGAGCGCACCAATGCGTGTGGCTTCGACGGCCGTATCAATCGTGGCATGTCCTGACATCATAACAACTGGCATCGTCAGCTGCCCAGTCTTGGACCACTCTTTAAGCAAGGTGATGCCGTCAACATCGGGCATCCAGATATCGAGCAAGACGAGGTCTGGGCGCATCTGCTCACGGATTGTACGTGCCTGCATAGCGCTCTCAGCCGCATAAACAGTGTGGCCTTCATCCGTCAGGATCTCATTGAGAAGCTCCCGAATTCCCATCTCATCATCGACCACCAAAATACTTGCCATTCTTATGCTGCCTCTTTTGCCAGATTCATAAACAAAATTGATATTTGTGCACCGATCACTTCATCTCCCTGCATGCGATTCCGAACTTCAATTTTGGCACCGTGATCATCTACGATTTTCTTCACCACCGCTAAGCCCAATCCAGTACCCTTACTCTTCGTCGTTACATAGGGCTCAAAAGCTCTTGCCAATATCTTAGCTGGAAACCCTGAACCACTATCACTTATTGTTAAACGCACCGCATTTTGTGGCAGACCATTTAATTCACCGTAAGGCACTAATTCAGTTTTAACTTCAACCGGCTCGGTTTGGTGCGCGCCCTCAAGAGTAGCATCTTGTGCGTTTTGTAAAAGATTATGAATAATCTGTCTCAGTTGCGTAGGGTCGCCCATAATATTTGGGCAACGTGGATCAAGTTGGGTTTTTAAAGGGCTTCCTTCATACAAACCGAGAATCTCTTGTGTCAGAGTATTGATGGACACTGATTTCAATTGCGGGCTTGGCGTCTTAGCAAAGTCCCTAAAATCATTCACCATTTCTTTCATCGCCTGCACTTGTCCAATGATGGTTTCGGTGCTGCGATTCATCATCTCTTCCTGCTCAGGGCTCAATTTACCTGCCAACTTATGCTGCAATCTCTCTGCAGAGAGTTGAATCGGGGTCAACGGATTCTTAATTTCATGAGCCAAACGCCTTGCCACCTCACTCCAGGCAATAGAGCGCTGCGCACTTACTACGTCCGTAATGTCATCAAATACCACCATGCGTAAGTCCGCAGTCAATTCGGTTCCACGGATAAACAAAGTCACGCCAGGCTCATTCTCAAACTCGTTGGTACTGTGGAGCTGAATTTGCTTTTGCCAAACCGGTGCCGACTTATGCGCCCCCATGTCTTGCTGCTTTGCCTCCGTACCAACCGCCAACTTCATCGTAGCAAAACCCTCTTTAATGGCTTGATCAAACTCAACAAGGCTTGGGCTATCACTTAATGGCCGCCCATCCATTTGCGTTAAGTCTTGCGCGAAGATTCGATCCGCACCAGCATTGCTAGACACCACATTGAAATTCTTATCAAAGATACAAACACCAGCAGTGAGGCTGCCTAAAACAGTCTCTAAAAAAGACTTCGATTCTTGCAAGGAAGTTCTTGTATCAGCCAATTGGCGAGTCATCACATTAAATTGCCGCGTCAACATTCCTAGCTCATCACCAGTATCAAGCTCTGGTTTGGGCGATAGATCGCCCTGAGCAACCGCCTGAGTTCCCTTTAAGAGCATCAATAGAGGTCTAGCTAGCTGACGGCCCAAAATTAAAGCCAATGTCACAGCCACAAACAATGCAAAGAACAGGGTTAACGTGAGCGTACCCACAAACATTTTTCTTAGACCGGTTCGACCTAATGACTTCTCTTGATAATCGCTATAGGCAGACTCAACCGCAACAATATTTTTAGCCAATGGGCCGGGAATAAAGCGCACTAACTGCAAAAAGTATTTATCCTCCACCTCTTTGCCAGCATCCAACTTGCTGGAGATCTGCTTCTTGCGCACAATCGGCACAATCGCTCTTACTCGATAGCCACGCTGTCCTCCATCCATTTCAATTTGATCTACAGAGGTAATCCCCTTCTTTTTAAAGGCCTCGGCAACCACATCGACGCTAGGTGCAGGCAAATATTTTTTTGGCCTTGATTCGCTAGTGAAAATTAAATTGCGCTGAATACTAAAAAGGCTGACCTCTTGAATGCCGAATTGGTTGCGCGTTTTCATGACCATGGCGCCAACTTGTTCAGAAGTACTACCTGATGGAACTTGCACTATTTGCTCGGCAATGTAATTACCCTCAGCCAAGATCTCTTCTTGTGCAACCCGAAGGGTAACGCGACCCAACTCGAGACCAGCATCTAGCGCGGACTCTACCTGAACATCAAACCAAGTTTCAATACTCCGAGAAACGAACTGCAGGGAGACGCCATATAAAATTAATCCGGGAACGACACCAACTAAAGCAAAAATCATGGCTAACTTTGCTACTAAGCGCGTGCCAAATCGACCCTTACGCCAACGAATGGCAATCACAATTACCAAACTTAGAATCACCAAGGTTAGGCAAATGCCAATAATTACATTGGCTGCATACAGCCAAATAAAGTAGTTATCAAAAAACTCTGTGTTTGATGTTGCAATAGATAAGAGCACAAGCAACAAAAGCGCAAACGTGCCAATCACTGCCATCGCTATCGGCAGTGCGCGTCTTTTCCAAGCGTCCTTCTCAAAGGCGTTTGATCCAATGAAATCTAAGGAGATCTTCATCGTTTAATTAGGTTAGGGCCACTTGGCAAAAAAGGAAAGCGCACCCAATCACTGGTGACATTCCAATCTCGATTGTTCAAGGCATTTACCTGAAATGGTTTAGGTAGCTTAGCCAAATCTAAGGTCATTCTGATTGCAGCAGTGTAAGACTTGCTCGGATCAATTTGATTGCCTTCTATTACCCGCCAACCCCCGATACTGCCGACTGCTTGCAAAGCCTCAAACATCGTTCTCGCAGAAAAAGTAAAGCCTTCAGATGCAATCCGATATTGCTGAGTCATTGGTTGATAGGACAAGCGCGTAAGTCGTTGAGCAAGCGCAGGCTTTTCATCAAACCAATACCAACGCGAACGAGTTACATCAAACTCTGTCTGAAAATATAAGACAACCCCTTTTTGGACTGCGTCTTCTAAGCCGGGGGTTAATTCAATCTTAAACGTGGCATTCAATAGCCAGTCGTTATCCACCCGCTCTAGCTCAGCAGATTTAAGCTTAATTCCCTCTGCATTTGCGGCCGCTGAAAACAGGCTCAGCGCCATCAAACTGCAAAGAATGAATTGTTTAATGCTTTGGCTCATGGCCCATTTTTCTTAAACAAAGCATAGTAAAAACCATCATTTAGCTCCGCAGGCAAAATTTGTCCAGGGGCGCTTAATCGTAACGCATCCAGATGTTCCGCTGCAAACCAAGCCGCCTGCTCCTCACCCTCCTCGGGAAATACCGAGCAAGTTACATATAAGAGCGTACCTCCGGCCTTTAGCATCTTCCAGGATTGCTCCAAAATAGCGCGCTGCCGTAGTTGCAAGGCCTTAATGTCTGCCTCACGACGTAAGAACGGGATATCTGGATGCCTCGCAACAATGCCCGATGCTGAACAAGGCGCATCTAAGAGAATTTTGTCGAATGCTTTTCCATCCCACCAAGCAGACTTTGACGCATCACCGCGCACAACTCGAACCTCATCAGACCGAAGGCGCAAACGATCTAGGTTGCCACCAATTTTTCCGAGACGTTCGCCGTCGAGCTCCAAAGCAGTCATCTCGCATTGTGCCAACTCCAATAAATGAGCGGTTTTTCCTCCGGGGGCAGCACAAGCATCTAATATTCGCTCGCCTGGTTTTGGATCAAGCAATACAGCTGCAATTTGTGCGCCCGCGTCCTGCACAGAAACTGCGCCACTATAAAAGCCAGGTAAATCTGAAACGGGTACCGGCTCACGCAGCAACAAAGCAGAATCTAATGAAATCCCGGCAACGCTAGTGATGGGTTCTGCTGCAATGCCAACTTCATGCAATAGGTCTTGGTATTCCTGACGTGTATGTTGTTTAGCGTTTACTCGCAATATCAACGGTGCACGTTGAGCCTGCTGAATCAACATGGCCTGCCAATCCTTGGAATAATTACGCTTCAGGCTAGCTCTCCACCAGGGCGGGAAAAACATGGGGATGGGGTCGGGCGGATAAGGCTTTTCACTCTCTGCTTGAACAGCAAGACTCACCTTGCGCAGTACAGCATTCACTAAGCCTTTGGCATACATCGTAGGCTCATATTCACTACAAGCTTTTACCGCCTGGTCGACAATCGTATGTGCTGCGTAACCCTTGCCTTCCACACCATTCTGCAGAAACAAGGCAATGGAAACGCTGAGTAGATACTCTACTTCTTGTGGCGGCGCCTTTGGAATGAACTGCTTAATAAGCTCATGTGATCTTACCCACTTACGAAGAGCATCAAATGTGAGGCTTTGCACGATAGGGCGCTCATGAGCATCTAGCTGGTCCAAAACCTCTGTAAGCGATCGTCCTAACATCACCTCGCCAATTGCTTGCGCTGAAATAGTGATTGCTTCCGATAGCGGAAGAGTGCGTGGTGTTTTTTGGTCGATCAAATTATTCCGCTCCGGGGTAAACCCCGTTTTTAGCCATACTGATTAAACGGGCTACTCGCTCCTCCATTGGAGGATGAGTAGAAAAAAGTTGGGCGACTCCACCAGCGGTCAAAGGATTAATAATCATCATCTGTGCCGTTTCGGGATGTCGCTCAATCGCTTGAAATGGGGTGCCTTGAGAGTAAGCATGAATTTTTTGCAGGGCTTGCGCCAGGGCCTCCGGATCGGCACTTATTTCTGCGCCGCCTCGATCCGCCTCATATTCACGTGCACGAGAAATACTCATCTGAATTAGGCTAGCTGCTAGCGGGGCTAAAAACATTACCAAGAGCGATGCCAGTGGATTGCCTTGTCGACCCTCTGAATTACGACCGCCAGCAAACATAGCCAAGTTGGCTAATGCAGAAATTGCACCGGCCATCGTTGCTGCCACAGTAGAAATTAAGATATCTCGGTGCTTAACGTGAGCAAGCTCATGTGCCATGACGCCGCGTAATTCGCGGCTTGAGAGGACTCTCAAAATGCCAGTGGTTGCCGCAACGGAAGCATGCTCTGGATTTCGACCTGTTGCAAACGCATTGGGAGCATCCTCCTCAATCACAAATACTTTTGGCATAGGTAACCCGGCTTTATCGGCTAGCTCCTGAACTAAGGCATACAGCTGTGGAGCGGAACGCTCGTCTACCTGCTGCGCATTAGTCATTTTTAGCACCATCGTATCTGAGAACCAGTAGCTAAAAAAGTTCATTCCGATCGCTATTAATAGCGCCATGAACATTCCCTGCTCGCCACCCAACATGCCGCCAACCACGACAAAAAGTGCAGTGATTGCCGCCATCAAGATAGCAGTCTTCGCCAAATTAAACATTCGCGCCTCCTTGCATATTTGCGAGCTTTTCAAATCTCATTAAGGAGTTTGTATTAACACCACTAGAAATACATAGGCTGGCAGCAATTCGTTTTCCACCAGGCTTTTGCATTTCTAAAATTTCGATAACACCCTCTCCACATTGCACGTACACGCCATTTCCACTAAAGCCCAAAACCTGCCCAGGAGTAGTGTCTTGATGTGTTTGCACTTTGTCAGACAAACGAGAACTCCAAAGCTTCAGCTGTTCCCCGCCAAGACTGCTTGTGGATCCAGGAAATGGATTGAAGGCTCGAATACGTCGATCGATTTCAGCGGCGCTTAGCCGCCAATCAATTTCTGCCTCACTCTTTAATATTTTTTCTGCGTACGTAATACCTTCAGTAGCCTGCGGAGTTCTTGTAACGGTAAGGCCTTGATCTAACTCGTTGAGAGTTTTCACCATCAACTCAGCGCCTAGGGCCGCAAGACGATCATGGAGTGATGCGCTAGTTTCTTCGGGTGTTATTTTCAAATCACCAACCAAAACAGTGTCGCCAGTATCTAAGCCTGGATCCATTTGCATGATGCTCACACCCGTAAGAGCATCACCACTCTCAATGGAACGCTGTATTGGCGCTGCACCGCGCCACCTTGGCAGCAGAGAGGCATGAATGTTAAAGCAGCCATGCCTACCATTGCGAGCAGCAAGATCAAGAATATCTTGAGGAAGAATTAATCCATAAGCAACAACAACCATTGCATCAAAATCAATACCAGATAAATATTGATACGCCTCTTGCGCTGCCGCTCGTTTCTGCAGGTCGGCATGATTCTGCTTCAGGGATTCTGGTTGTAATACGGGAATATTTTTCTCTTGCGCAAATATTTTTACAGGGCTCGCCTGCAAGTGCATGCCGCGACCAGCACGGCGATCTGGCTGAGTGAGCGCTAAAACAATTTGATGGCCAGCCTTTTCTATTGCGCGCATTGCTTGCGCAGCAAACTCTGGGGTACCAGCAAAAACAATTCTCATTGGGCGCTTAGCGCTCGCCTACTAATTCTTTTGCGCGCTTTTTCATTTTGAGAGAAATACGATTGCGCTTCAACATCGAGAGATACTCAACAAATACTTTGCCTTGTAAATGATCCATCTCGTGTTGCAAGCAGACCGATAACAAACCATCTGCCTCTACTTCAAATTCTTTTCCATTGATGTCGAGGGCCTTTACTCGCACCACCGCTGGACGATCAACTTCATCGTAATACTCGGGTACAGAAAGACAGCCCTCACGCCAGGATTTTTTTTCTGAGCTTGCCCAAACCAACTCAGGATTAATGAAGACCATTAACTCGTTTTGATTATCCGAGACATCAATCACAACAATTCGCTCATGAATATCTACCTGAGTTGCAGCCAAGCCAACACCAGGTGCGTCATACATAGTCTCGGCCATATCAGCCACAATTTTTTTGATGCGCGCATCTACCTGCGCTACGGGTTTGGCAACCTTGTGTAGGCGTGGGTCTGGGTAACAAAGGACAGTTAATAAAGCCATATGGGAATTATCCAACAGAGTAATCAGGCTGTCCTGATAGTTCTCTACAGCCCTATGTTGAAAATTGCTTTATGCGCACCCAAAAAAACCCAAACATCCTCCAAATTCAACGAAATTCTCCTGACTACCCAGCTCGCCTACTGGATTTATACGATCCACCCAAGTCACTCTATATATACGGTGATATTCGTCTACTAAACGCACCAACAATTGCCATCGTAGGCTCAAGGGTTGCGAGCCCGGAGGGAGTCAAAAATGCGCACCATTTTGCGCAAGCCTTATCTGCTGAGGGTTATCTCATTGTTTCCGGACTGGCACGGGGCATTGATGGAGCCGCCCACTTAGGCGCTCTGGGGCCAAATCGTAAGCATCCAACCCTAGCGGTATGTGGAACAGGGCTGGATATCGTGTACCCAAGAGAACATCTTGGGTTAGCCCAAGCCATTGGTGACGCAGGCCTCCTGGTATCTGAGCTAGCCCCAGGGTCAGGGCCAAAGACATGGCACTTCCCACGCAGGAACCGCATCATTGCCGCCCTCTCCATTGGAATCCTAGTAGTTGAGGCGGCCGAGCGCTCTGGCTCGCTCATTACAGCAAGGCTAGGCTGCGAGCTCGGCAGAGAGATTTTTGCTATTCCAGGGTCGATAGATAGCCCCCTTAAAAAGGGCTGCCACCAGCTACTTCAACAGGGGGCTAAGCTGGTTCAATCCCCAAAAGACATCCTTGAGGAGCTACCAAAATGGTCAAAAACCCGTTTTAAAGGTATTTAAAGTGCTTTTTTAAGGAAATCTAGGGCTTTAAACGGGGTCTGACTAAACCCCAAAAAAGGGGTTTTTGGACTTTTGTCAATTTATCGGTTAATAATAAAAAAGGGGTATAGAGGGGTCTGACTATGATCTGGTTTAAATTGGTCACCCGTTTTCACCCATTAAAAACATCATTTCAAGCTCAAATTTAGGCAAAACGCGTGGCAACTAAAGCATCTACCAAAAAAAGCAGCTCAAAGACTTCAACCGTTGATCACCCAAAGGCGCTGATCATTGCGGAGAAACCTTCCGTTGCAAATGACATTGCCAAAGCTTTAGGTGGCTTCACTAAATACGAGGATTATTTCGAGAGCGATAACTTCGTGATCTCCTCTGCTGTTGGCCATCTATTAGAAATCGCCGCCCCTGAAGAGTTTGATGTCAAACGCGGCAAATGGTCTTTTGCAAACCTGCCTGTTGTACCCCCTTATTTTGATTTACGCCCGATCGCTAAAACTGAATCGCGGCTTAAGGTATTACAAAAGCTGATAAAGCGTAAAGATATTAACGAACTGATTAATGCATGTGACGCGGGCCGTGAAGGTGAATTGATCTTCCGTTTAATTGCGCAACATGCGAAAGCACCTCAAGCAATCAAGCGCCTCTGGTTGCAATCAATGACGCCAGCAGCCATTCGTGATGGCTTTGCTTCTCTGCGCAGCGATAGCGATATGCAGCCTCTAGCGGATGCAGCACGCTGCCGCTCTGAGGCAGATTGGCTCGTCGGAATCAATGGCACTCGCGCCATGACAGCATTCAATAGCAAGAGTGGTGGATTCTTTCTGACGACAGTTGGTCGAGTGCAAACACCAACCTTATCAATCGTTGTAGAACGCGAAGAACTGATTCGTAAATTTATCTCTAAAGACTACTGGGAAGTGAAGGCAGAATTCATTGCTGCAGCCGGCGTATATGAAGGGCGCTGGTTTGACCCCAAGTTCAAGAAAGATGTTGCAGCTCCAGATGCTCGCGAAAATCGCCTCTGGAGTGAAGCTGCCGCCCAAAGTATTGTGGCAGCGTGCCGTGATAAAAAAGCCAGCGTCAAAGAAGAGGCTAAGCCAGCAACCCAACTAGCACCGCAGTTATTTGACTTAACCAGCCTACAACGCGAAGCAAATGCGCGCTTTGGTTTCTCTGCCAAAAATACTCTAGGCTTAGCCCAAGCTCTTTACGAGCGCCATAAAGTGCTGACCTATCCACGTACCGATGCCAAGGCTCTGCCTGAAGATTATCTGGATACCGTAAAGCAAACCATGGAAAACTTAGCCGAGAACTCACAAGAGTATCGGCCCTTTGCTAAACAAATTTTGCAAGGCGACCCCAAGGATCCAAAAGCTAAAGCAGGATATGGCTGGATTAAACCCAATAAACGTATTTTTGATAATTCAAAAATATCAGATCACTTTGCGATCATCCCTACCTTAGAGTCACCAAAGAGCCTTAGCGAACCAGAGCAAAAGCTGTACGACTTGGTTGTACGTCGATTCTTGGCAGTCTTTTATCCCGCAGCCGAATTCCGCGTCACCACACGCATTACGGAAGCGTCAGGTCATCACTTTAAAACTGAAGGTCGCGTACTAGTCACGCCGGGTTGGTTAACAGTCTATGGCAGATCTAATCAGGCGGATGATGAGTTAGTGGCAGTACAAGAAGGTGAAACTGTCCAAAATGAATCCATTGCAGCAGTTGCACTAAAAACCAAGCCGCCAGCTCGCTATACCGAGGCAACCTTGCTGTCGGCTATGGAAAGCGCTGGCAAGTGGGTGGATGACGATGAGATGCGTGAAGCCATGGCCGAAAAAGGTTTGGGCACACCTGCAACACGCGCCGCCATTATTGAAGGCCTCCTTGCAGAAAAATATATGGTTCGTGAAGCGCGTGAGCTCATTCCTACCGCTAAAGCATTCCAATTAATGACGCTCTTGCGAGGCCTAGATGTTGAAGAATTAACGCGGCCAGATCTCACCGGTAGTTGGGAAAATAAACTCTCCCTGATTGAGCGTGGTGAGATGAATCGCGACACATTCATGCAAGAAATTGCACAAATGACGCAACGCATCGTCAAGCGCGCCAAAGAATATGACAGCGACACTATTCCAGGCGACTATGCCACGATGTCTACGCCTTGCCCACATTGCAAAGGCGCAGTGAAAGAAAACTATCGCCGCTTTGCATGTGAAAAATGTGGGTTTACGATTAGCAAAACCCCGGGTGGGCGCGCCTTTGAGTATCCAGAGGTAGAAGAGTTGCTGCGTGAAAAAACCATTGGACCGCTCCAAGGCTTCCGCAGCAAGATGGGAAGACCATTTGCTGCAATTATTAAATTAAGCGAAATTCCTGAAGATGATACTGATTATCCAAACGCAGGCTTTAAGCTTGAGTTTGATTTTGGCAACACGCAAGAAGATGAGTCCGAGGCAATTGACTTTACTGGTCGTCAAGCTTTGGGCGTTTGTCCAAAATGTTCTGGCGCCGTGTATGAAGATGGCATGCGCTACCTGTGTGAAAACAATACTGGTCCAAATAAGTCGTGCGACTTCAAAACAGGTAAAGTCGTTTTGCAACAAGAAATTTCTGCAGAGCAAGTTCAAAAATTGCTCAGCGAGGGCAAAACAGATTTGCTAACCAACTTCAAATCGAACCGAACTGGTCGTGGCTTTAAGGCCTATCTCGCCTTGGGAGCAGATGGCAAAATTGGTTTCGAATTTGAAGCAAAGGCACCTAAAGCGGGTGCTGCTGCTAAAGCACCAGCGAAGAAACGCGCGGGTGCCAGTGCGGCCACTAAATCTGCAGCAAAACCTAAGCGCGCCAGCAAAGCAAAGTCATCTTCAAGCACTTGAGCAGTAATTAGCTTGGCTGCTAAAGCAGACCACAGCACGCCTCTCGACCCCAGGGCTGTTGCCAAAAATATCCCTGGGCGTTGAGTCAGTGCGCCAATGATTGGTAAGCGATCGCCGGCAACACATCGCACACCTACAAAACTTCCTCGCTTCTGGAGATGACTAACATCACCTTCTACATAGTCCAGCAAACCCCTTGCCTGCTCACGATTAAAGTCATCGCTTGAATCCCAATCTTGGAGATCGGATTCTCCCTCGTCAAAGCTAGAACCCACTATCCACTGATAATTTCCATCGGCCGATTTTTTAACTGGTAAACAATAGCCATCTCCAGATATAGCCGTGCGAGGTAGTCTTGGCGCCCATGGGCTTTTTGGGTCAATAGAAAAAATACTTAATTGACCACGCACCGGTCTCAGAGGAAGCCGCACATCAATACTTGCAGCCAACTTTTTAGTTTCTAGGGCAGCAGCAACAATGACTTTTCTAGCAGTCATGATGGGCTTGTCTTGAGAATCAATTAACTGCCAACCCAGATCGACTTTTTCCAGTCGAGCGACTGAAGTATTCCAGCAGCAAGTGAGCCTTGGATGGGGTTTTAGGGCATCTTTTGTTGCTTCGAATAAATTTAACGATGCGCCGCGAGGAAGCCAAATTCCGTCTTGATTAATTCTGCAGGCTTGCATCGATTCTTTTGCAGAGAGTGCTTGAGCCATACCTTCGTCAAGATTAAGTGACTGCAGGTAGCTTGCGACATCATCGCGCTGAAAGACCTTATCTTTTTTGCTTGGCTGAAAGATGCCATGTTGCTTCCAGACCTTGCCCCAACGAGTTTCAGCCATCAAAAATGCAATTCGAGTTAAGCGCAATAAACGGGGGGCGCCGCGCCCGACATGAGGGTGGGCAATGGCGTAGGCGTGACTAGAACATGCTGATGCAGGATAGGGCGCTGAGTCAATAATGCAAACTGCTTGACCGCGTTCCAGCAACTCACTGGCAATGCTAGATCCTGCAATGCCTGCCCCAATCACCACAATGTCATGGTGTTGGGGGGAGGTCATTCAATAAAGATGTTTTTGAAAAGACTTCTTAAATTTCTAGGGTAGGCCTAGGCGTTTAAGCGCTTCTCAATTTTACTGCGGGCTTCGATTAACTCTTTAGGCAAACGCTCGCCCAAATGCTCAAATAATTCTGAATGAAGTTTGAGCTCGTTCTTCCAATCGTCAACTGCAACAGTAATGGCTTTATCAAATTTTTCTACTGAGTAATCAAGGCCATGCCAATGCATGTCGGCATGCTCTGGGCAAATACCAAATACAGTTTCCTTGCCTTTGGCTGTGCCTTCAGCGCGACCCAAGATCCAAGAAAGTACACGCATGTTTTCGCCGAAACCAGGCCAAACAAACTTGCCGTTTTCATCTTTACGGAACCAGTTCACACAGTAAATCTTTGGCAGCACAGCACCTTCAGTAGCAAGCTTGCTACCAATATTCAACCAATGTTGGAAGTAGTCGCTCATGTTGTAACCAGCAAATGCAATCATTGCAAATGGATCACGGCGAACAACACCAACTTGGCCAGTAATCGCTGCAGTAGTTTCTGAACCCATTGTTGCGGCCATGTAAACGCCCTCCACCCAGTCACGCGCCTCGCTTACCAATGGCACTGTATTTGAGCGACGACCGCCAAACAAGAATGCATCAATTGCTACACCTTCAGGATCGTCCCAGTTAGGATCAACTGCAGGGTTGTTTGTTGCAGCAACAGTGAAGCGTGAATTTGGGTGTGCTGCTTTACGACCTGCAGCGCCATCAGCAGGAGTCCAATCCTTGCCCTGCCAATCAATGAGGTGTGCTGGAGGCGTATCAGTCAAACCTTCCCACCAAACATCACCATCATCAGTTAAACCAACGTTAGTGAAGATGACGTCTTGGTTTAATGAATCAAGACAGTTTGGGTTGGTTTGACGGTTGGTTCCTGGGGCAACACCAAAGTAACCAGACTCAGGGTTAATTGCGAACAAGCGTGTCTTACCTGTAACAGCATCTTTACGCGGCTTAATCCAAGCAATGTCATCGCCAACTGTAGTGACCTTCCAACCCTCAAAGCCTTTTGGAGGAATCATCATAGAGAAGTTCGTTTTTCCACAGGCTGATGGGAATGCTGCAGCAATGTGGTATTTCTTACCCTCAGGTGAAGTCACGCCCAAGATCAGCATGTGCTCTGCCAACCAACCCTGATCGCGACCCATGTTGGATGCAATGCGCAATGCAAAACATTTTTTACCCAACAACGCGTTGCCACCGTAACCAGATCCAAAAGACCAAATCTCGCGTGTTTCAGGATAGTGAACGATGTACTTATTTTTATTATTAGGCCATGCAACGTCTTTTTCGCCGGCAGCTAAAGGCTTACCAACGGTGTGAATACATGGCACGAATTCACCAGTAGCACCAAGCTGATCAATTACCGCTTTACCCATGCGAGTCATCAAGCGCATGTTGATGGCAACGTACGGGCTGTCAGAAAGCTCAACACCAATATGAGCAATCGGGGAGCCAATTGGGCCCATAGAAAATGGCACTACGTACATGGTTCTACCGCGCATACAACCATCAAACAATGGTTGGAGGGTGGCACGCATTTCACTTGGCTCTACCCAATTGTTTGTTGGGCCAGCATCTTCTTTTTTTGCTGAACAAATAAAAGTGCGATCTTCAACGCGCGCTACGTCATCAGGATCAGACAAGGCCAAGAAAGAGTTTTTGCGTTTGGCTGGATTGAGGCGCCTGAAAACCCCTGCATTTACCAGCAACTCACAAAATTCATCATATTCGGCCTGGGAACCATCACACCAGCGAATTTTGTCTGGTTTGGTAAGCGCCGCTACTTCAGCAACCCATTGAATTAGTTTTTGATTTTTTACGTACTCTGGTGCGTTGGTATTGATAGTCATGAGAGTCCTTGAAATGTAATATTTTTGATCGCACTATTTTAACATTTTGGGCATATTTTTAGGCTTGTACCCACCAAGAGCAAACCCTTTACTTGCCAATACAAAATTGGCTAAAAATCTTGCCCAACAAATCGTCCGGGAGCAGCTTTCCAGTAATTTGTCCAAGCTGATCTTGTGCTAAACGGAGCTCTTCTGCGAATAACTCCAGAGATATGCTGCCATCTGCTGCGAATTGCTGAGATTTATCTAAATGAGTAGCCGCCCTGTCCAGACAATCTAAATGTCGTCTACGGGCGACAATAGCGCCCTCCTGGGTGCCGCCCCAACCGACCGACTCCAGAATTCTCTGTTTTAGATCTTCGATACCCTCACCTGTCTTGGCTGAAATAAGCAGAGATGAACTTTCGCCATGCTTGGCCGAGAGTTTGTCCAACAAGTCTGATTTATTCCCCACCTCTAAAACAGGGCATTTGGGCGGGAGGGCCTTCAATATTTGGGTTTTCAGCTCCAAAGCTTCGGCGCCCTCAACCGTTTCTTTGGCGCTGGGATCTTGCAAAAAAATGACCAAGTCTGCCGTACGAATGGCGTCCCACGATCTTTCAATTCCCTTTGCCTCAACCAGATCACTGGTCTCACGCAAGCCAGCGGTATCAATGATGTGCATCGGAACACCGTTGATGGTGATGCTCTCCTTAACGCGATCTCTCGTAGTGCCTGCGATAGGAGTAACAATGGCGACCTCCTCGCCAGCCAAGCGATTCAGGAGAGAGCTTTTTCCAACATTAGGGGCGCCAGCTAAAACTAACTGAACCCCATCACGCAGAATTTTTCCCTGCTTTGCGCCTTCTCTCAATGCTTTTAACTTTTGCATCACCATGCTGAGACGCTGACGTGCTTGGGCATTCTCCAAAAACTCAATCTCTTCTTCAGGAAAATCCAGCGTGGACTCAACCAAAATACGTAACTGGGTAATTTCCTCAATTAGGCTGTTGATATCGTTTGAGAAAGCGCCCTGCAATGAGCGTGCCGCTCCGCGAACCGCTGCCTCACTTTGCGCATCAATTAAATCTGCGATTGCTTCTGCTTGAGCTAAATCGATTTTGTTATTGAGATAGGCTCGTAAAGAAAATTCGCCTGGCTCGGCAATGACCAAGCTCTGGTCTTTTCCTAGCTCGAGACAGCGCTTCATGACCAACTCTAAAAGTTGTGGCCCACCATGGCATTGCAACTCTAAAACATCTTCGCCAGTAAAGGAGGCAGGGGCGGCAAAATAAATGGCAATGAGTTGATCAATCGATTCGCCGCGCGCATCTCGAAGTGTCAGCAAGTTAGCTTGGCGTGGTGCAAGCGCCTTATGAAATAAAGCTTCAGCCATTGGCAAAAGCTGTTGCCCACTAATGCGAATAACACCAACACCCGCCTTGCCAGGCGCAGTGGCAACCGCAATGATGGGTAGCTTTCTCGTCATCATTGCGGGTACCCCCTGTTCATCTTTAAGCAGCTAAAAATTTATTTAGCTGGCTTCTTCCCAAACATTTGGTTGATCTGCCATTGTTGGGCAATCGAGAGTAGGTTGTTCACCACCCAATACAAAACCAAGCCCGCAGGGAAGAAGAAGAACATGACCGAAAACACGAGGGGCATATACATCATTATCTTCGCCTGAACTGGGTCTGGAGGCGTTGGGTTAAGTTTGGTTTGCACAAACATGGATGCAGCCATGATGATCGGCAAAATGTAATATGGGTCTGGGACTGATAAGTCATGAATCCACCCAATCCAAGGTGCGTTGCGCATCTCTACTGATGAGAGTAGAACCCAATACAAAGAGATAAACACAGGGATCTGAATCACCACAGGCAAGCAACCGCCCAGGGGATTGATTTTTTCCTTACGATACATCTCCATCATGGCTTGATTTAGTTTTTGTGGCTCACCCTTGTATTGCTCTTTCATTGCAAGCAAGCGTGGTTGAACCTCTTTCATGCGCGCCATTGATTTGTAGCTTGCGGCTGACAGCGGGAAGAACACTAACTTAATTAAGATGGTCAAAAGAATGATTGACCAACCCCAGTTGCCAACATAGGCATGGATATTTTCCAGCAACCAAAAAATCGGTTTAGCAAGAATCGTGAGGTAACCATAATCTTTTAACAACGCAAAGCCAGGGGCAATTGTTTCCAGAACACTTTCTTCTTGTGGGCCTACAAACAACTTTGCTTTTTCAACAACCGTTGTGCCAGGTGCAACAACACCTAACGGCGTTTGCATACCAATACGGTAAAGGTTGTTATCAATTTTTCCGGCATAGATGTCACGCGCTGCCTTGTCACCAGGAATCCAAGCGCTTGCAAAGTAGTGTTGAACCATAGCAATCCATGCAGGATCGCCAGCAGGTACTTGAGTAGGAATGGTGATTTTATTTTTATCAATTGCTGTGAATTCCAGCTTGTTGAATTTTTCTTTTTCAGTATAAGCAGCCGGTCCAGTAAATGTGCTTGCTGAGAACGCACCATCGAAAGGTCCAATTTTTTGCTCTTGTGAAGCATCGCGTACGATTTCTGTATACAGAACTAGTGGCGCTGCATTTGCATTACTTTGAGTAACGCGATGACCAACATCAACGACATAGCTACCAGGAGTTAAGACAAAAGTCTTTTCTAACTTTACGCCATTGCGCTCACTGGCCAGAACAACAAAAGGTTTTCCAGATCCATCTTTGCCAGACTGCACTAATTTAAATGTGCTGGTGTGATTAGGAAGATCCGCATTGCCCAAAGCAATTAAACCTGAACGTGCAAAATATTTATGATTTGGAGCGTACTGAAATAACTCAACCGGTTTTTGTTCTGCAGTGAGCTGCTTAGGCAACTTCGCATCAATCACGTTGGCGCCATTTGCGCTGATTTCTAAAATCAATACATCATTTTGTAAAACAAATTTTTCTGATGTTTCGATTGCTCCAGCGAGCACAGCAGGCGCTTGGCTCGGCGCGGCAATGCTTGGGCTTTGAGTGGGGGTTGGTATATCAACTTTGTTTGCTGAGGCCTTGTCAGCTACTACAGCAGTGCTTGCAGGATTTCCACCAAACATGGATGGTTTGCCTTCATGAACTTGCCAGTTGTTGTACAACATCAGGCCCGACATAGAGAAGACTGCCCAAAGAATTGTTTTTTTAAAGTCCATTTGCATTCACTTAATGATGAGATTTTGGTTTTACTGCGGGGTCATATCCACCTTGAGCCCACGGGTTGCAGCGCAAAATGCGCCAAACCATCAGACTAAAGCTTTTTAAAAATCCGTAATTGGCAAAGCAGTCGCAAGCATATTGCGAGCAGCTCGGCGCAAATTTACACTGCATGCCTATGAAAGGGCTGAGTGTTAATTGATAAAGCCTCACAACTTTAATGGCTAGCTTATTGAATAGGCGCACGTTAAATTAGTCCTGCAATTTGATTTCGCAGAACTTCTTTTTCTTTGCTTCTAAGTCTGCCGCGGGTTTCGCGACCAATGGGTTTTTTCAGTTTCACTACAACATCGCTGTTAAGGCTGGTTGCTTGAGCACTTCTGACTAGTTCACGAATCATACGTTTTAGTCGGTTGCGATCCACTGCTCGCTTAGCTAGTTTTTTAGCTACCGCAATACCTAAATCCGGTCTTGCGCCCTGATCCGAAGATGCCAAATACAAACCCCAATACAAACTTGTCTTGGGGCGTGTTTTTAGTAATTCAGAAATCCTGGCGCTATTCAACTGCTAAATTAAACAGCTAAACGTTTGCGACCTTTAGCGCGGCGTGCGTTTAATACTGCGCGTCCACTCTTAGTTTTCATACGAATACGGAATCCGTGAGTGCGTTTGCGACGTGTTACTGAGGGTTGGTATGTTCTTTTCATGATTCATCCTGCAAAACCCAGTATTTTCCTTGTTGCAAGGCAAAAGGTCAACCGCTGCTGAAGAATATATAGGTATTTTTCTCTATTAAATTGATTCAATCTTTGTAAACAATTGATTTTTATTGGTTTTATATCTTTATTCACAAGTTATCCACAGGTTTTCCACGTTTTTCCAACTTGTGGATAACT